>NZ_JCAUAW010000007.1:0-361795 GCF_059692155.1 Paenibacillus sp. JT22N1
AACTCATCCAGAGGATTTGGCCGTATCCACCTACTTTAAGCATGTTTTTCATCACTATGGAGTCACTTTCTCGCACTTCCCTCACTTTAGCGATGAATTTCATCGTCTCAGTAACTCATCCAGAGGATTTGGCCGTATCCACCTACTTTAAGCATGTTTTTCATCACTATGGAGTCACTTTCTCGCACTCCCCTCACTTTAACGATGAATTTCATCGTCTCAGCAACTCATCCAGAGGATTTGGCCGTATCCACCTACTTTAAGCATGTTTTTCATCACTATGGAGTCACTTTCTCGCACTTCCCTCACTTTAGCGATGAATTTCATCGTCTCAGCAACTCATCCAGGGGATTTGGCCGTATCCACCTACTTTAAGCATGTTTTTCATCACTATGGAGTCACTTTCTCGCACTTCCTTCACTTTAGCGATGAAATTCATCGTCTCAGCAACTCATCCAGCAGATTTGGCCGTATCCACCTACTTTAAGCATGTTTTTCATCACTATGAAGTCACTTTCTCGCACTCCCCTCACTTTAACGATGAATACATCCGTTTCCGCGGCGGCCCAAACAAAAAAACCGCAGGCAAACCGCCCGCGGTCATCTTTCTACACCGTAAATTTCTGCAAAGAAATTTGTAATTCCTCGGCAAGTCCTGCCAAGGATTTGGCCGAATTCTCAATTTCCTCGGTCGTCGACATTTGCTGTTGACTGGCAGCCGATGTCTCTTGACTGACGGAAATCCCTGTTTCCGAAACAGCACTCACGATACCCATCACTTGTTCTATGCGTAAATTAGCATCAACAAGTTGGTGAATATTTGTGTTTACGCTCTCCACTTTCGCATTCACTTTCTCAACGGATGATTCGATATGGACGAAGGATTCTTGCGCCTTCCCCGAAATCGATAATCCAACTTCCACTTTGCCTGCTCCTGCATGCATGGAGCTTACAGCGTGATTAATCTGTCTTTGAATCGTGGAAACAAGCTGTGTTATGTTGCGTGCAGACGAAGATGATTGCTCAGCAAGCTTTCGCACTTCTCCTGCTACAACCGCGAACCCGCGACCCGCTTCTCCAGCACGAGCTGCTTCAATAGCAGCATTCAAAGAGAGAAGATTCGTTTGAGTAGAAATTTCGTTGATCACATTGACAATCTCACCGATTTTGTGAGCATTTTTACCTAATGCTTCAATCACATCGTTGACTTCGCGAACAGCATCGGAGATTTCCGTCATTTGACCGGCAATCGAGACAACGGATTGTTTGCCGTTTTGTGCTGCTTGGGTTGCTTGTTCTGCGAGCTCAGCAACCTCTTGGGCTGACTCATCAATGAGCTTCGTACTTGTAAGCATTTGCTGAACAGCCTCGTTCGCTTGATTCACGCCAGCAAACTGCTTATCGAAATCTTCGGATAGCTTCTGGCTGGATGCCGCTACCTGCTTCGCAGCCATGGAGCTTTGCTCCGAACTCGCTAGAAGTTCTTCTGAACTCGCTGAGAGTGTCAACGCATTCTCAGCAATCTGTTTGACTAAGCTGCGCAAGCTTTCGGTCATGACATTAAAGGAGCCTGTTAATTTACCGACCTCATCCTCATAAGGGTAGTCACCTTTTATAGAGAGATCACCGCTCGCCGCTTTCTCCATATGCTCCTGCAGTCTGCGAATTGGCATCGTAATAATCATATTCAAAGCGAGTGCATTTGCCGTCATTACGATGATTGCGATAACAATAGTAAGGATAATGACCCAGTGAGAAGTCTTTGAGTCTGCGCTGCTCGAACGCTGAAATTGTTCAGCTGCAAATTCTTTGAGCAGTACCAATTTGTCCAAAGCCTCAATCGTTTTATCACCTTGAGGTGAAACCTCATTGTTATACACTTGGTAAGCTACTTGATTATTTTGGGTAGCATGTTCAATCGTTCTAACGATAACATCGCGGTACTTCAGATTCAGTTCCTCAAAGCTTTTAAAAGCATCAGTTTCCTCTTGATTTAAAGCAATTCCCTCTAGTTTAGTAACCAACTCTTTATTCTTGGCACTGTTTTCATCTAATTTAACTTTTAATTTGACCTTGTATTTCACATCAGTAGAAAGCATCATCTCTAACAGATTGGCTTCGGTTTCATTAAAATTTGACTTCAATTGATTAATCCATTTGACAGATAGCAGACTTTCCTCGTACATTCTAGTAGAATTACTAGACATTTTATCCATATAATAATAACCCGTAATACCTACAATTAGTAGGAACAAAATAGCGATAGCGTTCATAAGCAGCAGTTTAAAACGTAATTTAAGGTTTCGAAGGATGGACAGGTTAGCTCTCATATTTCTTACGTTCTTCAAGTTACTCGCATTCAAATTCGTTTTGAATTTCAAAGTCTCCCGTTCTCCTCCCGAGTGATAGATCTTGTAGTCTTAGTCTTACTACTTGTCCATTACACTACTAAACCATTTCATTTGCATGATGTAATAAAACCTTACACGAAAGTTTTTTAAATTAACCTATGGTTTATTCTACAAAACAGTGTTCACGAAGTAAAGACAAAATTAGGTAAAAAGTATCATAAATCAAGAAATTACGCATACAATTTATTCCATTTTCATGATAGATCGGAGATAAATGAAATGAAGTTGATCGGAATTATCGTGAATCCTCTTTCGGGGGATGGTAGAGGAGCTAGAATTTGGAGAGAAATAGAGACTTATCTACAGTTAAACCATATTTCACATCTGGTAAAAGTAACGACAAAGGCGGGAGAAGCCACTGAGTACGCCATCACACTTGTTCAAGAGCACCGTGTCGATAAGCTGATCGTGATCGGTGGGGATGGAACGATTCATGAGGCTGCCGGAGGGTTATGGCAATTACAAAATACCGGACTAAACTGTCCACTTGCAGTCATTCCTGCTGGAACAGGTAACGATTTCGCCAAAGCTTATGGCATTCCTACTCAACCTATACAAGCCCTGGAAGCCGCATTATCGGAGACTAAGAAAGTTCAAATTGATCTTCTGCGTACAAGGAACGGAATGATTGCTGTGAATAGCATTGGGACAGGTTTCGATGGCATGGTGGCTAAATTGACAAACGAGGCTGGCTACAAAAAAATTCTCAATCGCATTGGACTCGGTAAGCTGTCCTACTTTATCTCGATCCTAAGAGTGTTCGCCACTTATCAACCTTGCACAGCATGGTTAGAAGTTGACGGCACGGTTCATGAATTGCCAAACATGTGGCTGACAGCTGTCGCCAATATCCCCTTTTACGGTGGCTCCATACAAATATGCCCTGCTGCCTCTCCTCACGACGGCGTAGCCGATATTGTCGTGATTCAAAGCAGAGGGCGATTCCGATTGCTGCCGATTCTTTTCACTGTTTATCAAGGTAAGCATATTCATCATCCCGCTGTTTCTTTCTATAAAGGGACGTCGATTTCACTTCGCTCACAAATTCCTTTACTCGTCCAAGCGGACGGGGAATTCGCCGGATCAACACCGCTCCAAATCGAGATTGTACCTTCTGCATTAACTGTTATCGGGTCACCTCTAAATGAAGGTTAACTTACACGACGATTTTCAAACGTTGACGCTGTATAATCAGGTATCCTACGAAGCCAGCGAGTATAACAGCAATTCCCATGATCGAGATATCAGGTGATAAACCATCCTTGGATATTTGTGTATAAATGCCTACACCTGCGAGCATCATGGAATTTTCGAGGAAATTTTGAACAGCAATTGTTTTGCCTGCCCCCACCATTCCCTGACCTTTATCTTGAAGCACGGTATTCATCGGTACGATAAAAACGCCGCCGCTGAAGCCTACGAGAAGTAGAAGACATATGGTGAGATATAAGTTAGTAATAAGCGGGAACAGCAATATACTGATAATCATGACAATCCCAAATACATAGGAATTATAATATTTGCGTGCCGGAATCAATTTTGGCGTCATGAGTGCGCCAACCATAATACCTATGCCCGTGGCGGCAACGAGCATCGAAATTTGATCGACAGACTGTATGCCTAGATGTGCTGGCACCCATGCAATAATCGCAAGACGGACGACGGAGGAAGTCATCCAGAATGAGCCCGTACCTACCAGAGAAAAGCGAGTCGTGCGATCTTTTAACAAGAGCTTCATATCCGTTAGGAATGCCCTGGCCTCTTTGACGTAGCGTATGCTCGAATTGCCTGAAATTCTAGGAATTTGCAGCGTTAAAAGTAATGAAACTAAGTATAGCGCGAAACAAGCAACAATAGACCCAGAAAGCGAGATTTTCGCCAAAACTCCACCACACACAGAGCCAATGAGAATAGCCATAATCGTATAGCCCTCAATACGTGCATTGGCTCTCAGCAGCTCGCTTTCCGAATGCGTAAGCGAAGGTAGGATACCATATTTGGCCGGTGAATACACCGCGGCTCCTATCCCGACAATTCCGTAGCTGATAGCAGGATCAAGTTTCAGGAACAGGGCAATAATTCCAATGGCTTTGATGGCGTTTCCGACGAGAAGGACCTGGGATTTCGCATTTTTATCTGCAAAGGCCCCAACGAACGGTGCGAAAATAACGAAGGCAATAAGAAAGCAAGCTTGCACAACGCCAATATAATAATCAGGGAATGCCTGTTGTTTAATGATCGCCAAGGTAATGAAGAGAATCATATTATCGGCAAAAGCGGAAAGAAATTGCGTCACATACAGCGTCTGAAGTGGATTCATTTTCATAACTTTTCGCTCCCTTTAGGTTTCGTGATTATCCTTCAAAGCCGATCGCTTGATCGTCACATAGTCTACTTTCCCACTTCCTAGAAGCGGCAATTTTTCTGCATAACGAAGCTCCGAAGGCATGTAGAAGGAGGGATGACCCTGCTGTTTCAACGACTCTCTGATTTGCTGAAGTTGGACACCGGGGATATTATGATAGACAACAATTCGCTCCCCTTTACGCATATCTGGCACACTAACCGCTGCGCATATCGCTTCTGGCGGCAAGCTTGCAGTCACAAGCTCCTCCACCATCGGCAGTGACACTTTCTCCCCACCAATTTTGGCAAATGACTGCAACCTTGCTTGAATCGAGATATACCCTTGATCATCCATTTGAACAACATCTCCGCAGCTATACCACTCTGGGCAAGGGACGAAGCCTTGACCATGAATGAGATAACCTTTCATCACATTCGGCCCCTTCACCAACAAGTTACCGCCAAGCTCAATTCCTTCCACTTTTTCCAAACGGTAATCCATACCTGGCAGCATTCGCCCCACTGTACCCTTCTTTGCGTACATGGGTGTGTTAAGCGAAATGACGGGCGCTGTCTCCGTTGTCCCATACCCCTCCAGAATACGAATCCCGAATTTATCAGACCAGGTTTGACGGACCTCCTCCTTCAACTTCTCAGCACCAGCCACGACATATTTCAGCGAGTGGGCAAAATCATACGGATGCGCGGTTCTCGCATAAGCCGATAAAAAAGTTGAAGTTCCAAACAGAATCGTAATATTGCGATCGTAGACTAGCTCCGGAATGACTTTATAATGTAAGGGATTAGGGTAAAGCACCACTTTCATACCGGAAAGGATGGGCAGCATCGTTCCAGCGGTTAATCCAAAGGAATGAAACATCGGCATCGCGCCAAGCACAATATCCGACCCGTTAAAGGCAATTACAGCCTTAGCCTGCTGAATATTAGCAAATACATTGCGGTGTGTAAGGACGACCCCCTTCGGTTTACTCTCACTACCTGATGTAAAAAGAACAACCTCGTTCTTTCCTGAGCCAACAGGTCCGTGAACTTTCCGTATATAGTGAAAAATACCCACACATTTATGTTTAAAAGTGATACTTTGTTTAACATCTTCGAGAAAAACAATCTTGAAAGCGCCGCTAGCGGTATCGATAAAATCGGTAAGTCCCGCTTTGTCGATGAACGCTTTTGACGTAATAATCGTCTTCACCGCGGCTGTTTCGCAAGCATCCAACATCGTCTGCTTACCAGCCGAATAATTCAATACCGCCGGTGTTACTCCTAATCGGAATAATGAAAACAAGGTGACCACATGTGCAGCAGCATTAGGCAGCAAAACTGCAGCACGGTTCTGTTCCTTAAGAAGCTGCTTTAGAACCCCCGCCATCGTATACGTTGTGAGCAGTAATTTGCGGTATGTTAAAGCGGAATCACTTATGATGTCTTCACAAATAACCGTAGAGATGCCATGAAGTTTGGCAGCTATCAGCATCTCATTGAATAAATTAAGCTCAGGCTTCATTCGACTTTCCAGCAAATGATTCTGCATTCGACTGCGAATGATATCCGTTGCCCGCTCCTTCTGAATGCGCCTCGAGATATGTTCACTCATAGGCACTTGAAAAGCTTCACCAAACGTAATGCTCACTGCCGGAAACCAGAACTGCTTCAATTTGCCGCGAAGATAAGATAATTTCGAATGCTCAAGTCCATTAATCGCAATTGGCAGCATTCGTGCCTGTGATCTCAGTGCAATGTAACCAATCCCGCCATACACCTTCATCATGCCCCCGGTTGTTGTGATTCGCCCTTCTGGAAAAACAACAAGCGGTGTTCCGTTTTGCACGGTTTTCAGCATCTTTCGCACGGAGTAGGGGTTCAACGGATCTACCGAGATATGCGTCCGAAAAAGGAGCAGCCAAGCAAAACGCTTTGCAATCCTTGTGTTTACAACAAATGCCACTTCCTTCGGCAGAATCAGAGCTAAAAGCACAGCATCCAGCAATGATACGTGATTAGGAATAAGCACCGTTTTCTCCGTCAAATTGAGCCGCTCCATCCCCCTAACTTTAACCTTAAAGCTTGTCATCAAGACTGGACGCAATAGGGGAAGCAACAGCTTTAACAGAGCAACAAACAACCATTTGATCATTGGGACTCCTCCTAAGAGCTTTGCTTTAGCAAAGCTATCTTCGTAAGCATCGGCTGAGCTTTGCTTTAGCAAAGCTATCTTCGTAAGCATCGACTGAGCTTTGCTTTAGCTAAACTGGATTCGTACGCATAAGCTTTTGGGCTTCTATTAATACCTGATCATAATTCCATTGTATGCATTTGCCTGGAATCTGATAGTACTAACTTTGCGTAGTACCCGCTCTTGGAGGATTTATTTTCAATTAAAAAAAAGACCCCTGCATCCAACTGCATAGGTCTCTCTCTAAAAACATTTTAATTTCCATTAGGGACGTCACTGGTAATTGCCAAGGTATTTCCCTCTGTATCCTGGAAGAAAGCCATCCAAATATCGAAGCTGCCCATACTAGCTACCACATGCGGCTCACTAATAAAGGATACACCTCGTTCTAGAAAAGCCTCATAGACCTGCTTAATGTCCCCAACCTTATAGTAAATGACAGAGCCAGGATGATTAAATTCAGGTTTTTCTGGAAGGCTTATCATCAATCGAATACCATTACAATCAAAAAAAGCCATTTGAGAAGCTTGAAACAAAAACTTCATGCCTAATGTGTCGCGGTAAAAAGCGACGGCTCTTGGAATGTCAGCTGCATTTACTGAAATTTGCCCAATTTGAGTTAAGCTGTTTTCGGTCATACGTTTCCCCTTCCAAACTATGATACCCATATTCTACCATACTACAGGTTTAATAGCTCCCTAAGTCTAGCTGGGTAATCGGTAATTATGCCTGAAACACCGGAAGCAATCATCCTATGATAATCGGCCAAGTCATTTACCGTATAAGGATAAACAGCAAGCCCAGAGGATACTGCCGCAGCAACATCTTCTTGTTCTATGAAGTGGTGATGAGGATGCAACGAAAACACGTCTACACCCATTTGCTCTGCATAAGCAGTATGATCAATAAGGTTTGCAGCGTACAACAAACCAACCTTCGCCTCAGGCTCGGCCTGCTTAATTCGGCGAATCACCTTGTGATCGAAAGAAGAAATGACCACATCTTCCATTCTGCTGCTTTCACGCAAAAATGCTAGAAGCGCATTCTCCATCCGTCCTTCATAAGCATGCTTCACTTCCACATTGATGAAGAACCCTCGAGGCAATAAATCGAATACTTCAAGCAAAAGTGGTAACCGTTCCCCCGTGAACGCCTCTGAGAACCAAGACCCAGCATCCAACGACTTCAACTCACTCCAACTGTGTTCGCAAATAAGTCCGGAGCCATTCGTCGTTCGATCGAGCGTAGCATCATGACAGACGACAATCTCTCCGTCTTTCGTTATATGTACATCTAGCTCAATGCCTTCTGCCCCTTGCTCCATAGCTAATGCAAAAGAAGCTAACGTATTTTCCGGTGCTTCCCCTGCCGCTCCGCGATGTCCAATTACAATCGGTTTATGTTTGTTCATTGATAACACTCCCAACGTATAAGCTTCTACTATGCTCAAATTATAGATGAAATGACTCGCTCTTGCCCAGTATTTATTCGTAAAGGTTACGTAAATATGTTGGGAAAATACACAATAAGTTAATCTCTATTTAACACGGGTCAAATAAAGCATCGTTAAGCTAATAACATAGTAATAGTCTAATAATGTTCGTGAAGGAGCACCACATGAATACGATGGATAGAGATTTACCGCTTTCAACAACTAAGCCAAAAGCAAAAGTGGGACAACCTCCCCGTGCGCTTATCAATCAAAAATTGGCGGAAACGCTGCTTGGTTATGTTTTCTTACTCCCTTCGATTTTGCTGTTTGCTATCTTTCTTTTTTACCCCCTGATTCAAACCTTTTATCTGAGCTTACACGAGACGGATCCGCGAGGCAGAGTTGCTTCTTACGTCGGTTTCGATAATTTCATTGCTATCTTCACTTCCGAGCGATTTTATAAAAGTTTGGAAGTCACAGGCCTTTTTACACTTCTTACGGTGCCAACTGGCATTGCTCTTGCGCTTTTACTCGCTGCACTTACACACAATCACTTGAAGGGCATGCGAATCTTTCAATTCATCTTCTCGCTGCCCGTTGTTCTATCCGTAGGAACCTCTGCGGTGATCTGGATGATGCTATTTCACCCGAGTGTCGGGATGTTGAATTACTTACTGAGCATGGTTGGCTTAGAGCCGGTAGCTTGGTTAACAGATCCAAGATGGGCACTGCTTTCCGTCTCGATGATGACAGTCTGGATGAATCTCGGCTTTACTTACATCGTTCTTCTCAGTGGCCTACAAGGAATTCCAGAAGAAATCTATGATAGCGCCAAAATCGACGGATCAGGTCCATTCCGTACCTTTATCCAAATCGTATTCCCCTTGCTTTCACCGACGGTGTTCTTCGTCACCATTGTGTCGATCATTGGTGCTTTTCAGTCCTTCGGACAGATTCACATTTTGACCAAAGGCGGACCTGTTAATTCCACAGATGTCCTTGTATACAGCTTGTATCAGGATGCATTCATTAACTTCCGATTCGGGACTGGTAGTGCTCAAGCCCTTGTCCTGTTCACCATCATCCTTATTTTCACCGTTATACAATTTAAAGTTTTTGAAAGGAATGTGCACTATCAATGACCCATCGATTACAAAATACCTTCGTGTATGTACTGCTTGTCGTATTCGCTGCACTCGTTCTGTATCCTATTTTCTATACGTTTACCGCAGCATTCATGACACCGGAGGAAGCATCGGCCTATCCGCCCCGCTTCTGGCCGAGCAGCTTGTATATCGGCAGTATAGTCGCCGTGTTCCAATTAGTCCCCATCGGCAAATTTATAACCAACAGCTTGGTCGTCTCGATTATCATTACAGCTGGACAGCTCATTACATCCAGCATGGCCGCTTACGCCTTTGCTAACATTCGTTTCAAGGGTAAAGCTATCTTCTTCGCGATATTCATGGCCACCATGATGATTCCATGGGAAGTCACCATCATTCCCAACTATTTGACGGTCAAAAAGTGGGACTGGCTCGATAGCATTCAGGGCTTAACCGTTCCATTCCTGGCGACTGCTTTCGGCACCTTCCTGCTGCGCCAATTTTTCTTACAGCTGCCTAAAGAACTGTTCGAAGCAGCTCGAATTGATGGCTGTGGGCACTTCCGCTGCTTTTTCCGAATTGTACTGCCCCTAGGCCGCCCGGCACTTGCAACGCTAGCCGTCTATGCGTTCCTAAACTCGTGGAACATGTATTTATGGCCACTTCTTATTACGAACAGCGAGGAGATGCGAACGGTTCAGATTGGCATCGCCATGCTTCAATTCGAAGAATTAACCGTTTGGAATTTGGTCCTAGCAGGCGTAACTATCGTCTTACTGCCTTCACTGTTGCTTTTAGTACTCGGGTTGAAGCAGCTAGTTCGAGGGCTTACTGCTGGTGCTGTCAAAGGCTAGTCCCCATGTGTGATGGCTGCTCTGTTCAGCAATAAGCTGACCCAGATTTCCATAAATAAAAATAAAAGAAACCAAAAGGGAGAGAAACAAAAAAAATGAAGACATTGAAAATGAGAAGTTCAGCTATCGCAATAACAGCACTCATGGTGCTATTAACTAGCGCATGCGGCAAGGCTGAAACGACGACATCTGGCAGTACTGCAGATACCAAATCATCCGCTTCTCCTGCTGCCGCAGAAACGAAAAAATCAGCTGAACCAGTTAAGGTCATCTGGTGGCACTCGATGAGCGGTGAGCTCGGCAAAGCTGTAGATAAACTTGTAACAGACTTCAACTCTTCCCAGAAAGATGTTCAAGTTGAAGCTGTTTTTCAAGGCACATACGATGAAAGCTTAAATAAAATGAAAGCTTCGATGGATAGCAAAAGCGGTCCTTCTCTTATTCAAGTATACGAAATCGGCTCCCGATTCATGATCGACTCCAAGGCTATTACGCCAGTCCAAAAGTATGTCGATGCTGATAAATTCGACCTCTCCCAACTGGAAGATAATATTCTGAATTACTATAAATTCGATGGCAAACTGTATTCCATGCCTTTCAACACATCGAATCCGATTCTCTATTACAACAAAGACATGTTTAAAGCTGCCGGTCTAGATCCTGAAAAGCCGCCAACAACCTTTGAAGACGTCGCCAAGGCTTCTCAAGCATTAAGCAAAGACGGTAAAGCAGGTGCATCCTTCGCCATCTACGGATGGTTCATGGAGCAATTCTTTGCTGGACAAGGTGCCGAATACCTTAACAATGGCAACGGTCGTACGACCGCAGCTTCGGAATCCATGGTCAATAGTGAATCGGGCGTGAAGACTTTGACTTGGTGGAAGCAAATGGTCGACAGTAAAACAGCTACTAACCTAGGTCGCAAGACAGACGATACGAAGAAAGCGTTCTTGGCTGGCCAAGTGGCTATGACTTTAGATTCCACAGCCTCACTACGCGGGATCGTGAGCGGTGCTGACGGTAAATTCCAAGTCGGAACCAGCACCCTGCCTAAACCAGCTGATGCGAAGGATGGCGGTGTTGTTGTCGGTGGTGCAAGTCTCTACATCTTAAACAACAAATCCGAAGCTGAGCAAAAAGGTGCATGGGAGTTCATTAAATTCCTGACAAACCCACAAACACAAGCTTGGTGGCACGTCAACACTGGCTACTTCCCAATTACAAAGAAAGCCTACGACGAGCAGCTGGTGAAGGATAACCTTGCCAAATATCCGCAATTCCAAACCGCAATTGATCAACTGCACAATACAAAAGCAAATAAAGCCACACAAGGTGCAGTAATGGGTGTCTTCCCAGAAGCACGTCAGCTTGTAGAAACGGCAATCGAAGAAGCTCTTACAGGTAAGAAAGCTCCGAAAGAAGCGCTGGACGCTGCTGCGAAGAGCATCACGGAGAAAATTGCCGCTTACAACAAGACAGTAAAGTAACTTGCAAACAACCAGCAGAAAAAGCAATTAAGTAGATAACTGGCGTCGGAACTACATCGACGTCAGTTTTTTCGTATAAAAAAAGACCTAACTTTTAACAGTTAGATCTTAGACACTTTTAGCACAAGTAATTACAGCTTGAACTTGAGGATTAAGTGCTGCAAACTTTCAGCCATACCAGACAGATGCGAGGCAGATGAGGAAATACCTTCCATGGAAAGGAACTGCAGATCAGATGCGTTGGCTACAGCCTGGGTGTTATCGTTAGCATTTCTAGCAATGGATGCAGTGGAGATAATAGATGCAGTAATTTGCTCGGATGAGGCGGCCATTTGCTCTGAGATTGCTGAAACCTCTTGAATTTCGTTGTTGATATGCTGAATGGAATCGAGTATAGAGCCGAACTTTTCACTAGTCGTTTCAGCCACAGAGATACCTATCGTAACTTCACGAGTAACGGATTGTATGGCTTCTACAGCATGCCTTGTTTCTGATTGAATTTCATGGATTAACGCTGCAATTTCGTTAGCGGATGAACTGGATTGTGCAGATAATTTTTTCACTTCATTCGCAACGACCGCAAACCCTCTTCCTCCTGCACCCGCTCTTGCTGCTTCGATGGAGGCATTCAGTGCCAATAAGTTCGTCTGGGTTGCAATGTCAGATATCATCGATACAATCGCGCCAATTTCCTCTGATCGCTGCCCTAGCCGCCCAACAAATTCTGCCGTTGTGGTTGCTGAATCTTGAATGAATCCCATTTGAGTAACGACTTGTCGGATAGCTTCATTTCCTTGCTCAGCCTGTGTCGAGGTTTCAACGGACTTTTCAGAAACGACGGAAGACGTTTCTGCAATTCGCCCGATTCCTATTGCCATTTCTTCCATCGCCTTAGCTGCTTCTTCCGTACTGATGAGCTGATCAGCGGCCCCTCCAGCAACTTCTTGAACGGCGGTGGCAACTTGTCTCGAAGAGGCAGCTGTTTGATTAGCACTTACTGCAAGCTCTTCGGATAAAGCAGCGACCTGAGCGGAAGTTGTTGACGTTTGCAGCAGAGTTTCCCTCAAATGAACGACCATGTCGTTTGCTGCCTTGGCCAATTGCCCCAGCTCGTCCTTGCTTCTTACTTTTAAAGGCTGGACATCTAGTTCCCCTTTGGCTACTTGAACGATATGGGAAGTAACCTTATGTAAGGTTTTGGAAACTAGCAGATGAACGCTCACAACGACTGCTGCCGCTGTAAGCAAGCTAAAGATCAACAATAAGGTCAGCCCCGTCTTCGCTGAAGAGAAGGCGCCGATTGCTTCATTCGTTGCATGGACAGCCTCGCTGTCGTTGTATATTTTCATTTTGTCAAAGATAGCCTGTATCGTCACATTCAACTCTTCCGCTTGTGCAAGCAATTGCGCAGCCTTGGCGCCATTTTTAGCTTGACTTGCTTCTAAAGTCTGTTTATTGACGTCTTTAAATTCGTTCCACTTGCCTTTAAATTCATCCAGATTTTTGCGATCTTCCTCTATAACAGCCTTTTTTTCATACTCGGCCAATGTCTGATCGATTTTTCGGTATACGAGAGAAATACTGCTTTCCTGTCTATCTTTACCGGTCTTAAGCGTTTCATCTAGATGCATGACGGTCAACCGCATGACATGCTCCACCTCGAAATTCAACTCATTGATTAACTCTACACCGGGCAAGGAGACAGCCGTTATGGAATCAATCCGTTCCTTCATGATATTCATTCGATTGATTGAAAATAGAGCCATGATAAGCATTAACACAAAAATGATGGCAATCCCGAGCATGATTTTTTTTCCGACAGATAATCTCATATATCAACTACCTTCTATTCATTAAATAAAATGGCTGCTCACTCTATTCAAATTGAATCCATATCCCTGTCTTATCATCCGACACCTTGAAACGAGGGTAACGCAGGCAATCCTTATCATCTAATTCAAGATTGAACAACCAATCCGCATAACCGGCTAATGTGCTATTTGTAATAGAAGTAGTTAACTCCTGAATGACGTCAATCGGCTCGCCACCGCGTTCTGTATGCGGGAAAAGACCGTCAGTAACAAGCAGCAATGACTTCAACTGAATACGGTTGATTCTACCGTATTCGATGAATTCGGCTAGATGAGGTTCACCGCTCATCACAGAGTAGCCGGCCATCGTATTCATCTTCGATTTATTTTGCAAAATGATCGGTTTAACGAGTTCCCAAAGGTCCTCTCGCTTCACAATGCCATTCTCGATGCCTTGCTCCCAAATGTGTTTGGATTCAAGATCAATATGCGCGACCTGATCACGCGATATCGTCCGAAGCGACCCGTCCTGATAAACAGCCACGATCATACAATCTCCAACCTGTGCATAATCGATATAGTTATCCTCAATTCGGATGAGCGCGAGCGAACTCGTCCACAAAGCACCTTTATCCGATGTATGGATCCCGGCTGCTTCCATTTTCTCCCTCAACCGGATATTAGCTTGAACAACCAGCTGCTTGAGATCCAAATCAGCGACATCCTCCGCTTGAAGCGACTCCAAATACTGTTTGATCACTTGTGAGGCCAAGTACCCCCCCGTTTCGTTGTTAGGACCACGAAAGGGATGCAGAGAAGTTGCACCGTCCAGTACCCCAAATAAATGTAACTGTTCATTGTCAACGAGTGCATCTTCATTCCATTCACCGCTACCCGGTAAGGATATTTTTTCTACATGCATAGTTGTACGCCACCTTCATCTCATGTCTGTATATTCTTCGTCTATTTGCGAAGCCAAGTCTCGTATTCATCCTCAAAATGCTTTTCCTTCGTATCGTTTGATTCTTGTTCTAATTGCTCCAGTATGGATTGGGTGTAGCTCCACCGTTCGAAGTCCGTCTTTGCGGGCCTCTTTGCCGAGAACATACGCACCGAATCAAGAATCATCTTTTGACTCGCATTCCATTGTCCTTCTTCTTGCAGCTTTAGTAGAACATCGGACCGCGAAGGAATTAAACCATGGCTGCGCCATAAAGCATTTTGCGTGTTCTCATGGATCATATAGGAAATAAAGCTGTTAGCCGCCTTCACTTTGGTTGCTGTTGAATTTAAAACAATCATCCCATCGATGCTAGGCACAATTCCCCGTTGTTCCAGCCCAGGTAACAACTGGGCATTATATTGGAACTTACCTCCAATATATCGTTCAACAGTCATCAGCTCTTCAGAAGTACTCAGGAATAAACCGATTTTTCCATTAATAAAATCACTCGCAGCCCGACGGTGAGTGAGCGGCTTCATAATTTGCAAACTATGAACCCACTCTCCCCACATGGATATAGCGGAATCGAACTTACCATATTCCTCGGTTTCGCCATGGTTATCCTTTACGTTTAAGCTCTCTAGATACCAAGGCAATTCCTTGTCGATGGTAATTCCCCAATGCCCCTTGATACCTCCGTCGTTCCCAACCAAGTTTGTTTCCATTGCAGCATTCGACACTTCATCCCATCCGGTAAACGAGCCCTTTTGAGAGTTCTTTAACAGTTCCTCCCGGTAATAAAGCATCGGTATGCTCCCACCGATCGGCACCGCCCAATCCAGATCCGAATAATGGAAAGGCTCGGTAAATGTAGACTGCAGCTTCTTCCATTCCGGTATGGTTAGATTATCTACGGGAAGCACCGCTCCGGCATCCACTAGCTGGGCAATCCCATAATAACTTTTAATTTCAGCGATCTGTGGCGCCGCATTAGCGGATATAGCTGCCATCAACTCGGTAAATAAATGATCACTCGAGCGGAAGTATCTCACATCTACATCAATATTCGGATAAGTTTGATGAAACTCATTAATAGAGTTTTCCAAGCCTTGACTGTAAACCCAGATGGATAGAGCCGTTCCACGAACAGATTCTCCGCTTGTAGTAGTCGATTTCTTATTATTAAACATATAAGAGGTTGCAATTATAAGGATCAGTTGTAACGCTATGCCCCAAATTATCCATCTATTTAGCTTCATGGTTCCTCCCGGTAAGCTCATCATGACAATCTTTTTCATTGTAGCACGACAAGTTTCCGAAATCATGAGCCTTAATGAAAGACACTTCTCACACAAGCCGTTACAACTGCAGCCCCTTCTTGCTAAGCTTATTAGCTATGATCAAGGAAATTAACGTGGTGAGGGACAGGATCGACGCTAGAGCTGCACCTGTACCGTAGTTAGCTGTAAATACTTCGCTGTAGATCGTCACGGTAATGGTTGCTGTCGCCCCGTAATAAAGAACAATCGTAGAGCTTAATTCATTAATGGTTGTGACCCAACTCAGAATGGCTCCGGACAAAACGCCGGGTGCCATTAAACGTCCCGTTGTCTTGAAGAATGTCTTCATCGGTGGAACGCCAAGGCTGATTGAAGCTTCTTCTACGCTGCGATCCAATTGATACAAGATCGCCGTACTAGAACGAATCGTGTATGGCAGCTTACGCACCACGTATGCGATGACCAGAATGACCCATGTCCCCGTTAGCACTACAGGAGGCTTATTAAAAGCAATAATCATACTGATCCCCAGAACAGTTCCTGGCATGACATAAGGTATCATGATCAAGGAATCGAGCATCGCCGTCAACTTCGATTTCCTGCGCACCAACACATAGGCTACGAGCATCCCCATTACGACCATGATCACGATGGATATTAAGGAGTAGGTATACGTATTCAAGATCGCCTTTGGTACGCGGAACAAAATTTCTTTATAACTATCTAAACTAAATCCATTTTGAAATACCGGTCCCTTTGTTTTGATGAAGGAGGTCACAATGACCGTCGCCTGAGGAATAATCGATACACATGCGACCAACAAAGCAAAGCCAGTAAACAGCCATTTCTTCAGCGGCCCAAGTATTTCTACTTTCGGTGTACGCATACCTGTCATCGTATAATTTTTGCGGGAGACAAAGTATCTTTGAAGAAACAAAATACTCGTAGAACAAATGATAAGGATCACGCTTAACGTACTAGCCATGGCTGGGTTTCCACCCATCTCACTGATGAACTGCTCATAAGCTAAGATTGGCAATACCTTGAAACCTTGGCCCAGCAGCATCGGCGTACCAAAATCTGCAAACGACGCCATAAATACCATCAATGCACCAGCTGAAAGTGTAGGAAAAATCAACGGGATCGTAACCGTACGCAACCTGTGAAAGCTTGAACGTCCCAAGCTTTCTGCCGCCTCTTCGAGCGAAGTGTCAATCGTTTTCAGTGCACCAGAAACATATAAGTAAATATGCGGATAGAACTGAAGTGTAAAGACGAACACAATGCCCTTCCATCCATATATAGAGGAAAATGGAATCCCAATATCATGCAGGAAGCGTGTTAGAAAGCCGTTATTCCCTAACATCAAAATCCAAGAATACGCTCCGATAAATGGAGGGGAAAGTAGGGACATAATAACAAGAATTTGAATAATGCCTTTAAATTTCACATTGTAGCGAGTAGTGATATACGCGAGAGGAACACCTATTAGGATAGAGAACACAGTAGTAAGTACGGATACCTTCAAACTGTTCCATAGCGCACTGTAATAATACTTCAGCTTGATGAAATTGGCGTAATTGGCTAATGAGAACATCCCTTGGTCATTAAAAAAACTGTTGAACAGCAAGGAGAACAAAGGGTAAACGATAAAAGCGAGTAGAAAGAGATACACAAACAATGTCACCCAAGACCAGAAGTCCCATTGTTTGAAGGAGAACCACCGGCCTCTCTTAACGGCTTGCACGGTAGACCGCCTCCTTGCCGCTTTCATCAAACATCGTTGCTTTATCTAGCTGTAAATTCACATAAACAACCTGTTTCACCTTACGCAGCTGATGGGGTTCTACAGCATGCTCTTGAACGTCGATCACAAAACCATTTGGAAGCTCGATTAAATAGCTTACTTTCTCGCCAAGGAAAGTAACGGACTCGACCGTACCTCGAATCAAATTCTCGCCTGTGTTCTCGGATTCAAGCCGAATACGTTCGGGACGCAGAGAGAAAAGCGATTTTCCTTCGTACGGCTTCAAGAGAGGCAACCGGAAGGTCGTTCCAAGCAGTTGAATCTCCGCTTCGTTTTGATCGCTTTTACTGCCGCGGCTCTCGGCCTCAATAAAGTTCGATGTACCAATGAAGTTTGCTACAAATTGGTTAGCCGGATAGGCATAAATGTCCTCAGGAGGAGCAATTTGTTGAATGATACCTTCACTCATTACGGCAATGCGGTCGGAAACAGCCAGAGCTTCTTCCTGATCATGCGTTACGTAAATCGTTGTAATGTTCAGTTCCTTTTGCAGTCTCCGGATGTCCGATCTCATCTTGATGCGTAATTTGGCGTCAAGGTTGGACAAAGGCTCGTCCATTAACAGCAAGCCTGGACGAATAACGATAGCCCGTGCCAATGCAATACGCTGCTGCTGACCGCCGCTCATATTAGAAGGAACACGATCTCGCAAGTGCTGCAGCTGAACCATCTCCAACGCTTCCATTACGCGCTGTTCCGTTTCTTTCTTATTCACATTCCGAGCCTTTAATCCATAAGCTACATTTTCAAACACGGTCATATGCGGAAAAATCGCATAGTTTTGAAAAACCATCCCAATGTTTCTTTCATGCGTCGGCACATCATTTATCTTACGATCGCCGAAGTAAATATCGCCTTCTTCTTGACGGTAGAAGCCCGCAATTGTCCGCAGCAGCGTTGTTTTTCCGCATCCACTTGGTCCAAGTAAGGTGAAGAATTCCCCTTCTTGGATTGTTAAATGAGCATCATTGACCGCCTTGGCGGTTCCGAAATATTTGGTCACGTGGTCAAAGACGATTTTTTGCATGTTATTTACCTCCGATGTCTAAGAAAAAGGTGCCTAGACCGTTACAGTAAGGCACCGCTCATTTGATCAAAATCTTATTCTTGTCCAGATACAATTTTGCCAAAACGTTTAATATTTTCATCTTTCTTGCTGGAAGCCCAATCAAAATCATAGTCGACGAGCTTGATATCCTTGGCTTGTGCGATACCTTGAATCACTTCTGCATCCTTACGAACGGAACGGCGTTTGAATTCCTTTTGAATGAGAGACTGCACGTCTTTACTTACTAGGAAATCGATAAATTTCTTTGCATCTTCCATATTTTTAGCACCTTTGATAATTGCAGCTCCATCAGGTACAGCTGAAGTTCCTTCGGATGGATAAATAATGCCGACTTTAGCGCCGCCTTCCACATAACGATAAGCAGCTTCCTCGAGTGTAACTCCAAGCGCAAATTCTTTGTCAGCTACCCCTTTATATACCTGGCCGGAGCCTGACAATACTTTACCATCTAGGTTGGTTACAAACTTCTTAATAAAACCCCAACCTTGGTCTTTTCCGTTTGCTGTCAGCATGGTGATTAATTGCGTATAGGATGAACCGGACTTTGCAGGATCCGCATAGGCAATCTTCCCTTTCCATTTCGGATCCAGCAGATCCGTCCAGCCCTTAGGCTCTTCGCCTGCTTTAACCAGCTCTTTGTTGTACATGATGATCATTGGCAGTGCGGCAAATGGTGTCCACACATTGTTTTTGTCTACATATTGCGGAGAAATATTGTCGTATTCTTTTGTTTTGTAAGGTTCAAAATATTTTTTATATGCTTCGAGGGAATCAGCACCGCCAGCCCAAAATACATCGCCCAGCGGATTGGTAGCCTCGGCTTGTACACGCTTCAGGAGGTCACCTGTACCACCGGAAATCAACTGTACCTCAATGCCTGTACGATCCTGAAACTCCTTAATAATCGGGTTATTAAGCTCAGCTGCATTCGGGGAATACAAGGTAAGCTTACCGCCTGTCTTTGGTGAGGATTGACTAGTCGCAGGTTGTCCAGAGCTATCAGTCGATTTCGCCGTTGGGGTCTCTTTTGCACCGCATCCGATCAGAGAACCGACAAGCAGCAGGGATAGAAGACTGGTTAGTGATTTTTTCATTTTGTTAACCCTCCATATGTTTTGTGTCTTTATCTTTCTAGTTTTACTATACGTTCTGATGAAAGCACTCTCAATGTGACGAATTTTCGTATTTGTTGAAATTTTTGCTCAAAATAAAAACTCCACCAAGTGATGAAGTGGAGAATTCCTATTATGCCTATAGCGGAAGGCTCTCAATCCCGAGCCGTTTGCGAAACTCTGTAGGAGTTTCCCCTGTATACTTGCGAAATAGTTGGCTGAAATATCGTGGATCCTGGTAACCAACTTGTACGGAGACCTCATAAATTTTAAGTCGGGGATTCGTCAGAAGCTCCTTTGCTTGTCGTACACGAATCAAAGTCACATATTCGAGAAAGCTGGTTCCAACCTGCTTTTTAAACAGTCTACTGAAGTAGCTTTCACTCATATGATAGCGTTCTGCGATACCTTGCAGAGAAATATCCTCGGCGTAATGCTCTCGGATAAACAACTCGATCTCCTCGAACCCGCTCTTCTTCTGAGGATCGGATTGCTCCGTACTTTG
This sequence comes from Paenibacillus sp. JT22N1, assembly GCF_059692155.1. Taxonomy (NCBI): domain Bacteria; kingdom Bacillati; phylum Bacillota; class Bacilli; order Caryophanales; family Paenibacillaceae; genus Paenibacillus; species Paenibacillus sp. JT22N1. The sequence continues at coordinate 20,358 of NZ_JCAUAW010000007.1, forward strand.
CCGGTTCCACTCAAATAATGTTTCATTTAAGCGAATCAGCCACTGTTCAAGCGAGTCATCCACTCGCTCAGCTGATGTTAAGAGAAACCCGCTATCAATAACGATGTTATGCAATTCGTTATCTCGCAGCAGGAGAGAATTTAACGTTACGATAAATTCGAAAAAGCTTCTTCTTGCCTTAAGTCCATCTGCATGGAGGTGTATGAGATGCGAATACCACAACCGGGTTTGGGCTTCGATGGATGAAGGATTTCCCCATTTGACCAATTCGATCAATTCCTTCAGCACGGTGTGATTTACACTTACCGTTTCTTGCTGCCGTTCGATATCTTCAAACCAAATCATTTTCTCGCCACCTAAAAAGACAGTTTGATACAAGGCACGCATGGCTTGAATATAGGCAGCTGGAATCAAATCAATCGTTGAAAACGAATGGCTGACCGTTAGAACGCATCTTTGTGCAAAGGAAGACAATAACATCATTAGGTTATCAAATAAGACGGCAAGCTCGCCTCGTTCGACTAGACGATTGACCAAAAGCGCATATCGTGTCTCGTTTATTCGCACCAAAGTAAGGGTGGACAGCTCTTTGATCCGTTCCTTGATCTGATCCCGAAGCTGGGTGCTATCCGTCCCCATATCCTTAAGACCGTCCAATTGCAGCAGTAAAACGCGATAAGGAGGGATAACAGCTCCGTCTTCTTTATTTTTTATACCCGTGCCAAACTCTACAAACCATTCTTTTTCAAGCGTTCCCGCATAATCCAGCATAAGATCATAGAGAACCTTTTCTTCAATCAGCGGCTGCTCCCATCCATACTTAAGCTTCAATCGCTCCTGCTGTGATTGCAATCGACGTTCCTCATCCAGCTTTGACGTAATGCGTCCAATAACTTGGATGAGCTCGTCCGGATTGGTAGGCTTGAGCACAAAATCAGCAGCCCCCAGCTTAACTGCCTTCTGGGCATATATAAAATCATCGAAGCCTGTAAGAAATACAATTTTTACTTGTGGCAGAAGCTCAGCCACTTTCTCAGCAAGCTGAATGCCGTCCATCGCAGGCATCCGAATATCTGTCAGTAGGATGTCTGGCAGGTTAGCTATAATTCCTTCTAAACCTGCTTGTCCGTCCCTTGCTTCGCCAATCACGGTGCAACGCATTTCTTCCCAAGGAATTGTCAGTTTCAGCCCTTGCAAGACGAGCCACTCATCCTCCACTATGAATAGTTTATACACGATGATCCTCTCCTGAGCGCATAATGGGAATTTCGATAAGAACAGTCGTTCCTTGCATGACCTCAGACTCGATTTCGAAACGATAGTTTGAGCCGAAGTAAAGCTGAAGCCGTTTAATCAAGTTTTCCAGTCCGATACCCGTACTCTGCTCACTATCCGAGACGTATTTGCCGCTAAGGATACGCTCCACCATATCTGATGTCATACCTACACCGTTGTCTCGGATTTCGAAGCGTACACATTCTCGGGTCCGCCATCCCCTAATGGAAAGCTGCCCTTTTCCTGGTTTGATCTCTAATCCATGTGTGATGGCATTTTCCACGATCGGTTGAATCAACAGCTTGAGCGTGTATAAGGATTCGATTTCTTCATCGATTTGAATCTCGACTTCCAACTTATCTCCATAGCGCATCTGTTGAATGAAAAGAAAATTGCGGATTTGATGCATATCTTCCTTCACTTGGATGAAGGGTTGTCCTTTGCGGATACTAAACCGCAGCAGCTCTCCAAGCGAAATAACCGTTTGACTAATATCCGTCATTTTATTAATACGTGCCATCCAATTGATCGAATCTAGTGCATTATAGAGAAAATGCGGGTTGAATTGGGCATGAATCGCCTTGATCTCCGCCTCCTTCAACATTAATTGCTTCTTGTAAACCTCATCGATCAACTGCTTGATTCGCTGTACCATTTTATTAAAACTGAGACCTAGCTGCCCAACTTCATCCCTATATTTGGAAGAAAATGCTACATCCATGTTGCCGTTTTCCACCAGATACATAAGCGATTTCAGCTTCCGCAATGGATTCGTAATCGTCACCGATAACACATAGGCAACCCAGCAGGACACAACGCCGAACAAGATTATAATAAATAACATCAAATTACGGATGCTGCTGCTCTCCTTTGTCAAAACGGCAACCGGTACAATACTAACCAGCTTAAATCCCGTAATCTCAGAAGTATCATACACGACCATAACAGGAGCAGAGCCTTTGTTAGCTGGTTCGAAAAACCCTTTATTACCTGTTAATACTTTATCTAAATAAGGTTCGTTTAACTTCGTGCCAACGATATGCTTGGATGGCGTACTCGAAATGACATACCCATTGCGGTCCAACAGCAACATTTGTCCGCCTGGTTGTAAATGGGCCTTGTTATACTTGTCAGCCAAAGCATTTTCCATAATATCAACGACCATGAAACCAAGCGGTTTGTTCGTTTCAATCTTCTTCAGCAGCCTGCCACTGCTTAAAACAATGCCAAAATCCTCCGTCTTCTTCATGCTGTAATGCGTATCCCAGATGATATTGCCGCCTGCTAGCCGCATTTTACGAAACAATCCCCAATTCAAGTTATAATCGTCGTACTGATTAGGAAGAAGGTTACCTGTAAAATAACGATCCCCGTTCTCCCCAAGCAAGTAAATGGCGATATTCCAGTTTTTGAAGCCCAGAAAGGTATCGAGAATATCATTGACCCTTTTCTCATCCTGCTGCTTCTCTGCTAACGTTCTACCCTGATCTTTAGACAGCACATCCTGTATTTCTCTGTTACTATAAATGTACATGGTCAACTGTTCGATATCTTTAACGAAATAATTCAAGCTGTAATTCACTTGAGACAAGCTTTCAAGAATCGTCTTGCTCACTTGCGTTTGAACGACCTGTGACGATTTGTAATAGGAAAAGGTCCCCAGAATGGATAAGGGGATTATAGCCAACGGAAGGAATAAGATAATGAGCTTTTTCTGAAGGCTTGTTCCAAGTAAATAGTTCTGTAGTCGATTTCGTAAATTGAACATAACCTCACTCCTTCCATCACAAGAGTACAGGACAATAGTATGAACTTCAACCCCTGTACGAAAAACGGAACGTCCGGAAACTCTCAAAAATGATTGACCTTTTCTGCGAATAGGCTTATACTTCTACTCAATATCCATACCTGACCGTGCCTATGATGAGATTCCAACTCGGAGGCGTTTTCGCCAAGAACAACACTTTGCGTTCAGCAAAGTCAGTCATTCTAAGTTAACCGGCACCGCCCGTTACCGCGGAACCAAGTGGAGAAGCGTTCACCAGAATGTTTCTTAAATTGGGTGGCACCGCGAGCAAACGCTCCTCGTCCCAATATGGATGAGGGCGTTTTTTGTTCGTTTTACCACATTCATACGGGAGGTAACTAAAAATGACGAAAAGACTTTACAATTTTAACCCAGGACCCGCTGCACTGCCTTTGGAGGTACTTGAAGAAGCACAAGAGCAATTTGTTGACTATCAAGGGACAGGTATCTCACTGCTAGAAATGTCTCATCGAAGCAACACGGTTGAGAAGCTGAATCAAGAAACCCAGCAGCTTCTTCTGAAACTACTCGGTCTGCCTAGCGGATATGAGGTACTTTTTATGGGTGGAGGGGCAAGCACACAGTTCGCTCTCCTTCCATTAAACTTTTTAAACACGAATCAGACGGCCAACTATGCATTAACTGGGAGCTTTTCGGAAAAAGCTTATAAGGAAGCTGCTTATATCGGGCTCACACATATCGCGGCAAGCTCCAAAGACCAGCAATGGCGTAGTATTCCTGACTTATCTGCAACCCAACTAGCACCTGATTCGGCATACATTCACATCACCATGAATAACACGATTGAAGGTTCCCGTTACAATGAAATTCCAGAGGTGGGCAGCACGCCCCTTGTAGCCGATTTAACGAGTGAAATCCTCAGCAGAAAGCTGGATCTAGAGAGGTTTTCGATGATTTATGCCGGCGCCCAGAAAAATCTGGGACCAGCAGGTGTCACAGTTGCCATCATCCGTGAAGATTGGCTGGAGAAAGCGTCCAAGAAAATCCCTGAGATCATGCGCTATGAAACATTTGCCAAAAACAAGTCACTGTTCAATACGCCACCTGTTCACGCCATTTACATGATGAATTTGGTGCTTAAATGGGTAGTGAACAAAGGCGGCGTAGAGCAACTAGAACAGCTTAATCGTATAAAGTCTGGCCTAATTTATGATGTTATTGATAATAGCGGCGGATTCTACAACGGAATCATTGAAGTTAACGATCGATCGCATATGAATATCACTTGGCGGATGGCTAATGAAGAAATCGAACGTCGGTTTATAGAAGAATCAGAGGCTAACGGCTTTGAGGGTTTGGCAGGTCATCGAAGCGTCGGAGGTCTGCGTGCTTCAGCATACAATGCAGTTCCATTAGAAGCCTGTCAGGCTTTAGCCGATTTCATGGTAGATTTCTGCTGCAGGGTATCAAAAATCCCAGATTCAAAGAATAAAAATTAAAGAGTCCCGTAGAGCGGCTAATGCCTAACTCTCGGGACTTTTTATCTAAAGGTAAGGGAAAATAAAAGAATAAATAAAGCTACTTATTTACCAAGTTGGTGAATCGGGTGACCAAGCGCACCTTCCGCGGCATCCATGATCATTTCTGTCAATGTTGGATGTGCATGAATCGTAAGTGCGATGTCTTCCAAGTTAGCGCCCATCTCAACCGCAAGAGCAAGCTCACCGATTAAGTTCGATGCTTCCGGACCAACGATTTGACCACCAAGCAATTGGCCTGTTTCTTTGTCGCCGACAAGCTTCACGAAGCCTTGACCTGCGTTCAAAGAGTTAGCGCGACCGTTAGCGGCATAAGGGAATTTACCAATCGTTACATTGATGCCTTGTGCTTTGGCTTCTGTTTCACTTAGCCCTACGCCAGCAATTTCCGGATCAGAGAATACAACAGCAGGCATTGCTTTGTAATCTACGATGCTGGAGTGACCCGCAATCACCTCAGCAGCCACTTTAGCTTCATAGGAAGCTTTGTGTGCCAATGAAAGACCAGGTACAACATCACCAATCGCGAAGATATGCGGAATGCTCGTTCTACCTTGGTTATCTACTTCGATCAAACCGCGATCTGTCAGTTTCAAGTTAATGAGATCAAGACCAAGCTCGCCATCTGTGTTCGGACGACGACCAACGGTTACTAATACATAATCCGCTGTTACTTGCTTCTCTTCGCCTTTTACTGTGAACGTAACAGTAACATCATTCTCCGTTTTCGTGCAGGATTGTGCCAGTGCTTCGGTATGAACCTCTACGCCGACTTTCTCCAGATTGCGCGCTACAAGCTTCGTCAATTCTTTCTCGAAGCCTGGAAGTACGTGATCGGATCCTTCAAGCACAGTTACTTTTGTACCGAACTTCGCATACGTTTGACCTAGCTCGATTCCGATGTAGCCACCGCCGATAACGACCATGCTTTTCGGAATTTCAGGCAAGTTCAACGCTTCCGTGGAAGAAATGATTCTTCCGCCGTAAGGGAATGCTTTCAGCTCGATCGGACGGGAACCCGTCGCAATAATGCAATGCTTGAAGCGGTAGCGAGGAGCTTCTGCATCATTGAACACACGTGCTTCATGCTCATTAATGAACATCACTTCGCCTTGGAACGTTTGAATCTTGTTGCCTTTGAGCAGCGCGCTAACGCCACCCGTTTGTTTTGCAACAATGCTATTTTTCCATGCTTGTACCTTCGCAAAGTCCACTTTCACGTTCTCAACTGAGATACCCATACTGTCAGCATGCTGTGCATGTTCATACGTGTGAGCTGCAGAGATCAAAGCTTTGGAAGGGATACAGCCGCGGTTCAAGCACACGCCGCCCCATTCCGCTTTATCTACAATCAGAACGCTTTGCCCAAGCTGAGCAGCACGGATAGCAGCTACGTAACCGCCGGGACCTGCACCAATGACCAACAAATCAATATCTAAAGAAGCATCTCCTACTACCATGCTGTTACACCTCCAAGACGAGAAGCTCTGGATCAGCCAGAAGCTGTTTGATGTAGTTCAGGAAGCTTTGTGCTGTCGCCCCATCCACGATACGGTGGTCGAAGCTCAAGGAAAGCGCCATTACGTGTGCTGCAACGATTTGCCCGTTTTTCACAACTGGTTTCTCTGTGATACGGCCTGCACCTAGGATTGCAACTTCAGGGAAGTTGATAACCGGTGTGAAGAACATACCGCCTACGGAACCGATGTTCGTAATGGAGATCGTGCCGCCTTTCATTTCGTTTGGAGCCAATTTGCCGTCGCGACCACGAACAGCAAGATCTTTAATTGAAGAAGCGATCGACCAAATATTTTTGCGGTCTGCATCATGGATAACTGGAACGAGCAAGCCGTTGTCTGTATCTGTTGCAATCCCGATGTTGTAGTACTTTTTGTAGACGATTTCTTGCTTCTCTTCGTCGATCATCGCGTTGAGCGCTGGGAATTGGCGACAAGCCGCAACCAATGCTTTCACGATGAAAGGCAGGTAAGTCAGCTTCACGCCTTTTTTCTCGGCGAGAGGCTTCGTGCGCTCACGCAGTGCGACAAGTGCCGATACGTCGATTTCGTCCATCAGTGTCACGTGCGGTGCCGTGTACACGGATTTAACCATAGCGTTCGCGATAATTTTACGGATTCCTTTGAACGGAACCCGCTCTTCAACGCGATCGCCGACGACAACCTGCTGGGCTGCCGCCGCAGGTGCCGTTTCACCAGCTGCTACAACTTCAGCTGGCTCTGTTGCTTCCGGAGCCGCGGCTGTGCCCGCTCCGTTAAAGCCGAGCACGTCCTCGCGTGTCACGCGGCCGTGCTTACCTGTAGGTGTCACCTCTGCGAGTGTGATGCCTTGCTCTCTTGCCAGCTTGCGTACGCTAGGCGTCGCAAGCACTTCGCGGCCTGCGCCAGCGCTTGGTGCGGCTGCTGCTGGGGCAGCTGCTGCTGCAGGCGCTGCTGTAGGTGCCGGTGCTGCCGCCACAGGGGCAGCAGCTGGAGCTGGAGCCGCTGCAGGCGCAGCGTGGCTGTCGGTCTTGTGATGCATCGATTCAGCAGGCAGTTCGCCTGTCACTTCAATCGTCATAACGAGCTCGCCAATATTACAAACTTGTCCTTCTTTAACGGCAACAGCAACAACCTTACCTTCAACCGGACAAGGAACTTCAACGACTGCTTTATCGTTCTGTACTTCCATAAGAATCGTTTCGTCTGTTACGGTGTCACCCGCTTTAACCAACAGCTTTACGATCTCGCCTTCATGAATGCCTTCACCAAGCTCTGGGAACTTGTATTCAAACAAAGCCACGTGCACAACCTCCTATTACCTTCGACTGTGATTAGAATTCGAGTACTTGATTAATGCCTGCAATGACACTTGCTGGACTAGGCAACCAAGCGTCTTCGATTTGTGCGAACGGATAGATTGTATCTGGAGGAGCAATACGTAAAACAGGAGCTTCCAGATGCAGAATCGCCTTTTCATTAATCTGTGCAATTACTTCTGCGGCTACCCCGGATGTTTTTTGCGCTTCTTGTACGATAATCGCACGGTTTGTTTTCTTAATGGAAGTTACAATGGTTTCGATATCAAGCGGAATTAGGGTACGAAGATCGATAACTTCAACTTTCACACCTTGCGTTTTCTCGATCTCTTCAGCGGCTTTCACAGATGTGTGAACCATAGCCCCGTAAGTAATAATCGTCACATCGGAACCTTCGCGAACAACGTTCGCTTTACCAAGCTCAATGGTGTATTCGCCTTCCGGTACTTCAGCACGGAATGCGCGATATAAATTCAAATGCTCCATGAAGAAGACAGGGTCATTATCGCGAATCGCGGAAATGAGCAGTCCCTTCGCATCATAAGGGTTGGAAGGTACAACAACTTTAATACCTGGTGTTTGAACAAGTAAGCCTTCGAGTGCATCCGTATGGAGCTCAGCCGCTTTTACACCGCCACCAAATGGTGTACGGAATACGATTGGCGAGTTGTAACGTCCGCCCGAACGGTAACGCATACGAGCTGCTTGAACACAAATTTGGTCAAGCGCTTCATAAATAAAGCCTACGAATTGAATTTCAGCGATCGGACGGAAGCCTTGAATACCAAGACCAACAGCGAGTCCGCCAATAGCAGATTCAGCAAGAGGCGTATCGAATACGCGATCTTCGCCGAATTCTTTTTGTAAACCTTCCGTAGCACGGAATACGCCACCAACATGGCCAACGTCTTCGCCGAACAAAATTACATTAGGATCTCTTTCCAGTTCAACGCGCATTGCGTCTTTTATCGCTTGAATCATCGTCATTTGTGCCATGACTTCTCCGTGCCTCCTAAGAGTTTTTCGCCAGAAAAACTGGCATCGTAAGCCTAATTTATTTAAACGCTTGCTTCTGTTCTTCGAGATGTGCCGGTGTTACTTCGAACATAGAGTCAATTAGGCCTGAAACAGTCATTTTCTCTGTTTCTTCCGCTTTTTTGATATGTTCAGCAACCGTTGCTTTCGCTTCTTCTTTCACCCCAGCTTCTTCTTCTTCGCTCCAGAGACCTTTTTTAGTCAAGAACAGACGCATACGCGTAAGTGGATCCTTAGGCTCCCAGTCGCTCTCTTCATCTTTGGTCCGGTATTTCGTCGTATCATCCGCTAAGGAATGCGGACGGTAACGGTAAGTTAATGCTTCAATCAACGTAGCGCCTTCGCCTCTGCGTCCTCTTTCAGCAGCTTCGGTAACAGCTTGAACAACAGCCAATACGTCCATTCCGTCAACTTGCACGCCTTTGATCCCGGCAGCAAGTGCTTTATGCGCAACTGAAAGCGCACCAGTTTGCTTCGAATAAGGAGTCGTAATTGCGTAACCGTTGTTTTGTACAAAATAAATGACAGGCAGCTTGAATGCTCCTGCAAAGTTCATACCTTCGTAGAAATCGCCCTCGGAGCTTCCTCCGTCGCCTGTGTACGTAATCGCTACACGCGGTTGGTTACGTTTCTTGAATGCCATAGCCACACCGGTAGCATGTAAAATTTGAGCTCCGATGATGATTTGCGGCATAAGTACGTGTACATCCTGCGGAATTTGTCCGCCATGCTGATGACCACGGGAATACAAAAATGCTTGATAGAGCGGAAGTCCGTGCCAAACGAGCTGCGGCATATCGCGGTAACCCGGGCAAATGAAATCGTCTTTATTTAGTGCAAATTCACTACCGATCATCGAAGCTTCTTGTCCGGATACCGGAGCATAGAAACCAAGACGTCCTTGGCGACCGAGATTAACTGCTCTTTCGTCCCATACGCGGGTGAATACCATTCTTCTCATTAATTCTTTCAATTGGTCGTCACTAAGTTTAGGCATTTTGTCGGAATTTACAATTGTGCCGTCTGGAGCTAGAACCTGTAAAGGCTCAACCTTCTCTGTGGTCACTTCATAATTCGCTTGGCTGACAAGTGGCTTACTCATACCATTTCACCTCTTATATGATTTTGATGCCTGCTAGCTTCACTTCTGTTATAGTATTATTATAAACCTGTTTTTGTGAATTGTACACCAGCATCCCTGCGGTATATGACCTTTTTTCACCAGAGTGAATAGTACAGTTCCCGAAAATGTATAATACAGTTAACACAAAATTTACAACTGCTATAATACACATTACCCTCTAAACGACAAGCTTACACTTACTACACCAAATTAGATCTAAAGAGAAAGTTAAAGGAGCACAACCATGTCGGATGACTCTCGCTTTTATAAAAGAACGATTGTGAAAGATGAACTCACCTCTGTCCTTCTCGGAGAAAATCGCTCCCTGCGAATATATCTCCCTCCCGGTTACAACGAACTGCTCTCCTATCCGGTCATTTATTGCCAAGATGGTGAACAATTCTTTAATTTCGGCCGAATTGCGACGACGATCACTCGCTGTATTCTGGATGAAGGCTTGGAACCCGCCATTGTTGTCGGTGTCGATGTGAATAACATGAACCGCACTTCGGAATATGCGCCTGAGGGTGAACGCCATGATACGTACTGCCGTTTTTTTGCAGAGGAACTCCTCCCTTATGTAGAAAGCCGATATCCGATTCGATCCGAACGGAACGAACGCATTGTGGCGGGTGATTCCCTTGGGGGGACCGTGTCCTTGCATCTCGCCTTAGATTATCCTAGCCTTTTTTGCCGTGTTATATCCTTATCGGGCGCATTTTTCGACATTACCAGAGAACGTATCAAAGCGGAGGACGACTTGTCGTGGCTGGAGCTATATATGTTAATTGGCTTGGATGAGACAGATGTAAAAACGGAACGAGGGACTTTTGATTTCGTAAGAGAAAACCGTCTAGCCAAAGCTGAGATGGAAGATAAAAATGTTACCCTTCACTATATCGAGAAGCCAGGGAAACATTTATGGGGATTTTGGCAAGGAGAGTTGGACGCGGCTCTGCATTATTTTCTTGCATGATAACGATAAAAAAAGCGGTCCACTTTCCGTCTCCTGACGCGAAGTTGGGCCGCATTTATTTATTCTTTAATCGCATAACGCTGCTTCAAAAGCTCCATCATACCCTGTATCTCTTCTTCACTCGGATATCCAGAGATGTCCCTAGGACTCTGTACCTTCACGCCTTTGGCGGCCATGATTTGTACTAAATTATCTGTGAAACGTGCTGCACTTAACTCAATATGTAAGCATTCCGATAAACTCGCCATACTACCTGACGCCACTACCGGGTAGTCGTTTGGTGATGCTGAACCCGCCGCGCACTCGTAAAAGTCTCTGGCCAAAGATGCTTTTGCTTCTCCTAGACCTTCCACGATAATGAACGCTTGTACCGATAAGGCGAGCTGTTGTCTGCGCTGTGCAATGCCGCAAAACTTACGTCCACCGACACTTAAATCGAATTCCCCCGGACAAAAGGAACCCGTCACTTCACCCTGATCGATACGATTGGTAATAGTGCTCATGACATCTCTTATCAAGGCTACCATTAAATCGAAATCCTTGCGATGCTCCATGTCCCCAGCGTTTTTTGGTAACAACAGGGATACATTCACGACGCCCAAATCGAGAGGCACCGCTGCACCTCCAGAGTTTCTTACAGCCGTATCATAGCCTTGACTTAGCAACCATTCGTTAGCTTCGGCCGCTTTGGGAAGGCGACTATCTCTCAGCCCCATCACAAAGGCTCGTGGATGCCTCCATATGTGCAGAATCGGTGGTGCTGTTTTACCTATTGCTCGACATAAAAGTTCTTCCAGAGCAAAAGCATATAAGATCGGTTGTGTTGCGTTTTCACCGGATCGATCATGAATGACCATTGAAGAAGGTAGTTCTAAAGTCGTCATTTGCTTAATCTCCTGAGCCTACGATTTGTATCCATGTACAGAATTGTAAGCGATACAAGCCTTTGCTGCAATAAAGAGCATGTACAGGAACAGCAACATTTTGCCTGAAAAATGGATATACAGTAAGTTTCCGTCAGAACTTGTCAAAAAACATCAAAATTTTGGAAAGAAATCAAAGGAATTTCAAGTTTTATGTCGAAATAAAAATAAACCCAAATTTTTAATTAAGTAGGCGAGATCCTTGAATGTAATTGACGACTTACTCCTCAATATACTAGTGTTAACTCTCCCCATCATGGTATGTCATATTTTATGGCTGGATCGGCCCGGTCCCATTAGCTTCAATCCTTCAAATCAAGCATTTATCGGGCTCATTTGTTCATTGGCAGCCATATTTTGCATGTCTCATCCCTTTTTTACGATAACAGGCAACAACTTTGATCTGCGCACGATTCCTGTACTTGTTGCTTTCCTTTACAGTGGCATACGTTCAGGACTTACTGTCTCCGCAGCTATACTAGCCTATACCTACTACATCGATGGTTCAGATTTTTTATGGATTGTTACCTTGTCCGCTCTGCTCGTACCCTTCATCCTGGCTTTCATTGCCCTAAGCAATTGGAAGTACCGAACCCCCAAAGTGATGTTTCCAAGTCTTCTGGCCTTTATTAGCGCTCTAGCAACTTTCTGCATGACTATGCTATATCGCATCGATTCGAATGTCTCCGTAGATAGGAGCTTTCTGCTTTACGGCTTACTGTGCTGTATTGTTCACATGCTGACGATGTGGTTGATAACCTATTTAATTGTTCGTATCAGAGAAAATATAGCGATGCGCCAAGAAGTCCAGCGTTCTGAAAAGATGAATGTATTAAGCGAGTTAGCTGCTTCGGTCGCCCATGAAATACGCAACCCGATGACGGTTGCCCGCGGCTTTATGCAAATACTCAGCCAGTCCGAAGTCACGGAAGAGAAAAAACGTATTTATACGACCATGGTTATTGAAGAAATTGACCGAGCACAAAGCATTATTACGGATTACTTATCCTTCGCTAAACCGCAAGCCGAAAAGCTTGAAGAAGTGGATGTTTCCACATTATCTCTCAAATTAAGCAATCTCATAAATCCTTACGCGTCAATGCGCGGTGTAGAAATTCATATCGACATGGAGTCTTCTCTTCTAATTAAAGCCAACAGCGAAAAAATGATTCAATGCCTAGTTAATTTAACGAAAAACGGCATCGAGGCTATGCCTAGCGGAGGCACTCTGCTAATAACAGGCTTCAAGAAAAGCGCTAAAGTTATTTTACAAATTAAAGATAACGGTATTGGCATGACTCCTGAGCAGGTGAACCGTCTCGGAACACCCTTTTACTCAACGAAAAATAAAGGTACTGGTCTTGGTATGATGGTTTCCTATAGAATCATCAAAACATTTGGCGGACTCATAGAAGTAACAAGCCAGCCAGACCAGGGAACCTGCTTCACGATTTCATTACCTACCGTTTGAGTCACTTGCTAAAATATCCATAATCCCTTTAAACAAGGGGATGGCCTTATTGCTCTCAGTAGGATCCATGTTCTTAATGACAACGGAAACGGCATATTTTGGTGAATCAACAGGTCCATAACCAATAAACCACTGATTTACCTTTTCTTGCTTACCAGTCTCGATTTGTGCCGTACCGGATTTCCCAGCCAGTTTCCACTTGGCATCCTTTAAGCCTTGTCCCGTTCCATCGGTTACCACTTCTCTCATCCAGTTTATTAATGTACGACTGGTCGCTGCAGAAACCCTCCCTGCCTCAGAATCTAATAATTGAACAGGAAATTTCTCCATCACACGATCCGTCTGATACCGAATTTCTTGAACAACTCTTGGTGAATAACCCTTTCCACCATGCAGCAAGGTAACAATCATATTAGACGCCTGTAAAGGGGTCATCCTGACATCTCTTTGACCAATCGCCGTTTGCATAAGCACTCCCTCATCATTATGCGGAGTATGGGCTCCAAATAGCTGTCCGTTCTCTTCTGTGTCCAATTGACGGAGCATTTGCTCGCCGTCTGTCTTCCCCGTCCAGCCCACTTCATCCAATACACCAAGTTTATGTGCATAGCTTTCCAACTCAGCAGGCGTCAGTCGCTGCATCACTCTGGCAAACACAATATTACAGGATTGCGCAAAGCCCTGCTCTAAAGTTAAAGGCCCGTGTCCATCTCTTCTCCAGCACGTAAAGCCATATTTCCCAAGGGCACCTTCACAATTGAAAGTTTCCCTAGGATCAACGATCCCTTTATCCAATGCTGCTGCGGCTACGATTGTTTTGAAAATCGAGCCAGGCGCCGTCGCCTTGAGCGCATAATTACTCCAGTTATTGCTAGCCAGATCGACTTCTGTCTGATCAAAATTGGGTCTACTCGCCATCGCGACGATATCCCCTTGTGCCACTTCCTGAACAACAGCCGCACCTTCGCGAATATTTAGCTTATCCATAAGGACTTCAATTCGCTGCTGCACGCTTAAATCCAGTGTCGTTACTAATTTGACGGGATAGAAGGTGTTGTCCGGTGCAATCATTCGGGCATCTAGGCCAGCTAACGGTCTTTTTCCTGCGTCTGTAAAATAAGAGATTGACGTCTCACCAATGCCTCGAAGCCACAGATCGAACGTTTTCTCCAGTCCAGCACCTCCGATTTTCGAAGTTAGCGCAACCTTGCCTTTCTCCAGATCAGCACCGTAGATACTCATCACTCTATCCGGATTTTGCCCAATAAACCCGATCAATTGACGCGCTGTCATACCTGACGGATAACGATCCTCCATCTTCACGACTTTCAAATAGGGTAAGCCGAGGGCATTAATTTGCTCCTCCTGCTGATCGCTTAACATTACGGGTTTCCCCCCCTCAGCAGTGCGCCACACTTGCGGCTCTTTTAAATCACGAGAGAAAGCAAGCCAATGATCTGTATTCGTCCGCAAAATACGAGCCAACTGATTCACTTGCTGCGGCTCACCTTGGTAATCGCTATTTATAGGAAATGCCACAAGGGCTTTAATCATTTTTCCCGTCATGGGTTTTAGATCACGATCTAAGATTTCCCCACGCCCGCTTTCTAGCACAAGAGCACGTTGCCTCTGTACGACAGAGTTTTTGACCAAATTAACCCCTCTTGAAGAGTAGCTTTCCGTTGTCGCAATTTGTATCCAAAAAAGCTTACCAACGATCCCTATAAACAAGAGTAAGATCGTGAGGAGAACAAGAAAGATTCGACGTTTTTCTAAAGACGATAATTGTTTAATCCTCATGCTACTGACTCCTTTTAACTAACAATAACTGCTGTTTCTTTCAGTATCGTCATTCCTGATCTTGGTCAAACTGTCCGAACCACCTTAAAGCTCAATAAAACAAAAAAATCCACCCTCCTAAATGGAGAGTGGACTACGTATTCTATGATACTTATACTTCGAATTTGGATAAAGTGTCGTTAAGTGATTTGGACAACTGATCCAATTTGTCCGATAGTTTAACTAAACCGTCGCTGATGCTAAGCTGTTCTGAGCTCAACGAAGCAACTTCCTCAGATGTAGCTAGTGATTCCTCAGCTACCGCGCTGACATTCGTCATTGCATCGGAAAGTACGACTTGTGATTGCTCCAATGTGGAGATCGAATCACTTACCGTGCTAAGCTGTGTAATGAATCCACCCATGTGATTCGTTACTTGTTTGAAGATGGTGTCGGCTTCTTTAACAGCTAATATTTGTTCTTGGAAAATTGGTGTTGCCGTTGAAAGCACTTTCACCGTCTCATCGATTTCTTTCGTGATGGTTTCTGTAATCTGACCTACGACATCAATGGATTGTCTGGATTGATCCGCTAGTTTACGAATCTCATCTGCAACTACCATGAAGCCCTTACCAGCTGCACCAGCACGTGCGGCCTCAATTGTCGCATTCAAGGACAAAATATTTGTTTGCTTCGTCATATTATTAAGAACATCAAGGATTTTACGAATAGAACGAGTACTGTCTTTCAAATTATCGACTTTATCAACCATCGAGCGGATCATTTCTTCTGTCAGGTTCGTTTTCGAAATAAGTTCAGTCATATACTTCGTACCTTGCTCACTGGAGCTCTGAACATCCGCAGCAGCCGTTCCCATCTCGAGGTTGGCTACGATTACCTGCTTCATTTGCTCGCCAATATGATACGTTAACTCGTTGCCTCTCTCTGACTCCGTCGCTAATCCTCCGGCTCCATTGGAAATCTCATCTGTCGCCACCGCAATTTCTCTTGCAGCTGTAGCCGTTACCTTCGAGGAATTCGTTAACTCTTGTGCTGTTTCGAAAACGGCTTGAGCAGAAGTGCTTGTTTGTTGAACCAAAGTTGTAATCTGCTGCATCATCACGTCAAAGCTTGCACCTAGTTGTCCTATTTCATCTTGAGACTTGTAGTTAGCACGAACGGTAAGCTTCCCTTTAGCACCTTGCTGCATTAAGTTACGTAGATTAATCAGAGGACGTCCGATCATTCTAGCTACGAATAAGCCGATTAGTACGGCAGCAATAGCCGCGAACAGGGCGATTAGAAGCGTATAATTGAAGATTTTTTTAGCATCCTTCACAAGGGCGCTCACAGGTATATCACCAACGAGATTCCAACCGGATACGGACGATTTATAATAGGCAACCAAATGATCATCTTTCGTTATAAAAGAACCGTGTTCTTCTTCTAACTGTTCTTTCGTCAATTTGACGTCAGAATCTTTTTCTAATTCCGAAATTTCTTTATTAGCTATGTATTTATTACCTGCATTCGTAATAACAACCTTACTATCATCGCCTAATGACATCCCAGTAAGCTCTTTTGTCAGTAAATCTGTATTAAGCTCGATTAGAAGAATGGCTGATGTGGAATTCGTAAGTGTATTTCTCATCACCCGACCAATGGCAAAGGTATTCGTCGAGCTGCTGGAATATCCTTTGACTTTACTATCTAACCAAGTTACTTTCCCGCCATTCTCAACGGTCTTCTTAAACCAATCATTCGTGCTTGAATTCTCGCTAAATGCCGTTCCCCCAGAGCCTGTAATGACAATCAGTTTACCATCAGGTCTGTAAAGATGAAGCGTTTTAATTGCTTTGTTCGAGAAAGTCACCACATTCAATTTCTCTGTCAATTGACGAGTAACATCAAGAGCTTCGTAGGAGGATGGATCTAACGTAGGAATTGACGTAAGCAAATCCTGTAGGTCCTTGTTAAGCATAATTTGTAGAGATACTTCATCAAAAGTTTGATAAAGGAAATCTAGTTTTTGCCCCGCCTGTGTTACGGTTTGAAGACTGGATTCAGACACTTTGTTTTTAATCACATTTTTCGATACCGTGTAAGAAATCATACCCACAGTGAGGACGAAAAAAAGAATGCTTACAAAAAACATTAAAAACAGCTTCATACCTACGGATTTCACAGGGTTTTCTACCTTGACTTGCTTCATTTCTTTAAAAGCGATCGACCCCATTTGCTTAGACTTCTTGCTTGCCACGCCTACAATACGACCCCACGGAACATTACGAATTGCTTGAACTACTTTGTCTAAAATACTTTGAAGTTTCTCTTTCATTTTGTCACCGCCATTAGTTTCTACTTCCTGCCTTTATCTTACTTTTGGACTAGATTGTAAAGGGTTCACTTTACGTTTTTTAATAATTTCGACATACTTTACCATTATCCTTCAAATTTCGATCTAGAATAAATAAAAAAAGAAACTTTCTCCAATTTCCGAGTTGGAGGAAGTTTCCATGGTACTATTTCCCTGTTTTCTTACGCATCATATCCCATTTTTTCACAGGTTTATCCGTTTGTAATTTGATCAATTGAAGTGGATGTCTAGCTGCATCTAGTTCTAGGCCATCTTCATTTCGTATGACGCCAACCTTTTGCTTAAAATGCGTACCATCCGGCCCGAAAAATTCAATTTCCTGGCCAGGTTTGAAATGATTTCTTTGCTGTATAAGCGCCGTACCCGATCCAGCATCATATCCCATAACCAGACCAACAAAATCAAATCCAACGACTTTATCTTCTGGCTCAAAAATATGATCCTCGTGTCCAGGCGCTTCATAGAAGAAGCCGGTGTTCAAAGGTCGGTTTGCCGCTTTATAAATTTCATCCTGCCACACAGGGTTGACCTCAAAATGCTCTGGATCGGCAAAGTAGGAATCAATGGCTTGGCGGTAAGCATTAACAACCGTAGCCACATAATGAATGCTCTTCATCCGGCCCTCAATCTTGAAGCTGTCTACGCCAGATTCGATCATCTCCGCAATGTGTTCAATCATGCTAAGATCCTTAGAACCCATCGTGAAAGCATCGTCCTCATCGCCAAACATAGGCAAATCCGTAGCTAAAGGAGCAGAAAGAGGTTGATCCTTAGCAAATAAATCGTACTTCCAACGGCATGATTGCGAGCAGCCGCCACGATTGGAATCTCGATCAGTGAAATGATTAGAAAGCACACATCGGCCCGAGTACGAGCTGCACATAGCCCCATGTATGAAGGCTTCAATCTCAACATCGACATTTGCTTTAATCGCATCAATTTCTTCCATGCTGACTTCGCGGGCTAGAACAACTCGCTCAATACCCTGGTCTTTCCAAAACTTCACAGTTTGCCAATTCATAACGGATTGCTGTGTGCTCACATGAACTTCCAACTTAGGAGCTACTCTTCTGCACGTCTCCATAATAATTGGATCAGCTGCAATAATAGCAGAAATCCCAACCTCTTGAAGTCCTCTCAAATAATCATCAAGGCCTTCTATATCTTCATTATGAGCATAAATATTCGTTGCTACGAATACTTTTGCCCCATATTGATTGGCAAACTCTACGGCTTCGCGCATTTCCTCCAGCGAAAAGTTATCCGCGTTGGAACGGAGACCATACTTCTGGCCACCGATGTAAACCGCATCCGCTCCGTAATGGATCGCAAATTTCAGCTTCTCTAAGCTGCCTGCCGGAGCCAGTAATTCCGGCTTATTAAGCCTAACACGCTTTCCTCTAGCTCGGGCTTCTATGGCTGTTGTCACCACGAAAACGCACCTTCTTTCATCTATCAATATACCTGTTCTTTGTAAAAAAAACCGTATGACAATTCACGTTCAGGATCTTGCAGCTTAACTATCGCATCCAACCATTCCTGTTGAAAGATATATCCTTCAGGATCAGCAGCATAAGCATCGATTACAGCCCGATAGCTTCTCACAACCGTTTCGTTATACAGTGAAGATTTCAAAAGACCTTCGATTTTCAAGCTATCTATTTGACCGTCCATAAGTTCAGGTAAATTTTCCAACATACATATATCTTCGGAACTCATAATGTGCGTGCCATTACTATCTTCATACACAGGGTAACGCTGATCACGGCGTTCATGCTCAATGAGGAAAAGCCCTCGCTCAATGGAACGATCCTGGTCAGCTGCATCATTCCCTTGGTGCTCGATATAATTCTTCACTAACTCTCGCTTAGAGTGATAAATGTTAGTGATGCCATGTACCTGTACTTCAACAGCTAACTCGGCATGCTCTTTAAAAGCCAAAACCTGCTCCATATTCAGTTCTCTAGCCAGGACCACACGGGTAGCTCCTTGCTTAGCCCAATAGTTCGCAGTCGCATAATTGGTTGATGTCATCTCTGCATTCCAGTGCAGCGCTAGCGGCTTAGGTAAGTTACGTGCATTCATGAGTACCGCTGGATCACCGAAAATGATTGCATCCACACCGTATTCCTGTAATTCGGCTAAATAATCATACAGCCCCACAAGGGCATTATTGTCGAAAATATTGTTTACAGCAACATATACTTTAGCCTTCTGTTCATGTGCCCAGGACACAGCTTCCTGCATCTCATCCAGTTTCACTTCTCCCGGCAGACGCATGCCGTAGCGCGCTTCGCCAATAATAACCGCATCTGCGCCTGCTTCGATCAATCTTTTCAGTTCTGCCACAGTGCTGCAGCTTACTACTAACTCTGGTTTTTTCAATTGCTTACCCTACCTTCTGTCAGCTTCCTATCATAAGTTCGTACTACTAATTCGCGGCCTTCTTACTTTCTACAATATTCTTCTTATGCTCTTCAAAAGTTTCTGCGAACAAATGCCCTTTGGTCCCATCTTTCTTTGTTACATAGAATAAATACTTCGTCTCTTCCGGATAAATAGCTGCCTTCATCGAGGCAAGGCTCGGACTCGCGATTGGCCCCGGAGGTAATCCTGTGTTTAAATACGTATTATAAGGACTTTGTATTTGAAGATCCTTCTCCAGTAATCTCTCTTTGGACTTATCAAATAAATATTGCACGGTTGCATCAATTTGAAGGGGCATATTCTTCTTCAACCGGTTCTGGATAACGCCGGATACAAGTGCACGCTCTTCATTTACAACCACTTCACGTTCAATTAAAGAGGCAATAGTCAACATCTGGTGTACGTTAAGTCCGCGCTCCTTGAGCTTGTCCTTCCAGTCTGGTGGAAGTGTCTCCAGCTTCTTATCCAGCTGCTGCAGTGTTCGCTCAATAAAATCTTGTTCCGTGGAGTCTTTCTTAAACTCATACGTTTCTGGGAACAGATACCCTTCGAGACGGTGTTTTATGCTTTTATTATCAGGAATCGTTGCGATTGTTTCTCCCTTGAGCCCAGCAGGCGCATCCGCCATCTGTAGAAAAACTTCCTTTTTCCAAGGAGTCTGCTCACTTAATTTGGCTGCAATCTGATCAATGGTATAGCCCTCAGGGATCGTAATACGGATGACTTCTTCCTTCACGGTCTCCCCTTTATTCAGCTTATTAATCATTTCATCGAATGTCATTCCCGGTTTCATACTGTACTCGCCTGCTTGAAGTCTGGAGCCCAGCTTCTTCACCTTTAAATAATACGTAAAAATCGTAGAATTTTTAATAAGTCCCTTCGTTTCAAGCTCCTTGGCGATTTGCAAAGACCCGGCCCCTTGTGGGATTGAGATCCTTACTTCTTGCTCTGAAGCAGCTACAGGCTGGAGAGCACTCGCGATATACAATCCGATACCACCTGCAGTTCCAATGATAATGAGCAGCAATAGTCCAAAGACAAGAAGGATGAGCTTAAGCTTACTTCGTCTAGGCTTATTCTGTTCATTCTCCTGTTCAAGCATGTTGTTCACAATAATCCTCCTAAAAGTTTTCGTAAGAAAACTCACTTCGTAAGCATTGACTTTAGAGTTTTGCTTTAGCAAAACTGACTTCGTAAGCATTCATATACCCCAAAGCAAACAAAAACGAGCGGATGCGCTCCGCTCGGTTGTATGCTTCTTACAATTCATCCTGTTCTGGAAATACCATCTCGTCGTAGAGCTCTGAAACGGTTTCCCATTCCTCGTCATCCTCGATGGTTTCCAATTCATACTGTCCGTCGCTATCTGTCGTCACTCGGAAAACAGCAACCTCGTCTTCCTTCTTGAGTTCATCGGATTGCAGAACAGCATACGTATAATTTCCATAAACGAATTCTTTAAGAAGATGATACACCGTTGATTCATTTTGCTCATCAAACAAAATAATATCATCCCCGTAAGTTTTGCGCAATACGTCAGAAGGCGTCGTGCTCATGCTTCTTCTTCCTCATCAAATTCTGCCATTAAGGTATTGAATGTTTCTTCAACAATATTCCATTCTTCTTCATCCTCGATGGTGAACAGCTTCAAATCCTCGCCGTCATCATCCTCTTCATAGCGAAATGCGTACACTTCATCGGATTCTTCATCTTCGCCGTCTGTAGGCACTACCATCATATACTTCTTGTCAGAACCGTCCACTTCGAATTTCATGATAACCTCGAACTCTTCTTCGTTGCCTTCATCGTCCGGGATGTAAATGATTTCTGGTTGTTCTTCATTCAATTCTTCTTTGGACATGTTCGTTCACCTCTTCATATTGGCATCCATGTATCCTTGCAGAATGAGCTGTGCGGCCATTTTATCAATAACCAGCTTACGTTTCTTCCGACTCACATCAGCTTCTAGAAGTGTGCGTGTCGCAGCTACGGTCGTTAACCGCTCATCCCACAAGTGTACAGGTACACTTAGTTTTTGCTCTAATTCTTGCGAAAATGCGATAGCAAGCTCGCCGCGTGGACCTATAGTATTGTTCATATTTTTGGGCAAGCCTACCACTATTTGAGTAACACCGTACTGTTTGACAATGGCCTCCAGCCGAGCGATGTCTTCCCCAGGCTTACGTCGATGTATGACTTCAAGCCCTTGAGCCGTCCAACCAAGCTCGTCGCTCATCGCTACACCAATCGTCTTGTCCCCATAATCCAAGCCTATCCATCTCATGCCGGTTCTCTTTTCCTTCTATTTGTGTTGACCCAGATAAGCACGAACTAATTCTTCAATGAGTTCGTCCCGCTCCCGTTTACGAATGAGGCTCCGAGCATTGTTATGCCGTGGAATATAGGCAGGATCTCCGGAAAGCAAGTACCCGACAATCTGGTTGATCGGATTATACCCTTTTTCCTGAAGAGCATCGTACACCGCTAATAGCACGTCTTTGGGAGATGTCTCTATTTCTTCTGCCTTTACGTTAAACTTCATCGTTTTGTCCATGGAACTCATCAGGAGCACCTCACTTTCCTTATGATACCTTTGTTAAATATTTGAAAATCAATCCATGTATACTGGTTATATTCTCTATGGGTTTAAAAATTCCTGTCCCACAGAAAAATAATTATGCAAATTGGGAAAGAAGTCCTTCAACTCCGGACAATGCAGCTTGCAATTTGGATGCATCCTTACCGCCTGCTTGCGCCATATCCGGGCGACCACCTCCGCTACCGCCAACAGCCTGAGCCACTTCTTTAATGATTTTGCCTGCGTGGAAGCCTTTAGTCACAAGATCTGGCGTGACAGCAGCTACCAAATTGACTTTGTCATCCGCAACTGCGCCGAGTACGATAACAGCGGAACCTAGCTTCGTCTTCATCTCATCCACAATATTACGAAGTGAATCCATATCCGCCGCATTGACTTGTGCAGCCAGAACAGAAACCCCCGCTACTTGCTTCACTTGGTCTGTAAGAGAACCCGCTTCGATTCGCCCAAGTTTGCTGCGCAGCGACTCGTTTTCACGCGTCAATTCCTTCACTTGCTGAAGCGTAGCTTCCACACGTTTAGGCACATCTTGAACATTTGATTTGAGCAAGCCCGCGGATTCTTTCAGTAATTGTAATTGCTGATCAAGGTATTCATACGCACTGCGGCCAGACACCGCTTCGATCCGACGAACACCTGAACCGATACCGGACTCGCTGACGATTTTGAATAAGCCGATTTGACCCGTGTTCTGAACGTGGCAACCGCCGCACAACTCTAAGCTGTAATCGCCGACTTGCACAACGCGCACGATATCACCGTATTTCTCGCCGAACAACGCCATAGCTCCCATTGCTTTCGCGTCAGCGATTGCTTTGAGTGAAATATCCACATTCGTGTTATTCCAAATCTGACGATTCACACGCTGTTCTACGTCCTGCAGCTCTTCGCTGCTAATACTTCCGAAATGCGAGAAGTCAAACCGCAAACGATCAGGTTCAACCAAAGAACCCGCTTGATTAACATGCGTTCCTAGCACTTCCTTAAGCGCTTTGTGCAGCAAATGTGTAGCTGTATGGTTCTTAATGATGTCCCCACGCTCCGCAGCAGCCACAATAGCTTCTACTGAATCGCCTTTTCGAAGAACACCCGACACAACAAGAACTTTGTGAACGTGCTGGCCATGAGGCGCTTTGATAACATCTTCAACCTTCAATGACACTTGGTTACTTCTAATTATACCATAATCACTGACCTGACCGCCGCTTTCAGCGTAGAAAGGAGTCCGATCCAATACGACCTGACAGGTCTCACCAACTCCGACAATGTCAACGAGTTCATTCTCATGAACGATCGCCACGATACTAGCAGTAACTACCAATTCATTATAACCAACAAATTCGCTTTTAATCGTCAAATCAGACAGCGGTCCGCCTTGTACCTTCATACCGCCTTCTTTATGACTGGCCGCTCTAGCACGGTCACGCTGTTCCTTCATGGAAGTATCAAATCCTTCACGGTCAACCGTTAAGCCCTTCTCAGAAGCAAAATCTTCGGTCAAATCGAATGGGAAGCCATACGTATCATACAGCTTGAAAGCATCCGGTCCGCTGATCTGATTCGTACCCGTTTGACGTGTCTTTTCTACCATCTCGGCCAGAATGACCAAACCATCGCTTAACGTTTCATGGAAACGTTCCTCTTCGGTTCGTATGACCTTCTCGATAAATTCTCGTTTATCTACAACTTCCGTGTAGTAAACGCCCATTATTTCTCCAACGGTTGGTACGAGCTTATGAAGGAATGGCTTATCAAGTCCAAGTACTTTGCCGTATCGTACAGCGCGGCGCAGCAAACGGCGGATAACATAACCGCGTCCTTCATTAGAAGGCAGCACGCCATCACCAACGGAGAAAGCAACGGTGCGGATATGGTCAGCGATGACTTTGAGTGCAACATCATGCTCTTCGTTCACATGATATTTCACACCTGTAAGCTCACAGGCTTTATCAATAATCGGCTTAAACAAATCCGTGTCAAAGTTTGAGTCCACATCTTGCAGAATCGAAGCAAAACGTTCTAATCCTGCACCGGTATCAATATTTTTATTAGGGAGCGGTGTATAGCTGCCGTCCTTATTATGGTTGAATTGCGTAAACACGAGGTTCCAAACTTCTAGGAAACGCTCATTCTCTCCACCTGGCCAGCATTCCGGATCAGATAAATCACCGTATTTATCACCGCGATCATAGAAAATCTCTGTACAGGGACCACAAGGACCTTCACCAATATCCCAGAAATTGTCTTCTTTGAGCTTATAAATACGCTCTTCGGGTATACCGATTTGTTTGTTCCAAATTTCAAAAGCTTCCTCATCATCTTCATGCACAGTGACAGAAATACGATTCGGATCAAAGCCGATCCACTGCGGATCAGTTAGAAACTCCCAAGCCCAAGGAATGACTTCTTTTTTAAAGTAGTCTCCGATGGAGAAATTCCCTAGCATCTCAAAGAACGTATGATGTCGGCGTGTTTTACCTACATTTTCAATATCATTTGTACGAATACATTTCTGGGCATTCGTAATCCGCGGATTTTCAGGAATTTCGCGTCCATCCAAATACGGCTTTAAAGGAGCAATCCCCGCATTAATCCACAAGAGTGAGGGGTCATTATGTGGGACGAGCGATGAACTTGGCTCTATCTTATGCCCTTTACTTGCAAAGAACTGCAACCACTTGGAACGTATTTCACTTGCTTTCATCTTATTCAAGCCTCCATATTTATCAATTGTTCGAAAAACAAACAAAAAACGCCCCTGTAACATACAGGGACGAATAATCGCGGTACCACCCTGGTTATTGTGTTCGTCTCACCTTTGCTTATAGCAAGAGGAAACAAACGCAATCTCCTTGTGCGGATCTGTAACGGGTCCAACCGGTGGAGTTCATCCACACTCCGAAACGAGCTTTGGGCCATCCTAGCACCGAAAGGTTCTCACAGCCGCCACTCGCAGTAACACTGCTTTAGCGGAACCTTCTCTCTGACGATGGACTATGGCTTACTAAAGTTTCATCAACGCTTTCAATTCAGATATAGATAAGGCAAATTATAACTATATGCTAGTACCCTGTCAATATTCAAGTAAAGCTTTGGGCTCTACTTCCATTCAATGTAACAAATGTTAATGAAACCAATCCTTTAAGGAAATCGTATGTACAGTACGCTTGTGTCATTTATAAAGTCATTTATAAAGTCATTTATATGATCCTCGGAGGTGTTTCAATTGGATTTCTCAACCCTCACCCTACTCGGTGTAATTACACCCATTTTTGTATTAGTCATCTACATCATGACCAAGACTCTCATCAAAAAGGAAATACCTGATAGCCGTTACAATCCTTTTGACTATATAACAGGTCAGACTCGAGTAGAATTCCAAGAACAAAAAAAGCAAAAAAAAGAAGAGGACGACCAAGGAGACGACAAAGATAAAAATTTAAAAAATCTTAGTTGACAATCATTCTCAATGAACGTATACTATACTTAATGATAATGATTTTCATTATCGAACAAAAGACATATAGCAAGAATTCGTATACTTATTCCGTAGCCCATTCGATGGTTTACGCATGGCCACACCTTTCATATCCTCAACCCTCGTGCAGAACCCCTCTGAACCATGATCCCGCAAGTCATGGCTCAGAGGGGTTCTGTGCGTCCACACCTAATGAAACCTCATGTCGTGGGCTTATGAACATAGTGAAGGAAAACATGTTGAATGATAACCTTCATGACGGCAAAGAAAGGTACAGCCAATATTAACCCCACTATACCCGCGACTTCCCCACCTACAAGTAAGGCGAAAATGATAAACAACGGATGCATATGAAGCGTTCTTCCTACAACCTGTGGGGAGATCACGTTGCCTTCGAGAATTTGTACAGCTAAATTAACGAGTGCGACGAATAACAACATTTTCAAAGAGACCGTTGATGCCATAATGATTGCCGGCGCTGCTCCAAAAAATGGCCCCAAGTAAGGGATAATATTAAACACCGCCACAACGCTAGCGAGCAGCAATGCATATTGCATACCAATAAGCCAATACCCCAAATAGGCCAGAACTCCTATAATCAAACAAACTAATAATTGACCCCGGATATAATTACCAAGGGCTGTGTCAATATCAATGAGCAACTTGATTGTTTTCTTACGATGCTCTTTCGGCACAATAGCCAAGGCTGTTTTCTCAATAATTTGAAAATCCTTTAAGATATAGAACGCAACGAACGGTACGATAAAAGCGATGAACAGCATATTGATGGTATTTCCAATCTGATTCATGTAGTTCGAGATGGCCATGGAAATGCTATTTTCCAGCTTCGTAAGTGAATGATTAAATCCATTGCGCACACTGTCGGGAAGCAGTTGATTTTGATTAAAGCCGTCTACAAGCGATTGCGCACGCATAGCCATTTGCGGCATATGCTCATTCAGTTCCGCAATTTGGGACACAAACATCGGTGTCATATTCATGATAATAACGGTCAGAGATGAGAGAAAGACACTATAAATAAGCAGTACAGCAATAGTTCTTGGCACTTTCCGCTGATTTAGAATATTCACGATCGGGTTTAAAATGTACGAAATAATCACAGCTATAAAAAATGGCGTCACGATGGCTTTGATAAAGGTAAATACGCTAAACATTATTGGCTTTATTTGCAGCAGCATATACAAGCTGGCCAGAACAAGTAGGAGATATACCAACCCGACGAACCATTTATTTTTCCAAAAACGTTCCATTCTCTTCACCTCTGTTAATCCTTATAAACATACGCTCATACAGTATATGTACAACCCGTCCAAATTAACCCGTTAAATCATGAGCTAAACAAGAAAAAACGCTACTTCTTAAGCGCCGCTGCGCTCAAAAAATAACGTTTCGTAATGTGTATTAATGATTAATTTGCATGTTCGTGGACTTGAGGAATTTCTTCCTCAAAAAATAAATCATCCAGAGAACTCAACGTACCGTCTTCCTCTACTTGATACACAGACATTTTGTCTCCGTTAACACTGAGTTCAATAAAGCAACCCCAGCAGTAGAATTGATGGGAACCGATCTTTCCAATATCTTTGGAATTACAGTTTGGACAACGCATAATGCTCACCCTATTCTTCTTTGGATACGAAGAGTTCTTCTACTTCCTGAGCGCAATGTACAGGCACTATGATGGCATCTTCCCCTTTGGTTGCCGCCACCGGCATGGGAAGCCATCTTCGCCCTTCCTTTAAATCAGAAATAAACCCTTCGGACAATTCATAACCTACTATTTGTTTACCCCAATTCTGGTTTAAATAAACATCTTCTACCACGCCTAATTTGTGCCCTCCCACCGTAATGATGGGAAGACCTTTAATTTTGCGGCTTCCTTCAAGAAAAGCATGACACTCTTCCACATGCTCAAACTCGCGAATGACACTTTCGTTCGGTATGGTAATGGCATCTTCTCCGGCAGCGACGATTCCCTCCCACGGTATGTAACGTAAGGAGGAGAACCAAATCTTCACTTCGAGCATGATACCTCGTATGTTCCAATCAGGGCCTACCAACAAATCTTTAACTTGACCTATTTGTTTACCGGAATCTACCGTTAGAACGGGAAGCCCGATCAAATCATGCGCTTTGCGCAAGTTTTATTCCTCCTAGAACCACCCGGTACTATGTAGTACGCAACCGCTTGACAATGGTTGCAATTTTCTGGGCAGCTGTTTCGATTTGTTCTTTAGAATTCCCCATTCCAAAACTAAATCGAACCGCGGAGGCTGTAACATTTTCTGGGAGCTTCATGGCTTGTAATACGTGCGATACTTCAAGTGAACCTGACGTACATGCAGAACCGCTTGCAGCAGCCACTTCTTCTAAATCAAGATTCATAAGAAGTGTTTCTGTTGAGATACCTGGGAAGCTGATGTTCAGAATATGCGGGATACACTGTTCCTTGTGGCCATTAATTGTGAAGCTATCAAAGCCTAATTGCTGCTCAAGTATGCTTATCATAAGCCTGCGAAGCTCTATGACTTTGGATTGCATGCTGTCCAGCATGGGGAGAGTAACTTCCACAGCTTTGGCAAAGCCTGCAATTGCTGCTACATTCTCCGTACCTGCGCGGCGCTTTCTCTCCTGAGCACCGCCATAGACGTGAGGTGTCAACCTTGTGTTCTTCGATACAAATAATGCGCCTGCACCTTTAGGTCCGTATATCTTATGAGCCGAGAAACTCATTAAATCAACAGGAAGTTCACGAACATTTAGCGGCAATTTACCTAAAGCTTGCACCGCATCCACATGAAAAGGAATTTGCCGACTCCGCGCTAGATGACCTACTTGCTCGATCGGTTGAATCGTACCCACTTCATTATTCACATACATCATGGAAATGAGAGCTGTGTCCGGTCGAATAGCCGCTTCCACATCTTCTATTTGAATAAGACCGGTCGGACCTACTGGAAGATAGGTCACCTCGTATCCGAGGCTCTCCAATCGCTCACAGGGATGCAAAACAGCATGATGTTCGATCTCCGTCGTAATGATATGCTTCTTGCCATCCTTGTTTGCATTCATGATCCCAAAGATCGCCATGTTATTGCTTTCGGTTCCTCCGCTTGTAAAAATAAGCTCAGCAGGTAAACAGCCTAACGATATCGCCATAGCGTCGCGAAATCTGTTGAGTGCTGTTCTAGTAGCTCTGCCGAAGCTATGTGTACTTGAAGGATTGCCAAAAAAGGCTGTATAGAATGGAAGCATCGCTTCCAATACTTCAGGATGCACGGGTGTAGTTGCTGCATGATCAAGATAAATGGGATTCATAGGACACCCTTAAATGTAAAACATGTAGTTGTCGTTCTTGCCTTGGTCTTCGAAAGAAATCAAGTTCGCAAGTGTAGTAGAATCTAGCACGCCCGCAATACTATCGCGAATACGAATCCACAGATCACGCTTAGCCGGATCATCTTCCTCCGTAAAGTCGACAGGACTAATCGGTCCTTCTAATACACGAATAACCTCGCCTGCTGTTACTGTATCAGCGGATTTGGAGAGAATATATCCACCGTAAGCACCACGAATACTTTTGACCAATCCTGCATTGCGAAGTGGAGCTACAAGTTGTTCCAGATAATGTTCGGAAAGCTGATGCTTTTCGGCAATACTTTTGAGTGAAGTCGGTCCTTCACCAAATCGATTGGCCAGCTCCATCATGATCGTTAAACCATAGCGGCCTTTTGTAGAAATTTTCAAAGTTACACCTCATTCAACATTATATGCCATCAAGGAGTCTGATCGATATTGCTAAAACTTCTGTTTGCCTACCATCTATTTTATCCACGTTCAGACACTATGGTCTTCCCTATCTTGGTACACAGCGTTTCCATTTTTCGCAAAAACATTCCTAAACATCCGTATATCGTATATATGGTATCATAAATTCCTTGTTCTGTGGGGGAAAAACAATGACATTCTAATGAAATATTTTAATTTTGAACAATAGAGAGGTATAATAGTAAGAGTTTTAAAAAAAGTCCCACAAGATAGAAAAGAGGTTCACAGCTATGAGTAAAAAAACACGTGTCATTTTGGGAATGTCCGGAGGTGTTGATTCTTCGGTTGCTGCACTGTTACTTAAGGAACAGGGCTACGAGGTTATTGGCATTTTCATGAAAAATTGGGACGATACCGATGAGTTTGGCCATTGTACCGCAGAAGAAGATGCAGAGGATGTTAGAAGAGTATGCGATCAGCTCGACATCCCTTTCTATACAGTAAATTTCGAGAAGCAATATTACGACAAAGTTTTCGCCTATTTCCTGGACGAGTATACCAAGGGCCGCACGCCGAATCCGGATGTGATGTGCAACCGAGAAATTAAATTCGGTGAATTGCTTCAGAAGGTCATTGATTTAGGTGGGGATTACATTGCAACAGGTCACTATGCACAAGTGAAAGAGCAAGATGGTGAATATGTGCTTTTGCGTGGTAATGATGCCAACAAAGATCAAACGTACTTCCTTAACGTGCTGAATCAGCAGCAGCTGTCCAAAGCCATGTTCCCGATTGGCCACCTACCGAAACCAAAGGTTCGTGAAATTGCTGAAGCTGCAGGCCTAGCCACAGCTAAGAAGAAAGACAGCACCGGAATTTGCTTTATCGGCGAGCGCGACTTTAAACAGTTCCTCAGTCAATACTTGCCAGCAAAGCCCGGCAATATGGTCGATATTCGTAACGGTGAAGTCAAAGGACGTCACGACGGTTTGATGTACTACACTCTGGGTCAAAGACAAGGACTTGGTATTGGCGGTTCAGGCTCTGGCGAGCCGTGGTTCGTTGTTGATAAAGATTTAGAAAACAATCAATTGCTTGTTGTTCAAGGAGAGCAGTATCCAGGACTATATTCTAAGGGCTTAACAGCCACAGATGTGAACTGGATCTCATCGAGCAAACCAGTGGGTGCATATGCTTGCACAGCTAAATTTCGTTACCGTCAGCCCGACCAAGGCGTAGTCCTTACGTTTATGGAGGATGGGACATGTGAAGTTGTCTTCGATAAACCACAAAAAGCCGTAACGCCCGGACAATCCGTCGTTTTCTATGATGGAGACGTGTGTTTAGGCGGCGGAGTTATTGATAAGGTTCATAAGTAAGTTTGATTAGCGGATATAGGAACAGGAAGGATGATCGTTTTGGTCAAAGTGAATGATGTTGGTTGGAAAGCTGCTGCTTATGAGGATGTTACGAAGATCATGAAAGAGGTCGGTATTCTCCCTCTCTCTTCGTTCATACCGGATCATCCTTCACTTGAATCTATAACTATGACCGAACAATGGCATACGGGGCTAGAGACAGATCCTTGGTTATGGCGAGATCGTCTGCCTGGCGACGGCATTGCCGCTTATGGCCGCTTTTTTGCAAAGAAGCCAATGTTGATTTCTGCTGAACTCTTTCCATTAATTAAAAATTTGTTAGACGAACCTTATTCTGTTGAGGAGCGTTATGCAGATGGAGAGCTTCCCAAATCGGCTGTCGAGCTTTTTCAAGCTGTTGAAGAGAACGAAGGCATCGATGTTAAGGAGCTTCGCTCCAAAATCGGGATGAAAGCCAAGGAGTCGAAAAATGAATTCGACCGTGCTCTGATAGAACTACAAAGCAAAACAGATATCGTCATAGCTGGTATAAGCGAACGCCTGAATGCCAATGGCACCAAGAACGGCTGGAACAGCACCTGCTACATGACCGCCAAGCATTGGATGGAGCTCCATGGGATTAAGGCGAATACACTCCCAACTCCGGAAGCGAAAAGTCAACTCAGAGAGCTGCTTCAAGAACAATTTAGTGCTGCCGCGGGTGTTTATTTAGGCAAGGTTTTTAAATTATAGAAATGATCATTAATAGGAGCCCTTAGGGCTCCTATTTCTGTTTTCAGCACTGTCGCCAGCAAACATATAATCCGGCATCTTGTAGAAATTTACCGTTTACCTTTCAAGTATGCAGGCTTAATTCTAAGCACAGGATAATCGCGAAAGGTGTGAGCGAATGGGTAGAATCTTAGCCGTACTTCTCATTATTGGGGTTGGTTGGTCCGGAAGTTTGCAAGCAAGGGTAGAGGCAAGTGCAGAATCAAGTGCAGAGATAAGTACAGAGATAAGTACAGAAGAAATTTTCGTAAAATATAAGCCTGAGCAAGATCCTGAATATGCCAAATGGAGCCGTCTTGCCTTTCAGGAGGCTGGAAAACTCTACACGTTATTAGATTATAAATATATAGGACGTTCAACTATCGCGCCGGGTGTTGCACAGCAGCAGTTTCGCTTCTGGGTAAGACATCATGGTGTCGAATTTCCGCTGATTGTTTCGATTCGGTACGATCCTATTACAGAGAAGCTTTTCACAATTGATATGGAAAAAGAAAAAAGAGGGGACCTACTGATTTTATAAGCCTGTAGGTGTCCCTCTTCTTTTGTGCTGATTGAGCTTCATCTTTTCTTCTGTTCCCTGTTCGCTAGCAGCAAAAATGATTTCATTTCGAATTTCATCAGGTAAGTACTGCTGCTTCACATAGTGTCCCGGATAATTATGCGGATACATGTAGCCTTTATGTCCGAGCTGATCAGCACCTTTATAATGTGTATCACGCAGATGAAGCGGTACATTCGCTGATTTCACTTGGTCCATCAACTGTTCCGCACGAGAGATGGCCATCGGTATCGAATTTGACTTTGGACTCTCCACGGCGAATAAAATTGCCTGGGAAATGATGTACTTTGATTCCGGCCAACCAATCTTATGATAAGCATCCATGGCCGTCACGGACTGCACCATTGCCTGCGGATTGGCAAGGCCGATATCTTCGCTGCAGGCGACGATAAGACGCCGCAGGAACGTCATGGGATCCATGCCGAGCTTCTCGACGGCATATAGGAACCAGAACAGCGCGGCGTCACTGGAGCCGCGCACGCTCTTGTGAAAAGCGGACAAGACGTCGTATTGCGTCGACTCGTCCGCTTTCACGATGGGGCGGCGGATCGACTCTTCCGCCACCTCGAGCGTAATCTGAACCGTTCCATCCGGTTCAGGTGAAGTCGTCAGCGCTGCAAGCTCCAGCGCGTTAAGTGAACGGCGGATGTCGCCATTGGCCATCCGTGCGATGTGCTCCAGCGCCTCCTCGTCTACGTGGAGGCGCATGAAGCCGAGCCCCTTCACGGGGTCGGCGATGGCTCTTCGCATGGCGATGAGCGCATGCTCCGCCGTGAGGGGCTCTAGCTGAAACAGCGTCGAGCGCGACAGCAGAGCCCCGTTCACATGGTGAAACGGGTTCTCTGTCGTCGCACCGATGAAGATGAGGATGCCCTGCTCTACCGCAGGCAGCAGCGCATCCTGCCGCGAGGTGTTAAAGCGATGCACCTCGTCAAGGAATAAGGTCGTTTTACGACCGTACATCGCTTTATTGGTCTTCGCTAGCTCGATAATCTCTCGCACATCTTTGACCGAAGCATCTACGGCGTTCAGTTTCATAAACTCACCCTGTGTTCGGTTCGCTATGATGTTGGCCAATGTTGTTTTGCCTGTGCCCGGAGGTCCATAAAGCAAGATTGAGGTCACTTGATCGGCCTCAATCGCTCGTCTTAGTAGCTTCCCTTTTCCGACAATTTGCTCCTGACCAATATATTCATCGAGCGATGTTGGCCTCATACGATCAGCTAACAGCTTTCCTGTTGGTTCTTGTGAAGAAGCATATGTAAACAAGTCCATAAGTAGATTATCCTTTACTTTGCATTGAAAGATATAAACTCTATTATAACCCGCATATGAAATCATGTCATGTTTTGTCAGTAAACTACTTATGTTTGATGCGGAATTCGTCGAAGCCATAACGGTCGAGTAATAGAAGAAAGATCCCTCTGATATGAAATCAGAAGGATCTTTCTTGATACCATTTATACAGACTGAGGAGTTGCATTGTCATTCTGCGGTTCCGGACGTTGGACTGGTACCGTGAAACGAAGTGGCCCTGCTATGAATGTTGCCGCTAGTCCGACAATACTGAACACGATACTTATGATAAAACCATGGTTAATCGCTGTTCCCAATGAATCTCGGAGGAAATTCATCGTTTCCTTAGGCAATGCAGCTCCCGCTCGGATCAAATGTTCTGGATTGGCTAAAGACGACAATTGATTAAGAGGCATGTTGTGCTCAGCTGCGCCTACTTGAATGAGACTGTTGTATCTAGTGTTGACAACAGTCGCCATAATCGAAGCCCCGAGAACCCCTCCAATATTACGCCAAAAGCCAATGATGGAGGAACTGACTCCAATATATTTCTGATCTACGCTGAGAGCAACCGCATTCTGTGCAACACTCATTAACGGACCAATCGCCCCTACGCCAAGTAAAACCATCAGGGTAATCATATACAGATTACTTGCATCATGACTGACTACACTTAACAAATAGCTAATGACAATACCCGTAATCATACTGAACGCGATAACCGCGCGGAAACTAAAGAAACGTTGAAGGAAACCAAACAAAACAGCTCCCACCATTAAAGAAAACATCATCGGAGTCAAAAGCACATTTGAATTCGTCCGACCGAGTACTGCAGTTGAGAAAATAGGCAAGTAAGCAATAGCTGAGAACATAATCGCTCCTTGGCAAAGGCAAGCTAACATCATGCCGAGAACCATTCGGTTTTTGAATAAAGGTAATGGCAGCATGGGTTCTTGGGCCCTTCGTTCAACCATAATGAACAGAAAGCCTACAACAACGGCAACAGCTAACAGACTAATAATTTGCCAGGACGCCCATGTATAATCTTTACCACCGAACTCTAATGCGAGCATGAGTGAAACGGTAGAGATAATGAGTAATAATGTCCCTAAATAATCAATTTTCGGGCGGCGAGTCGAACGAGTTTCCTTAAGAGCAAAGAGCAAAACAAAGAATGATAGTATACCCAGCGGTAAATTAACATAGAAACACCAGCGCCAGCCCCAAGATTCGGCGAGTAATGTACCGATTTGAGGCCCTGCTACGGACGATAGGCCGAATATCCCCGCGAATACACCTGATAGCTTAGCCCCCTCTTTGGGATCTGAAAAAAGCGTATAAATAATGGTGAAACTAATGGGAAAAATAGCTCCTGAGCCTATCCCCTGAATCGCTCTATATACGATCAGCTGCGTCATATCCTGGGCCGTACCACAGAGTGCTGAACCGATCAAAAATATGGAAATTCCAATCAAATAAAAGAGCTTTCTGCCAAACATATCTGACAGTTTTCCGAAAACAAGCATCGTGCTCGTGGATGCAAGCATATACGCTGTGAATACCCAACTGATCTTATCAAAACCATTAATGTCGCCTATGATATGACTTATAGCAGCCGCCGTAATTGTATTATCTAGTGCAGACATCAATAGCCCTAGAGCCATTGCCAGTATTATAAAACCTGTTTTTTTATTACCCACTTTCGTTTTTCCCCTTTTCCACTTTTAAATTACTCAACCGTTCTATTCCGGCCATTAATATTCGTAGCGTACTTTCCATATTTTCGATACCAATCTGAATACAAAGTTCCTGTGTCTGAGACATTAATGACTTTGACTTGCCGTTCTCATACATGTTCCGCAAACGCTCAAGATCATCTTTCGTACTCGTTACGCCATATTCCAAATATTCAATTATGACCTCGACCTCAATAAATTCACCAAAAAACAAGCGAGTCATCGCATCAGACTTGAATTCATTGGCTTGCAAGGGACTGTACATATAGGCTTTGAAATGTTTTTGGCCTTCCTCCGTTATAGAGTAGACATTCTTATTCGGTCTTCCCTCTTGGATGACACTTTCTTTGGTAATAAGACCTTCCTTCTCCATCTTGCTAAGCGTAGGATAAATCGTGCCAAAACTTGCATTGTAAAAATAGGAAAAAACCGTCTCAAACATATGCTTGATGTCGTATCCCGATAGACTGCGTTTCATTAAAATCCCTAAAATGACATCCTGACTGGTCATGCTGTAAGTCCTCCTTATTTTCTTGATGTGCTTCTTAATTAACAATTTATCAGATTGTATATATCGAGTCAACATATAAATAATTGATATATGCCATGTCGATATAGCAATTATCGATTTCAACCTTTACGATACCTTCCGGCGCCTTGTGAAAGGGAACCTAGAAGCGTTATTTTGCTAAAAAGTCGCTGCAAGGCTGGTGAAGCGGAACGTAGAAGCGTTATTTCCTCTATGGAAGCCCGTATTTCAGTCAAAATGGCAAAATAACGCCTCCTGGTTCCCTTAAGGGTCAAAAAGGCGGGTATTTCGATAAATAACGCTTCGTAGTTCCTTTTGTTTCATCCGAGCCACCTAGGCTTTGCATTATAAAATAAAAAACGGATGCCCGTTTTCATGGGCATCCGTTCTTCTATTTCTTCTTTAAACCAATTTCCAATAGTTCTTTCACAGCCACACTCACCATGATCAGTCCAGCCACAGGCGGAACGAAGGCGTTGCTCGCCGGTGGTTGCTTCGCCTTGCGAATTTCAGGTGCGTTCGCGGGAACGATTTGCTGCGTTACGTCTTCGCGTGGTTTCATCGGCTCTTCGGTCGAGAATACGACCTTCACGCCTTTTTTGATCCCTTCCTTGCGCAGTTTTTGACGAACCACACGTGCAATAGGATCCATGCTCGTTTTGGAGATATCCGCTACTTTGAACTGTGACGGATCCATTTTGTTGGCTGCGCCCATGCTGGAAACGATTGGGATCTTCCGCTCCAGACACTGCTTGATCAGATGGATTTTATAAGAGATGGTATCACTTGCGTCCAACACGTAATCAATTGGATATGCGAATACTTCCTCGTACGTTTCCTCTGTGTAAAACATCCGGAGGGCGATGACATCGCATTCTGGATTAATTAATTTGATTCGATCACGCATCAGGTCTGCTTTTGGCTGACCAACCGTTGTTGTGAGAGCATGAATCTGACGGTTAATATTCGTGATATCGACAACATCTTTGTCAATCAGAATAAGACGTCCAACCCCTGTACGCGCTAGTGCTTCAGCAGCGATTGAACCTACACCGCCAATACCTAGAACGGCAACTGTGCTATTCTTCATGATTTCAAGCCCCTCAGGGCCAATCGCTAGTTCAGTTCGTGAAAATTGGTGAAGCATAGAAACACTTCCTCTTCTATGTTCTTAGGCTTTAGCAGCAGGCTGCTTAAGCGCTAAGCGAATCGACAGCTGTTCAAGCTGTTTGTCGTCTACTGTCCCCGGTGCATCGGTCAACAAGTCTGTTGCGCTTGCCGTTTTCGGGAATGCAATCGTTTCTCTGAGGTTCGTGCGGCCTGTGATCAGCATCACCAAACGGTCGAAACCAAAAGCAAATCCGCCGTGCGGAGGTGTTCCATATTCAAAAGCTTCAAGAAGGAAGCCGAATTTCTCAACAGCTTCTTCTTTGGTGAAGCCAAGCGCACCGAACATTTTCTCCTGTACTTCACGTTGGTAAATACGCATCGAGCCGCCGCCTACTTCATATCCGTTCAAGACAAGATCGTAAGCTTGCGCACGGATTTGACCTGGGTCTGTATCGAAGTAATGAACATCTTCTTCATTTGGACGTGTGAACGGATGATGCTCAGCCACATAACGTTTGGCTTCTTCGTCGTACCCAAGAAGTGGGAAGTCCACAACCCATGCATATTTGAACTTCGAATCATCGATAAGTCCAAGTTGACGACCGATTTTAAGACGAAGGTTACCTAGGACATCAGCAACAACCTTTTTCTTATCAGCGGAGAAAAGAAGCAAATCCCCTTCTTCTGCGCCCAAACGCTCTGTTAATGCAGCGATTTCAGCTTCATTGAAGAATTTCACGATAGGTCCTTTGAATTCGCCGTCTTTCACTTGAATCCAAGCTAAGCCTTTGGCTCCATAACGTGCTGCGAATGGTAAGAGGTCATCGATTTCTTTACGACTCCATGTGCCGCAACCTTTAGCGTTCAAAGCTTTTACTTGACCGCCGCCTTTAACGACGTTTGCAAACACTTGAACACCTGAAGTTTCAACGATATCAGAAACATCTTCGAGTTCTAGACCAAAACGTAGATCCGGTTTATCCGAACCATATTTCGCCATAGCATCCGCATACGTGATACGTTGGAATGGACGTGGGATTTCGACTTGAGCTGTTTCTTGCATTAATTTGACCACGAGTTCTTCCAAGATTTCAAGCAGTTGATCCTGAGAAATGAAGGAAGTCTCAATGTCGACTTGTGTAAATTCAGGTTGACGGTCTGCACGAAGATCCTCATCGCGGAAACAGCGTGCGATTTGGTAGTAACGCTCCAAACCA
This sequence comes from Paenibacillus sp. JT22N1, assembly GCF_059692155.1. Classification (NCBI taxonomy): domain Bacteria; kingdom Bacillati; phylum Bacillota; class Bacilli; order Caryophanales; family Paenibacillaceae; genus Paenibacillus; species Paenibacillus sp. JT22N1. Next base: position 58,328 of record NZ_JCAUAW010000007.1, read on the forward strand.
CTAACCATTAACAATTGTTTGAAAATTTGCGGGGACTGCGGAAGCGCGAAAAATTCGCCAGGATGCACGCGGCTTGGCACCAAGTAATCGCGAGCGCCTTCAGGAGTACTTTTCGTCAAAATCGGTGTTTCAACTTCAACAAATCCTTGATCATCTAAGAAATTACGGAATACTTTGGACGCTTTGGAGCGAAGCATTAATGTTTTTTGCATTTCCGGACGACGCAGGTCCAAATAACGATATTTCAAACGAACGGCTTCATCCACATCTACACCGTCTTCGATGAAGAACGGAGGTGTTTTGGCTGCATTCATGATTTCGATTTCAGTTACCTGAATCTCAATTTCACCCGTTGTAATATTTTTGTTAACCGTTTCGGCATCGCGTTCTACAACTTTCCCTTTAACAGCAAGCACGTATTCATTACGAGCGCGGTCAGCAATGGCAAGTGCATCCCCTGAGAAGTCTGGGTTAAATACGGTCTGTACAAGCCCGCTGCGATCGCGTAGATCGATGAATAGAACGCCACCTAAGTCACGTCTTCTTTGCACCCATCCGTTTAGTGTAACTGTCTGTCCTACCTGAGCTTTAGTAAGCTGCCCACAATGATGTGTTTTGAGCATCATGATTATTTTTCCTCCTAATATAGGGATCTTTGAGTGGAGCTCAAAGTCTCTCCTTTGTTTATCTATTCGAAAAGTGTCTTTGCAGCGTTCGAGGCAAGATCGGCTAAACTCACAGTCAACTGACTGCCTGTATCCATCTTCTTCAGCGTAATTTCGCCGCGCACCAATTCGTCATCTCCAAGAATCGCCACATAGGTAGCTTGAAAGCGGTCAGCTGATTTCATTTGTGCCTTCATTTTACGGCCTTGGTAATCTTTCTCCGCTTTCAGTCCTTGCACTCTAAGTTGGTGCAGCAGCTTCGTTACTTCCTTCTCCGCCGCGTCCCCTAGACCGATCAAATATACATCCAACGGCTCTGGCTTCGGAATTTCGACTCCTTGTGCCTGCAGTACGAGCAGAATACGCTCAAGGCCAAGCCCCAAACCAACTCCCGGCTGATCGGTGCCTCGGCCGCCAATCTGCTCAACTAGACCATTGTAGCGTCCGCCTCCGCCAATCGTATCAATCGCGCCGATCCCGGCTGCTTTGTACTCAAAAGCTGTATGCGTGTAGTAATCAAGACCGCGAACGAGGCGAGGATTAATCCGATACGGGATCTCCATCGCTGTTAAATGCTCTTGGACTAGCGCGAAATGCGACGTACACTCTTCATCCAAGTAATCTAAAATTTCTGGAGCGCCTTCGCCATACTTTTGATCCACTTTGCAATCAAGAATACGCATCGGATTACGATCAAATCGGGACTGACAATCTTTACAAAGCAAATGCTTGACAGGTGCGAAGAACTCCTGCAGTTTCTCACGGTAAACCGTTCTAACCGCCGGTGTGCCAACGGAATTAATTTCAACGGTTACTTCCTTAAGTCCAATTTCTTTATAGAACGTATAACCAAGCGCAATTACTTCAGCGTCAATGCTTGGATCTACAGACCCGAAAGCTTCAATGCCGAACTGATGGAACTGGCGATATCTCCCAGCTTGTGGCTGCTCATAGCGGAACATTGGTCCTACGTAATACAGCTTCGTTAAATCCGGAATCCCGTAAAGCTTATTCTCTACATAAGCCCTAACAACACCGGCTGTTCCTTCGGGACGAAGCGTCATGCTGCGATCCCCTTTATCGAGAAAGGTGTACATTTCTTTACCCACGATATCTGTCGTTTCACCGACGCCTCTAATGAACAGATCGGTTTCCTCAAATATCGGCGTACGGATCTCTTTGTAATTAAATCTTTGGCACAAGTCTCTTGCTTTGCTCTCTAGGTACTGCCACTTCTCCACCTCACCGGGAAGAAGATCCTGTGTGCCTTTTGGCTTTTGTATGCTCATGTGCTCAACCTCCTCTTATCGTTCCTGTCAAATAACAACAAAAAAATCTCCCACCCCCGACTAACGTCAGGGACGAGAGATTTGATTAACAAATTCACCCGTGGTACCACCCACATTCAGAAATACTGCTATCGTTTGCCAGTGGCAACGAAACAGAATTCTGCTCTTTACGGTTAACGCCCGCTACACGCACAACTGCTACTAGACAAGTTGACATCAGCCAATATGCTTTTCCCAGCCGGTCCTCGGGGAGGTCTTTTCGTTCGCTCATCATAGGAAGTTTGCAGCCTAGACTTCCTTCTCTGTTATGTGGGGGCGACTTACTTTGTCCCTTCAACGGATCACAAAAGTATCGAATTACATTATTGTTTATTGTAAACATTGGCAGATACAAAGTCAAGAGATAGAAGTACTAATCCTCCTATACCTCCACTATATTAATTAATGTAAGTCCGCCCATTTTTGCAACTCGTCCATAACGGGTTTAAGCCCTTTTCCTTTGGCGGTTAATTCATACTCAATCCGAACCGGCGTTTCTGGGTATACATGACGGATGATGATCTCTGCAGCCTCGAGCTCCTTGAATCTCTCCGAAAGCATGCGATCACTCATACTCGGGATGAGAACTGATATGTCTTTAAAGCGCTTCGGTCCAGAAAGCAAGACATGAACAATAAGTCCTGTCCAACGCTTTCCTAGAAGTTCAAAAGCATTCTCGAATTTGGGACACAGTTGATAGTCTTCCATATAAATCATCTCCTTATAAACAATTTTAGCATAGTCGCTTGACAAAAGTAAGTGCTTCGTAATAATATACTAACATAAAGTAAGTTATTAAACAAAATATATTAAAAGAGGAGTTGTTAGTGATGGCTTTAGGTCTACTTATTATTCGTTTAGTGATCGGTTTATCATTCGCGGCGCACGGTTCACAAAAAGTATTTGGATGGTTTGGAGGCTATGGTCCCAAAGGTACGGGAGGTTTCTTCGATTCAATAGGAATTAAGCCAGGTGTGCTCATGGCTGTTCTTGCAGGTTTAGCGGAAATTGCAGGTGGGCTGCTCTTCGCCGCAGGTCTTTGGACACCATTAGGTGCTGCTCTTATCGTACTGATTATGCTTGGTGCTATTATTAAAGTTCATGCCAAAAATGGTTACTGGGTAACTTCCAATGGTTATGAATACAATTTAACGCTGATTGCTATCGCCGTTGGTGTTGCACTTATCGGAGCCGGTGAATATTCCTTAGATGCTTTGATGTAAAAATGATGTTAAACCGTCCGGCTCAAGCTGAGACGGTTTTTTTGTATAAAGAAAATAGCCTGCGGCACAAGGGCTGCAGGCCTCAAATAAATATATATTTTAAAGGGGGTCGACTATTATTATATCCCCTCTTGATTAAAGAGATATGAAAATTAAATTACAATTTCATTACAGCATTTTCTCCGTATTTTCAAACATTTTCATTTATTTTCACCGTATATTCAGACCATTTTCACATATACATGTACAACAAGGCAGATGGCCTTGAATTTATCATCAGGAGGCTGTAACAATGACAATACAAAACGAGTTTCAAGAGGAACGGCAAGATCTAGTGGTGCTCTTCTCTGAAGATTCCGAAACCGAAGCCGAAGTTGAAGAAGAAGTATCTGAAGAAACAGCCGAAGAAGAGGCCATTGAAGAATCGGACGAAGCTGAGGAAGCGGAAGAAGAAGCATCTGATGAGGAAGAAGTAGAAGCTGAGGATGTGTCCGAGGAGGACGCCGAAGCGGAAAGTGAAGAATCAGCCGAAGAAGATTCGGAAGATTCGGTGCAAGCAGAAGAGGATGCTGCGGACGCAGACTGAACAACGTAAGAATGTAAGCGTAGTCAAAAAAACTTCCTTAGCTTCGAAAAGTTAAGAGCCTTAGTGCCACATCTACAAGCGGCATTAAGGCTCTTAATTGTTGTTCTATGGCTTACCAGTAACACCAACTTTTAAATCTTTAATAAGCAAATACGTGTCCGCATTCGTTAACTTTTGCTTGTCTACAATAAGCTTAACGGTCGTTTCTGTGAGCAGCTTATTCTCCATTAACTTGGATTGCGCTTCAGTAGATGTAGCTTTCAACCCTAACCCTTGTGTGATTGTATAGCTGGCTTGTTCTAGTGTCAGTGGTATTTTATCTGCGTTTTGCAGATTCGCAATAGCCTGACTGACATCCCCGCCCCAGGCATCAGGTTTCATTTTCTTCGCACCACTGACTAGATTAACCATCCGCTTTGGATTGGCCGCGTCATCCAAGTGAAAGTTATTGTCATAAGCTCCTGAAGCTAAGCCCAGCATCAGTGCTGATTTCAAACCTTCATAGGCTTTGTGCTCCATAAAAGGTTGAGGCTTGATTGAAATAGGCTGAAGCTCCATGCCTTGTTTAATCAAATGTTCCTGCAATTTGGCAATAACTTCTTTGGAGCCAGCTAATTGACGAAATGTCATTTTTTCTTGCTTAGAAAGCATAGCAGCAGCCCCTGCCGCTTCACCTTCAGCCATTCCAGTCGGCATCACTCGAGCACTTCCATGCGGAAGCGTATCGTAACTAGCCGCTCTACCGACAACAAGTAGTCCATCCACTTTCTGTGGGACGATACTGCGGAAAGGAATAGCGTACTGTGTCGGAGAACATACCACGTTACCGGAATCACTCGGTGTCACACGTTGGATATCGACAGGATAAGAACCGAAGCCAATACGGTCCCATTGATCCCCATTCGTACATACATCAACTATGTTCATTCGGTATTCTCCCTGTATATGCCGTGTTTCACGCACATATAACTCAGAAGCAGTCCCCGCTAGCTCCACACCTGCAAATTCAGGGAACGTTTTCTGCATATAGGCAACCACATTCGGTAATTCTTGATTGGCAATATCAAAAGCATCTTGAACAGATTTCGGATTAAATGTATCTACGCCAAATATTTGCAATGAGTTCACAAGTACAGTATTATCGTTCTCTCTTCCCATGTTCAAGCCACGCATTTTAGCACGTTCTTTATTAAGAGGTGGATAATTACTCATTTCTTTATAGCCCCAGACACTAACTTCATTAACGCCAGAATTCACGTCATCGTCTCCATTTAGACGCTTTGCCATCAGACTCCATACTTCTGGAGTTATGTTTTTAAGACGAAAAACAAGTGTAACAGCCATTCTAGACTGAGGATCACCCAAATCTTCTCGACCAAATGTAAAAGGAACACCTGCCGCTGCTGCAAAATCAGCATCTTGTGTGGCATCGATGACAGAAGCTGCTTTCACCGTTTGTTTGGTTCCATCTGACAAAGTTAGTACTGCGCCTTGTAACTTCGCATTTCCTGATCCTGACGATTCAAGAATAGGATCTATTTTTTGCGTTTGCAATAAAATATCTATATTTTTCTCCGCACGAACCATGTCGTAGAAAGCATTAGCAGCTGTGTTAACATCGAAGGAATCACCTTCGATTTTGCTGTACCACTCTGAGAAAAAGCCCTTGTTAAACACCTCATGTTTACTGAGCGGATTCGTTTTGGGCGCATAGTTCATATCAATTGTATTAAGACCACCATGCGTCATCAAACCACCCAACATAGTCCGATTCCGCCCGTCTACGAGTAGTGTACTTAATCCATTACGAGCAGCCGAAACGGCAGCAGCAACCCCCTCAGGGTCCGTACCCACTACAATGACGTCGTATGCCTCTTTGGCTTTCTTTACTGATTTCACTTCTTGAATAGCTTGCTTTTTTAAGCTATGTTCACCATGTGAAAGGTGTTTATACTGATAGTAGAGAGATGCTGCAGCTGCCAGCACCGCAAGTACAATCAATGTCCCCATCAACCAAAGCCATCCTTTGGATGTGGAATTGTTACGATTTGAATTTGCCATTAGGACGAAAGCACCCACCTTGTCTCCTGCTTTTCATACGGCTTACCAGATAAATATGTAATAAGCTTCTTTGGAGCAGTTGATTAATTTCTAGCCAAAAAACATCACCTGTTAGTTTACCACATTTCGAACGTGTAGAGAAATATTACGGCATTAACAAATAAAGCCGCGCATGGCTGAACGAACAGCACGCGTGGCTTTATGGTTACCGATAGGATTTTTTGGGAATGCTTTTCATCTTTTCTTGTTCGGATGTGAATTCTGCACTAATTTCTACATCAGCGAGCGCAGGTGCTTGACTCATCCGCTCAGCAAGTGTGGTATGGAGCAGTTGCTGCTCCGGTGCTGTCATGGCTCTGTGTTTGATCGATTGACGCATCTGGGTGCTCCTAACCGCTAGTATATACACATTAAGTATAACCAGTCAGCTAGCTTATTATCCTTCGGAGCAACCTATCTGCTGTCGATAACCAACGTAACAGGTCCCCAATTCGTCAAAGATACATCCATCATTTCACCAAAAGCACCCGTTTCCACGTGTATGCCTAGAGACCTTAGCAGCTCATTAAACTTATCATATAGCGGTTCAGCAAGCTCTGGTCTTGCCGCTGACATGAAATTGGGTCGTCTCCCTTTACGGCAATCGCCATACAAAGTAAACTGCGAAACGGATAAAATTTGTCCTCCCGTCTCCAGGACGGAAAGATTCATTTTGCCGGTTTCATCTTCAAAAATACGCAGTCCAGCCACTTTATCCGCCAAATACTTCGCATCCTGCTCTGTATCGTCATGGGTAATCCCGACAAGGAGCATCAACCCCTGTTCAATACGACCAATGGTTACATCATTGACTGTTACTTCGGCACGTTTACAACGCTGAACAACTACTCTCATTACCTGCCCTAATCTCCTTAACTTTACAACATCGGTTAGCTTTGCATAATACGCTGAACGGAATAAACATCTTTAACACGTTTAATTTTCTCAACAACGGACTGCAGATGGTCTATATTTTTGATTAAAATGGTCATATGAATCGTAGCCATCTTATTCTTATCTGAACGTCCCGATACAGCGGAAATCATCGTTTTGCTTTCTGAAACAGCTTGGAGTACTTCGTTTAAGAATCCACGGCGGTCATGACCTGTGATTTCAATCTCTACGTTGAAATTGGATTCGACAGCTTCGGCCCAATCGACCTCAATGACCCGTTCCTCTTCCCCCATACTCGTAGGAATGTTCGTACAATCAGAACGATGCACAGACACGCCGCGTCCTCTTGTAATGTACCCAATAATCAAATCGCCAGGTACAGGATTACAGCAGCGTGCGAAGCGGACAAGCAGATTGTCGACGCCTTTGACACGGACACCGTTAGTTGGACGGCTTTTGCGTTCAGATGAAGCCTGCGCCTTGACCTCCTTGACCTCGCTAGTAAGCTTCAGCACCTGCGCTTCTTCGGCTTCCTTACGCAGTTTCTCCGTTAGCTTCGTACATATTTGTGCAGCTGTAATACCGCCAAAACCTACGGCTGACAGCATATCTTCAATATCACTAAAATTAAACTTCTTCGCGGCTTCAAGCATTTTATCGTCGCTCATCAATGTCGGAGGATCGATCGCCAATCGTTTGAGTTCGCGTTCAATCATGTCTTTCCCTTTTTCGACGTTCTCTTCGCGTTTCTCTTTCTTAAACCACTGCTTGATCTTACTTCGAGCATGAGAGGATTGCGCGATTTTAATCCAATCCTGACTAGGTCCGTAAGAATGCTTAGAAGTCAGAATTTCAATAATATCCCCTGTTTTCAACTTGTGGTCCAAGGGAACGATCCGGGAATTTACTTTGGCACCAATTGTGCGATTGCCGACTTCAGTGTGAATCCGATAGGCAAAATCCAGAGGCACAGAGCCGGCAGGAAGCTCGATAACTTCCCCTTTTGGCGTAAAGACGAAGACAAGGTCTGAGAAGAAATCCATCTTCATGGATTCCATAAACTCGGAGGCGTCATTGGTCTCGTGCTGCAGCTCCAGAATTTCACGGAACCAGCTCATTTTGTCCTCGAATGTGCCCGAAGGTACAACAGAACCGCCTTCTTTGTAGGCCCAATGCGCAGCGATACCAAACTCTGACGTCCTATGCATCTCCCATGTGCGAATCTGTACTTCTAAGGGCTCTCCCTTAGGACCAATCACCGTCGTGTGCAAAGACTGATACATATTCGGCTTCGGCATCGCAATATAATCTTTGAAGCGTCCAGGCATTGGTTTCCACAAGGTATGAATAATACCTAAAGAAGCGTAGCAGTCCTTGATGCCATCGACAATAACACGAAGTGCCATGAGATCGTAAATCTCATTGAATTGCTTGCCGCGGGAGCTCATTTTTTTATAAATACTGTAAAGGTGCTTAGGTCTTCCAGAAATATCTCCCTGAATACCCATTTCATCCAGCTTTTCTTTTATGCTATGAATAACGTCCTCAATATATTGCTCACGCTCAGTACGCTTCTTCTGCATGAGGTTAACGATTCGGTAATACTGCTGCGGATTCAAATAACGAAGAGCAATATCCTCCATTTCCCATTTAATCGTGGAAATACCGAGTCGATGGGCAATCGGACAGAAGATCTCCAGCGTCTCCTCCGCAATACGGCGCTGGCTCTCTTCGGATTGGTACTTCAATGTGCGCATATTATGCAAACGGTCCGCCAATTTAATAAGAATAACGCGAATATCCTGCGCCATAGCAACGAACATTTTGCGGTAGTTCTCGTTCTGCTGCTCCTCTTTGGACTTGAACTTGATCCGTTCCAACTTCGTCAAGCCATCCACTAGCATCGCGCAAGTTTTCCCGAATTTATCTAGAACAGTTTCCAGTGAAACTGTTGTATCTTCAACGACATCATGCAGAAGTGCAGCAATCACGGATGTGACATCCATCTGCATGTTCACCAATATCTCTGCAACAGCGAGTGGATGCAGAATATAGGGCTCACCCGATTTGCGTACTTGGCCATGATGGGCTTCATCCGCGAATTCATAGGCCTCCCTAATCCTCTGCAAATCATTCTCTTTCAGATAGGTGGCGGCCTTCTCCAGCAGCTGCTCTATACCCATGCATCTACCCATTCCCTTTAATCGATTTTTATTCATTATGCCTGCAAGGCAGGCTCCACGTCAACTGTTCGTACCATGCATTCGACAAAAAGCAGCATTTTCTCCCAATTCACTGAAAGTATTTATGAATTGTTAGCTTTCATTGTATAAAAAAGAATCGAACACTAACATTCGATTCTGAGCTTTTAATTTTAATATTGAACTAAGGAAACCACGTCAATCCCATTAAACTTACTTCTACCGTCTAAGTAGGATAACTCGATCAAGAACGCAGCCCCTACAACTTCTCCGCCAAGCTGGTTAATCAGGTCGATCGATGTTTGAATCGTTCCACCTGTTGCAAGTAAATCATCTGCAATCAGTACCTTTTGACCTGGTTTAATAGCATCCTTATGCATGGCTAATTTATCCTTGCCATATTCAAGAGCATAGTCAGCCTCAATCGTCTCGCCAGGCAATTTGCCACTTTTACGAATCGGAATAAAGCCTATTCCAAGTGAATAAGCGAGCGGAGCGCCAATGACGAAGCCACGTGCTTCGGGACCCGCAATAACATCGATTTGTTTCTCTTTAATTAATGCTTTCATTTGATCGATAGCTTCTCTATAAACAGGCCCGTTTTGCAATAACGTTGTGATGTCCTTGAAACGAATGCCCGGTTGTGGAAAGTCCGGGATAACGCGAATGTATTCTTTGAAATTCATATAATTTCCTCCAAAATGTGATTTTCTTTTTTTATTTGATCGGCAATCCATTCCTCCAGCTCTTTGGCTGAGGAGTACATGACTATGGATTCAACTTCCTGGCGATGCAATCTATGTTGATACAAGCGGGATGCTGTTAAATCTCTCTTCGCAGGTGACGCATGCAGTTTAACGAAGCCGCCTTGTTTTTCAACAAATCCAAGCTCCTCAAAAACGGATAAAATAAATTGAATCATTGCAGGAGAAAGACCCGATCGTTTACTAAACGAAGTCATTAATCGTACATCCTGAACATTCAGCGATCCTTCTTTTTGCAAAGTGCCATACAGCATTTTAAACATGTCTCGAGAAGGCAGGGTACTGCCGCTGTCTGGCCCTAGCTCGGCAAATACTGGATAACAGCGCATCATTCCACTGGCCTGATGAAGCACACTTTGCAAACTAGCAACGCTGCGTGGGATCGTGTACAAAATAATATCCTGCATGTTAGCAAATTCCAATTGCTTGGCTGGTTCGTTACCCGGCCGTAATTGTTCACTATCTTGAACAATCCAGTAGGGGACTGAACCCCCTAACTGAAACGCTGTTGAAGTGAACAAGACTGCATCTGCTTCGTCAAACAGAACGATAGCTGGAGTTAGTGTGCGGTTACCATTCAACGCAGCAATCGTGCTCTGAAGTACGCTAAGCTTTGTACTCAATTGCCCTGCTCCACGCCAATCAAACAGCTGCATATGCGTTATACGAAGATCCTGCATCATAATTTGAGGCTTCCTCACACCGTTCCACTCGTTAATTGAAAGCTCTCCAAGCACGTCTACCTTAGCAGCAGGTGCGATCAGACCCGCCAAGCTTCCTTTACCGAAGCCGACAGCTTCCACTGAGCAGCTTACTTCTTCCTTCATCTGGGAGAGCGCTAGCTTGAGATGCTGTTTCTCCTTACCCATCGTACGGATGTCGCCGAGTGATAAATCGGTGAACATGAACCTCGGCGCAGGATTGCCCATACCGAAGGGCGCGAGCTTCTCTAACTGCTCAATACTTGCAATCGGAACATCTGACAAGCTGCACGCTGCATCTGCTTTCAGAAGTGGAATGAAATCCTGTTCCGTTAGCGCAGCAGCTGCTAGTTCGTTCAGCTTATGAGTGAATGCCTCCAAATGGCTGCTATTCAAACTCATACCCGCAGCCGCTTGATGACCACCGTAGTGGTCGAGCATCTCATCACAAGCCGTCAGAGCTTTGTGTAAATCAAAGCCAGCAATCGAGCGAGCAGAACCTTTGGCCATACCCGTCTGTGGATCTATGCTTAGCACTAAGGTCGGACGGTAAAATTTCTCTACAATCTTGGATGCAACAATACCGACAACACCGACGTTCCATTGTTCCTTAGCGACAACTATCACTTTATCTAAACCTTTGGCTTGCTGTTGTTCGGCTAGAACAAAAGCTTCTTTCACCATGTCTTCTACGATAAGTTGACGTTCTTTATTCAGCATATCCAGTTCAAAGGCAATTTGCTCCGCTTCTTTCTCATCCGATGTTGTGAGCAGCTTCACAGCTATATCAGCGGCTTCCAATCGGCCGCTTGCATTAATTCTCGGTGCTAGCGAGAAACCAATATGAGATGCGGTCACTTCCTTATTTTCAATACCGGATACACCAATGAGTGAACGAAATCCTGCGTAAGTAGAATCCTGCATTCGCAGCAGCCCCTGCTTCACGATTAAACGATTCTCCCCCGTGAGAGGCATTAAATCAGCAACCGTACCAAGCGCTGCAAACTCCAACAGTTCTTCAGGCAATCGATCAAGTAGTGCATGGGCCAACTTAAAAGCAACGCCAACGCCTGCGAGATGCTTATAAGGGTATGGGCAGTCTGGCTTCTTCGGATTAATGACGGCTAAAGCTTGAGGCAGTATATCAGGAGGCTCATGATGATCCGTCACGATAACATCTAGGCCTAATTCCTGACAATAGGCTATTTCTTGAACGGCACTAATGCCTGTGTCAACGGTGATTAATAGCATGACGCCTTGTTCTTTGGCTAATTCGATCGCAGAGCGATTCAGCCCATAGCCTTCTCGAATGCGATGAGGGATATACGTATCGAAACGAGCGCCTAGGCCTTTTAACAAATGGGCCATCAATGAGGTGCTGCTTACACCATCTGCATCGTAATCACCATATACACGTATTAATTCATCATTCTGAAGAGCTTTTCGGATGCGTTCTACAGCTGGAAGCATCCCGTCAAGCAGATACGGGTCATTATAATAGTGGACTCCGCCATGCAAGAATTGCTCAGCATCTGGCACGGTGCGTATATCTCGAAGAACAAGCATTCTGGCAACGAGCGGGTCTATCTGCAGCTCGCGCACAAATGATTCAACGAGCATTTCATCCGCATTTCCTATGCTCCATCTTGCCTTCGGTGCTAGCACTCGGTGTGTCCTCCTTAGAGTTTTGCTGTGCAAAACTTTCTACGTAAGCATAGTCTTAGAGTTTTCCTTATGGAAAACTTTCTTCGTAAGCATAGTTTTGGTGCTTATTTAGTGAATAACGGATGGAAATTCATTTAACTCGGTATCCGTATTATTTTTGTAAGGATATCCTGCATCATAGGGGTTTACTTGAACAAAAACATCGGAAACATGATGGAATCGTTTCATCAACTGCTGCTTGATCTTTTTGGAGACTTCATGCCCTTCCCATACAGTTACCCTTGGATTCACGCTTATTTTGATATCAACAACGACATAATGGCCATGTTCCCTTGCTTGCAAGTCATCGACGGTTATTACGCCTTTTATCATCTGTACGGCAGCAATCAATTCAGCGGCATCTTCTTGCAGCAGGACATAATCGGTTTTCGTATGTAAGGCTTCTTTAAGTAACGAATACCCCATCTTCAGCACCATGAGAGATATAAATAATCCCGCAAGTGAATCCAAATAATAAAGAAAAGATATGTTTAGGTAATTGCCCATTAAAGCTCCGAGCACACCAATAAGAGCTACAATAGAAGAGTATATATCGGAACGGTGTCCCCAGCTATTAGCAATTAATTCCTGAGATCCTAAACGCTTGCCCATCCGGTATGTATATTGAAACATAATCTCTTTTACCAAGAGCGAAATCCCAATTCCAACAAGAGCGTACACCTTAGGAGCATGCTCGACGTCAACCCATATGGATTTGATGGTCGAAATGCCCAGTTCAACACCTAGGACTAGAATAACAATCGACATTAAAATAGATGTGATAGATATCTTCTTATCTTGCCGATTGGGGTAAGCTTCTTGAGGCGCCGTTTCTGCTGTTCTTAGTTTAATTAATGCAGAAGATGAACTTACTGCCTCAGATGCTGAATGTACCGCGTCAGCGAGAAGTGCTTTACTCTGCGACATAAACCCAATAATAACATTGAGACAGGCAAGAGCAATATTGCCAGCAATACCTACCCAGACAGTGAGTTCTGTCTTTTGAAAACGCTCGTCATTCACGTGGACACTCCCCCTGAACGGATACAAAGGCCGCGCAACATTCACGCGGCCGGTTATTATGGTTATTACGCTGCAGCTTTCTTTTTAGAACTGCGCAAAGATTTTCTTTTCAATAAATACCAGAGTGAACATGCAATGAAAATAGACGAATAAGCTCCACTTGTTAAACCGATTAATTTCGCAAGTGCGAAAAGTTTAATGGACTCACTACCGAAAATATACAAACACCCTGCGGCTAACAATACCACTAATACAGTATTGATATTACGTGCCATCGTTTGCCAGATACTATCGTTGACCAATGCAACGAGATCTTCGTCCGTTTTGAGTTTAGCAAATCGCAGATTTTCACGAATACGGTCAAAAATAACGATTTTATCATTGATGGAATAACCGATTGTGGTCAATACTGCCGCTAGAAACGGTAAGTTGACTTCAAAGCGGAAAATCGCAAACATAGCGATAACCATAAAAGCATCATGAAGTATGGCAATAATCGCTGCTACGGCAAAGCGCCATTCGAAACGAATACTTACATACAAACAAATCAAAACGCTGGAAATGGCCACGGCATATACCGCTTTAAGCAGCAATTCCTTCGCTAATTGCGGATCAACTGTGTTGATTTCTTTGGAAACCTCAGTGCCATAAGCGGTTGCGAATGCTTTCTGGATCTTATTTACCGTATCATCATTCAGAACATCATCGAATCGAATGGAGACACGGTCGCTGTTATTACCGCCGATTGTTGGATCCGCGAAGTTCGATTTTAAATCGCCATTCGTTGTAAGAGTATGCAAGATCTCTTCAACCTTGACCTTGTCTAGTTGTTTGCCAACAACAAGATCAATATTCGTTCCTGCTTTGAAATCGACACCGAAATTCATGCCCGAGAACAGCATAACGGACAGACCAATAACAAGAAGAGCAATCGAAATAATGAAGAACTTATTGCGATTTTTCACAAAATCATATTGTTTCTTAAAGCCCACGGATATCTGCCTCCTTCACACCGAAATAACTTGGCTTTTTCAGCAAGTTGCCCCGTATGATAAGATGCAGCAGCCATCTGGAGAACAATACGTTCGTTAAGATACTGATAATAATACTCATCATCGTAATAACCGCGAATCCGCGAATTGCGCCGTTTCCGACGTAGTACAGAACAATACCAGCAATCAAATTCGTTACGTTAGCATCCATAATTGTACGGAAAGAATGTTTCGAGCCTGATTTCAAAGATGAAAGAATGCTCTTACCGGCACGTATTTCCTCACGGATTCTTTCATAAGTAATAATGTTCGCATCGACCGCCATACCTGCTCCTAAGACGAGGGCAGCAATACCTGGCAGCGTTAATGTTGCATTCATAAAGTCGAATATTGCCAATAGTACCCATACATAAGTAATCAGTGTAAAGGCAGCCACTAGACCTGGTGCACGGTAATAAAGTACCATGAAGATGAAGATTAAGATCGAAGCAATCAAACCAGCTCTAGCCGTTTGGTGCAGCGATGCTTGACCTAAAGTAGCATCCACACGCTGAATATATTTCTCTGTTAATTTCAATGGCATCGCACCCAAGTTAATCATCTTGGCTACATTCGTTGCTTCAGTTACACTCGTTTGTGTAATAATCGCCGAATCACTGTCAATGGGAAAATTAACAGATGCTGTCGACTTCACTTCATCATCCAAATAAATGGAAAGTGTGCTTCCAGTAAGTTTAGTTGTCACTTCTTTAAATTTCTCTCTGCTTTTCATCTTGATTTCGACAATCGGTTGCTTCGTATTCGGATCGTAGCTTAATTTAGCCGCGTTTTCTACGAAATCCGTTCCGTTCATATAAACCGTTCCATCCGGACCTCTAAAGGTAAGAACCGAGGGCTTAGACATTAAGCCTCTAACTTCTTCTTCATTTTTCACGCCCGCAAGACGTACACGAATGCGATCCGTTCCTTCCGGATAAACCTCAGGTTCGGCTACACCAAGTTTGTCAGCTCGTTTCGCAAGACTCTCTGCTGCTTGCGTAAGCGTTTCCTTCGTCAATGGTGCACCAGCTGCCAAAGGCTCTGCGGTGTATAAAATTTCAAACCCGCCTTTTAAATCCAATCCAAGCTTAATTCGTTCTACAAGACTAGGGCTTGTTACTCCGATCGCTCCGAGAACAATAACAACCGTTAGAAAAAAGAACGATATTCTTTTCCAATCCACCATCTCTTGCTTGTCTCCCTTCCATACTCAATATGCCTATTATACTCAGGTCTGAAAATCGAGTCAATTTAAGTCGTTTCATCAGGATAAACGGCTCCGTTGTCCTTGTAGAACAAGGAACAGTGCCGTTTGTCAAGGTTGAAGGAAGCATTAAGTTGTCAAAACTTATACTTTCTTGTCAACTGAAAAAATAAGCCCATTCTTAGAATTGGGCTCCTCTATACATGCTAATCGTCATCCAGTTCATGAACGCCGTTGATTTGAGCGACAAAATGTCATTTACGATTTGATGAAGAGAAGGGACACCCGTTTTGCGGTATTTGTCACTAACGCAATCCCATATATCTTTACCACTCACGTGTTCGTAGCCAAGCATAATAAATTCTTCAACTTTGCTTAAACATAAACTTTCGATAAGCTCGTTAAGTTCTATATCAGTAAGGGAAACCTCTTCTTCCTCAGAGTCAATGGATGCTAACTCGCTAGTTTCTGCCTGTTCATTCTTCTTGTCCTCAGGATGATGAGGTACTTGATCGTTATCTTCTCCGTTCATTGGGAGAACCTCCTAAGGTGTGATTTTACCTTTACTCATTAGAATAATTCGATGTTCATCCACCATTTTCCTGCCAAACTGCGACCTGTCCACAAAATGTTAGCATGAGCTTGGCCAACCCTCGCATAGTCATAGGATATGACACGTATCGGAAGAGGGAATGGCAGTGACCAAGCAGTCGTTTATTAGAGGCACGATGATCCTGTTAGCCGCAGGCATTTTGAACCGTATTCTTGGCTTTATACCTAGGATTACTTTACCGCGTGTCATCGGTGCTGAAGGTATCGGTATTTATCATATGGGTTGGCCATTTTTATCCGTCATCTTAACCATTATAACAGGCGGGATACCTGTTGCGATTGCCAAATTGATAGCAGAAGCAGAGGCTGAACACAACGAAACGAGAATCCGCAGCATTCTAAAAATATCGTTAGCTATTACCATCTGTCTCAGTGTCGTATTTACGATCGCTTGTGTCGCGGGAGCTTCGTGGATTACATCTCATTTATTAACTGACTCACGAGTTTACTACACGTTCCTGTGTATGAGTCCAATGATCCCGATTATCGGAATCTCCGCCGTCTATCGCGGCTATTTTCAGGGAAGACAGAATATGATTCCTACCGCTACTTCTCAAATTATGGAGACACTCATCCGTATCGTCATGGTTCTCATTTGTTCGTATGTAATGCTCCCTTATGGGATCGAATATGCAGCAGCTGGTGCCATGATGGGGGTCCTAGCAGGAGAAATTGGCGGCCTAGTTGTCTTAGCCATCCATTTCAAGTACGACAAGAAAACATCTCCTAAAGCCCCTATCGCTCAAATTGGTACGAATAAAACGAATGGCCGGCTTTCTAATTTTCGTAGAATCATGCGAATTTCAATCCCTATAACAGGAAGTAAACTGATTGGGGCAAGCTCCTACCTGTTCGAATCCATTCTCATTGCACAAAGTCTAGCGATAGCGGGTATTTCAACTTCATTGGCTACAGCCCAATACGGCGCCTTACAAGGGATGATTATCCCCATCATACTTCTGCCAAGCGCACTTACGATGTCATTGTCGGTCTCGCTCGTTCCCTCCTTAAGCGAAGCAGCCGCCCGCAAAGATATCAAAACCATTCACATGCGGCTGCATCAATCCTTGAAGTTGGCTTTAGTAACCGGCGCTCCATTCGCTGTCCTTATGTTCGTTCTTGCTGAACCGATCTGTACATACATGTACAATCAACCTGATGTAGGGGTCATGCTGAAAATGATGGCTCCTATCGCCATATTTATTTATTTTCAAGCTCCTTTACAGTCCGCCTTGCAGGCTTTGAACAAGCCAGGAGCCGCTTTAATCAACACGTTGATTGGCTCATCTGTAAAGCTTATTCTCATATATTGGCTTGCCAGCAAGCCGGAAATGGGTATTCACGGAGCTGTTTTCGCCATCAATGTGAACATCGTCTTGGTAACACTTCTGCATTGGAATAGTGTTGTACGCCTGTTGAAATTCCGCATGGAAGGCAGTGACTTCGGTAAAATCGGGGCAGCTATGGCGCTTTCCGGGCTTTGCAGCTATTTCGTCATGTATACTTCTTGGACTTCAACCGATTGGCTTCGTTTTGCAACCTCTTTTCTCATAGGATTTATTGTATACTTATTGTTCATCACTGTATTTCGTCTGATTAGCTTAAAGGATATAACCCGGCTTATGAATATGGGCAAAAAAATCATACGCTGATGAGCAGCTTATCTTTTACGATCCAAAAACATTCGCCCTCTATGATCAATGGAGCAGTAAAACACTTCTTTAAAATCACGGGCTCCTTTAACTTGGAGTTGATTTTTCAGCCAAAATCTGGTTTTTCCTATTTTCTCCAAATTCTCATCCTGCACTTTACCATCCATAATGAGAGGCAGCGGAAGTCCTTCATAGCGAATCGTACCCTTCACTCCATCATTGACTTCGGCTGTCTCTTTCACTTCTCTCTCCACTACACTTAACTTCCCCGAAGGTTCTAACACTGCGAACTCCACGTCTGCTACATTCATAATCTTATTTTGTCTTAGCTGCAGCATCAAATCATCTAAATTATATCGATGCTTCTTCATTTCCTCTCGGTCAATCATTCCTTTGTTGATTAAGACACTCGGCCTTCCGTCAAACAGAATTCGAACGGTTCTACTTTTTAGCGTAATAAACGCAATGATGATTTGGATGAGTACCAGCGTTGCCATCGGGACAAGCCCATCCATGAGTGGTTTGCTGGAATCCTCAAGAACAAAGACCGCAATTTCTGCAATCATAATCGAGATCACAAGATCAAACAGCGAAAGTTTACCAATTTCACGTTTCCCCATGATCCTTAACATGAGAAAAACGACAAAGTAGATCAGCACGGTACGTAAAAAAATGGTCAGAATATCCATTGTTAGCCTCCCCTGATCTAAGCTCTTGCTTCTCGGAGTTCAATGGTATTCTGACCGCTCATGCACTTCATCATGCAGAATTTACGTATTCAATTGTTGGCAATTCCTACAGAAATAACTTGAAATAAATTGTAGCTGCTATGAATAAAAGCAGGGAAATCGGAGCGGCCACGATCATATATCCACGCTGAGTTAGCCCTCCCCCCTCCTGATCAGAAAGAGCGGCCGCATACATGCTAGTCATAGAACTTAGAAGAGTTACCCCGCTGCCAATGGCAGTTCCAACGATTAACGACCACCATAACGAAGAAACTGTTGAGATACCGTCTGCACTTGGCAGCATACTACCCATATGCTCTATGACTGGAATCATGGCAGCAGTGTAAGGAATGTAGTCCATCATCGCAGAGCCAAAGCCAGTAAGCCATAACAGAAGAATGGATAAGAAAGGGATATTTCCTTGACTGATTTCTAAACCCCTCACTGCAATAAATCCGGTAATCCCGGCATACGTTAAACCACCGATCATGATGAATAATCCAAAGAAAAATAGTAATTGTGTTTCTCTCAAGCCTTGCCATATGGAAAGATAGTCTCTTCGTTTAAACAGTTGGATTAGTTCTTTGTAGTTTAATGCCAATAAGGTCACTGCCCCACATGCAGCAATATACGAGGCATTCCACCCTAGAACGTCTTGAAGCAACAATGCCAACAATGTAAGTCCGGTGATTAAACAGCTCCCAGCAAGAAATCCTCGATCTGAAGCTAAATAGGATGCGGGTTGTAAAGTAAGCAGCTCTCTTTTATACGATTCTGCTACAATCATTTTCTTCCCGTAAATTAACCATATCACGAGATATACGATGGCTAGCAAGATGATTACAAGAGGCCCAAGCTTTATTAGCATCTCCCCAGTTGATATGTTCTCTGCAGCTCCAATCATTCGGTTAGGCAAATTCCCCATGAGCGTTGCAGCTCCGCCAATATTCACGGATAAGAGAATGCTAATCAGAAAAGGAACTGGAGATAATTTCATCATTTTCGTCGTCTTCAACAAGATGGGTACTAGTACAGCTATAGCTAGCAAACCGTCCAAAAGCGCTGATATTATCGCTGAAAGGACTGACAAACTAAGTAGAACCGTAATTGGTTTTAAACGAAACTTTCGTAGGATATGACTTGCCGAATAATCAATAATTCCTGTTTTCTGAAAAACGCCAGAAATAATAAATAAGCTTGTGATTAGTAAAAGAACATGCCAGTTCGCGTAACTTGTAACTGCCTTGCCAAGAGGAACAATCCCCAACATTATCATCAGAAGGGCTCCACCTAATGCTGTATACACCCGATCCCATTTCTCAATCAAGATACATACATAAGCCGCGGCAAAAATGATCAAGGCAACGATAGCTTGCCATAAAGCTGGACCTTGAGAAAATTCCGTCATAATTATCCCCTTCCCTTTGAACAGTCTGTACTAATTCTATGTGCTTGGCCATACAATGATGTTAATGAAACGAACGAATATACGAAAGGATTGGTGGCCTGTGAACCCTATGAAAACGGTCAGTCAGGTTCGGATAACGTCTCCTTTATTTTCTGGACTTGTTTATTCATTAAGTATGATGACAATTGGAACAATAGTGACGTCATTATTTCTGCTTTTAACCAGCACACAAGAAAGTTCTCTGCATATGTTAACTACGATTATCCATGCAGTTTCTCTATTTATTGGAGGCTGGGTTTCAGGCAAAAGAGCTGGAAACCGCGGCTGGTATCACGGGGGTATTGTAGGCTTAGTCTATTTTATCCTCATTTTTTTGGTTGGTTTTCTTGCTTTCGATGCCGGTTTGAATCTTCAATCCCTTCAATTACTTAGCATTCTTTTCGTGTCAGGAGCATTGGGCGGAATACTCGGAGTTAACACGCAAAAATAAGACGTTTCCGTGAAGATATCACTTTCCCCCTTAGATTGTGGTATAATATCATAGTTATTGCCGCAAATAATTTCCAATATTAGGGGGAAAACACCATGAGCCCTTTTCATTCTATGACGCATGCAACAGTCTATATAGTTATTACTGTTTTAATTTTCCTGATTGCTGCGACCCGTAAAAGTCCATTTAATATTGCTGGAAGCTTCGTTCAAGAAATATTTACTTCTCGTAAGTATCTCCTTCACTTTGTGGCACTGATTACGATCCTATTCTTTAATAAAGTCGAGATGTGGGTTGAAAAAGGGATCGATATCAAAACCGATTTTACCAAGTCTATCTACGGCATTGAAGGCAACTTTGTTTCTGCCATTCAGCACTTTTTCCATAATGATACATTAACATTAGTTAGCAGTTATTTTTATGTGGTCGTTTTTCCTGCTGTAATGATAACATCGATTGCGCTTTATACGTACCAGAAAAATTATAGACTCTTTTACGCCATTTGCTACGCACTCATGTTCAACTATATGATCGCTATTCCATTCTATCTGTTTTTCCCAGTTAACGAAGTTTGGTCGTTTCATCCTAATGTTAAGCTTTTGATTCTTGATGTGTTCCCAACCTTCGAGCAAGATTATCGGCCACTTTCTGGACTTGATAATTGTTTTCCAAGTTTGCATACATCGATCTCGGTTTCGATGGCTGTAATTGCAGTGAAGAGCCGCAGTACGTTTTGGAAAATATTCGTGCCTTGCTCTTCAGCCTTCATCATCTTCACGATCTTTTATCTGGGCATCCACTGGTTATCTGACATGTGTGCGGGTGTTGTGCTTGGTGTCGTAGCAGCCAGAGTGGGCTTACGCATTTCCGATGGCCGTCTCGTTCTTGGCGAGCAAGCTCTGCTGAAACGGTTAAAGAATAATGAACTATAATCCTAGTTTTATATCCTTGTAGAAAACCAAATAAAAAGCGAGAACCTGATTGAAGGATCTCGCTTTTTTATTTTATTCTTTTGCTGTAGTTTTAGAAACAGCATTGATAGCAGAACGATCAAATGTCATTTTCGTCGCATCGTTGACACGAAGTACACAAATGTCATCTGTGATTTCCATAATCGTTCCGTGAAGCCCACCAATCGTAACGACCTTATCCCCTTTTTTCAATCCTCCAAGCATTTGATTACGGGTTTTCTGTCTTTTTTGTTGTGGACGAATAAGTAAGAAGTAAAGAACGACAAACATGAGCACTAAAGGTCCGTATGTATACAAATATCCAACTGCACCTGTATTCGCAGTGTCTGCTGCTAGTAACATAGGTATCCTCCTTTCTTAAAATCCTCTTTCATTATCATTCAGCCCATAAGCGGCAAAGAATTCATCACGGAAATCAAGTAAACGATCTTCCTGGATGGCTCCTCTTACATCACGCATGAGCTGTAGTAGAAAGTGAAGGTTATGAATCGTAGTCAATCTGATTCCGAAGGTCTCATCCGCTTTTATTAAATGACGAATATAAGCCCGGC
The DNA here is from genome assembly GCF_059692155.1 of Paenibacillus sp. JT22N1. Classification (NCBI taxonomy): domain Bacteria; kingdom Bacillati; phylum Bacillota; class Bacilli; order Caryophanales; family Paenibacillaceae; genus Paenibacillus; species Paenibacillus sp. JT22N1. The sequence continues at coordinate 80,164 of NZ_JCAUAW010000007.1, forward strand.
TGTAGTTCTTACAGGTGTAACAAGTACATTTAGGATCCAGCGGACCAAAGTCGGTCGCATGCTTAGCATTACGAATAACAAGACGGCCTTCGCTAGTCATACATGTCCCATTCCTAGCTATCCTTGTTGGCAGTACGCAATCGAACATATCGATACCGCGGATAGAGCCTTCAATTAAAGCATCTGGCGAACCTACACCCATCAAATAGCGAGGTTTATTCGCAGGCATAAGAGGTGTTGTGTAATCCAACACTTCATACATTAAATGCTTAGGTTCTCCAACACTCAGTCCACCAATAGCATACCCCGGGAAATCCATGGAAGTCAACTGCTCAGCACTCAACCTCCGAAGATCTTCATGCATGCCGCCTTGAATGATGGCGAACAATCCTTGATCATTCGGTCTGCTATGACTTTGCAGACAACGCTCGGCCCACCGCGTCGTACGCTCAAGTGATTTCTTCACATATTCGTACTCTGCCGGAAAAGGAGGACATTCGTCAAAAGCCATCATAATATCAGAACCAAGTGCATTCTGAATCTCCATGGCCTTCTCTGGGGAAAGAAATAGCTTGTCCCCATTTAAGTGGGACTTAAACTGTACGCCTTCTTCCGTAATCTTACGCATGTTACTAAGACTGAATACTTGAAACCCGCCGCTGTCTGTCAAAATAGGTCGGTCCCAATTCATGAATTTGTGCAAACCGCCAGCAGCTTTCACAATATCATGACCCGGTCTGATGAAGAGATGATAAGTATTACTTAAAATAATATGGGCATCCATTGTCTTCAATTCCTCAGGGCTCATCGTTTTTACCGTTGCCTGTGTGCCAACTGGCATGAAGGCTGGCGTTTCAATGACTCCGTGAGGGGTGTGAACGCGTCCAAGACGTGCTCCGGATTGTTTACATGTTTTGATTGGTTCGTACGTAACTGCTGCTGCCAATACATCCACTTCCTATTCTAAGCGTCATTCTGACTACTGATCTTAGTAAATTAACATAGCATCTCCAAAACTAAAAAAGCGATATTGTTCTCGAACAGCTTCTTCATAAGCTTGCAACACATTCGTTCGCCCAGCCATTGCGCTAATGAGCATAAGCAGGGTTGACTTAGGTAAGTGGAAATTGGTTAACAAAGCATCCACCACACCGAACGTATACCCCGGATAAATAAAAATTGAAGTCCAGCCCTGTGAAGGTTGAATAACTAATTGTTCGTCAGTCTCATTACCTGCGTGCTTACGGCTTAAGCCAGCTGCCGTTTCTAACGTGCGCGCAGATGTAGTCCCCACGGCAATCACACGCTTACCATTCATTTTGGTTTCGTTAATTAGAGCTGCCGTTTCAGCTGACAGCATATAATACTCCTCGTGCATTTGGTGTTCTTCAATGGTGTCCACAGATACAGGACGGAAAGTCCCTAGCCCAACATGCAAGGTGACAAATGCAAGACGAACACCCTTAGCTTGAAGTTTATCCAAGTAGGCTTCGGTAAAATGCAGGCCCGCCGTTGGTGCAGCAGCTGAGCCTTCATGTTTTGCATATACCGTTTGATAGCGTTCTCGCTCGGACAACTGCTCCTTAATATAAGGAGGAAGCGGCATTTCGCCCAATCGATCTAGAATCTCATTGAAAATGCCTGTATAACTAAATTGGAGCACTCGACCACCCATATCTCCAACTTCCACAACTTCCGCTGTTAACAAGGGTTGTTCTCCATTGGTTGAGTTGGCGTTCACGCCGAAAACCGCCACAGCCCCTAATTGCATGCGTTTTCCAGGCTTTACCAAGGCTTCCCAGCGATCCTCGCCCAGGGGCTTCAGGAGCAAAATCTCCACTTTGGCGCCGGTGTCTTTCTTCGCACCAAAAAGCCGTGCTGGAATGACTCGTGTGTCATTCATCACGAGCAAATCCCCGGCTTCTACATAATCAATTAGTTGTTCAAAAGTCCGGTGACTAATCTCACCTGATTGTTTGTTCAGTGTAAGAAGTCTAGACGCCGTGCGATCAAGCAGCGGCGTCTGGGCAATCAATGATTCTGGTAGTTCAAAATCGAAAGCTTGTACATCCATGTTGTGTATTCATTCCTTAGTTATGTTGACTCCAGCATAATAAGACTGAAGTATTTTCTTATAATCGTAGCCTAATTCGGCATAACCTCTTGCACCCCATTGAGACATGCCAAGTCCGTGTCCAAAGCCTGTTCCACGGAAAATGAACTGATTGCCTTGACCTGACGTTTGTGGATTAGGAGGGATCACAGGGGTTACTGACGGAGACGTCGGTTTCGACTGTCCCGCTGTGCCTAAAGCCGTTAAATCGGTTATCTTCAATGCTGTAGGCTGTGATTGACCACCAGACAACACATAGACCGAATCAGAGCCAGCACTACTTGTCTCACTACTTCCTGCACCAGCAATCGCTAGGCCAATTGGATCTGGGGTATTACCAGTATAACTTCCTGCTTGTACAATTTCAAACCGGGTGCTGGGTAATCCCCCAAGTGCCGCACGTAAGGCATCGGGATAAGGCACCTTCACCACAACTCCGTTCGCTTTAAGTTCGGTCACCCTCTCTGAAGGTCCTCGCTTCGATATTTCAAGTGATTGCAGATCTCCGCTTACAATTACATTGGCTGCCGCTAATTTACTTTTAATCTCATCACCAGTGTAAGGACCTCTAATCCAAGAATAGGCATTCGATTCTTTTTCTTGGCCCAACACTAACACTTTCTCTTTATTGGAAAGTTGAGCGATCGAAGGATTAGCTGCATTATCTACATAAGGAGCCATACGGACATTTACACCTTGTTCCGTGGCCTCGTAGTAAGAAGCGCCCTCTTTACCCTTCTGACCACTGTCTTTGAGATACATGCTGTGTACGTAGCCCGTTCTACCATCGGTTAACTGAATGCGATACCAGATGGCCTTCCCTTTTTCAGCACCATCATCCGGACTTGGTACACTACGCAAATAAGCTAATGGATTCCCCCATACTTCAGAGGGATCCGCAGTCATCCCGCCTGAATTTGAAGAAAATACAGGTGAAATCAGTCCATTTTTATCTGATAATACCTCGTCTTTTGTCGCATCAACAGCTTGTATTCCCGCAGTAAATTCCTTTTGTATCCCATAGTAAGCCTGATCTAACGTTGTATCCGTAACTTGTGCTATCTCATACTTATTTCCCTGTTTGATTGCAAAAGTACGGGCAGCTACAGCTTGGGCCTTCAACGCCTCTGTTGGCCAACCGGAACTAAGCTCTGAGCCTACGACAGCATATAAATATTGCTCCATCGGCACTTCATTCACCAAGGCTAACTTACCATGATAGGTACTTATCTCCATGTCTCCGCGGTAACTGAGGTTAGCCCGCTCCTTGATTGTAATACCCTGACTCTTCGGATGGATCACCGTCTTTTGATCGCCTGCTGCCGCGGCATAATGAAGCACCGCAGCGGAGCCATTCGAGGAAGCCGTTACATCCGATCTGCGAAGTAAATAGGATGATTTCATATTCACGGGTTGTAAAGGCAAGTTGGGAGCTGCGCGTAACGCTGCCTGTTTTACTGCTTCTAACTGTCCTGTAGTAGCTTCATTACCTACCCATACGCTATAGGTTAGTTTACCTGCCGCATCTTCTTGCAGCGCAATATCTGCATCGAGTCCAGCTTGGTTAAACAAAAGCAACTGCTGCAAAGCAGCCGCCTCATCAGCATACGTACCCGCACTCCAATGCAGAGGACCTTTAAATACAGGAGGAGCCGATTTCGTTAACGCCAAAACTGTTGTATCTTTAAGCGCTTGCGCCGCAGCGCCCTCGGCTTCTTCCTTAGAGGCGAAGCTGCCGTAATAAACTTGGTACACGGTTCTGCCTTGTTTCACTCTACTTAACACATAGCTATCTTCGGGCATCGCAGCTAATTTAGCATATAAGGCTTTGGCTGCTATGTAGTCTATCGTTTCGAGCATAATTACACTATACTGATCAATCGACATTCGAATTGAAGCATCCGGAATCGACGCCCACGGTTTAGCAGCAGTACCGGCTGAATTACGTACAGCAATATCCAGACCGCCAGATGCAGTAAGGGTAACTACAGGTTCTACTTTCTTATATTTGGTTGAATCTATCAAAAGTGCAACACGAATCTGATCCAAGTGTTTGATCCCCTCTGCATTTGCATGGGGCACCAGCGCAGAGAATGTTCCAAAGGTCAAAGCAGCCGTCGTTATTAAAGCTATTCTCTTAGGGGTAAGCAGCTTATTTCTCCAATTCATTCGACACAATTTCCTTTCTTTTGCAGCATTCTACTAAATTAGACTCTAGAAATTGGAAGAAGTTTTGGTTGATAGAATTTTACATAGGCAAAAAACATCCATAAACTAATCTATCTTATGTATTTGAACTCCTTTGTTGAAAAAACTTCTGCTAAAGCTTAAAGGATTCGCTTGTTGTAAAAAGTGCAACAATTCTTTCGGATTTCCCCTATATTCCTCCTCATGTTGCAAAAAATACAACAATTTTCAACTTTAGGAGTCTAAATGGTGAGGTATTGCCTTAAACTGTTGTACTTTGTACAACAATCGCTGTGTAAAACCTCATAAAGCCATGAAATTGTTGTAGAGAGTACAATATTGCAATACATTTCGCTCGGGAATCAGCGATTTCCCCGACATACACCTCTAATTTATAGAAACACCATGACATCTACCGACGCCACCCCCAAGAATGAAAATAATACTAAGTCTCGACTGAAAACAAAGAAACAAAAAACAATACGCTTTCTTGCTCCGCAAACTCGACGGAAAACAAAAAAGTGGTCAAATCCACTGGATTATAGGTCGGCTTGAAAGCGAAACTCTGCGGAGTGATTTCGAACATTTAGGCTGCAAATCTTAGGATCGCGGGGAACGAGGAGACGTTATTTAGGTGATTATGTCGATGCGGGACCCGCACGCGGAACGTAGGGGCGCTATTTTGGCGTTTTACCGGTTTTTCCACCTCGAAAGCGGGAAATAGAGGCTCCTCGTTCCGCGAAAACGTGAATTACGCCCTTTTGAGAAAAATAAAGCTTCTACGTTCCGCTAAAATCTGGTGATGCCGATACGTGTTGAGTTTGGGAAACAGATATAAGAGAATATGTTCACAGGTGGTTGAACAATTATTGTTTGGCTACTTAGTAAAAGGAGCGGTTGGGAAGATCACCCTGACGGTCCTTTTAGGTTTTAGAGGATATCCGTAATTCTGTATTCACGTCCCCGTGGGACTGCCTCCCCACATGTATCCCTTCCATTTCCGTTTTCATTTTACAACACTTATCCACAGATCGGCATCTATTATAATTTCCTATAAAGAAAAAAAATCTTTTGCCCGCCTTTCAGCAGTGGCAAAAGATCTTGAATTACCGTTGTTCCGGCACCGGTAAACCTAGATGATGATAGGCCTGAGGCGTTACCATCCGGCCTCTAGGGGTACGCTGCAAGAATCCAATTTGCAGCAAATAAGGCTCGTAGACGTCTTCGATCGTTTGACTCTCTTCGCCGATAGTGGCGGCAATCGTTTCGAGCCCAACTGGGCCGCCCTGGAAGCTTTGAATGATGGCGCGCAGCATCTTATGATCAATCTCATCAAGCCCAAGGTCATCGACCTGTATGAGCTTGAGTGCCTCTTTGGCGATGTCCAGCGTGATAATGCCATCGCCCTTCACTTGCGCGAAGTCGCGCACCCGCTTCAGCAAGCGGTTCGCGATTCGCGGTGTTCCACGCGAGCGCATGCCGATCTCGCGCGCAGCTTCACCGACGATGCCGACCTGTAGGATGTCGGCCGTTCGGCTGACGATGTAGGTGAGCTCCTCCACCGTATAAAACTCCAGCCGACTGACGACCCCAAAACGGTCGCGCAGCGGCGCAGAAAGCAATCCGACACGTGTCGTCGCGCCGATCAAGGTAAACGCCGGCAAGTCTAGACGCACCGAGCGTGCACTCGGCCCCTTGCCGATGATAATATCAAGGGCAAAGTCCTCCATCGCCGGATACAGCACCTCTTCCACTGTACGGTGGAGGCGGTGAATTTCGTCGATGAAAAGCACATCGCCCTCCTGCAAATTCGTCAGGATGGCAGCTAAATCCCCCGGCCGCTCGATCGCAGGGCCGGAGGTCGTTCTTATATTCACGCCAAGCTCGTTGGCGATGATGTTGGACAGAGTTGTTTTGCCAAGCCCAGGTGGCCCATACAGCAGCACATGATCAAGCGCTTCCTTACGCATCTTGGCAGCTTCAATATAGATCTTGAGGTTCTCCTTCGCCTGCTTCTGGCCGATATATTCGGCCAAATAACGAGGACGTAGGCTGTACTCAATCGTGTTGTCCTCCATCATTAAATTAGCCGATATAATCCGGTCATTGTCCATGTCGATCCTCCTAAGAGTTTTGCTTTAGCAAAACTGACTTCGTAAGCATTCGCTAAGTCATGCCCAATCCTCATTCACTACATCGTATACAAAGCTTGCAGCGCAAGCTTCATCAACACATCAACAGAATCAGACGGATTCGCTTTTGGCTTCACTTGCAACCAAGCACGATCAGCTTCAGCTTCCGTGTAACCAAGCGTCATCAACGCTTCCTTCGCTTCGCTCCAGGCATGACCGCCATCGGTCAGCTGAGCAGATCCAACCACGCTTAAAGCTACCGCAGCTTCCGGACTTGAGAAGCTCACCGAACCCAATTTGTCCTTCAGATCCAAGATAATCCGCTGTGCTGTTTTCTTTCCGATGCCTGGGAGCTTTGTCAAGAACGCTAGATTCTCTTGGCTAATTGCTAGAATAACAGCCTCTGGTCTTCCGCCCGCAGCAAGAATGCCCAGCGCAACCTTTGGCCCAATTCCCGACACATCTAGCAATAAACGAAACAAGGACTGCTCATCCCGTGAAATAAAACCGAATAGCAAATGAGCATCTTCACGTACATGATAATGAATGAACATCGTGACAGCTTCATCTTCCTTATGCGGCAGCGCATAGGGATTCGGACAAAACACACGATAACCTACGCCATTTACATCCAGCACCGCATAGTCGCTCTCGCGTGCAGCAACTTTCCCTCTTAAGAAATCTATCATCTTTTCCTAACCTCATTTATCCTAGATTGCAAAGCAGAAGAATGGGCATGGCAAATAGCAATAGCAAGCGCATCGGCTACATCATCAGGCTTAGGCACTTGGGACAGTTTTAGTAATATTTTGACCATTTCCTGCACTTGGTGTTTCTCTGCTTTCCCGTAGCCAACAACGGATTGTTTAACTTGAAGCGGAGTATATTCAGCTATCGACAACCCAGCCTGAACACCCGCAAGAATCATGACACCCCGCGCTTGTCCTACTGTAAATGCCGTCGTTACATTCCGATTAAAGAACAATTTCTCTATCGACATCGCGTCCGGTTTATACTTCTCTATTAATTGCGTCGTAGCATCATAGACATCTTTCAGCCTGATCCCAGGATCCGTGTGTGCTTCGGTTTGAATTGAACCATACTGCACAGGAATGAGCTTACTTCCGATCTTATCAATAAAGCCAAAACCAACTATCGCGATCCCCGGATCAATACCCAGAATACGCACAGCCATTCTCTCCCATCTTTAAAAAAGCGAACATATGTAGTCATTTCATTATAGCAGATAACAAAAAAAAGAGATAGACTCAGGAATCTCCCGATCTACCTCTTCATCCTACTATCACCTTAATTAAGGTCTTGTCATTGCCCGTTCAGTCTCTTGTGGCGGCATGGCATAATCACTGAAAGTTGATAATACGCTATTATACTCCTCCAAATCAGTGACTCGAATCCCTTCATGGAGCTGCTCCACCGTTTCGCGTGGAAGACTGCTTTCTAAATGCTTAATGTTCAATTGAAAAAATGTTCGAATCACATTATCCTTGGCTGGTGTTCCATTAAAAAGGGACAGATTGCTGCTTCCGTCGATGCCGAATACCGCCTTTTCCTTGCATGCCGGCGATAAATCATCGATACTTTCGGTAAAAGTGACATCTCCATTCGCACCTATGCTCAGCAACCAATTAGGGTGCTTCATTTGCATTTTCAATAATTCTTGAGGGGTCTGCAGGCCCAACTGACTGCGCTCCTCGCCACAAACATAAGTCTTAAGCAAATAGCTCTCCCTGCTATTCGTTATACTTTTCAACGTTGTCGTCGCTTCTTGAAGACGTTGATCATCCACCGGTGTAAGTCCAGCAAAGGTCGATCTAACGGCTCCACTCGGGCTATCACCAGCACTTAGAAGGCTTTCAGTTGCATATAATATATAGCTAACCACAACGACGGCAAAGAACATTCCTAAAGTCAACCAACTACGTTTCCAACGCAGCTTTCTTTTCAAATGCTTCAAAAGTTGTAGTACATTCACCGATATCCCCTTCTATTCTCGTTTTTCCGTATTGTTTCCATTTGCATGAGACACTATACATCATTTACCATAGAGGGAGAGTATGAAACCAATCAAGACGGACGGTGAAGCCCTTATCATGAACGGTAGAAAACGAATCAAACGTACAACACTCCTAATTATAGGAGTTGTCCTGTTGTGGGGGGCAGTTGCCATTTGGAATGAAGTACAAAAAAATGAATCAGGTGTAACCTCACCGCGTTCAACTTCAGCCTCATATCCATCACCATCTCAGAAAAGTCACCAAACTTCCATGAATTCGGTAACAAATGGATATAAAATGAGCTCTCCCTAGCTTTATAATTTGACTGTAGCCACAGAAATGATATAGTCAGAAGTAGATGAAATATTCTCATACTTATCCAGGGAATCCGATATATATTTAAAAAGGCAAATGCTAAGCTTACGATACAAGTTTTCATGAGAAAACTATAAACGGAGAGACTTTGAGCTAATCTCAAAGATCCCAAAAAGGAGAGACTTTGAGCCAGCTCAAAGATCCCTATATTAGGAGGGGAACAGCATGAATGTGGCAGAACTTCAATTAATTCAATTATCCAGACGGGGTGACCGCAACGCTTTCGTGGAGCTAGTCGAGTTATACCGTAACAAAATACAGAAGCTTGCTTTTCGTATGCTGCATAACAGGCCTGATTCAGAGGACATTGTTCAAGAAACATTTATCCGTGTTTATTTGAACTTAAACCACTTTGATGAAAGTCAGAACTTCTCTACTTGGATTTATCGAATTGGTAAAAATGTCGCCATAGACTTGCTGCGCAAAAAAAGGCCTGTTCAATCCTTAGATGCTGAGCTGAACGATTATGACGATGATTACAGCTACTACAGTAAGCTTGCAAGTCAAGATCAGTCTCCTGAGCACGTTGTTCTCCAAACAGAAGTTCAAGAGCATATGCATACATCCATTAATAAATTAGCTGATAAATATAGAAGTATCATTACGCTATACTATCTGGAAGAGCTTTCCCTTCAGGAAATAAGTGATAAACTGAACTTACCGATTACAACAGTAAAAACTCGTTTACATCGCGGACGTGAACTGCTGCGTAAAAAATGGGGTATGAATTTTGTTGTCGGTTTAATGACCTTTTTCACATTGGGTATGATTGCCTAATCCTTAGCATAACGGAACTAAGAAGCCTCCTATTCCACAAGTCCTGTGGTTAGGAGGCTTCTTGTTCTTTTTCAGACGTTAATCCAAGGTGAGTTTTGCTTGGCTTCCTGCTTTTCAGAAGCTCTCTGCTGCCGTTTCAAGAAAGCATTGAGTGCTTCTGTACCTGACAATTTGACTTTTTTGGAAGAATTGCCGCTGCTCGACCTATTTGCTTTTTTATCTTTACGGATGTCAATTTCAACAACTTCTTCGGTATCGGTCTCTTGCGCTAGTTCATGCGTGTGGACTTGTGGCATAATTGGCGACTCATAATGAGCCTGGTAATGAGCTCCAGCATAAGGAATCCCATAAGGAGCCTGTTGATAGTCGTATGGATTATGTGCAGTTGGTTGCATATCATAAGGAGACTGCTGATAGTCATATGGATTATGTGCAGTTGGTTGCATATCATAGGGAGAAGCTGGTGGATATAACCCAGGAATTGTAGGAAAACCGTGCTGATAACCATCCCACGGACTTTCTACGGTTCCAGTTGGATACCCCGACGGGAATGTCGTCCACGGCTGTTCGATCATCGATGGGCCACCGCAGCCACAGCCATCTTGACTCATTGGATAGGAGGTTGGCTCTGCATGATGCGGAAATTGCTCATATGGTGACTGCTGATACGGTGAAAAAGCTGGATATGTTGGCATCTCTTGTTGCTCAGAACTTGGATAAGCAAATACCTCAGTCGCTGTAATGTGAAACTGCTGGAAAGGATGAACCGCTTGCTGCTCGTAAGGTGCATGGAGACCAATAACACCAGGCTCAGGCGCAGAGGGCATCGGCGAAGGTACAAACGGTTGCTCAGCCAGAGGCATCGTTTCTACAAACGGTGCTGACGGTGCTGGCGGCGCTGACGGCATTTGACTTATCGGTTCTTCTGCAATGGGCATAAATGGTTGCTGGTACGAATCTGCAGCAGTCCATGGTTGAGCCGAAGGTACTGGCTCAAATGGTTCTGTCGATGGTTTCGACATCGATAATGGCTTAACTCCTACCTGCTCATGATGCATCTTGGGCACATAAACAATTTCTCCCGTCATAAGTACATTGGGATTCTTCAGATGAGGATTTGCTTTAATCATCTCTTGAAGAGGTACATCCCAAGCCTTACCAAGTTTCCATAAGCTATCACCCTGCTCCACAACGTGTTTATAGACATAATCTGAAGCGGGTGGATCTACTGGCTTCGGTCTAGAAGGTATTTTCACCTTCATCCCGATGTCAAGTTGATCCGGTTGTGCAATTTGCGGATTAAGTGCGATGACTTCGTCCAATGTGGTTTGATATTTTTTTGCAAGCTCGTACAGGGTATCGCCCTTTTTGACAATATGAATTTTCAACACCATACCTCCTTAGAGTTTTCGTTAGAAAACTTACTTCGTAAGCCTAAACTCGAGTTTTCGTTAGAAATCCTGCCTTTGTAAGCATTAACTCGAGTTCTCGCAAGAAAACTTGCTTCGTAAGCATTCGCTTAGTCACAATGATATTACAGTTTATGCAGGTTCCTAGGCTTTTGCCCCTTTTGGACAAAAAAAATCCCTCGCGTAATGAACGCAAGGGAAGAACGGTATTAACACGTATACGAATAACTCGGATAACAACCCAAAATTCGAACCTGACAACCAATCGCTTCAATCTCTTGAATGGCAGATGGCAGGAGAACGGAATCCAGGGAACCAGCAATATCAATATAGAAATAATAAGTACCAAGTTTCTTCTTCGTTGGCTTGGATTCAATCTTCGAAAGATTAATTCTGCGCCACGCGAAAGCTGAGAGCACCTGATGAAGCGCACCTGGGAAATCTTCAGGCAGCGTGACCAGAATGGTTGTTTTCATGTTTTCCGAGGATTTCAGTTCTGACGCTTCGCTACCAACCAGCAGAAAACGGGTCATATTGTCTTTATGATCTTGAATTTCCCTTTGCAGCATTGGAACACCATAATTTGTAGATGCAATAGCCGTTCCGATAGCAGCCACGGTAGGGTCCTGCAGCGTTGATACAATACGTACTCCTTCAGCTGTAGTGCTTATTTGCTCAAACTCTGCTTCGCTCAAATACTGCTTCATAAATCTACTGCACTGTGCAGGGACGACCTGATGAGATAGCACCTTACGAATGTGTCCATATGGATTCGAAGCTTCCGTTTGCCCTTCAGGGCTCGGAAACCCTATAAGATTCATATCAATGGGAAAAACCCACTCCGCCCGAATGGGCAGATCAACCTCGTGAACGAGCCAGTCGACATGCAAATGAACGGAACCTTCAAGCGTATTTTCAATGGGAATGACACCTAGTTCCGTTTCACCTGATGCTGTCGCATTGAACACTTCTGAAATTAGCTTGTATGAAACGTAAGTAAAGTCTTCACCCAAAAAATGACGGGTGGCTTCTTCCGAAAAGGTGCTTGGTCCTAAGATGGCAACCCGCTTCATGCAAGAACCTCCCTTTCAACGAAGGATAACAGATCCCCGTCATCTTCTTCTAGCAGAATTGCCGCAACACCCTCTACGCTCGGCTTTAACCATAGCATCTGTGCTTCGATTCCTTCCTCAGCAAGTGTATCCTTCAAGAATGCCTCCAGCTCCTCTTTCTGGCCGCTTCGTGCATCCACTAGCGCAAGCATCGTCGGTCCAGCTCCGCTAAGTGCAACACCTAACGCACCATGGTTCTCCGATTGCTCAAGCAGCGTCTTCATGCCCGGAATGAGCTCTGCACGGTAAGGCTGATGCAGCGCGTCCTTCATGGCATGGCGGATCATTCCTAGGTTGCCTGTGCTTAGCGCGGCAACAAGCAAGGATGAATGGCTGAGGTTGAACACCGCATCCTTCATGGCTACTTGCTTCGGCATGACGCTTCTCGCCTTCTCTGTAGAAAGCTGGAATGCTGGTATCGCCACCAGCACTTCCAAGTTAGCGTCCGGCTCTATTCGAATAGATTCGGCTTTCTCACCGTCCCAGAACGCAACCACGATCCCGCCGAACAAGCTGGCCCCGACATTGTCCGGGTGCTTCTCTAGGCGGCTCGCGATTTGGAACAGCTCATACTGCGTGAGCTTGTTGCCGATCAGGGCATTGGCGCCGGCAAGCGCACCAACAATGGCTGACGCGCTGCTGCCTAGACCGCGTGTGAGTGGAATATCGCTATACATGGTAATATCCAGCTCAGGGTGAGAAACGCCCGCCTGTTCAAATACCATTTGCGCAACTTTATAAATTAAATTGGACTTGTCCGTTGGAATTCCGTTCATCTGATCACCGATTAAATGAATCGTCGTTTCATCCGAGATCGCCATGTCAATCCAAGCAAATAAGTTCAAGGCCATCCCCAGTGAGTCAAAGCCAGGACCTAAGTTTGCCGTGCTTGCCGGCACTTTCACTCTTACCTTTTGCACTGCCTTATAACTCATTTCGAAATTGCGCCTCTTTTCAATAATTTAGCCTTCTACGCGATAAACGCTTTTGATGGCGTGAATAACATCCATAGATTCGAATTGTCTCAGCACATTTTTCATACTGGCTTGGTTCGCATCATGTGTGATAATAATAATTTCAGCCTTCGGATTGGACTGGTTCGGGTGCTGGAACACTGACTCCAAACTAACTTCGTGCTGAGCAAAAATTTGTGTAATTTGTGCAAGTACGCCCGCTTTATCTTCAACGTGCAGAAGAATAAAGTTTTTGGAAGCAATCTGTTCGTCCGTCTTCAGCTTCATTTCTTTGTAAGGTGCCAGCACTGTTCGTCCATTCACGCCCAGCCTCAAGTTACGCACAACGGCAACCAAATCTGCTACGACGGATGTTGCCGTCGGCAGTTCGCCTGCTCCAGCACCGTAGAACATTGTTTCGCCTACTGCTTCACCTGTTACATACACAGCATTGAATACACCATTCACGGAAGCAAGCGGATGCGAGTTTTTCACCATAGTAGGTTGTACACTCACAGAGATATGACCATCATGGTTTTCGGCAATTCCAAGCAGCTTCACTTCATATCCTAATTTTTTGCCATATTGAATATCTTCTTTGGATACTTTCGATATGCCCTTTACTTCAACATCACTAAGAGCAACATTTGCGTGGAAGCCAAGTGTCGATAAAATGGTCATTTTACGAGCTGCATCCAGCCCCTCAACATCAGATGTTGGGTCTGCTTCTGCATAACCAAGATCTTGTGCTTCTTTCAAGACATCGGCATAAGCAGCGCCTTCTTGGCTCATTTTGGTCAAAATGTAATTAGTTGTTCCATTCACGATGCCCATAATCTTCGTAATACGGTCAGAGGAGAAGCCCTCTACGAGTGCACGAATGATCGGAATACCGCCGGCAACACTAGCTTCGTAAAATACGTCGCAGCCGTGTTCAGCAGCTTTTGCCAAGATTTCAGCACCATGCATGGCCATAAGATCCTTATTCGCCGTCACGATGTGCTTGCCGTTGCCTAGCGCAGTTAATATATGCTCTTTGGTAGCAGCAATACCGCCCATAACTTCAACGACAACATCGATCTCACTATCACCAATAACGTCCCATACTTGTTCAGTCAGTTTATCTGCATCCACTGAGATGTTACGAAGCTTTGACTTATCTTGTACTAAAATTTTTGAAATTTCAATGGACGAGCCTGTTTGACGCTGTAAATCCTCTTGATGTCCTTCGATAATACGGACAACACCTGTTCCTACTGTACCTAATCCTAGCAAACCAACCTTGATGGGTTTCATGTATGTTACCTCCTGAATAATTTTTCTATCTTAACTGCCCTGACCGATGACCATGGCACGCTTGACCCCATCTTGCGCTTGAAGTCGATTAATCATTTGACGGATCTCTTCCCCCATCGAGGAAGTCTCTACCGAAATGACGACATTCGCCATACCCTGCAGAGGAATTGTCTGATGTATCGTTAACACATTCCCATCCAAATTAGCAATGAGAGCCAGTACACGCGACAGAATCCCGGACCGATGCTCCAAATCCATGGATATTGTGATAATGCGCTCTCGTTCCAGTTTGCTGAGAGGATGAATACCATCCTTATACTTATAGAAAGCGCTGCGACTGAGTCCGACTTGTTCAACGGCATCGTGAATTGTTTTCACTTCACCACGTGCAAGCAATTCCTTAGCCTGAGCTGTTTTGAGTACTCCTTCTGGCAATATATCTTCCCGGACTAAGTAGTACCTCTCAGGACCGGTGTGCTTGATCGTTTGTAAAAACTCTTTGCTATCCGGCACTTCACCACCGTCCTCTCTGGAAAGACCAATGTTCCTCTATAGAGGACATTATATCGAATCGTACGGATTGAAGCAATAGGCAATTCACATCTCATTCTTTCATCTTTTGCAGCATCTAACTACACTATGATAAGCTGATAGTACTAGATTAGAAGGGATCGCCTCCATGATTACATTACGCATGATGTCTACGGCTCTCCTATGGAACAGCCAGAACGAATTACTAATGATGAAACGCTCCTTAACGCGTTCGCTTTCGCCAGGTCTATGGGCTGCTATTGGCGGTCACCTGGAGCCAAGTGAGTTAAATAACCCGCGGGCAGCCTGTTTGCGCGAAGTGTGGGAGGAGACTGGCATTGAGCATGATGAAATCCAAGGGCTGCGCATGCAGTATGTTTTACTGCGATTGAATGGACAAGAAGTTCGCCAGCAATTTTTTTATATCGGAACCACGGATGTGAACCCGCGAATCGTCACACCCGAAGGGGATCTACATTGGATTCTTAAAGAACATGTGCTGGAGCGCCCAATCCCTTTTATTTTTCGATGCTTGCTTGAACATTATTTCAGCGTAGGCCTTACTGAGCACCCCTGGGTAGGCTCAGCAGGAATTCAACCGGACACAGGTGAACCTACTATCCACTGGAACCCATTAGTAGATCCCCTGCAGACTTAATAAGAATAGCAAAAAAGGCAGACATCGATTTCTCGAGTTCTGCCTTTTTGTATTGCTAATTATAACGCACTGCCTCCAAATAAGAAACGATATTCCCAGTGCCGATTGTCGATAGAATCTATCCGAACACCACCACTGTCTTTGGAGTATGTCGACAAGATTTGCCCATTTCCTAAGTAAATGGCCACGTGCGTAATGGTCTGTTTAGACTTATTAATACCGCTGTAATTCGATTGGCTTGTCCCTTTGTAAGACATGAAGAACATAAGATCGCCAGGCTTCAGATCATGCCAATTTGTTTTGGCATGCCCGAGAGATTTCACATAACTCCCCTGTCCTCTAGAGTCACCTGGCAGTTTCTTTCCAATGCCATCTAAGAAAGCTTGCCGGACAAAGTCAGAGCAATCAAACGTTTTTGTATTATCACGACTTGATCCATATTCATAGGGCGTTCCTAGATACTTTTTACCCGCAGCAATAATCTTTTGAACACTTGCACTTGTTGAACCTCCAGAACCACTGCCGGTATTGGAATCGCCAGGCGAAGTAAGACCTGATGCTTTTATGTATTTGGCGCTTGTGCTTATGTAGCCCTCACGGCCATCAGAGGCTTTCACTTTGTACCACCAACTGTTCACTTTGGACAGGATGGTAACTTTCTCGCCTTCCTTCAAGTACCGGATACGCTTAGAATCTACATCCGCACTTTGGCGAAGACTGACACTGTTAATAATTTGACCCGTTGATGCAGCCGAAGCTTCTTTAGGTAAAGGAATTGTGACAGCACCGAAGATAAGTGCTGGAACAAGTACGAGGGTCAGTAGTTGTTTTTTCATGGTGTTGGCCTCCTAGCATTTTGGGTTGTAGAACGAGAATTATAGCATCATCTTCCGTTAAGCCAGACTACCTAGCTTCGAAAGTTGTTTTCCTTCATATCAATTCGTAATATAGGCATTCTTTTAGTGGGTAAGAGCACAATTAAATTGCATTATTCCTCTAATTCATCTAGTAGATGGAAACAAAAAAAGCCTTCCTTTAGCTGAATACAACACAGCACTTAGGAAAGGCCTTTATCCAATTTTGGCGGAGGAATCACGTTCTTTCGGATGATCCTGAAGCGTAAAGTGGTGACTCTGATCCACCCATCGCTGCATGACTTTTTGGGCTTCTTTTCTTTGCAGCAGCGATTCTGCTAGTTGAAAGCCTTCTTCATAACTACCTACTTTATCAAACCAAGTCAATCGAAGTCCCGTATTAAAAATGACATGATCACGTTCCCGCTTCAATTCCTCTGAATCTTCTCCAGCAATAATGCGCCGCACCATGGCAACCTGATCATCTTTACTTAATGGCAGCAGGGGCTCACTCAGAAAACCAAATTTCTGCGGTTCAACCACTCGGGACTCATCTCCCCATGGGGTTACGATCCTTATTGTACTGTTCTGGTAGATGGGCAAATCCTCGGATCCTTCAATCCCATTGACAATATACACATTTTGAAAGCCAGATCGGATGGATATGGGAATCAGAGATTCCATCGCTTTTCGCTGATTGACGCCAATAATCATATTCATTGAACGTACGGGATTTATAACTTTCTCAACGGTATTCATCACAGTTCGCAATCCTAACTGCTCGCGAACCTGTTTCAGCTTCCCAAGCGGCGGACAAAGCTGTTCGGTATGAAGAAATCCAATATGCAGGTGGAATAACATCGTTTCCCATGCTTTCACTGACAAATCTATCGCAACGCCGAAGCTTTCTAATAGTTCTTTCATAGCGGTCCCCTGTCTCGGCGGAAGTGAATCACCTCCATGCAGCACCTGGGAGAAACCCACTGAAGCAAGCAGGAGACTAACTGGCAGTGTGATGGGAAAATATTGCCGGCCTTCCGTCGGTCCCGCACAATTGAGTGAATCCGCAAAAGTATGGTAATTCAAGGAGTAGCTGCGGAAAACATCAATGAATGCCATCAGTTCTTCGTCAGCTTCCCCTTTCATACATAGGGCCATTAAGAAAGCTGCGCATTGAGCATCAGTGGAATCTCCTCTGGCCATCTCATGTGCGGCTTCTACAGCTTCCTCATAAGATAAATCACGTGATCCTTGCATACCGGTTCCCATCGCTTGAATCCATCTTTTCATCTAAATTCCTCCTTCCTCATATAGTTACACTTCATTGAATGTTATATTTATTTACATATAACTATAATTATTAGTAAAATCGTAATCTTTTTCTTTTTATGTGTCAAGTTTTATGACATAAATCCGCGTTTTAACGTAAAAAGAACGGTTTACGCCGTCCTAGGTTGATAGTATTTATAAAAGTTGATGCAAGGAAGCTACAGCGTGCGAGACGAACGCAAAAAAAACACTCATCCTTAGGATAAGTGTTTCAATCGTTCTAATGCTTCTCATCAAATTCGAAGTCAAAATCACCAATTTGGATCGTCTGCCCATGGACAGCTCCACGTTTACGTAATTCGTCATCGATTCCTATATTACGCAAAATACGAGCAAAACGAGCGATACCGTCCTGTGTGCTGAAATTCGTTCGTTTGATCAACTTCTCAATTGAAGGACTTTCAACAATGAATACATCGTTCTCTCGACGAATCGTATAATCATTCTCCTCGCGTTTCTCGAAGCGATACACTTTACGCTCTTCTTTATCAGCTACACCCTCTACTTCAGGAGCATTCGGGATACTTTCTACAATGTCCGAGATCTTGTAAAGAAGTTCCTGCACACCGCCTCGTGTCAAAGCAGAGATCGGATAAACCTCAAACTCTTTGCCATCTGCCGCCATCTGCTCCTTGAATAAAGCCAGATTGTCCTCTGATTCCGGCATGTCCATCTTGTTGGCCACAACAATTTGCGGACGCTGCTCCAGCTTGGCATTATAGAGCTTAATTTCCTCATTAATCTTGAGGAAATCTTCGTAAGGATCGCGGCCGTCTGCAGCAGACATGTCCACGACATGCACAATCACTCTCGTCCGTTCTACGTGACGCAAGAACTCATGACCAAGTCCCACGCCCTCGTGGGCCCCTTCAATAAGACCGGGAAGGTCCGCCATGACGAAGCTGCGTCCATCGCCAACATCCACAACCCCGAGGTTCGGGGTAAGGGTTGTAAAGTGATACGCCGCAATTTTCGGTTTTGCGGCAGAGACAACCGACAATAGCGTGGATTTCCCAACGCTTGGGAAGCCTACTAAGCCGACGTCGGCCATGACCTTCATCTCTAGTACAACCCAACGTTCCACGCCTTCTTCGCCGTTCTCAGCAATTTCTGGCGCTGTTACACGTGCTGTTGCGAAGCGTGTGTTGCCTCGGCCGCCTCGACCGCCCTTGGCCACAACAACCTCTTGACCATGACGCGTCAAGTCGGCGATAACCTCTTGCGTATCATCATCGATGATAGTTGTGCCCGGAGGGATACGTACAACCATATCCTCTGCGTTAGCACCATGCATTGACTTGTTACGGCCCTTCTCGCCGCGTTCCGCTTTAAAGTGCTTCTGATAGCGGAAATCCATCAATGTACGCAGACCTTCGTCTACACGGAATACAACATCACCGCCATTTCCTCCGTCGCCACCTGCTGGTCCGCCCTCTGGTACATATTTCTCACGGCGGAAAGCAACTAAACCGTCGCCACCGTCGCCACCTCTAACAAATATCTTCGCTTTATCAACAAACATTTCTACACCTCAACTAAGGAGAGACTCTGGTCTTGGACCAAAGATCCCTTTATTATGTACGAAACGGTAACCGCAATGTGATGACCGCTTCTTCCTCTTGCCAATCATTATGCTCCAGTGAATAAGAATTTACTTTCGAAAGTAGGGTTTCCTTCACAGCTTTCTCAAGTTGCTCCCGGTTATAGGGGCCTTGATATACAAAATCAAGCAGTAAGCTATCTTCTTGAACATCAAATTCCAAGCTGAGTGTACCACTTTCACCGTCGCTTGCCGCAGCATGCTCATGAACGCATTCCACAGTTTGACGAACCACTCTTTCGATGAGGCCGTCATGCAGAGGAAGTTGTCCAAGATTGATTTCTTGATCTAATTCAACTTCCAGCTCTAATGATTTCGACTGGACGCGAAACATTAGCAAGAAAGCAATTAACGATGGAATACCTAACTTGGAGAGATTACTTTCCTGCTGCATAGTCATTTTTATTTTTTCCATATAGGGCTGTAAATTATCAAACTTCTTTAACTGAATATAACCAAACAAAATTTGGGTATCGTTCATCCAATCGTGACGTAAGCGATTTATGACCTGAATTAACTTCTGGTAAGACTGTTGTTCCTGTTGACGGAGCTCTTGGCTCCACTTCTCTTCCAATCTACTCGCTTCCAACTTGAAGGCGGTATAACCGCAAAAGACTATGATCAGTAGTAATGCACCCCTGACAATCCAGGGTTCCACAAACATCATTCCCGTCAATCCTATGAGCACAAGTGCTAATAAATAAACTTGCGTGCTGCCCGCTCGCTTCATTTCCCGTTCGCTCCGTTCTCCTGCTTTGTGTCCGTTCATCCAGTATATCATGATGTACTAGCAAACTTCACCAAACAAATGAGAAAACCTCTGCCCTTCGAGATGAGTAACCGCGTTTATTAGATGAGAGACTTTGGTCTCCGACCAAAGATCCCTATATTAGGTTTGTTTCCAATTAGAAAAAAATCCCTGGGCGGGCTTATCGCTCGCCAGGGATTCATATTACGCTTCTAAAGCTGCAGCCACAGGAGCTACATCAACTGGGTATACGCTCACTTTTTTGCGATCGCGGCCCCAACGCTCGAATTTCACTACGCCTTGAACCAAAGCGAAAAGTGTATCATCCGAACCGATGCCTACGTTCGTTCCTGGGTGAATTTTCGTACCGCGTTGGCGGTAGAGAATGCTTCCAGCAGTAACGGTTTGACCGTCAGCACGTTTAGCGCCAAGGCGCTTAGAGTGTGAGTCACGTCCGTTCTTTGTGGAACCCACCCCTTTTTTGGAAGCGAAAAACTGGAGATCCAATTTCAACATGGTGTTATCCTCCTTTGTGATAGATTGTTTCAATCGTTATATAGTCACCGTAATTGTCTGCAATGGTTTGTAGCATGACGACCATCGATTCTAGAATCAATTGGACCTTATTCCATGTCTCCGGAACAGATCGTGTACTTTCTGGAATTGTAACATCCATCAAGCCTCGTTCCATCTCGTGAATGGGAATCACGCCTGTCAGTGATTCAATCGAATTATAAGTACCAAACGTTACCGCCGATACTGCAGCGCAGACTAGGTCTTTGCCAGGTACGTCATATTCAGCATGGCCTTCCACTACAAAAGATGAGATCTGAGGTGAATCCGGTGCAAGACGCTCTATGGTCACATAGATCATAAGGCTGCCTCTTACGCTTGGATTTTCTCAACTACTACTCTTGTGTACGGTTGACGATGACCTTGCTTTTTGTGATAGTTCTTTTTCGGCTTGTACTTATAAACGATGACTTTAGCGCCTTTGCCGTGTTTTTCCACTTTCGCGGAAACTGAAGCACCAGCAACCAATGGAGCACCTACTACTAAGCCACTCTCTTTGGAAACCAAGAACACACGATCAAAAGAAACAACTTCACCTTCAGCTGCGTTCAATTTTTCGATGTAAAGAACATCGCCCTCTTGAACTTTGTACTGTTTACCACCTGTTTCAATAATTGCGTACATTTTCATTACCTCCTCATGTCTCAGACTCGCCTTGTCCAGGTGACGGTTAGGATCAAATCCAATCCGTGCTTAAACCCGATTCGTGCGGTTACAGCATGCCTAAACAACACACTCCGAGTATTATATCACAGAAACATTTTGTAATGCAATTATTATTTCCGCTTACGCGTCATCTCCAGCAGGCCTAGCTTGGTCCAACCAACAATAATCGTTTTGGAGCGATCCTTACGCACGGCTTGTGTGATGTTCTCCATCACGGCTGCTCGATTCACTTCCGAACTCATGTCTATAAAATCAACAATAATAATGCCTCTTATATTACGAAGCCGCAGAAGCCTTGGAATTTCACTCGCCGCTTCTCGGTTAATATCGGTGACTGTCTGTTCTAAATCAATGGATCCGGTATACCTTCCTGTATTCACATCAATCACGGTAAGTGCTTCGGTTTGATCAAATATTAAATATCCGCCGCTAGGCAGCCAAATTTTACGTCTAAAGCTCTGATTCAGCTCTTCCGTAACACCAAATTGATCAAACAACGGTATCTTGCGGTCATAATAAGCTACGCGTCCCCGCCAACTCGGCTGCTGCTTACGAAGTAACTGTTTCATCTCTTCGTACACTTTGGCATCATTCAGCCAAACTTCATGAACGTCATCCGTAATGACATCACGGGCTAATCTAGGCAGGAGATCAAGATCCTGATATAGCTGCGCGGGCGCATGTGCCTCTTCCATTTTGGATACAATGGAACTCCATAATTCTCGTAAATTTTGCAAATCATCACGAATAGCTTCTTCGCTTTGACCAATAGCACCCGTTCGAATAATAACACCTTCACCAGGAAGCAAGCTGCCTTCGGCTAGCTGTTTGAGGCGCTGTCGTTCTGCTTCCAAATCAATTTTACGGGATATAGCAATATAATCAGCGTCTGGCATGTAAACAATCCAACGGCCAGGAATGGAAATATGCGTTGTTACTCTTGCACCTTTAGTACCTTGCGGATCCTTCGTTACCTGCACCATCAACGTCTGACCTACTTCGGCGAGCTCCGTTATTGAGGGTTTAATCT
Source organism: Paenibacillus sp. JT22N1 (assembly GCF_059692155.1). NCBI lineage: Bacteria > Bacillati > Bacillota > Bacilli > Caryophanales > Paenibacillaceae > Paenibacillus > Paenibacillus sp. JT22N1. The sequence goes on from NZ_JCAUAW010000007.1 coordinate 102,522, forward strand.
TAGGCTGCTTGTCCAAGTGGACGGGTAGGAGGTCGTCTATATATAGAAAGGCATTCTTCGCAAGACCGATATCGACGAATGCCGCCTGCATGCCGGGAAGGACGTTGACGATGCGACCCATGTAGATGCTGCCTGCTCTTTGAGAATCAAGCGGATACTGCGTATCATACTCAACAAGACGACTTTCTTCAAGCAATGCCGCTTGTGTAAGATCAGGTGCGCAGTGAATTATAAGTTGCTTCATACACGTTCACCTCAACAGTTATTTTACATGAAAAGATCGGAAACTGCACTCCCCGGTTTTTTCCCATCCAAATAACCGCTCACTAATTGCTGTTCCGGCAATACGGCTTGTATGCGCCCCGTTTCTCCTACGACATAGATTAAATGATATTTTTCCCGCATAAAAAGTTTCAGTGTTTCCGCCATTGTGCGATGTCTCGTTATGACAATTGGCTGTGCTAATGTCCCGCGGCTCAAAAGCCTGCTCATTCGATTCCCTCGACCAATAAGAAAGCGAAAAAAGTGATAGGGCAGCTGCCGATAGGCATACCAATTGGATACAAGCAAGAAAATACCGATGACTAATATATTGAGCGGGAGTTGTCCATTGACCAGTTGGATGATAGCTATGACAATAATAGCCAGACTTAAGATCATACTGATCCATGCTGTATATAAAATCGTGTTATGGTAAGACAATAAATACCCTAACAATGACTGCATTACTTTGCCACCATCGAGCGGCATGACTGGAATAAGATTAAATAAGCCAATCATCAAATTAGCTTCAATGAAGTAATCCCACCAGCTGCTTGCGCCCACATCCACCCATTTCATCAGCAACGCAACGAGAATCATCCATACGTGCTGCAGCGGCCCAGCTAGGGAGACTATCAGCTCTTCACGCGTCGGAGCCGTTCCAAGCTCATCAACAATCAAGACTCCTCCAAAAGGCAGAAGCTGTACTTCCCGCACCCTCCACCCAAAGCCGTTGGCAGCAACCAAATGACCAATCTCGTGAACCAGTACGATGCCAAATAACGTAACAGCCTCCAGGAAGTAGCCTGTAATGGCTGAACCAATCATAATTAGGGTAAATAAGGGGTGGAATCGATACGTAGTTCCGGCCCATTTAATCAAAGCTGATCACATCCGATGGATTGACAGGATGCCCGTCCTTCGTAACGGCAAAGTACAGCGTCCCCTTCGCAGGATCCTTCTTGGAAGCCTTACCGATGGGCTCACCAACTTTCATCCAGTCACCTACCTCGACACTGGCCTCACTCAATCCGCCGTACAAGGATTGAAGACCTCCTGGATGGCGTATCACAATCGTTAGGCCCGTTTCTGCAGCTGCACCGGAGAAAATGACCTGACCAGTATCCAACGCATAAACCGGTGCAAATTCAATGGTATTCAAATTAACTCCCATGTGGGAAGTTCCGTCATATCGCGTAAGAATGCTTCCCTTTGAAGGAGAAAAAAAGGTACGCTTAGAGGCATTCACTCTTATGGCCTCATTCCCTTCTCGGTTGAAACTGGGAATGAACGAGGGTGACCCACCAAACTTATCGCTATACCAAGCTGACAGTGACGAGAAATCGTACGACTGTGTAAGAGAGGCGGTCACGATTTGCTTCCCTTTATTAGCCCAAGGCTGATTAAGCTGGAACATCCCGTACAGCGCTGCAAACAAAACACAGCTAATGAACAGCTTGACCGCAATCTTACGAGGCGAAGGCGGCGCTAATAGCCCTCTTTCACCATCCCTCAGATAATCTCGCCCGACTAATGTTGTGTCCATTAATAATTTTTGCTGCCATGCGTACTCAGGATCCTCCATTCGCCGTTTCCATTCGGGATCCACATAGAGAGGTACTTCGGAATGATGATGTATGGGCAACGAATTCTCCCTAAATCGAGAGGGTCTCACCGGACTCCCACTCCCGTTAGAAGGATCTGACGTTTCGCGTAAATTGCGAAGTCGTTCTATCCTACGCTGTTTCACTTTATCTTTGACTTCCATGGAAGCCCCTCCCCATCCTTTACCTTTGTACAGCCTATGAGAAGAGGGACAAGATTATGTGGACAAAAAAAGCCCCTGACCAAAGGTCAAGGGCTTGAATTTCATATACGTTTAGAAAAATTCTGGCTCTCGTTCCTGATGCAGCTTTACACTCATCACAAGGCCTAATGAAAGCATGTTAATCAGGAGAGAAGTTCCCCCATAACTGACGAATGGAAGTGTGATTCCCGTTAACGGCATGATACCAATCATCATCCCGACATTTTCAAAAATTTGAAAGACGAACATGGAAACAACACCGACCACAATATAAGCTCCGCTAAGCTGAGTACTCTGGATCGAGATGAGGATCATGCGGTAAATGAGTAAAAAATAGATCAACAATAGAACCGCTGATCCGCGGAAACCGAATTCCTCACCGACTACGACGAAAATCGAATCGGAATACGCAAATGGGATGAAATTACTATGAACAGAGGTGCCTTTCAGAAAACCTTCGCCTTCTAATCCTCCCGAACCGATCGCTCTTACCGCATTTCGGACTTGATAATTATCATCAGCAGACACGTCTTGCGGATAAAGGAATGTATCGATACGATCCATCCAATGACTAAAACCATAACCCTTAAGCATATCAAACAAGGATTGATGGAAATACTTATATAACGTCAAGAGCAAGAATCCAGCACCAATGAGTACGACTGTGCTAAGTAAGACATGCGAGTATTTAATATTACCAATCCAAATCATACCCATAAGAATGATCACAAAAATGATCGCATTCCCCAAATCAGGTTGAATGAGGACCAAGATAAACGGTAACAACACGGCTGCAAAGACTGGGATAATATCATTCTTGATTTGCAGTAAATCACCTTTGCGTCTTGCCAGCAGTGCAGTAACAGCCACGATTAGAATTAATTTCACTAACTCCGCCGGTTGAAAGGTTAAGCCACCTGGGAGCTCAAACCAGCCACGCGCCCCATGGATTTTCGTCCCAAAAAAGTAGACAGCGACCAAAGAAAAGATGCCGATACCATAAAGATAGGGAGCGATTCTGATTAGTACTCGATAATCAAATAAGCTGCTTGCAACGAACGCTGCTAGACCAACACCATATAAGACAAGTATTTTCGTGATACTAACATTAATTTTTGGATGATCGATAGATGCACTGTACACGAGCATCGTACTAATGACCATAAAAGCAATCAAAATGACAACAATAGGAATATCTATGTTTTTAAGTTTGGCAAGCATTAGACGATCAACCTATTCCGATAAACTTTTTCATACGTTTGACCCAGCCACTTTTGTCCTCCAACTGCATGAGAGGTACCGTGTCTCCTAATATGCGACGAGCGATATTACGGTAAGCAATAGCAGCGCGCGACGACGGATTCATGACAGTGGGTTCCCCTAAGTTGGCAGCTTTGATCACATGCTCGTCATCTGGAACTATCCCTAACAAATCTATGGCGAGAACCGAGCATATTTCATCAATATCCAGCATCTCGCCTTTTTTCATCATCAATGGACGAATGCGGTTAATGACTAACTTAGGTGAGGAAATTTTCTCATTTTCCAGCAAACCGATAATGCGGTCAGCATCACGTACAGCCGCATTTTCCGGTGTGGTAACAACGATCGCTTTGTCTGCTCCGGCTACGGCATTCTTGAAGCCTTGTTCGATGCCAGCTGGACAGTCGATAATGACAAATTCAAAATCTTTTTTGAGCTCCAGTATAATATCCCTTACTTGCTCTGGCGATACGGAATGCTTATCCTTCGTTTGAGCAGCTGGCAAAAGATAAAGCTCATCAAAGCGTTTATCCTTAATTAAGGCTTGCGGCAAACGGCAACGGCCTTCAGCAACATCCACAAGATCGTAAATAATACGGTTTTCCAGACCCATGACCACATCCAAATTGCGCAGTCCAATGTCGGTATCTACCATGCAAACTTTTTTCCCTAAAAGCGCTAGTGCCGTTCCAAGATTCGCAGATGTCGTAGTTTTACCAACGCCACCTTTTCCTGAAGTGACGACGATTGCCTCTCCCATATTTTCTCACCCCACACGCTATTTTCATAAATACAAACGATTATTTCACATTCGGCTCCGGCCAAATACGATGAAGCTGGTGCAGCTTGTCTATTTCCATTTTACCTTCTTTGACATAAGCAAATTCCATGAAAGCCTCATCGATTCCCCATTCATCTGGTGGACGGCTGATGATTCCGGCAATCCTAAGTTGCGTGGGGCGCATATGAGAGGCAGCAATAATCGCTTTCTCATCACCATCCACACCCGCATGAGCCATGCCGCGAAGAGACCCCATTATATAAATGTTCCCTGTAGATGTAATCGTTCCGCCAGGATTAACATCACCTAAATATAATAAATCACCCTCGTTGTGTAGGGTTTGTCCCGATCGAATCATTCCTTTGAGCGTTGTCATAGAAACCACAGTCTCTTCTGCAGCTTCTTCTCTAGGCGACTCACTTTCGATCGATTGGATAAGCAGGTTGCCTTTTTGCCTGATGACGGACCTAATTTCTTCCTTCTGTTCTTCGGTCGCTTCTCTGCTGCCTAATTTAACGTGCACATGAATAATCGGTCCAGTCAATATTTGCTGATGCGTTTTCTCAAGCTTGTGCTGCAGCTCTTGCAGCAAGATCTGCCATTCGCATGCGTCGTTTAGCAAAAAAACAAGGCCATCCTTGACCCCTTTTATCATCACATGGTGCTTTGTTACAGACATAATTGCGCTACGACCTCCCAACCTATACATTTCGGTTCATGTCCTGGATTCTCCTGCCTAGAGCCTGGAAAATTAATCTTCGTTTCCGGACGGCACAATCCGCTTTCCTTCAAGCAGCTTGCGGATGGGAACGTAGCAAATCAAGGCGACTAGCAGATTAAATAGAACACTTGGAAGCATGTAATGGGTGAGAGCAAACTTCAAATCAATATCAATGAGCTTGAACAACCGATTGATACCAAAATTAATAAACTCAAACAAGAGCAAACCAACGCCTGTTATGAGTAAGTTATAAAAAATCAAATTAGGCTGCCTTCGCTGCGCCAGTCCGGCCAAATAGCCAGTAAGCCCCATACCGAAGGAATATACACCTAGCATCGATCCATAATAGTTAAAGTCATGCAATAGTCCGAACAAAAGTCCATAAATTAAAGCGGTATGACGATGATGAAAAAGTCCGATAAACAAAATGAATACAAGTGTTAAATGGGGTGTAACATTAACATTAGATTGCCATGATGAAGGGATCAGCCAAACTAGCAAGGTTCCTTGCAGGATAAACAAACCGAGTAAAATGAGCCACAATAGATGTCGAATCACTTAACGGCTCACCTCATTTCACTTCCGGGACTTCGACAACAAACACTTCACGAATATGGTTGAACGAAGCTTTGGGCTTCACCATAACCTTGTATGTAATGCCGAATTCCCCTGGACCGATGGAAGAGATTGTCCCTACCTCAATGCCTTTAGGAAATACTTGCCCCATGCCTGATGTGATGATTGTATCCCCGATTTTCATATCGTCAGCATGTTCGACCTTGTTCATCACAAGTTCACCGGTGTTAGCGTAAGACTCAATCATCCCAAAGGGTTGACTCTCATTTCCCTTAACTGTAACCGCAATCGCCTTAGAATTATTATCGGTATCATTGATTTCATTGAGTAGTTGAACATTAGAGTGGAAACCAAACACCTTGCTCACCCTGCCGACCAACCCATCTACGGTCATGACGGCCATATTCTCCTTGATTCCATCTTTATCGCCTAGATTAATCGTGACCGTTTTGTTGTATGGGTCTGGATCAATCGTTACGACTTCAGCAATGCGATACGTATACACATTAGCCTGACGCTGTCTTTCTGTGAAGCCAAGGGCCTCCATTAATCGCTTGTTTTGTGATTCTAGCTCATTCAAACGCTGTGTATCTCGTGCATACTGCGTAAGAGTCAGTTTCAACGTCTTATTTTCCTCGTAGATAACTCTTAGCTGACGGATGTCTTCAAAGAAACCCGCTACCTGCGCAGCGGGCTTATAGAAGAGTCCTTGCGTCCATGATACCGAGTCTTTAACAAATTTCTCCGGCCACGTCATGGGTGCCCGGTTCCCGAGTGTCAGTCCCATCAATATAAAGAAGCAGACTAGACCGAACATCAGAAAAATTAACCTCTTGTTGCCCATAAATTTAAACAAATTAGCACCTTCTAACGAATATTAACGCTTATATCTCGAACTGGATCCTGATCTGTTCTTGAACAAATGGATATTTTCCAAAGCGCGACCTGTTCCAATCGCCACACAATCTAGCGGATTCTCAGCGACGAGTACTGGCATTCCGGTTTCTCTGGCAAGCAAGCGGTCAAGATTACGCAGTAAGCCGCCGCCACCCGTGAGCACAATTCCCCGATCCATAATATCCGCTGATAATTCAGGCGGACACTTCTCAAGAGTAACCTTCACAGCTTCAACGATCGCATTCACCGTGTCCGTCAACGATTCCGTAATTTCATTGGAAGTAACGCTTAACGTTTTCGGTAATCCAGAAACAAGATCACGTCCTCGTATTTCGAGCGACTCAGGCTTGTCCATAGGAAGTGCCGACCCGATTTCCAACTTAAGCGTCTCGGATGTACGTTCACCGATCATCAAGTTATACGTACGTTTAATGTATTGAGTGATGGCTTCGTCCATTTCATCGCCTGCAATTCGGATGGAACGGCTCGTTACAATCCCTCCTAGAGAAATGACAGCAACCTCCGTTGTTCCCCCTCCAATGTCGACAACCATGCTTCCAGTTGGTTCCCAGACGGGAAGATCGGCACCGATCGCTGCTGCGAAAGGTTCTTCAATCGTGTAAGCTTCGCGCGCTCCAGCCTGCTTCGTTGCATCTTCAACAGCACGCTTTTCAACAGCTGTTATGCCTGAAGGCACACAAACCATAACATTGGGGTGACGCGGGAACAACCAACGCTGCTTCTGTGCTTGTCTTAAGAAGTAGCGAATCATCGTCGCGGTCGTCTCAAAATCAGCAATAACCCCATCCTTCATCGGACGAATTGCACGAATATTGCCTGGTGTACGACCGATCATTTTTTTAGCGGCGTCTCCGACAGCCTCGATTGTTTTTGTATCAGTACGTAGAGCAACCACGGACGGCTCCCTAACGACAATTCCTCTGCCTTTTACATAAACCAGTGTATTCGCTGTACCTAAATCAATTCCTAAATCTTTCGTAAAACCACCGAACATGGCAGTTGCTCCTTTCCTATTGCGATATCTATTATATTACATAAACCCTTGTTCCTTCAAACTTATGAATCTCTGATCACCAATGATAACATGATCAAGCACTTCAATACCAATTATAGTTCCTGCCTCCATAAGACGATGTGTGAGCTGAATATCCTCCGGACTTGGAGTTGGATCACCGCTAGGGTGATTGTGTACACAGATGATCGAAGCACTGCTGCGTTTGATTGCCGCGCGAAACACTTCACGAGGATGAACAATGGACGCGTTCAGGCTGCCCATCGATAATGTTTCCTGCGCAAGCAAATGGTTCTTTGTATTGAGAAATAAGCAAACGAAATGTTCTTTCTGCAAATAGCGAAGATCTTCACTCACTAAATCTGCGATATCCTTGGGAGAACGAATCGTAACTCGTTCCGCAAATGTACTCTTAGCCAGTCTGCGTCCGAGCTCAATCCCGGCTTGAATTTGCAAAGCCTTCGCATCACCGATTCCCTTGATTTGGGTAAGCTGATCTTTGCTCATGTCAACAAGGCTGCGCAGTCCGCCGCTTTCACTTAATATGCGACCTGCTAGACGCAGCGCTGACTCCGATACAGTCCCTGTTCGAAGTAAAATGGCCAGCAGTTCTGCATGACTTAATGCACCTGCTCCGTATTGGAGCATTCGCTCCCTAGGTCTTTCCTCCTGCGGTACTTCTCGTAACATCAAACTTGTGACTTCCATGAATTCCCCTCTTTCATTATGTAGGTTGTGTTACTTAAACGCATCCCATTCATACGGATAAGTACTCATAAAAACAAAATAAAGCCCGCGGATTTGTAGATCCGAGGGCTTCTAGGACAATTGCTCTTTATTCGATTGTGGACATTCGAACGCTCTGATTTGTTCCAGCATACTGCCGATGGTATGTCCATCAAAGTATATTTCCATCTGCTTCTCTGCGTCAATGAAAACCTTCCCCATCAATAGATCCATTTTGGATGAAATGACGCAGGTCTTATTTTCATCACCAGAGCACCAGCTCGGTTTCAAGGAACCTTGACAAGTTAATCGGTAAATTTCGCCGAGTGTCACCTCGTTCGGGTTGCAGCTAAGTATGAATCCGCCACCAATTCCTTCTTTGGTCGAAACGTAACCTGCTTTTCGTAGAAAGCCCATAACTTTACGTATACGAGCAGAATGGGTAGATACATTCACAGCAATTTCTTCGCTGGTTGCCATATGATCCGGTAAATGAGCCAGAAATACGAGACTGTGGACGGCTATTGTAAATTCGCTGTTCATGGCAAATACCTCCCTGAAGAATGCGAAGTCATGTCGCTTACTGTCATTGTAACCGTTACAGATTACACAGTCAATGTATGAGTCCTATTTTGGACATATATTCCAGCTTGGATTCTGATGATTATAGAACTTGAATTTCAAAGCTTAGCAGTAGGTCACTGAGCAGAGAAAGCGGCAATCCAACAACGGTAAAGTAATCACCTTCAATAGATTCAACGATCGTTGCCCCGATCCCTTGAATTGCATAAGAACCAGCTTTATCCTTAGGTTCTCCTGTGGCGATATAACGTAGAATTTGTGCGTCAGACATGATCTTCATCTTCACATGTGTCACACGATGAGAGACTACCTGCTTACCTGTAGCCGCGTCCACACAAGCAACTCCACTGTAAACCTGGTGCGTACTGCCTTGCAGTGCTTTAAGCATCCGGAAAGAATCCTGCTCATCCATTGGTTTACCTAAAACTTCATCTTGATAGACAACAACAGTGTCAGAACCGATGATGATTCCTTCTTTTTCATTGGCTTCAAGCATTTCTAAGACAGTTGAGGCTTTACGCAAAGAGAGCACTTCTACGAGCTTAGCAGGCGATATTTTTTCTTCGACGGTCTCATCTGCGTCACTCACTCGAATGATATAGGGTAAACCAAGCGATTGAATAAGTTCCTGCCTCCGCGGCGAAGACGAAGCAAGAATAAGTCTTTGTTTAGGGGAATTACTCAAAAGAAACAACTCCTAGCTGATTGTAATATTTAATATGGCTTTCCAAATACAATCCAGTTACACCTTACGATACAGGAGGTACGCCCCCACTAATCCAAGAATACTGCACAGGTTTAGTTTCACCAAAAGATGGAACTCATATTTCACGACTTGTAAATCGGCTTTGGGCTCCCATGAAATTTGCGCCGATTTGGTCAAAAATGCGAGAGCAGGCACTGCAGCCAGCAGCTGGCCTATGATAATCCCGGTAATCAAACCGACGATTAAAAATACGATCAATGTGAAAGTACCTTTTTTCATTCCTGTCATCCTCTCTTTATGTACAAGCCCTATTATACGGGTTGACTCTTCTTTTTTCCAAGTAAAAATATGATAGGATGGTGATTCTTACCAGCTTACAACGTAAGCCGATCCAAGTAAGATAGTTAGCGGAGGTATTTCAACTTATGACTCTACTTAAAAGACTTATCCTTTTATCCTTATTACTTACATTTGCATTTCCTTATCAAGCATTCGCTTACAAAGTTGTCCTCGATGCCGGACATGGTGGAAGTGATCCTGGAGCAACAGGTGTAAACGGTCTTCGTGAAAAAGATGTCAATTGGGACATCACCCAGAAGGTACGGGACGAGCTAGTCGCAAAAGGTTACGAAGTTGTCTTAACAAGAACAGATGACTCCTATTGGTCACTCGCACAGCGCGTCGAATTTACAAATACTCTACAAGCGGATTTATTCGTATCTATCCATGCCAATGCGCATCCGGACGGCAAAACGAAAGGAACCATGGTTCTCTACTACGACAATGATTATCCACAAGAGGATTATCCAGCAAGTGAAGCAATGAAACAATTAACGCCGTACAGCAAAGACCTCGCGCAGCGTGTTTTGGATTCACTAGTCGCTGCTGCCGGCACCAAAAACCTAGGTCTCGTTCCAAGTGCTGTTTATGTAGCCAGAATGGGAACCATTCCGAGTATTCTCGTAGAAACCGCTTTTCTCAGCCAAACAAGTGACGCAGCTTTGCTTGCAAGCGATTCGGTCAGGTCTAAAATGGCTGCGGGCATTACAAATGGTATTGCCGCTTATACGCCCCCCCTTTTTACAGATTCACTTGGTCATTGGGCCAGAGAAGCGATTATTCGGATGAAAAATAAAGGGATCATTGAAGGTATTGCTAATCGGTATGAACCGGAACGTGCTTTAACAAGAGCAGAATTTCTCACTTTAATGGACCGGGTATTTACGTTCAGCAAGTTGAAGGCCGTCTGTGAGCCGAGCAATACTGTGACATCCATCGTTTACGGCTGCCAAGCTACCGCTGAGCAAAGTTACAAAGACCTGCCCTCTTCTCATTGGGCAAGCCCTGTATTTGCCAAGGCCAAAAACTTAAACCTCCTGCAGGGCTACTCTGATGGAACGATTCGACCTAATCAATCGATTACGAGAGGTGAAGTCGCTTTTCTCTTCGATCGTCTTTTACAAATGTCGTCTTCCACAACGAATAACATGCCTGCTGCAGCATCATCCGCATCATTCAACGATGTACCTGAGACATTATGGAGTGCTAAGGCCATTTATGTGCTAAGAAATAAGGGCATTATTGATGGTATAACGGATACCGCGTTTAAACCTAGTCAAACCATTACCCGTGCAGAGATTGCTGCCATGCTCAATCGCTATTACAAATAAAAAGCAGTGTGTCCAAACTCCTTAGAGTTTTGGGCACACTGCTTTTTCATTAGGATACGCTTATTTTCTTAAGCAGCTCTCTCTGAGCAATAATGTACTGCATCATGGACGATTGAGCTTGCCATAGCATAGCCGCGGAAGGACTCTTCTTGTACTCTTCCATCGATTGAACCGCACTGTTGATCGATGTGGTCATTTTTTGCACGAATGGCTTCGTGTCATCACCTAACCCCTCGCCCAGCGAGGCCGACAATGTCGTAAGCAGTTGATGGGAAGAACGAATCGATTGCAGCGACGTTTCAGCAAGCGGGGTTGGCTTCGTCTCGGCCAAATGAACAAGCGCTAATCCATTTATCGTATTCACTAGTTTATCACCTTCGGCAATGAAGGTTGGAACCGACTCCGGTCTCGAGCCGCTCCAACGAATGCCTGTGGCCGCTGGAATATCCACATTTTTCATATAAACCTCAATGGTTTTATCTGTTGTTTGCAGTTGTTCTCTTAATGCGAGAGCGTCATCTCGGTTTTTGGCAAATCCGACGAATACGGTCAGCTTATCTGTCGTGTCAAGCGCAGTGGCTAACCCTTTCTTCTTCAGAGTATCTTGGATAACTTGAGCTGACTGTAAGGTACTAAACACACCATTTTGAAGGAATGTATACGATTTCGCAGGAATTTGAACCGCTGTGACAGCCGATGCAGCAGCCGGAATAGCAGCCGCTTGATCTGTAGTCGTTTTAGTTGCTCCAGTTGGTGCTTTCGATGGGGCTGCTGCTTGTACATTGGGCGAAGGAACTGTTATCGTATTTTTAATCGATGCCGTATCTTTGGTATCACGGTCGCTTGAAAACATGGAGAGAACAAAGAAACCAAACGCAATACCTGTTACCACTGCTCCTGCCACTGATGTTGCAATTCGAATCCAAGGTGTACTCGTTGATTTCGCGTATCTGGCACCTGTTCCCGGTTCCTTATATGGTTCCTTAGACGTCCAGGACGACCACTCATCGCGATGTCTGTCAGAAGTAGGCTCATCTCTCTCTGTTGACGGATTTCTAACAGCTGGATTCTCACGGGCTGCCTGTGACTCACGAATGATGCGTTCCACTCGCTCACCTTCCGTTTCAATCTGACTATTCCAGCTTCCAAAGTCCGTCGTGAATGTATTTAAAGCATGAGGTTCAAATAAATGTTCGACTTGCTCCCTCTCCGCTTGATGATAAGGAGTAACCTCATCCGACGTATGACGGTCAATCGTAGAATCTATAACCTTAAATTCTTCCTGATAGAGTGGTATCACTTTCTCCTCTTGATCGGGTACTCGCGATGCTCTACGGGTTGATTCCGACTTTTCTTGTGGATCGAAACGGTAGGTGATTCTTGCTTTATTCTTGTTCATCTCTCAATCACTCCTCGTAAAATTTATTTGGAAACGGGCATAGCGCCGCGTCGTCTTGTCCAAATCTTCTGTTACTAGATTATGATTGAGAGAACCCCATTATGTTTCTTTCAGCAAAAAAAGACCGCCTCCAGCCATTTGGCTTGCAGCGATCTTTCTTCTAACTAGTCGGTTCGTACTTCTTACGCAGCGATTTCGCTAAACCGTCAGCTGCTTTCCAGATGTCGCCCGCTCCCATGGTTAACACCAAGTCACCAGGCTGCACATGCTGAATCAAATAAGTGAGTACCTCATCTCGAGTTGCAATATGCTGAACATTCGGGTTGCTGTTACTACGGATCAAATCAACCAGTTTGGCTGAATCTATTCCCTCAATTCGCTGCTCGCCGGCAGGTGAGTAAATATCAGTGATAATAACCTCATCAGCTTCATCGAATGAGCGGCTGAACTGTTCAAATAAATAATAGGTTCGCGTATAACGTTGCGGTTGGAATACAGCTATGATGCGTTTGCCTGTTGCTTTTGCTGCGGAAATGGTTGCTTGAATCTCTGTAGGATGATGCGCGTAGTCATCTATGACCAACATGTTCGCAACTTCTCCCAGCACTTGGAACCTACGCTTTGCACCGCGGAATTCCTGAATAGCTTCTGCAATTTTCTCGAAAGCAAGCCCTGCTTCCAAACAGGTGATAAGCGTCGCTAGTGCATTATATACGTTGTGTTTACCTGGTACGGACAAGCTAACCTGTCCGAGTGACGCCCCTTTGAACTGTACATTAAACGTAACCTTACGGTCGCCTAATGTAATATCGGTTGCGACATAATCAGCCTCAGTATCTATGCCATACGTAATAACTTCGCTTTGAATATGCGGAATCATTTCACGTAAGAACGCATCATCATGACAAACAATAGCTCTCCCTCCTGGTCTAACTTGACTGAGGAATTGCTTGTAAGCTTTCTTCAAATTCTCGAAATCACCATTGTAATTCTCCAAGTGATCCGCTTCGATATTGTTCACAAGTGCGAGGGTTGGGTGATATTGAAGGAAGGTTCCATCACTCTCGTCCGCTTCTGCCACGACGAATTCGCCCTTGCCAGCTTTGGCATTACTGCCAACATTCATGATCTCGCCGCCGATGATATAGGTCGGATCTATTCCACAAATCTCCATGACTAAAGCAATCATTGATGATGTTGTTGTTTTGCCGTGGGCTCCAGCTACGGCGATGCCTTTGCGTTCATTCATGAGCCGAGCAAGCATTTGTGAGCGATGAATAATCGGAATGTTCAATTGTTCCGCAGCTTGCATTTCTACATTGTCTTTGGCCAAAGCGGTTGAATACACAACCAAATCAGCCCCCGACACATTCCTAGCTTCATGTCCGATGAAAACTTGAGCACCCTTCGCTTTCAGCTTTTCTGTAAGCTCTTGCTGTGCCAGATCGGAACCAGATATCCGGTATCCCATTTCCAGCATGACTTTGGCAATGGCACTCATGCCGTATCCGCCGATGCCTATAAAATGTACGTGTTCTGCTTGACTCACGCCGTTCTCACCATCCTTTTTCAGAATCGGTTTGATAGGTAATCCAAGAACGAACATCAGAGATTAAATACAGCGTGCCGGATACGACCGCCAGATCATCCTGCTCAGTTCTACTTGTTAGTGTTTCTAAGGCTCGCTTCCAATCCCGCTCGATAATGATATCTACTTCACGGTTCATCTCTCGCAGAAGTTCTCTTGCAATCTCAGCGAGCATAGAAGCGTCGCCTTTTTTATGAAAATCGGGTTCCGTAATAATAAGAGTATCCACCAATGGTAGTATATGCCTTAAGTAGCCTGTATGATTCTTCGTCGAGAGCATTCCTACCATCATATGAAGCTTATGATAAGTATATACACTTTGAAGCGCGGCGGCCAGCGTTGCGGCCCCTTCTGGGTTGTGAGCGCCATCTAGTAATATACGAGGCTCGCTCGAAACCATCTCAAGCCTGCCCGGCCAACGTGTCTCCTTGAGTCCCTTGAACAGATCTTCATCATCTACGATGCAGGCATAATATTGACGAAGAACTTCAAGCGTCATTACGGCCACAGCTGCGTTCTTCAATTGGTGCTCTCCGTTTAACGTAATCGGCACACCATTAATATTTCGAAACGGCCCGCTAAAATCAAATGTTTGGCTATCTAGCTCACTTGTTACATTCGTGAAATTGAATTGTCCACCAAGTGAGTAGAGTGTTGCTTTTTTGGACTTGGCTGTTTGATCGATCACACTCCAAACCTCATGAGGCTCAACAGCGGTAATGATAGGTACACCTGCTTTAATAATACCCGCTTTGTCTGCTGCTACTAATTCGAGTGTATCCCCCAAGATTTCCATATGGTCATGGCCTACATTTGTGATAATGGTTACGACGGGATTCACAATATTCGTGCTATCCAGCCTTCCCCCGAGACCTGTTTCCCATACTACGTAATCGGGATATGCCACTTTGCCAAAATGCATAATCGCAAGCGCAGTCGAAATTTCAAACATTGTCGGAGGTCCGATCTCAGTCTCTGCAATCTCGTCAACGATTGGCTTCATTTCATTCACCAGTCTGAGCAGCACGTCGTCCGGAATATCGGCTCCGTTCACTTGAATACGATTCGTATACTTCTCCAAATAAGGAGAGGTGAATGTACCCACGTCATATCCGCAAGCCTGCAACACAGACGATAGATAGGCACATGTAGAGCCTTTACCATTCGTTCCAGCCACATGAATGAACTTCAGTCTACGTTCGGGGTGACCTAGTTTCTCCATTAACATCTGCATTCGTTGAAGTCCCGGTTTCATACCGAGCTTCTCCATTCGGCCGACAATCCAGGCAATGGCTTCTTGCGCGGTCTGGAATTCAGCCGAAGGGGTGTCTTTGATTTTATCCATCGATCTCATCCTCATTTACTATATGAATCAGCTTGTTTTCGTAACTAGGCATTCGTTTGATTTACCACAATTATCCCTTTAACTCCGCCAATCGAGCGATCACTTTGTCTCGCTTATCGGCATAATCAGCAAGCTTTGCCTTTTCTTCCTCGATAACCTTGGCTGGCGCCTTGGCAACAAAGCCCTCATTACCCAGTTTCTTCTCGATACGCTCTACTTCACCGTGCAAAGATTGTAATTCTTTATCCAAGCGCGTGAGCTCTTGCGCAATGTCGATAAGACCAGCCAGCGGCAAGTAAAGCTCAGCTCCTGTAATGATAGCCGTCATAGCTTTCTCCGGAGCTGCCATCTCTGCGTCGATTTGGAGCAGGGATGTGTTACAGAAACGCTTCAGGTATTCTTCATTGCTGCGGAGAATACTCAGCGTTTCGCTGCTAGCCGGCTTTACAAGAAGTTCAACTTTCTTACTCATTGGCACATTCACTTCGGAACGAATATTACGAACGGAACGAATAACGTCCATCAAGAGTTCCATCTCACGAACAGCGTCAGGCGATTCGAAAGACTCATTCTCTACTGGCCAAGATGCGAGCGTAATGGTCTCACCCACATGCGGCAGATGCTGCCAAATCTCTTCCGAAATGAACGGCATGAACGGATGAATCAAACGTTGTGTATGATCAAGAACGTAAGCAAGAACGGACTGCGTTTTACTCTTAGCAGCTGCATCTGCCCCATATAAGCTTAATTTACTAAACTCAATGTACCAATCACAGAGATCATCCCAGATGAAATTATACAGCAAGCGGCCAGTTTCGCCGAATTCATAACTGTCTATTAGACGCGTCACGTCACGAACGGTTTCATTCAGGCGGTGCAGAATCCAGCGGTCTGCCGTACCCAGTTGACCCGTTAGATCAATATCTGCTGCGTTTACACCTTCGAGATTCATTAAAGCAAAGCGAGATGCATTCCAGATCTTATTCGCAAAATTGCGCGCCTGCTCTACACGTTCCCAACGGAAACGTAGATCTTGCCCTGGTGTGCTGCTCGTCGAAATCATATAGCGCATAGCATCAGCGCCGTATTTCTCGATTACTTCAAGCGGATCGACTCCATTACCAAGGGATTTTGACATTTTGCGGCCTTCGGAATCCCGTACAAGACCATGCATCAATACATCTTTAAACGGAATTTGCTGCGTAAATTCCAGCCCCGTAAAGATCATGCGAGATACCCAGAAATAAATGATATCATAGCCCGTTACAAGCACATTCGTCGGGTAGAAACGCTTCAAATCCTCTGTTTCATTAGGCCAGCCCAATGTTGAAAAAGGCCACAATGCCGAGCTGAACCATGTATCTAGTACGTCATTGTCTTGATTCAAATTCGTGCTTTGGCAATGAGAACAAGCCGTAGCGTCCTCACGTGTTACCGTGATTTGGCCACAATCTGCACAGTGCCATGCTGGAATCCTATGTCCCCACCACAATTGACGAGAAATACACCAGTCACGAACATTTTCAATCCAGTTCAAGTACGTTTTCTCGAAGCGATCCGGTACGAAATTAACGCCATTACCTGATTTTTGCGTATCAATCGCTTTCTCAGCAAGCGGCTGCATTTTCACGAACCATTGTGTTGACAAATAAGGCTCGATAACCGCACCACTGCGTTCACTGTGACCCACTTGATGGACATGCTCTTCAATTTTAATAAGAACACCTTGCTCCTTCAAATCCGCCACGATTTGCTTGCGGCAATCAAAGCGATCTTGCCCTTGATACGGCCCCGCATTCGCGTTCATCGTACCAGTTTCATCCATAACAAGAATTTGCGGCAGGTCATGACGCTTCCCGACTTCGAAATCGTTCGGGTCATGCGCAGGTGTAATTTTAACAGCGCCACTTCCGAACTCTTTTTCAACATACTCATCCGCAATGATTGGAATCTCGCGATTCACGATCGGGAGAAGCAGCATTTTGCCGATGAGATGCTGATAGCGCTCATCCTTCGGATGAACAGCAACCGCTGTATCGCCAAGCATCGTCTCAGGACGTGTTGTGGCAACAACGATTGAACCTGTTCCATCTGTCGTTTTGTATTCTAAGTGATAGAGGGCACCTTGCACCTCTTTGTATTCTACTTCAATGTCAGATAGCGCTGTACGAGCCGCTGGATCCCAGTTAATAATATAATTCCCGCGATAGATGAGTCCTTTCTCATAAAGACTTACGAATACTTCACGAACCGCTTGTGATAAGCCCTCATCCAAGGTGAATCGCTCACGCGAATAGTCCAGCGAGAATCCCATTTTGGCCCATTGCTCACGAATTGTATTCGCATATAGCTCCTTCCACTCCCACACCTTCTCCAAGAACTTCTCGCGTCCAAGATCATAGCGTGATTGTCCTTGCTCCCGGAGCTTTTGCTCTACCCTAGTTTGGGTAGCAATACCCGCGTGGTCAGATCCAGGCAGCCAAAGTGCATCATAACCCTGCATCCGTTTGGTACGAATTAAAATATCCTGTAGTGTAAAATCAAGCGCATGCCCGATATGCAGCATTCCCGTAACGTTCGGAGGTGGAATCACAATGGTGTAGGTTTCTGCATCAGGACGAGTGCCCGCTTTGAAAAATTCATTTTTAATCCAGTAATCATACCACTTGCGCTCAGCTTCTTTAGGATCGTACGTAGTAGGCATTTGCAATTGTTCTTTGGTCTCATTAGCTTCGGTCATAGGATTACCTCCATTACTATTATCTCTGTTAAACAGGCTTATAAGGCCTGTAAGTCATCTCACATTGGCGTCCATTCAAACAAAAAAAGCCCTCCGCCCGCAAAGGACGAAAGGCTTGCTTCCGTGGTACCACCTTCATTCCGCGCAGCTTCAAAAGAAGCGCGTGGCTCTCAAACAGATAACGGCTGCGGCCGGCGAATGCTAATGCTGCTCACCGCATAAACGGGCGCATACAATCACACTCACAACTCCAGGGCGACTTCGTTCGGTTGCTTCCTATGGAACCTTTCAGCGCTACCAGTTCCACTCTCTGAAGGGCTTACCGCCTACTACTCCCTATCAACGTTTCCAATATTACTCAAAATGGTTTACATCATATGATATCGAACATTTGAAATAGAGTCAATATATCATTCCAGTATTACCGTTTATGCATAAATTATGCTTGATTCTGAAAGTTGTTACGGGAGAGGGTAAGCTACATCAAGCTAACGGGTAACGGCCCTTCTTAATTACTTTTTTACCTTTCGGTATGATAAGCGATGGACTAGGTTTTCTATAGAGTGGTGCTTTACCACTCTGACCAGTTGGAAGAAGAGATCTTCTCGCTCTGGTTGGGCAAAGTTGGATTCGGGTACTCCTTCTAGCAATTATGCATTGACTGTCTGTTAGCTGAAGGGATGAAGGGAATAAAATTGGATTCATTAAATTGTTTGGATCGTTCACATGCCCCAAACCTAACACATGTCCTATTTCATGAGCAAGAGTTTGCACCGGTGCACCATTCGTAACAACAACGGCTACACCAGTAGGTGTTATAAACGGTGCACACCCTACAGCACCACCAATTAACGGTCCTTTTACATAATAAATAGCAATGTCACGCGGGAAACTGCCTGGTCGAAATGCTAACCATGCTTTAAAATACGGATGAAGATTGTCATAAGTAACACCACAAGGGAAAACCCCCGGATTAACTATGGGTCCATTCAGGCGATTAAAAACCGGTAATCCGAGAGAACTCCGAAAACGAAATGCGAAATTAATTCCACAACGGCGATAGAGATTAATCAGCGTTCTCCAATGTGTATTAAACACTTCTTGGGTTAACAATGACCCTGGCGCAACATAAACAGATAAAACCAAACAAGGAACAGTTTGTGTAGGTCTAACTTTTTTCTGAATTCCTTTTTTGGCAACTGCGCTTTGTTTCGGACTGCGTACACCACAGCGACAGTTGCTGATCTGTACACCCTGTTTCAACGAACGACTAATTTTTGCATGACGCAACTTGGCAAATTTGTCTATCATTTCGTTTTATCTCACCCTTCTCTAGCAGGATGAGATAACATATTCATAGTTACCAAGCAGTGCATGTACAACAGCCTTTGGGTAAAAAAAAGGGCCTCCTCGTATGAATAAGAGCCCCCAGCCGCTATAAGCAGCCAAAGGCTCTTGCCTATGTATCTGTTATTTATCTAGGCAGATAAATAACCTGCCCAACTGAAATTTCTTGATCACTCATACGATTCAAGAGTTGAAGCTCACGCGGGTTGAGCTGATATCGTTTGGCAATCGATTCCAACGTGTCTTCTTTTTGAACAATGCAAAGTTTTAGTTTCCTAAACTCTTGCGATCCTGTGTTGCTTTGAAGAAAGAGCCGCTTCCACTCCACAGCATCTATTCGCGTCTCTTCCGCAAGCGCAGCTTGCGCTTCTGCTTCTGCATTCCTCTTATCGGTAAGATACGAGCCTGCCTTAGAAAGAAGCGATTTAATACCGTACGGGTTGATGTCCACAGCCTCATTCGCCTTTTTGCCGAAGGCGACTTTGAGTTCTTTCTTGTCTTCCGAAACCACCGTGCTTTCTTGATGGGGTGTCACCTTTATTTCGGTTTGTTCAATCTCCACTACAACTAAACCATCGTCAGAACCAACCTCATCTTGAACGGGAGCCACATATGGAGGAGATGCAATAGACGCTGCATTCACGGGCTCTGGAATGGATGATGGTGCCGGGGGTTCCTGCAAAGGCTCCGGTTGATACGGCATAGGTGGCTCGGACCGTGGGAAGTTAACCTCATGAACGAAAGTAACTTCCTCTTCTTCCCGCCAGCTCTCCAGCGGAGCCGAAACAATTTCGACGCCTTGCAGGGAAAGCACACCTGTAACGTTCAGACTCCGCGCTGATAAAAGATCAATATCAAAATTTTCAATCTCGACCTGAATATCTTCCACACGATGAATGCGATTTAAAGGTAATGTGATTTCGACTGGAATCAGATGCTCTAGTGATCTGGGTGTATCCCTTTCTTCACTGAAATAATTGCCCGTGAGCAGCAAGTTTCCTTTCAGGATTGCCTGATCATCCAAAGTAATTACCTGAATATGAGGAAGCAATTCTACATCATTTAATTCTTGTATCCCCGCCAAATCTTCTTGCAAATGAACTCGTTCATAGATATCGAATCTTAAACCTGGTTGTTGTTCAGACACCGAATTAATCCTCCCTTCCATCAAATCCAGATGCTGGACAGCATACGGATTGTTTGGCCATTTACTTGTTTGTCTCTAAAAGTATATGGGTGGGAAGGGCTAGGCATGACTACATTTTTACATGGCTGAAACTTCTTCTAGTAAAAGCTTGAAATCTTGCGGCAGAGGAGCTTGCACGATGACCTGCTTTTGAGTAACAGGATGATCGAACAAAAGCTTCTCTCCGTGCAGGGCTTGTCGATGAAACAAACGCGATGAACCCCCATAAAGGGAATCCCCTACTAATGGGTGGCCTAAGTGACTGAGATGAACCCTAATTTGATGGGTTCTCCCTGTTTCTAACGTAAGTTCCACGAAAGCCGCTTTCTTCACTTGCTGTAAAACCCTATAATGTGTTACCGCTTGATCACCGCCAGGTGAAACTCTTCGCTTGCCTGAGATATAGCGATCTTTCCCAATAGGTTCATCTATCGATCCTTGTTTCAGTCGGAATACGCCTTCAGCTAGAGCTACATAGCGTCTATCAATTCGTTTATCACGCATTGCCTCATCAAGAAGCACATGCGCCCACTCATTTTTGGCATAAAGTACTGCTCCGGTCGTATCTTGATCTAAACGATGTATATGCCGAATCCCACAAGCCTGGCCAGTCGATTCAAAATAGAAGGCTACTGCAGAAGCCAACGTACCGCTTTGCCCTACCTCTGCTGGATGAACAGACATGCCTGCCGGTTTATTAACGACAAGGCAAAAGTCATCCTCATACAAAATATCAAGATCATAAGGCTCAGGTCTGAAAGCAGCCTTCTCTTCTGGAAACGCATGAAGTCGAATTGTGTCATCCTGAATCCGAATAAGGCCTTGAGAGGCTAGTCGAAGAAAGTACTTTCTAGGAACTGGCAGTATAGTTGCTAATTCTTCAATAGCCCCTGGTTTAAGAGGCTTCCATAACGGATTTGGAACGGGGAGCTCCAACCATTCACCTCTGCGCTTCCACTCTGTCATTTAAGTGTTTCCTTTACGAAAAGATAAATAGATTACGAGCAAAATAACTAGAAACACAAAAACAACGGCCATTAGATCTATTGGAAAATCAAAAAAGTAGTATCGTTTCATAGATTTGATTACTCCTTAAGAAATTAGGGATTATGTACACTTTATTTTAACAATTACCAATAACAATTGCATGCAAAAATATGATAATATAAGTCTTGTATTGTTTTTTTTCGACATTACTTATCAAAATATCTAATACCAAATAGAATAATAGAGCAGGAGAGGAACAACCGTGGGTAGTTCAATATTAGAGCATTTTCGGAGTTATAGTTGGCTGAAACGCACTTTTCTCGTTATAGCTGTTTGTACTTTTCTGAGTTCAAGCTTCTTATTTCTAACCCCACCTGGGGCATATATCCGCGAGTATTTGGCTAAAACGGTTATTACGACGCAGCATCGTGACTGGGCTTGGATTTTCGTTGGTGCTGAGCGAAGAGATCAGATGGTTCTCGAAATGCAAAATTTGACCGAAATCAACTCTGTTGAAAAACAAGATTTGCGGGCGGTTCAATTCAATAAAAATCGTTCTACGGAAAGTCTTGTGAAAGTCGAAGATATTTCTGGTCAGTTTTGGAAGGGCAAGAAAATGTATGTTTATGACCCACGAACGATTCGTGTCGTTGTCCCCGCAAAGCAAGGTGAAGGGGAAAGAATTACCTCCATGGTAGAGCGTACTGGCGCTGTCGCCGGCGTAAATGGCGGAGGTTTCAACGATCCAGACGGACTTGGAAACGGATTTGCGCCAATTGGTGCTATTATGTCCGGCGGAGAAATTCTTTATACAGACCAAGAAGGCAGCGTTCCTCAACACATCGTTGGATTCACAAAAGAAGGCACGCTCATTATCGGCAAGTATACGATTGACGAGCTGCTTAAGCTTGGTGTCACTGACGCCGTATCCTTCTATCCGCGTGTTATTGCTAACGGAAAACCGCTCATTACTAGCGGAGACGGAGGCTGGGGACGCGCACCTCGTACAGCTGTGGGACAAAAAGCCGACGGAACGGTTATCTTCATCGTGATCGACGGCCGACAAACGCACAGTGTAGGCGCGACCCTCAAAGAAGTACAGGATATGTTTCTCGCTGATGGCGTCATTAATGCTGGCTTCTTAGATGGCGGAGCTTCCTCTGAGATGGTATACAACGATGAGCTGATTACGAAGCCCTCAAGTCGTTATGGGGAGCGTCGCTTACCTTCTGCTTTCCTAGTTTTTGATCATCCTGACCAAGTAAAGGTGAAGAATGTTTGGGAAGGACTTAAAACAATCGATCCAGGTGGTGCTTATGACCACCCTGAATTCTTGAAAGAACAAGCGAATAAAAAAGCGAACCCACCTAAAGCAACAGCTACACCGAAATCAACAACGTCAACCAAGCCTGAATCCAGCAGTGAAACAGGTAAGAATGGCACATCTAATCCTCCTTCAGGATCAGATAATGGTACTGTCAAACCAAGTCCGACAACGAAGCCTGAAACTTCACCTACACCTTCTACGAAGCCAAGTCCTTCTCCGAGTACAGGCTCTGGAACAGGAACAGGCACAGAAACAGGAACAGGCAATGGCAATACCGGCACAGGAAGCTCCTCACCAGGAGCTTCCACATCATCAAAGCCGAGCCCGACGCCTACACCGAGTACAAGCCCTAACCAAGGACAAACAAACACTGGGAATAGTGCTCTGCCATCTCCAACTGTTGCTCCAACCATAAAAACAAACTAAATCTTTTACATAAGTAAAACAAAGGACCTGGCCACGTTGGCCAGGTCTTTGTATGTTCACAAACTTATAATCGCTTCAAAGCTTCACGATGAGCATCGATGGTAGCAGCGATATCTTCATCGGAATGAACCGTAGATACAAACATCCCTTCGAATTGCGAAGGTGCAACCGAAACTCCCAAATCGAGCATATGGCCGAAATAAGCATTAAACTTAGCTAGATCAGACGTTTTGGCTGTATCGTAATTCGTGACAGCCTGCTCGGTAAAGAATGGACATATCATGGATCCAACTCGGTTAATTGTGCTTGCTACGCCAAATTCAGTGGCATTCCTTGCAAATCCAGCTTCCAGCTTCGCGGACTTGCGTTCCAGTTCCTCATAGGCATTGGGCTCACCCAATAAGGATAACGTTGCGAAGCCTGCAGCCATCGCTAGTGGATTGCCGGATAAGGTTCCCGCCTGATAGATTGGACCTGCAGGAGCAATCTGCTCCATGATGTCCAGTCGGCCTCCATAAGCGCCAACAGGGAGTCCTCCGCCAATGACCTTACCTAGACATGTTAAATCAGGTGTAACGCCGTACAAGCCCTGAGCGCAGTGTTTATGCACGCGAAAGCCAGTCATCACCTCATCGAAGATTAGCAAGGTGCCATATTGCTGAGTAATGGCACGTAATCCTTGTAAAAACCCTTCAGCTGGAGGCACTACTCCCATATTCCCTGCTATCGGCTCAACGATTAAAGCCGCGATTTCTTCCCCAAACTTTTCAAACACTAATTTAACGGATGCCAAATCATTGTAAGGCACAGTGATCGTATTCGAGGCCACGCTATGCGGAACCCCTGGACTGTCTGGAAGGCCAAGCGTGGCTACACCGGAGCCAGCTTTGATCAGTAATGCATCCGCATGACCATGGTAGCTTCCTTCGAATTTCACGATCTTGTCGCGCTTCGTAAAACCGCGGGCTAACCGTAGAGCGCTCATGGTCGCTTCCGTCCCTGAATTCACCATGCGAACCATATCAATGGACGGCACTCGTTCAATGACCAGCTTTGCCATTTCCGTTTCTAGAAGTGTCGGAGCACCGAAGCTTGTCCCTTTTTCGGCCGCTCCTTTAATGGCTTCCAGCACGGCAGGGTGAGCATGTCCTACGATTAATGGACCCCAAGATCCTACATAATCGATAAAAGTATTGCCGTCAATATCCGTTACGTGAGAGCCTGAGCCTTTCTCCATGAACAAAGGTGTTAAACCAACCGACTTAAAGGCGCGAACAGGACTGTTCACTCCCCCAGGAATGATCTTCTTAGCTTCTTGAAAGGCGGCCGAAGAGCGCGTGTCGATTCTACTCGAATTTTCCATAATTTCATACCCCCAGTAATCTATCTATGATAAAATGAGTTGACTTACAACATATAAAGGCGGTACCCATATGATCGATATCCTCAAAAAAGTACCTTTATTCTCCCAATTGAATGAAGAACAATTCAACGCTCTAGCTCAGATTTGTACAAGACGTTCCTTTACAAGGAGTACCGTCCTATTTTCCGAAAAAGAGGTCGGCTCCGTCTTTTATATGGTCCTTAGCGGTTCTGTCAAAATTTTCACAACTAGCAGCTCCGGCGAGGAAAAAATATTGTCCATCTGCAAATCAGGCGAAAGCTTTGGTGAACTTTCACTTATTGATGGCAAGCCGCGCTCTGCTTCGGCCCAAACTTTGGAGGACAGTGTGCTTCTCACATTGACAGGACAAAGTTTCCTCGATCTGCTACGCACTCATTTTGACATTACCCTCGGCATTATGCAAGAGCTCAGCAGTCGACTACGCGATACGAATCAACAAGTGTTCGACTGACCTTCTTAGACGTGAGAACGCGTGTTATCAAAAGTTTGATCAAAATGGCCAATAAGCATGGGTTGCGTAACGGAACGACGATAACGATTAAGCTCGTGCTTAACTTTGATGAAATATCTCAACTAGCCGGCGTACAAAAAGTGACGCTCATGCAGGTGATTCGTGATCTTGAAGAAAAGCAAATCTTGACCATTTCATCATCAGATTTCAAATTAGATCTGGCCAAGCTTCGTTAAATCGAACTAGCTGTTTCTACGGCTCCCTGAGACTGGTTTTGGATCAGATCTGCAAGCTGCCACGCAGCCTCTTTACCTTGCCTTATACAGTCAGGGAGACCCACTCCATGGAACCCCGCACCCACGATGAGGACTTGAGGCATAGCTGCAACAAGCTCTTCACGGAACTGTGCAATCTGCTCCAGATGACCCACAGGATATTGCGGCATAGAATGCATGAGGCGAGTTACATCCGTAAAGAGCGGTTCCGCCTTTAGTCCTAATAATTCCCGCAGATCATGACGAGCTTTGCTAACTAGTTGTTCATCCGACCACTCCGGCCACTCTTGCTCACCTGCACGACCGATATAACAGCGTAGAAGCACTTTCCCGTCTGGGGCTGTATGCAGCCATTTGGCCGATGTTAAGGTACACGCAGTAATCGTCCTGCCCTCGGTTTTCGGCACTAGAAAGCCAGAGGCATCCAGTTCAAAAGGGATGTCTTTACGATCGAAAGCCATAATAACATTCGCCACGGAAATGTAATCAATCTTCTTAAGTTGATTTGCTGCAGGCAAATCTGCTAACATCTTCGCTGCCTGATAAGTAGGCGTAGTTAGGATAACGCCATCTACTATTTCGCTATGCCCATCCTCAAAGTTAACCTCGGCTTGCTCTAGCCCCATTTTACGAACGGATACAACTCCAACGCCATTTCGTAGATCCACAGTCTTCAAGGCGTCTTCTAAGCCCGAAACCAACGTCTGAAGCCCCTTCTTGAACGTCACAAAAACCGAATTACGAACCGCAGAAGGTAAGTGGGCACTCTCTTCACTTACGTTTTTGCGGCTGGCCATCATCCCTAGAATTAAACTTCGATGCTTCTGCTCCATCGCTCGAAACTGTGGGAACGTTGCTTTCAAGCTAAGCTTAAACGTATCACCTGCATAAATCCCCGCTAGAAGCGGTTCCACGATACGCTGAAGCACTTCTTTTCCTAAACGGCGCTCCAGAAAATGCCCAAGAGATTCATCCGTCGATAAATCACGCTTCGGCAGGATCAAATCAAGTGCAGCTCGCATTTTACCTAATGGGGAAATGAGGCCCGTCTTCATGAACGGTGTCATTTGCGTTGGTATGCCGAGCACTAAACCAGGTGGCATGCGGTGCAGCTTGCCTTGACGTACAATGTAGGTCTTTTTCGCCCCAGGATTCGTTCCTGTAAGCTCATGTTCAAGCCCAAGATCATAAGCCAGATCAATAATAGGGCGCTTCCTTGCAAGGAAAGAATCCGGCCCCTTTTCAATGACGAAACCCTCTCGCGCTATGGTATGAATTTTCCCGCCAAATGTCGGGGACTTCTCCACCACAGAAATACGAAAAGGAGCTCCCGCTGACTCCAACCTCTTCTTTAAGTAAAAAGCTGCGCTAAGCCCCGTAATCCCCCCGCCAACAATCATGTAGTGAGGAATCCTAGTACTCATGATAAACTGGTGACCTCTTTCCATTTCTTGTAGACAACATCACTCAATGTTTCCAGGTACAGAGGGTCTGTATTTAGTGATTCTGTTCGTTCCAAATGCAGTCCAAGCTCTTTGGCAAGATCCTGTGCTTCAATATCTATATCATAGAGAACCTCCAGATGATCCGAAACAAAGCCAATCGGACATAGAAGTACATTCTTAACGCTTTCTTCTTGATTGATCTTTCGAATAACATCCAAGATATCCGGACCGAGCCACGGCATCGCCGTTTGCCCAGCGCTTTGCCAACCAAACTGCCAATTCGTCAGACCTACACGTTCAGCAATGACTTTGGAAGTGGCAAGCAATTGATCTGGGTATGGGTCTTTCATTTCAAGTATTTTCTCAGGCAAGCTATGTGCAGTAAAGATAACTCGCACATCATTTCGATTCACACCGGAGAATTTCTCCAAGGCTTTGTCAACACGTGTACTAAGGGCATCAACCAGTTTAGGATGAAGATGGTAATCAAGAACGAAATCAATCTTCAGTCCAAGCGCCTCTGCCTTATCTTTCGCTCTTTTCACGTAGCCGCCAACGCTCATTGTGGAGTAGTGAGGGGCAAGAACGACTCCCACAGCTTCCGTAATACCGTCCTTAACCATTTGCTCCACACCGTCTTCTACGTAAGGCTGAGCATGCTTCAGACCCTGATAACAGACGAATTCAAGGTCTGGATGTTCTTGACGAAGTGTATTCTCCAGGCCTTTAACCTGCTTGTTCGTATTTTCACGCAGCGGGAAGAACCCTCCAACAATTGCCTCATAACGAGCCGTTAATTCATGCAGCTGCTCAGGCGTTGGAGGATGCCCACGTCTAATATGTGTGTAATAAGCTTCAACTTGATCCAAACTTTCCGGAGTACCATAAGACATGACTAACACACCAATACGCTGACTCGCCATGCTAAACACCACTCTTTTCTGCTTGCTGAGTTAATACGGAATGTGAGTAAGTATGGATGAATGTAGTTAAATCCTTTAATTTCTCAAGCGATGCTTCCGGGAATAAGCCATGGCCAAGGTTAAAGATATAACCTGGTTGCTGGATCCCCTCATCAATAATGGCTTTCGCCTGTTGCTCAATTACACTCATCGGAGCTGTTAAAATATAGGGATCCAAGTTTCCTTGCACGGCAAAGCGTTCGCCAACTCTCGCGCGGCCTACAGAAATTGGAATCCGCCAATCTAGACCAATGACATCCGCTTGGATGTCTTTAAGATAAGGAAGCAGCTCCCCTGAACTCACGCCTGGGAAATAAATCTTTGGCTCCTTCAAATCCGCAAGTTCTTTGAAAATTCGCGTCATTGTCGGCAGCACATACATTTGGAAATCCACAGGAGAAAGCGCGCCAACCCAGCTATCAAATACTTGAACAGCTTTGGCACCCGCTGCGATATGCGCTCGCAAGTATGTAATGACCATATCACCAAGCTTCTCCATTAAGGCAAACCAAACGATTGGTTCGGAGTACATAAGCTGTTTCGTACGGATATAGCTTTTGGATGGCTTACCTTCAATCAAATAGCTCGCAATCGTAAATGGCGCACCCGCAAATGAGATGAGGGGAACCTCAAGCTCCTTGTCTAAGATACGAATCGTTTGAATGATATGCGATAAATCTTTCTCCACATCGATAGGACGCAGGCGCTCAACATCTTGCGCTGTACGAACTGGCGTATGAATCACAGGACCCACATCTTTGACAATATCAAAATCGACCCCAAGTGAAGCAACGGGATTCATAATGTCCGAATATAAAATGGCCGCATCAACACCCAACTTTTTAATGGGCATCATGGTAACTTCCGCGGCTAGCTCTGGTTGCTGACAAATTTCGAGCAGTGAGTACTTTTCTTTGATTTTGCGATAATCCGGATCGTAACGTCCAGCTTGGCGCATATACCAAACGGGCAGCGTATCTACCTGTTCTTTTCGGCATGCTTTAATAAAATTATCGTTGTAGGTCATGAGGCACCTTCCTCTGGGTTTCCATCTATTCTCATTCATTATGCCCTAATTATACCCCTGTCACAACTGAAGTAAGCTTATGTTTTGCGACAAAAGTATGACAAAAGAACCATTCGCACTAAGACTACATGCTGATCGTTTCCTCCGGAAACTGCTCGCCTTTGCATCTTAGGTGAATGGCTCTATTTGGAAATTTGCTATTTTTTCAAATAACGAGCAATATCTTTTGCAAAATAAGTCAAGATAATATCAGCACCAGCACGTTTGAAGCTCGTCATTGTTTCCATTACGATAGCCTCCTCATTAACCCAGCCCTGCATGGCCGCAGCCTTAATCATCGAATATTCCGCACTCACATTATAGGCAACAACCGGTAAATCGAAGTTATCCTTCAGCATCCGAATGATGTCCATATAAGCAAGAGCTGGTTTCACCATTAGGAAATCAGCACCCTCTGCAACGTCACTTTCCGCTTCACGCAAGGCTTCGCGTCCGTTGGCTGGATCCATTTGATACGTTTTGCGGTCACCGAATTGAGGTGTTGAATCCACAGCATCTCGGAATGGACCGTAGTAAGCCGATGCATATTTAACGGAATAGGCCATAATCGGTGTATTCTCATAGCCAGCTTCATCTAAACCTGAACGAATCGCATGCACATAGCCGTCCATCATATTGGAAGGAGCGATAATGTCTGCACCCGCTTTGGCTTGCGATACAGCCGTACGAACCAACAGCTCCAAGGAAGCATCATTTGCCACATCCGCCTGTCCCGTAACGGGATGATGATGAATAACACCACAGTGACCTGTATCCGTAAACTGACAAAGACACGTATCGGCAATAATGAGCAAATTCGGGTTCAATTCTTTAATAAAACGGGTCGCTTGCTGAACAATGCCATCATCCATGAAAGCGGAAGTTCCAGTCGCATCTTTATGATCCGGAACTCCAAACAAAAGAATAGCTTGAATGCCGAGCTTTGTAATTTCTTCGATCTCTTCTTGCACTCTGTCTAAAGAAAAATGATAAACACCTGGCATCGAAGCAATTTCTGACTTAATGTTCGTACCATGTGTAACAAAGATCGGTTGTACAACATCGTGAACAGTCACTTGATTTTCACGTACAAGATTACGAATAGCTGCATTGCCGCGTAAGCGGCGATTACGAACGATAGGGAAACTCATGAAGAATTCCGCCTCCTTATTGGCGTTCAGATGCAGATCCTTAGGAAGCTGCATCTGAGGCATTTTTATTATTTATGTTGAGCAATGCTTTGTACTAATGACGCAACAGTAGCCTCTTCAGCCAAATACGTAACCGGTAGTCCACATTGACTTGCGGTCTCTGCAGTTTTGGGTCCAATACAGGCAATTTCAACCCCTTGCAGCAAGGATAGCGGTTCTTCCACACCCAGCTGACGCAAGGCTTCAAGTAAATTTGTAACCGTAGATGAGCTTGTAAAAGTTATGATATGAATGCTTTGATTTTGCAGAAGATGAATGATTTCATCCCCATCTTCTGTTGTAAGTACATTTTCGTAGACATCGACTTCGGTTACTTCAAGACCAAGTTCTTTGAGCTTAGCTGGCAAATAATCACGCGCCAGATCAGCCGTAGGTATTAGCACCTTCTGACCTGCTTTCAAATCAGCTTGAATGGCTTCCAGGATACCCTCGCCTTGATATTTGGCCGGGAGTACATCCGCAATGATGCCACGCTCAGCTAGCGCTTCGGCTGTTTTCGGGCCTACGGCTGCAATGCGAGCTTTCCCCATTTTGCGAACATCAATCCCTTTTTCACGCAGCCTTCGAAAAAAATACTCCACACCGTTTACGCTTGTCAGTAACACCCAGTCAAATTCTTGAAGCTTGTCTAGCGCCAGATCCAATGCTTGAATGGCCTCAGGGCGACTTGGCGGTTGTAATCGAATAACAGGGAATTCGACCGCTTCTCCACCCATGTCATCGATTAAATCCACAAGCTCACTTGCCTGACTTCTAGCTCTTGTGACAAGCACTCGACGCCCGAAGAGCGGCTTCTTCTCTATCCAGGCCAGCTTCTCACGCAGCTTAACAACTTCACCAACGATAATAACGGCTGGTGATTTGAAATTAGCTTCTCTTACCTTCTCCGTAATATCAGCTAAGGTTCCCGTAATTGTTTGTTGATCTGCCCACGTTCCCCATCTGACGAGCGCAACAGGCATTTCCGGCGGTTTGCCGCAGCGAATCAATTCGCGACAAATTTGTTCAAGATTCGCAACACCCATCAAGAAGACCATGGTGCCGATCGCCTTAGCTAGATGCTCCCAGTCCAAACTGGAATAGGTCTTATTCGGGTATTCATGACCGGTAATAATCGCAAAGGATGAAGTGAAGTCGCGATGGGTGACTGGAATACCCGCATAAGCAGGAACCGCAATCGAGGATGTGATACCTGGTATAATATCGAAGATCACATCATTATCTGCGAGCAGCTCCGCTTCCTCGCCCACTCGACCGAAGACGCTGGGATCGCCGCCTTTGAGACGAGTCACAACTTTTCCCTGAAGGGCAAGATCTACTAGCAATTGATTAATTTCTTCTTGCTTTAGTATATGTTTGTCCGGAAGCTTTCCGACAAAAATCAGCTCAGCTTCCGGTCTACGATGCTTGAGTAGACGAGGGTTGGCAAGCCGGTCATAAACGATGACATCGGCTTTCTGAATGGCTTCCATACCGCGAACCGAGATGAGTTTAGGATCTCCGGGACCCGCACCAACGAGATAGACTCTTCCTTTGTTCACGATGCTCACTTCCTTACCTCAGCCAGGATACGTTCTGCGCCTTGCGCGATAAGCTTATCAGCGACAAGCAAACCTAGCGCTTCCGGATCGCTCCCGGAAGCCGTTTCCTTGAGCATGGTGACGCCATCCGGCGTACCGACCATGCCCGTTAAAGTGAGCAGCGGCACCTCTGATTCGCTGCTGCTATCTTCGCTTATGCTCGCATAAGCGCCGAGCGGCACCTGGCAGCCTCCATTGAGTCTGCCAAGGAAAGCCCGCTCCGCTCGCACCGCGAGTGCGGTTGGCTCATGC
Source organism: Paenibacillus sp. JT22N1 (assembly GCF_059692155.1). Classification (NCBI taxonomy): domain Bacteria; kingdom Bacillati; phylum Bacillota; class Bacilli; order Caryophanales; family Paenibacillaceae; genus Paenibacillus; species Paenibacillus sp. JT22N1. The sequence continues at coordinate 134,537 of NZ_JCAUAW010000007.1, forward strand.
TGGAACCTGCCCAGCAGGTCCAGCATGAAGGCGTCGCCGCCCCGGCACTCGATGCACAGCGCCCCCTGCCCTACGGCAGGGAGGCAGATCTCGGGCGGCAAGTACGCGCTGATGCGATCCTGCCAGCCGATCCGGTGCAAACCGGCCGCGGCAAGCAGAATCGCATCGAAGTTTTCATCATCGAGCTTGCGCAGCCTCGAATCAATGTTCCCGCGGACCGACTCGATGCGGAGGTCCGGGCGGAGGTGCTGCAGCTGGCTAGCGCGCCGCAGCGAGCTGGTGCCGACGAGCGCGCCTTGCGGCAGCTCGTCCAGGGAGCGGTGCCCGCGTGTGATCAGCGCATCGCGCGGATCCTCACGCTTCGGCACCGCTCCTACGACCAGCCCTTCGGGTAACTCGAAGGGCATATCTTTCATGCTGTGGACGGCCATGTCGATGTCGCCGTCCACGAGTGCCTGTTCGATTTCCTTGACGAACAGACCCTTACCGCCTACCTTGGACAAGGTGACGTCCAGTATGCGGTCGCCCTTCGTGACAATTTTCTTTATTTCAAATTGACAAGCAATCCCATGTTCAGCTGCAAGCTGTTTTAAGAGCTCCACAACTTGCCCTGTCTGAGTAAGTGCCAACGCGCTTTGCCTAGTTCCTACGATGATTGTTCTCATCTCTACCCGCCTCCCTGTACTTGCTGCCCGATATCCTTGATAGCTGACCAAGCAGATAGATCCGTACCTCTATCTCCAACTTACCCCTGCATCCAAGGTTCTTTCTCTAAGGTTATGTAGAGCTTCTCTTTCCAAATCTCAAACGTACCCTCGCGTATTTTGGCGAGAACGTCCCATTCAAGCATCTCTTTAAATACACGTTGTCTAGCTTGTTTATCGGCCACCCTACTCTGAATCAATAACCGCAAATCACTAAGGAAATCGAGGTAAGTTTCATACTCCTCACCATAAGCGTTGTCTAATTCTTGAGCGATTTTACGAGCAGCCGAAGGGCTAGCTCCACCTGTTGAAACCGCAATAACTAACTTCCCTCTTCGAACAACAGAAGGCACGATGAAGGAGCTCAATTGAGGTTGATCAACAACGTTAACTAGCTGCCCCTGACGTGATGCTAATTCATGAACGTGAGCATTAACTTTCGCATCATTCGTTGCAGCTACAACCAAGATGTAGGGCGCAAAATCTGAGCTTTCGTCGAGCATGATCGATGGATGGAACATTTGCCTATACAGAACCACTTCAGCGTGGTTCTCCATCTCGATAATCCCCTCAGAAAATTCTGTGCTTACGATCGTTACATGGGCACCTGCTTGCAGCAATGATTTCACCTTTCGTTCAGCCACAGCCCCGCCGCCGACAACTAAACATCGGCGTCCAGACAGATTCATCATAATTGGATAGGGATGATTCATCGTCGTTAGCTCCATATCCAGCCATGAAAACCTGAAACCAGATTAGAAACCACAAAATTGAGAACAACAATCAAGAATGCAGCGAGGTTCCATGCTGCCAGTTTATTACCCGAAATACGCATAGAATGCTGCTGGAATAAATAGAAAGCATACGCGGCCAATACAAAAAATGAATTAATCACCTTAGGATCATAAAGTAAATTACGATCTCCCTCCAGTACAACCCAGACCACACCCAGACTTAAAGCCATAAGAAGCAATGGTGCTCCGATAATAACTGAGAGATAAGTGTAATGCTCAATTTTCTCAAGTGAAGGTAATCTCATAACCGTTTGAGAAAATTTCTTCGCTTTCAACATTTTGTGTAAAAACACATACATGCCTGAGAAAATAGCTGCAATCGAGAATGCCACGTAACTGCCAATCGCTAGGGTAATATGGATAAATAATAGCTCATCATTGATGTCCCAATCGGGCTTAATTGGCGTTACATTCGGATTACCAAATACATTCAAAGCCAAAATGGCAAAACCAAGCACATTCACAAAAAATACAAACAACTCAATGCGGAAAAATCGGTTAATCAACAGTGAAATCGTGACAATCAACCACGAAAACATAAAAAGTACGTCCGACCGGGCAAATGCCCATTCCGTCAAATGACCGTACAAGTTAATTCCTAAGTAAGCGGTTTGTAGAACCCATACAAACAAAAGCAGCCCCGTCCCCATCCGTTTTGCGCTTCGGTTCGCATTAGCGAAATCCGAAAAGTAAAACAATAGGCTCAGGGCATACATATAAATCATCGCATCAAACAACCAGCTACGTGTTACCATGGCACCTCTCCTAGGCGATTAGCGCCCTTTTCTTCAAGATTGGGCTAGAACATCAGCGTTCTGTAAACTAAGCACGGATAACTTGTCATCCAGCATCTGCTTAGCTTCAACTGCTTTATGCCCGGCTTCTAGTTCTTGTGCTAACTGATTGGCTTGCTCTTGTTGTTCAAGGGTCTCTTCCAGGGCAAACAGTTTCGTGAACAGCTCAAGCGCTTCATCACCATGACGCTCTCCCGCCATTTCCTTAATTCGAAGGATCGGGTCTCGCAGCACTTGATTCACAATGCTTTTCGTCAATTTACGAATAACTTTAATTTCACGTTCATCTAAGTCAGGCAGCTTCTTTAGCATGTTATCCATCGTCTCTTCGTGGATCTGACTCGCTTTCGTTTGAAGAGCACTAATGACTGGACTTACACCTAGCGTCTTCGTCCATTGTTCGAAAACACCCATTTCAGACTCAATCATCGTTTCAATCTTTGCTGCTTCTTTCTTTCTCTCTTGCAAATGCTTATCTACGATATTCTCCAGATCATCGATATCATAAAGAAAAACATTTGGTAAGCCGCTAATTTGTGGATCTAGATCACGAGGTACAGCAATGTCCATCATGAAAAGCGGACGTGATTTTCTCTTTTGAACATAGGACTGAATATCGTTCTTCGTAAGAACATATCCCGGAGCGCCTGTCGAGCTAATAATAATATCCACTTCCGCTAAATGCTCCAGCATGTTATCCATGGTACATGGAATGCCGTTAAATTTCTGGGCCAATTCTGCTGCACGTTCAAACGTACGGTTAACCACGATAACTTTGTTAGCGCCATTCGCGTAAAGGTGCTTCACAGTGAGTTCGCTCATCTTACCAGCACCAATGATCATAACAGTCTTGTTCATATAGGTACCGAATATTCGTTTACCAAGTTCCACCGCGGCGTAGCTGACGGAAACTGGATTATTGCTAATGCCTGTTTCGGAGTGTGCTTTTTTGGCAAGTGTCACGGATTGCTTAAACAACGTATTGAAATAAGCCCCGGTTGCTTTCATATTTTGAGATGATAAAAAAGCATCCCGCACTTGTCCTAGAATTTGGGTTTCCCCTATAACCATGGAATCTAAACCGCTTGTTACGCGGAATAAATGTTCAATCGCTTTTTCATTTTCATACATATATAAATGCTTTTGGAATTGATCCTTACTGACTTGGAACCAACGTTCAATGAAGTGTGTCAAGTAATGACTGCACATTTGCGGTCGATCCACAACAGCGTAGATTTCCGTGCGATTGCAGGTGGCGACAATTACACACTCCAATATGCTTTTCGTGTCTTTCAATTCTGCCAATGCCTTAGGTAAATCCTGCTCGGAAAAAGCGAACTTCTCCCGAATTTCTACCGGGGCCGTACGATAATTCAAGCCAAGTGCGATAATATGCAAAGGTACCACCTGCCTTTCCGTCTATTTCTATGAACCATTATAGCACAGCAAAACAAGCAATCCGACAAATTTTTTGTATAATTTATGAATGCTTCATTCTGCTCGTTAGTTTTAACAGCATTCCGTTCCTATATACCTCTATTGGCACAAACTCTTTATTGAAGTGCTTTTTTTCGTATAAAAGAGGTTAAATTTCGATCCAGCTCAGTTAGCTTCGTATTTTGGGACGAAACAATATCGCCATTTGAAGCCATGAGTTTCTCATACAGATCGTACAAACTCTTGTACTGAACCCAAACTTCCTTCAAAGTCTGGATCTCATCTGGCTTTAACGTTCGCTCTCCCCCCACCTGCAGACGCTTCAAGTACTGCGTTAGCTGGGTCATACTGTCCAGTGAAGTCAGATATTCGCTTCCTCCCGCAGCAAGCACCATGCGTTCATGCGTATAACTTGCCGAGTAAAGGGCTTGCCCCACAGCATCCAATCCTTTGGTATCTTTGCTTTGAGCAGCTTCCTCCAGATAGCTCTTCAGAAGTTCCATCTGAAACAGAGATACTTGATACAGTAGATGGGTAGCGTCATGCTCTTCTTTATGAGGACCAAGTATTTGAACGAGCTGATAGATTGGCCAGATGATGAGAAAGAGTACAATACTGTAAATCACTGCTTTTCTAACTATTTTCTGTTTCAAATCCGTTCCCCCAGTTCATGATTGCTTCATGTTCGGACATGTGTCGCAATAACATTGTATGGGTATCTGGACAAACAAATAACCACGGATTTCTCCGTGGTTATCGTTATTGTTATGCGCAGATTCTTATTTAACAAGCTCTGCTTGCTTTATTTCAGGAGTTTCTACTTGCAGTTCACCCATTCCGCGAACTAATTTCTTCGCATAGAATGTTTCTGGTTTCAATACGGATACCATAAAGTCAATTGCTAATTGAGGGTCCACTGTCTCACCGCATGTATAACAGTCAAGCGCGGCAAAACCTCTCTCAGGATAAGTATGAATGGAGAGATGACTCTCGGACAACATAACAAGTACAGTTGCTCCTTGTGGTTCAAATTGCTTGGATTGTACAGATAGTACGGTTGCTCCGCATACCTCGGCAGCTTCTACCATCTGAGCCTGCAGCCAATCTGCATTGTTCAGAAGTTCGAAATCTACCCCCCAAGTATCTACAGCAACGTGTCTTCCGAAAGTTGAGTATTCTGTTTCCATCTTTCGGTTCCCCCTTCCTAGGAATAAAATGTCTGAAAAAAATTTCATCCGCTAGGACCTACGTCATTCACTTCCCGAGGGTATAATCTCTCGCAACATTCAATGTCCTGAGTGAATCCTGGTTCCTATATTGTTTCAACGAGAATAAAAATAACATCTATCGACGAGAAATGCAATAGTTTTTTTTGCTAAATGCCTTAAAACAAAAAAGACCCTTAAAAGGGTCTATTGTAATTGTGGGTATATGTGTAGTTAAGCCTCCAATATAAACAAACGATGCGTTAGCTCATTGAGGCGAGTGTCAATCTGTTGATGTTCTTCCTGCTGCTGCAGCATATTGCGCAAATCTAAAAGATGGTTTATTTGATCGTAGATCATTTCAATTTCTTGCTCGACTTCTCTCTTTTGGAACATTTGCTGCATGAGACCAATGGTGTCTTTGTACTCATAGATAACGGTCAACAATTGCCCTTTGACTTCCTCGATTTTAACGACGGTTCCACGTTCATAGTAGTAAACCATTGTATAACTAGGGTAAATTCGGTTTACTGTTGCGCTTCCTTTAAACTCTGACACTGCTTTACGCATCAAATTAGCAAGTAAGGTGTTACTTAATCTGCAGGATCCTGTGCATTCATATAGGCCCGATTTCTTCTCAAATGAAAGGACGATTTCCTGACCTGCTCCATCTTGAAAAACAACCTCTTGGTTGCCATTTTCCAAGACTTTCACTTGCAATGTCACTTGATGATCCACAAACATTTGAAAAAACCTGAACATCTCGGCTTCTGTTAACTGGAGGCAGGTTTTGACATATTCAGTCGCTAACCTTTGTGCCATAAAAATCCCTCGATTCTTTGTTTTCAAGCCATTAACTATTACCTTGTTTATTATTATACTACATGCGCCTCTAATATTCCTGCGTGCAATTCATTATAATCAGCCAAATATTCTGAAAAAACCAAGGAATTACGGAATGCCAGCAAATTTTCCCCAGTAAACCTCGCTTTCCCGTATGCTTCTTCTTGATTTTCTCTGTCTTTTGACGTCCTTCTTATCCTTACACAAAAAACCGCCCTATGAATCAGGACGGTTCTTGTTCTTTATCTTGTTCTTGCTCGATCACGAGTTCATTTGCTTCTTCAGGCTCTGGCTCTCCATAAGCAATAGCTTGCTCTAGAATCCCCCACAGCTCGTCTTTGCCGAGCCCAAGCTCCGAGGAAAACATCAAGGGCTGGACACCCTTATCCATTCCCAATGTTTCTCGAACAATCTTGATATGCTTTGGCCATCTGCTTTTCGGGATCTTATCGGCCTTGGTCGCAACGACAATGACTGGCACATCATTATGTCTTAGCCACTCGTACATAGCTTGATCATCTTTGGAAGGAGGATGCCGCAAATCAACTAATTGCATAACAAGGCGCAGTGTTTCTCGATTCATTAAGTAGCTCTCAATGAATTTCCCCCACTGCTCCCGTTTTGTTTTGGAAACTTTGGCATAGCCATAACCTGGAAGATCTACGAAATATAAGTCCTGGTTGATTTTATAATAGTTAAGTGTTTGGGTTTTGCCGGGCTGTGAGCTGGTTCTGGCCAAATTTTTGCGGGATATCAAACAGTTAATGAGTGAGGATTTCCCGACATTAGAACGCCCTGCCAGAGCAATCTCTGGCAAGGCATCCTCTGGATATTGACTAGGTCCAACCGCACTGATAATAAACTCAGCTTGATTGACTTTCATGGATGTTCAACTACTTTCTATCGTTATCCGACTTGCACGGGAGGCTTATTTTTGACAAGCGCATGTTCAAGCACTTGATCCATATGGCTAACTGGAATGAAGGTCATCTCGGCGCGGACACTTTCTGGAATTTCGATGATGTCTTTCTCATTATCCTGAGGCAGCAGGATGGTACGGATACCAGCTCGATGTGCAGCGAGCGCCTTTTCTTTGAGTCCTCCGATTGGAAGAACTCGGCCACGCAATGTAATTTCACCTGTCATAGCAACCACACGAGAAACAGGAATATTCGTCAATGCTGAAATCAATGCCGTAGCCATCGTAATTCCTGCGGATGGACCATCCTTAGGAATAGCGCCTTCAGGGATGTGAATATGGATATCGTTCTTCTCATGAAAGTCAGGTGCAATGCCAAACACATCAGCCCTCGTGCGTGTATAACTGAAAGCAGCTTGAGCGGATTCCTTCATCACATCACCGAGTTTACCCGTCAAAGTCAATTTGCCTGTTCCAGGCATAACGGTGACCTCAATAACTAAAGTATCCCCGCCAACTTCTGTCCAAGCAAGGCCTGTCACAGCACCTATTTGATCTTTCTCTTCTGCTACATTATAGCGGAACTTGCTCGGTCCTAGATAGTCCTTCAAGTTTTCTTCCGTTACATGTACTGGTGTAGTTGGGTCAGACACGATCTTTTTGGCCGCTTTACGATTCATACCTGCAACCTGCTGCTCTAAATTACGAACGCCCGCTTCACGTGTATATTCACGAACGATTTTCATTAAGGCATCTTCATCCACAACAAGTTGTTCCTCTTCTAAACCATGGTCACGCTTCTGCTTAGGCAGCAAATACTTTTTCGCAATTTGAAGCTTCTCAATCTCTGTGTAGCCAGGAATGTAGAGAACCTCCATCCGGTCTAACAGTGGGCGAGGAATATTGTGAACAGCATTCGCCGTTGTCACGAACATGACATTGGACAAGTCAAACGGAACTTCAATGAAATGATCACTAAAAGTGCTATTCTGCTCGGGATCAAGAACTTCAAGCAATGCCGAAGCCGGATCGCCGCGGAAATCCATTGCCATTTTATCAATTTCGTCTAGCAAGAAAACAGGATTATTCGTACCAGCGTTCTTCATCCCTTGGATAATCCGTCCCGGCATAGCCCCAACATACGTACGACGATGACCGCGAATTTCGGCTTCATCTCTTACCCCGCCAAGCGAGATACGAATGAACTGTCTTCCCATGGATCTAGCAATCGAACGAGCAATTGAGGTTTTACCAACGCCCGGAGGACCAACTAAACAAAGGATAGGTCCTTTCAGCTTCTTAACAAGCTTCTGTACCGCTAGATACTCGAGTACCCGCTCCTTTGGCTTATCAAGGCCGAAATGATCCTCATTCAAGATTTCCTCGGCTTTATCCAAATCCAAGTCATCTTCCGTATTTTTGGACCAAGGCAGTCCCAACAGCCAATCAATATAGTTGCGGATGACGCCTCCCTCGGCAGATGTCGCTGGCATTTTCTCTAGACGGTCGATTTCCTTCTCAACCTTCTCGCGGACTTTATCTGGCAATTCGGCTTCCGTCAACTGATTACGTAGGTCATCTACTTCACCTGCGCGGCCTTCCTTATCGCCAAGTTCCTTCTGGATTGCTTTCATCTGTTCGCGAAGGTAGTATTCCTTCTGCGTTTTTTCCATTTGTTTCTTAACACGTTGACTAATTTTACGTTCAAGTTCAAGCACTTCTCGCTCATTGTTTAAGATATTGAGCATTTTCTCGAGACGCTCACGCACATCTACGGTCTCCAGAATCTCTTGTTTATCCTTAATTTTGAGCGATAAATGGCTGCATATGACATCTGCTAAACGGCCTGGTTCATCAATGTCAGATACAGCAGCAAGCGTTTCCGGTGTAACCTTTTTCGACAAATTAATGTAATGCTCGAATTGGCTTAGTACACTTCTCATGAGCGCATCGATCTCAGGATCGGTTATTTCTTGCTCCGGTAATTCCTTAGCCGTGACTTCATAATATTCATCATTCACAAGGTATTCAACAATCTCAGCACGCAAAACGCCTTCTACTAAGACACGAATGGTTCCATTCGGTAGTTTCAGCATTTGCCTTACCTTAGCAATTGTCCCGATGCGATAAATATCCTCTTTGGCAGGTTCTTCTATGTTGATCTCCGATTGAGAGCAGAGGAGAATCATGCTGTCATCCACCATTGCCCGCTCGAGTGCTTTAACCGACTTTTCTCGCCCTACATCCAGATGTAGAACCATGCTCGGATAAACCAGCAGTCCCCTAAGAGGCAATAGCGGCAATCTGCGCACCTTGATTTTTCCGGGTCCCATCCTCTGCACCTCCATTTATAGGGATCTTTGAGCAGAGCTCAAAGTCTCTCAGATTTGGATCTTTGAACGGAGTTCAAAGTCTCTCCGCTTTATGGATCTTCGAACGGAGTTAGAGTTCTCTCCGCTTCGGATCTTCGAACGAAGTTCGAATTGTCTCCACTTTGGATCTTTTAAAGTCAATTATTTCTCTACCCCTCGTTGCCCTTTACATTTTATCAAAACTGCAAACAAAACACCAACTGGCACTCTGACGTATCATGTAAGGTTACCTCTACACTGATTTAGGAGTCAATTGTATGTTGTGAATTAGCATGTAAAATGGGTAAAGACGTAGCCGGAATCGTCCTTTCCGAAGCAAAAGGCAAGTGTATCACATTATCATGAAGCTCTAAGCCTAATGCCACTTCCAGCACTTCCTCGATCGAGTCAGCAGCAAGCACTTCTACCCCCGGCAAATTAGCGAACATTTCTTGCCAATTTTCTTTAGGGATAATGACTTTGGTAGCTCCCGCTTGGAATGCAGCTTCGACCTTTGCTACAACACCGCCAACGGGTTTAACTTTACCATGGATACTCATTTCTCCCGTCATTGCCAATTTATTATCGACAGGTATTTTATGTATTGCAGATGCAATAGCTGTCGCCATGGAAATGCCCGCAGAAGGTCCATCGATAGGCACTCCGCCAGGGAAGTTAATATGCAGATCATAATCTGACGTATTAAATCCAAGTTTGCGAAGGACTGTCAGCACATTTTCAACCGATCCGCGCGCCATACTTTTTCTGCGAATGGTTCGAGAGCCTCCTCCCATTTCCTCTTCATCTACAACACCCGTAACATTAAATTTCCCAGTACCTGCAACGGTAATTGGTATCGCGGTCACTTCGATCTCAAGTAGTGTACCCAAATTAGGACCATACACAGCTAATCCATTGACGAATCCAATTTGCGGTTGGGCTGGTATTTTTCGCTCAGGTCTAGGTGGAATTTGCGATGAATTTACAACCCACTCAATGTCAGCTGCGGTAATCTCATCTCGCTTATCCGTTAAGGCAATACCCGCGGCAAGCTGAATCACATTCACAGCCTCTCTGCCATTGGTTGCATATTTCATTACAACTTGAACAGCAGCTTCACATTTCTTGAAGCCAATCTTATCAAGGGCTTTCCGAGCAATTTCCCCCACCTCACCTGGTAAAAGAGGACGGAAATAAATTTCCAAGCAGCGGGAACGGATAGCTGGAGGAATCTCGCTTGGTGTACGTGTTGTAGCCCCTACTAAACGGAAATCAGCAGGAAGTCCATTTTGAAATATATCATGAATATAGCCTGGAATATTCGTATCCTCAGAGCTATAGTACGCACTCTCTAGAAATACTTTACGATCTTCCAGCACTTTTAATAATTTGTTCATTTGTGTGGGGTGTAATTCACCGATCTCATCGATAAATAGAATCCCGCCATGCGCTTTTGTTACAGCACCTGGTTTAGGCTGTGGAATCCCCGCAACCCCCATTGCACCAGCACCTTGATAAATAGGATCATGAACTGAACCGATTAACGGATCAGCAATTCCTCTTTCGTCAAAGCGTGCAGTCGTGGCATCGATTTCTGTAAATTTGGAATCCGGACGGAAGGGTGACTCCTGATTTTTCTTAGCTTCTTCTAAAACGACACGAGCCGCAGCCGTTTTACCAACACCAGGCGGACCATAAATAATGACATGCTGCGGATTGGGACCGCATAGCGCAGCTTTTAGGGCTTTCAATCCTTCAATCTGGCCAACGATATCCTGCATGGAGGACGGTCTTGTTTTCTCTGAGAGCGGTTTTGTTAGCGAAATAGATCTCAGCTTTCTTAACTTCTCCAATTCTTTCCTGGACTCTCTATCGACAGCAGACCGGTTCGTCTGTTGATTACGCAGCAAATTCCAGAAATACAACCCAATTACAACGGCAAAGAAAACTTGAATTACCATAAGAATAATACTTAAACTCATTTGTCATAACCTCCTAAGAGTTTTGCTTTAGCAAAACGTTCATCGTAAGCATTGGCTGAGTTTTCGCTAGAAAACTGTCTTCATAAGCGTAAGCTGAGCTTTGCTTTGGCAAAACTGTCATCGCAAGCAGTAATTTTTGCTAACTTCATCAAACAGCTCAGCTTTTTTGTCATAACTTCCATTATTCCCGTGTAAAAGAAGGTTAATCCATTTCATGCAAACTTTTGCGTGACGTATGATAGCCCCCTTACAGAAGAAGGATAAGAGTAGATATTCTTGCAAAAGGACGTGGTTCGATTGAAGCAAAGCTTGTTGATTCTGGTACTTTTCCTTTGTCTGTGTAAAACATCAGATGCTTACGCTTTGGCTAATGATCCCTTGCTACCTAGTGCCGATATCATTATCGACGTAGGGCATGGGGGCATAGATAGCGGTGCTTTACACGGTAAATTACAAGAAAAAGATATGAACCTAGCCATATCCAAAAAAACATACAAGCTCCTTAAGAAAAAGGGATATCGCGTCATTATCAACCGAACGGAAGACTACGCATTAAGTGAAGATAACAAGTGGTCGTTCGGTGGAAGACATCGCAAGGATTTAGCGCAGCGTTCCGGACTCGCCAACACCATTAAGCCAAAAATGATGCTAAGCATGCATATTAATTGGTCCAGAAAATCAGATCGAAGAGGACCACTTGTCATTTATCAAAATCAATCGGACAGTATTTTGCTTGCTCAACTTTTGCAGGAATCCCTGAATCGTGTTTATGGTATGGAAGAAAAGCCTGTTCTAGGTAAAAAGTATTATGTGCTCAGGCACACAAAATGCCCAGCAGTTATCGTTGAATTAGGGTTTATTTCCAATAAAACAGACCGCAAGCTGCTGAATGATTCTCATCATCAAGCCAAGCTAGCAAAAGCCATTACTCAAGCGATAGATCAATATTTAGCCATGATTCATCCTAATTAGCATTTAGCTTCATTGTTTGTGAAATCGGAACAAAGGTAGCTTCCTTTTGAATGATCGGAATAGCCTCTTTGATGACTTGGGCTGTCTTTTTCCCTGGTGGACCTACATGTCCGATCGCGATGACCAAGTCTCGTTGATGGATTAATTTCTTAAACTTCACCATTTGCTTACTGATGTGACTGTATGTGTAAAGATCATCGAAGAAAAGTTGATTCTCTGAATATGGAACTCCACTTTGCCCAGCTAGCTTGCCGATTAGGCTTTTTGGAGTAGTACGGCTATCTAATAAAATGAGATTTTTCTCTTTGCAGATTTCAACGAGAATTTTCATCACTCTCTCATCCGCAGTAGCCTTGGATCCCATATGATTATTAATTCCTATTACATAGGGAATATCTTCGATTGCTGCTACGATCCGTTTGTGAATCTCTTCATTCGATAAGTCAGTAGTAATGGCTCCTGGACCTAACCAGCTCTTCTTACCCCTCACAGGCTCCATAGGTAGGTGTAGAATGACTTCATGCCCCTTATCGTGCGCTAATTGAGCATCTTGTTTGGAAGAGGGCAGGAATGGCATGACAGCGACAGTGAAAGGGATGGGGAGATTCATCATCTCTTTGGTGCCGTCCATATTATTGCCAAAGTCATCAATGACAATGGCCACCTTCTTCGTCTTGATCTCAACTGCATGCTGTGAAGGCATTGGCACATTCGAGGCACCTGTATGCATGGGTAAAAGAAGCAAAAAAATCCCTACGATTACCGTAAGGGTAATGTGACGAGCAGTCCTATACTTGCTTAGCAAATTCATAGCATCTCCTTGTTTGCATGTAATCGTTAGAAAAACTTACTTCAAATGAACAAGCTTTCCAGTTTTACTCATTATGCTTCTCTTGCGCTACAAATATGCGTAAGAGGTCAATCATTGGATCTGAATCTCCAACACAGCACAAAAAAACCGTTAAAAGCACCTCACCCGAGGCACCTTTAACGGCTTCTTCTTTAACATATATGCTATTAGTGCTTACGTCCTGGAATAACACCTGTTTTTTCATAAGAGTCTACGATGATATCAATTTCTTTCTTCAACTCTGCGAGCAGTTCTGCTTCAGGAACCTTGCGAATCATTTCTCCATAACGGAACAGCATTCCTTCGCCACGGGCACCTGCAATCCCAATATCGGCTTCACGCGCTTCACCTGGACCATTTACTGCGCAGCCAAGTACAGATACCTTAATCGGCACTTTGATCTTTGCAATATAATCCTCGACCTCGTTAGCGATTGAGAACAAATCGATATCCAAGCGGCCACAAGTAGGACAGGATACAAGAGTTGCAGCATTGGTAATTAATCCAAACGTTTTCAGAAGCTCGCGAGCCACTTTAATCTCTTCTACTGGGTCCGCGCTAAGCGAAATTCGAAGAGTGTTACCGAGTCCCATATTGAGCAGCGTTCCGATACCTGCCGCACTCTTCACAGCCCCTGTAAAGAGCGTTCCGGCCTCTGTAATCCCAAGGTGAAGTGGGTAGTTGAAAGCTTTAGCCGCTTGGGAATAAGCTGCAATCGCCATAGGAACATCGGAAGCTTTGAGTGAAACGATAATATCATGGAAATCAAGCTCTTCCAGAATGTTAATGTGGAACAAGGCACTTTCTACCATAGCCTCAGGTGTTGGGTACCCATACTTTTCGAGAAGATGATTCTCTAGTGAGCCAGCATTGACCCCAATACGAATTGGAATGCCACGTTCCTTACAAGCTTTAACAACCGCTTCTACCTTCTCGCGGCGGCCGATATTACCTGGATTGATACGCACTTTATCGATGCCATTCTCAATAGCAGCAAGCGCTAAACGATGGTCAAAATGAATATCCGCAACGAGTGGAATATGAATTTGTTTTTTGATTTCTTTGATTGCCTCAGCAGCTTCTTTGTTGTTAACAGTAACACGAACAATTTGGCAGCCTGCTTCTTCCAAACGAAGGATTTCTGCTACTGTCGCCTTCACATCCGCAGTCTTCGTTGTACACATACTTTGCATGATGACTTCATTACTGCCACCGATCGTCAAATCGCCTACACGAACGGCCCGCGTATCTTTTCTATGGAACATTATGGTTTCTCTCCCCATGACACCAAACATCCTCCGCTCCAATCCCATTAACAGGGGATCGGATTGGAGGCTGTGTGTAATTTGTGAAATTATGGGTTACGCACTTTCTTCTTTCTTCTTACCAGTCGCCTGCGCGCCATCTTTGGTCGTCAAAACAGGAGTGATCTTGTTTTGAACCGTTTCCTTAGATACCACACATGTCGTGACGTCTGTTCTCGAAGGGACTTCGAACATCACATCAAGCATAATGCTTTCAATGATAGCTCTCAGACCGCGCGCGCCAGTATTACGTTTGATCGCTTCTTTAGCAATGGCATCAAGTGCCTCTGCGTCAAATTCGAGTGAAACGTTATCCATCTCAAGCATCTTCTGGTATTGCTTCACGAGCGCATTTTTAGGCTCCGAAAGAATACGCACAAGGGCTGGTTCATCCAGCGGCTCTAGTGTAGAAATGACCGGTAAACGACCAACGAATTCCGGGATTAAACCGAATCGTAAGAGATCTTCCGGAAGCACCATGGATAAGTACTCGCCTGGTTTCAAATCAACTTTAGCCCCATCTGTGCTAAAGCCAATTACTTTTTTACCGATTCTGCGTTTGATAATTTGCTCAAGACCGTCAAAAGCCCCGCCGCAAATAAACAGAATGTTGGTTGTATCAATTTGAATGAATTCTTGATGCGGATGCTTACGTCCACCTTGAGGAGGAACAGAGGCAACCGTACCTTCAAGAATTTTGAGCAAAGCTTGTTGAACACCTTCACCGGAAACATCTCTTGTAATGGACGGGTTCTCGGATTTACGTGCCACTTTATCGATCTCATCAATATAGATAATGCCGCGTTCGGCTTTTTCTACATCATAATCTGCAGCTTGAATCAATTTGAGCAAAATATTCTCAACGTCTTCGCCCACATAACCAGCTTCTGTTAATGAAGTGGCATCCGCGATAGCAAAAGGAACATTCAGAATTTTGGCAAGCGTTTGCGCTAGCAACGTTTTACCGCTTCCTGTAGGTCCTAGAAGCACGATGTTACTTTTTTGAAGCTCAACATCTTCCAATTTGTTTTGCGAATTAATACGCTTATAGTGGTTATATACCGCTACAGCCAGCGATTTTTTCGCTTGCTCTTGCCCGATCACGTACTGATCCAAAATATTGCGAATTTCTTTTGGTTTCGGGACATCTTTCAGATCAAGCTCTTCTTCATGCCCTAATTCTTCTTCCACAATCTCCGTGCAAAGCTCTATACATTCATCACAAATGTAAACTCCCGGACCTGCAACAAGTTTGCGAACTTGGTCTTGGGATTTTCCACAAAAGGAACATTTGAGTTGGCCTTTTTCATCGTTAAATTTAAACATGGGATCACTCCTTTATTTCAAGTCGTTTCGAGTGATAACCTCGTCGATTAACCCGTATGCCTTCGCTTCATCAGCGCTCATAAAGTTATCTCGGTCGGTGTCTCTTTCGATCTTTTCAAGCGGCTGTCCCGTACGGTCCACATAGATCTGGTTGAGTTTATGTTTCGTTTTGATAATCCAATCCGCGTGGATTTTAATATCGGTTGCTTGACCTCTTACACCGCCGAGCGGTTGGTGAATCATTACTTCTGCATTCGGCAGCGCGTATCGCTTACCTTTGGCACCTGCTGTTAATAGCAGAGAACCCATACTTGCAGCCATACCTACACAAATCGTTGATACATCTGGCTTAATAAACTGCATGGTATCGAAGATACCCATTCCAGCTGTTACAGATCCACCTGGTGAATTGATATATAAGTGGATATCCTTATCCGGATCCTGAGCTGATAAAAAGAGCAGCTGGGCAATGACCAAATTAGCCACATCGTCATCAATAGCGCTCCCAATGAAGATAATGCGGTCCTTTAATAAACGCGAGTAGATATCGTAAGAACGTTCCCCACGAGCCTCTTGTTCAACAACCATAGGAATAAGACTCATTGTACCAACTCCTTTTGCGGCAATAGCCAAGTTCTCTCAATTGAGATTCAGATACAGTTTAACACGTTTGAACAGCAAAGTCATTTTTTCAGAGAACTGCTATGTATGAGGGTATTTCTTATGGTCTTGGGCAGTTTTGGGGCTAAAATAGGGTAAAAGAAAGGCACGTTGCTTACGTACGTGCCTTTACTTACCTTATTTATACTGCTGCGGAAACATGCTTGCTATTTTCAAGCAAGAAGTCAACCGTTTTTCTAATCACAAGATCGTTGCTCAGACCTTCTAGGCTGCCGTTAGAAGCAAACAGTTCACGAAGTTCTGCCGTTGTTTTTTGGTAGGATTGTGCATATTTCTCAAGTTCCGTGTCAACTTCCTCATCGGAAACTGTGATTTTTTCTGCAGCTGCGATGGCTTCAAGAACAAGGTTGTTACGAACACGCTTGTCAGCATCTTCTCTCATTTGTTCTTTCAACACGCTCTCGTTTTGACCGGAGAACTGGAAGTAGATCTCAAGCGTCATGCCTTGGGAGCGAAGACGTCTTTCGAATTCCTTCACCATAACATCTAGCTCTGCTTCTACCATGGAAGCTGGAATTTCAACTTCAGCGTTAGCTGCAGCTTTTTCAACAACAGCTGTTTCCAGAGCAGCCTCTGAATCTTTTTCTTTGCGCTCTTGAAGACGTTTTTTCAGTTCTTCTTTGTACTCTACAAGTGTATCGTACTCGCTCACATCTTTAGCAAATTCATCATCAAGCTCTGGCAAGTTTTTGCGTTTAATGTCGTGAATCAACACTTTAAACACAGCCGCTTTGCCTTTCAAATCTTCGGAGTGGTAGTTTTCAGGGAAGCTAACGTTAACTTCTTTCTCTTCGCCTTTACCAAGACCTACGAGTTGCTCTTCGAAACCTGGAATGAAGGAGTTGGAACCAAGCTCAAGGGAGTATTTCTCCGCTTTACCGCCTTCGAACGCTTCTCCATCAACGAATCCTTCGAAATCAAGGACAACGACGTCACCATTTGCTGCTTGTCCTTCTTCAAGAACAACCAATTCAGCATGACGTTGTTGCAAACGTGTAAGCTCTTCATTCAATTCTTCATCTGTAACTTCTGCGCTTACCGCTTCAACTTCGATACCTTTGTATTCGCCAAGTGTTACTTCAGGCTTAACAGTTACTTTAGCTTTGAACTTCAGTACTTGTCCTTTGCCGAATTGCTCAACGTCTACTTCAGGACGATCGACAGGCTCGATTTTAACCTCTTCAATCGCTTCCACATAAACTTCTGGCAAAATGATATCTAAAGCATCTTGATACAAGCTTTCCACACCAAATTTAGCTTCAAAGATAGAACGAGGTACTTTCCCTTTACGGAAACCTGGAACATTTACTTTCGCGGATACCTTTTTAAATGCTTTATCCAAAGCATCTGCGACGCGCTCTGCGCCAACTTCCACTTCAAGAACGCCTACGTTCTTCTCTATTTTTTCCCAACTTGCTTTCATTTTATGCTTTCCCCTCCAAAAATGTACGATGACATAATTTATCACGTTACTCTCATTACAACCATTCTATTATACCATATAAGATTTTCATTTCAAGGCAGCCTTTCTTACCTTATGATGGGTCCGGATTAAACTGCTTCACAAACGCTTGCAGCACGAGGTTAGCTCGCTTCCACTGAAGCTTCATGGAATCAACAATCCCGTAATTATCTAGTAATTCTTCACGATTCACCGAGCCAAACAATTTCTCTTGAAGAATAGCATGAAGGGCAGATGCCCACACATCAACAGCGCCTTCTTCCGCATTCTGTAAATCCGTATAGATCGATGTCCCATAGGCATAGGCTAGAAATTCCTGCCAAGTCTGATTGGCAAAATAAACAAAATCAGGTTGGCTTATTTCACTAATGTCCCCGACTCTGCGAATCATATCACGAATGCGTGAAGGAAAATCCTCCGGGCTCATCGGTGTCTCTTCGATCTCGACGAGGATCTTTTCCCCATTCTTAGGGAACTCGATAAATCCCCGCTCCCCCATCTGTTTAAGCGCCTGCAAAGCTTTGAATTGAATGTGTGGGTGCCGCGGCTTCTCACATAGCCACTCCTTTACACGTTGGCTTACATCAGATTGATCGATGAACGCCAATTGTTCAAGGGCATTGACTTGCTGCTCCAACGTACCGTCTTTTAGCATATTCAGAAGCTTAAGCGCAAAGGCGCCATCATCCGCCGTCTTATCTTGTATGTACTGCCGTAATAGATCCGCTTCTTCTTCTGGATCTTCTTCCAATGGAGACGTCATAGGGAACATGGATTCCGGATACATAGTATACAGCCAATTCCTCAGTGCTTCCCATTGTTCGGTTTTGTGATGGTCTACTGTCGGAAATTGCAATAGAAAGGTTAGCAATTGGAGCGCATCACTATACTGCTCTGTTTTTAGAAAACGAGTCAGCTCATCTTCGTAATATTGCTCTGTTTTCGGAAAAAGAATTAAGTTATTGATGGATGGGTCCGTTATGATGATCACCTCAGAAATCTTGGTCTCGCTGGTGACAGTTTACTTGATTGTCCAAGTGATTGCAAAATAAATATAAAATAGGGTTGACTTCACTTTAAACTATATGATAATATAACTCTTGCTTCGCTAAACGGATCACATCCGCAAGGTAAGAAGAGGTCTATGTCTCAGTAGCTCAGCTGGATAGAGCACACGCCTTCTAAGCGTGCGGTCGGGGGTTCGAATCCCTCCTGGGACGTTCATGCACGGCAAAAGATCGCGAGAAATCGCGATCTTTTTTTTGTTATAGTAATATACAATTGCGAAAATCGGCAGCTACGGTTGTCATGAATAGGGCAACAGGACAACAAAAGGACAACAAATAATAATGAATGTATGAAGATTATTGTCCTACCTTCAAACCAACCATCAAGATTTTCTTCATTATCTAACTTCAGTAAATTTTAAGAATTCTTTGCCGAAGTCCGTTATATACAGAATTGTAAGTTCTTCTTTAGCCATATCTCCTACAGTAATTCCAACTGTTTTTGTGTCAATGACGCACTTTATTTATGAGATCGCAGATATAAAATTCATACTTACCTTCTGATCAATTGTACTTAAGCTTGGATTGTTATCTTTGATTATTTCAAGTATTTCTCTCTTGAAAGATCTACTTGTTATTGAGCTTACAACTACGGCAGCTCCCTCCGGAATATCCATACTCCCACTGCGTCCAGACTCTCGATACAACTTCAAAACTTTAATTTATGATCAAGCCTGCTTACTAAATCCAAAAAAGTTTCTGTAAAATCTGATTCATAAGCATTCGTTAAGTTACCCAATAGAATACCGTGAAATATTCTAAGCTTTTCCTCACCTTCTATATCAGCAACTCGCCTCAAAATAGAAATGAATATGTCATTAAAGGTTTCGGATGATATTTCGCTCTCTTCGATGTTAATCCCAAGATCTGCAATATATACTAAAAATCCTTCTACAAAGCGGTTTATTCTCTTTTATACGACTCTGCCCCTAAGGAAAGGCCAGCATTAAATAATCCAATGAAAGTTTCCTTTACATTTTCGTTCATAATAGTATGAATCACTCTGCTTTCATTTAAAGATTGGGGTCTAAATCAAAGTATAATTTTCTGGAATCTTCGTTCTCTTAGGGAGTGTTATGATTATGTCAGATGTGTAGGGATTATCTGTCTAATTCCACTCCTCTGAAATAGTCGCGATTCGATAATTCATTGATCAAATTGATAACCCAATGCACCATCAATTACAGCAATAAGTTCTCTTTACCATTATTTAGTCTAGGTAATGCTACTGGTATATTCTTTTCAATCCTTTTAATTTTTAACGATTTTTCTTGTATTAGTATGTTTTTCGTATATGGAGGTCCTCACTCGTCTCGTCTGACGTTGCCTCGGCATCGGAAAAGCAATTGATTTCTATGAAAGAAATAGACGAAGCGGGTGTTACGTTGGGTGAAATGTCCCGACAGCTGCAAGCTTTGATTAGCAGGTTTAAGCTATGCTATAGCTATAGCCATAGCCATAAAAATGCGTTGGCACTTTACTGTCAGCCCACTAATAAGCAAAAACCGCTTCCGCGGTCTTTGCTTAAGCTATTTTCTCATCTAGAGCTGCAACTTTAATATGTTCGAGGCTGAATGCTGATCCAGATACAAATACCAGTCTCCATGCGTTTTCAGTATAGACGCCGGTATTAAATTCGTAACCTCTTGTTCCAACGTAGCTTGAATCGCTCTAGCTTTCACTTGATGGGGAACGCAGGAAATAATCGTTGTACTGCTAAGAATCTTGCTTATTGTCATTGTAATCGCTTGATTGGGTACGGCGTCCAGTGACTCAAACCAGCCCTCGCCAACCTGTTGCATTTTGCAGGCATCATCCAGATTGACGACCATGTAGGACGCTGTTGTATCCAAATCGGCAGGAGGATCGTTAAATGCAATATGTGCATTTTCGCCGATACCGATTAAAGCAAGATCAATAGGAGCCTTGTTAATCTCACTAGTCAGCTCCGCAATATGTGCTGCAACGTCGCCCTCTCCGTTCACTAAGTAGGCTTTCGCTGCTGGTGCATAAGAGAGGAAACGTTCCTTCAAATATTTGCGGAAGCTGGCTGGGTGTGATTCCGGTAAACCCACATACTCATCCAGGTGAAACATCTCTACCTTACTCCAGTCAACGTTGATCTCCTTTAATGCCTCCAGAAAAGTGAACTGCGAAGCACCGGTTGAAAGAATGATTCTTGCCTTTCCCTGCTTTTGGATACAGCTGTTGATAATTTCTGACGCTTTATGAGCCGCCGCTATGCCCAATTGCTCTGCGGTTAGGGTCATGTGTAAGTTCATTGTTCATTACCTCCTCAATTTGAATTAGAAACGACTGAAGCTTTATAGTTGTTCCTGCGATTTGGCTCCGTATCAAAAAATTTGCCCGAAGCATCTACGATTGAAAGAAGATTGAAGCTTTGCCGCCTTTCCAGAATCGTATAGGTTCCACTAGCGTATACTTTTATCGCGTTCTCCGCACCGGGCAAAATCGAAACGTATTCATTCTTGTCTCCCGATCTCAAAGCTGTGCTCGACAAGTTGCCTCCATCGGGATACCATTTCTTGTCGCCTTTCTCCAAAGCGGTGGATGCACCTACAACAAAATGTACATTGACGTATTGAAGAGGAGACGGGATGTTACCTTTATTTTCGATGACCGCATAAAAGCGTACTTCATCTCCTGGTGCATAGTCCGAATCATCAACGCCAACTTCAGTAATCACCAGATCAAAATAAGGGGAGGGTAGATTAGCGGTTAACGTATTAGCTGCGGTCCACATTTGCTTGACGCCATTCGCTGTCGTGACGATATAGGCCACCGGACTGCCAAAATTCATATAGGCTCCGGATTGGGGGGCGATCGTGCTGCCTGGCATCAGGCCGATGGTTGGCTTTAAGAACTTATTCTGGCTGTTCACATTCAGCTGGAAGTCGATCCTGCGATACACCGCATCTATTACCGAGGCCCCCACTTGTGTCCCGATGGAAAATTCGGTAACTAGCGAGCTGCTGACCATGCTGGCAAGCGTATTATTCGTGCGGTCTTCTTCTGTGGCAAGAAATTTGCTTGTTGCATCCGCAATCGCCAACAGCTTGAAGTGCGACTGTCCCATGGGAACGTTATAGGTGCCGGACGTGAACCTTATACTTTCACCTGGCGCAATCGACAACTGCAGGTTGGAAGTGGCGATATTCAGTGAGGTGCTGGACTGATTGCCGCCGCTCGGATACCACTTGGTGCCGCTACCTCCAGAACGTTCTATTGCATAATCATGGTTTTTGACAAAATGAACCATGACATATTGCAGAGGGGTTGCTTCATTACCTTGATTTTTCACTATCGCGTACAGGTGTACGTTATCTCCTTCTTGGTAGCTGGCCTCTTCCACGCCAATTTCCGTTAGTACCAAGTCAAAGCTAGGAATCGGAACGTATTCGATGTTTAGTGAAACGGGCGTGCCTTGATTGCCCGCCTCATCCACTGGCGTGACGAGGACGCTGTTCATACCGCTTTGCAAAGTTACCGTTGAAATGAAAGCTAAATTGTCCGAAGTAGAGTAGGAATGCCCATCTATCGACACCGAGCCTCGTTCGTTCAGGGTACCGGAGATTATGAATTCAGCTTGTCTAACCGTTGCATGCGTCTGATCTAAGGTTAAAGCAGGAGCCACTGAATCGTAAATAACGTGAAGCCTCTTGATAAACGAATTTCCATAGTTATCCGTTGCTTGAACGGTGATCACATTATCGCCAGGCTGTAAAATGACTTGTCCGGTAAATCCCATATCGTTATCGACGGGAACAGGATTTCCTTGAATCATAATGGTCGCATTCTCATTAGCGCTTCCACTAACCTCAAACTGAGCGTGATTCACGATGAGATTCTCTTGATTTAGATGAATCTTAGGAGGAATAATGTCGCTATTCTCTACTTTACCGTAGCGGACCCCCCTACCGGTGGTCCCGACAAATACGAGCCCAAACACTTGTTTACTGGCATCCATCGTCTGTGGCCTGTTGCCGAACCCGGTATCCCCCGTATCGATATCCTGCCAAGACTGTCCGTTATCCAAGGAACGAAACATGCCTTCAATCCCGCCGATTGTTCCGTACATATAAACGGCAGGGTCCCAGCTGCCGGCTGCGGGCTTGCCTAAGGCGATATTGAATGCTTGGTCCACCCGATCAACACGTATAAATGTGCTGCCGCTGTCAATGGACCTGTACAAGCCCTTGTCGTCCAAGCTGATCCACAGTTCACCTTCGGAATGAAATGAAGGCTGCATATAGATCCAACGTCTATCCTCAGGTAATGGCAGCGTTACGGTCTTGGTGAAATTCAATCCGCCGTTTGTGCTTCTGTAAACATCCCCGGTCTTATAGTCGATGAAATAGAACTTGTTTCCATTCACCCGGTCGGACTTCAATACGTTTGACCACGTCCATGGGCCTTTGGCCGTGACGGGAATGTCAAATATTTCAGTCCATGTACTACCGCCGTCAGCCGTACGGAACACCGAATAGTCGCTGGTCGTGACTAGAAACAGAGAAGGGTCCGTTGCGGACATGGCTACTTTAGTCGGGAGCCCGCCAATAACAGGGTATGCAGGAAACTTGGTCCATGTATCTCCTGAATCATGAGACACAGCACCTAGGCCTGATACCTTAGAGCCACCGACTATAACCAGCTGTGAGGGGTCGCTTTCAAGGAAATCCCAGTCGTAGATTTCCGACATACCCAGGTTATCGATTCGTTCGGGATACTCATCATAGTGATAGCTGATCCCTCCCCCCATATCAGCTCCTCCAATGGCAAGCCGTGTTTGTTGCGGAATCGACTTCACTGATCGAGTGGTCATCTCTTCATGGCCTTGTTGTATTTGCTCCCACTGTATGGTCTCTGCTGTAATATCTTCTGTTTTCCATATTCCATGCCAGTCTGTAAACCATACCTGATTGTTATGATAGGGGTCGAATTCCAATGCGCCGATGGAAGCTGCCCAATATGCGGGCTTCATCCACGGAATATCCGATTGAAGCACCGAGTTCGAACTGTCTATCCTTGTCCAGATATTGCCTCCATCTTCTGTATGGAATAAAACCCCTCCCATGTTATGGGGACTTACAATTATGGATTGTTCGTTGAAGGGATTGATGCTAATACCGTTGTAGCCTGCAGGTTCATCCGAGAAGTTTGTCATATTAGAATCCGGCGTCAGGTTGATCCAGATTCCGCTTTCGTATTTGAGAACTCCCTTGCCGTGATTTTCCGTTGTTACATACAAGGCTCCAGAGGCAGACAGAACCATTCGTGCCGGTTTATCGGGATTATCCGAACCGGCAAGTTTCACCCAGCTGTCCCCCGAATCGTTCGATCGGTAAATGCCATCTTCGTAAGCAGCAGCATAGACGACACCTTGATGATGACGGTCGAATAGAAGGGCAGTCACTCCATAATTATCCGTCAATATGCCAGGAAATGCTGATAAGCTCCAGCTCTGGCCGCCATCCTCAGATACCCACAACCCTTCTTGGCGAGAGCTAACCCATATACGCGCCGAATCAAACGGGTCTACAGCAATTCGCTCTCCCACCCAGCGCAAGTCCCCGTTTCCAGAAAAATTGAGCTCGAGTGGAAGTGGGGTCCAAGATTCGCCCTTATCACAAGATTTGAAGACGATTCCCTTCCGATATGAGTTTTGTGCGTTGGATGCTAAACCTACCGCTGCATAGACCACATTCGGATCGTTTGGATCCACGGCAATACCATCTACGCTATACCAGGTCCATAAAGAGTAAGGAAGATCATCGTTGAGCGGAATCCACTGCTGCTGGGTCTCATCCATTCGGTACGTACCACCGACATCGGTACGGATATACTTCAATTCCTCCTGTGGATGAAAGACAAGCCCCGTTATCCAGCCGCCTTCCCCGAATAATGCATTGCCATATTCATAGGCCATTACTGGTATGTAATCGACCGTGATAACTAAAGGCTCTGCCTGCAATCCATCTCCATTCTTGGCTTCAATCACAATCGTATTGATTCCCTGTTGAAGGTTTACCGACTGAATAAAAGTAAAATCCACTCCTAATTCCGTCGTAGTCCCGTTCACGGTGACCACAGCTTGCTCGCTGACACTTCCGGCAATAGAATAAACGGACTCCTGCACCGTTATAGAGGTTTGACCCGCCGTGATGACAGGCGGTTGATCTCCATAGGCATACCCTATTACTGGCAGCAGTGCAAACAAAGTGACAATCATACAGGCATAAGCCAATGCCCTTCCCAACATGCTCTGTCTCCTCTCGCCACGCAGAAATGCAGTATATCCTCCCCTGTCCTAACCTTTAATCTATAAATTCGGTAAGCAGCTGCTCGTAATAAGCTTTGATCCATGTTGCGTCAAGACCGCTATCGTAATACTTGCTGTAATCATAATTGTCTAATGGAAGCTTTGATGCTCTCAATTTCTCGGCAAACAACTGGCAATGAGCAAACTCGGCTCTGGCAAGCTGCGATTTATCCGCCTGCAGCAGTGTCACCGTACGAACCACTCGGTAATAGAACATAATCATCGTATGGCCATAGTCGAATCTCATCTCGTCCTCAAGCAGCCTCTGAGCTACGATGGACTTCTCCGCCTTGAATAGGGCCGCATCCAGAATCGCTCTGCAAGCATGGAGCTGCTCTACGGTAGCAACCAGGCTAATTCCCGAGTTATCGTTTTCCCCGGTGGCTTCATATTTCATGTGTTCGTATGGAAACAAGTTTTCCTCACGATCTTTGATCTTTAACCAAAGGGAATGCTTCTCTCCATCGATCTCCTGGTAATGCTTCAAATACTTGATATTGCTTAGTGCGACTTCTAATTTCTCATAGAAGGATTTCATCAGGCCTGCAGCTTCGCCGTAGTATTGTTCAAAATACGTATCCATGATGGCTCGTGTATCAGCCTTAGTATTCCACAGGAGCGCCGCATATAGGTAGTTGTTGAGGGCGAGCATTCCCCACCTTCCACTTGTGATATGCATATAATAGAAATGTCGGGCTCCCGTCTCGTAGTAATAAGGGATATCATTAGCAATGATGCTGCTTAAGAGAATCGGCATAGCGGCAAACGTTCTTACACCGTAATATTCACCTATAAACATTTCCCCTTGAAAATGACGGTTTGAATTCACGGTCCAACTTTCATAATTATGAAGCAGCTGTAGGTTGGTCTCTGTGCAACCCTTATTGTTGAACGTATGGACATAGCATCTTTCGATAGGGAAAAATATAGCAAAGCAATTGTGGTAATCAAACGATTCAGGAAGGGGTCTATCAGGAGCTTCCAGCGTTTCATGATAAGCTGGGAACAGGATTCGGACATTCCTCTTGAGAATCCCCTCTGCCATCGCCTGACAGAGCTTTTGTCTCAAATGATGGACAAGCAGGATCAACCGGCTCGTATAATTGCCACTGCTGCTGCACCTATCGCAGGAACACCAATTCCCGTTATCTAGCAGCCAAAAGTTCAAGTCATCCACATGCTTCAAATCTCCATCGACAAGAGCATTGATTATATTATTGGCGAGTTCATCAGATGCGTCTGGATGTGTCAGGCAATGATTGTCTCCGGCGAAATACTGCTCCTTTAAGGCTTCCGGGCTGCGGTAGTAACTTCTTTCCCCGTCTACTAGTGCAAACCACTCAGGATGGGACTCCGCATAAGCAAGTATCCCATCGCCGTCGGTGTCCCCTTTATATTCCAGACTTACGGGATAGGGGTCTTGCTGCTTGCCATCTCCTCCAAACAAGGGATGCGCGTAAGGGTAAGGGCTAAGCGGGTCCAAATACTTGTAGAGGATATCGTGACCCCCGCCCGCAATACGGATTCCCCTTTTCTTCAGCGCATGTGGATTCTTAATGGTAAATAAATGGGCATAATTCATTCGATTACGTGTCATCCAATCGAATAAATCGACATTTCGGTCGTCGATGAATTCTGAATAGCAGCCTCTTGTCCGGAAACTCGGCCTTTCCTGACATCGAATCTCGGGGAGGCGAGAGAGGGGCTCTGGAGTAATGACACCTGTTTCACCAGGGGTGTACCAATGGAAGCCGAGCTTCTCCAGAAATGTGTAAACAGCATATAGGCTGCCGATGCTGCCTACCCCGGATAATACCCAATACAATTCTTCATTCGATTGCAAGGTTTCGATCAGAAAGGCTTCGCCGTTTTCATCGTTCAGCTCGTGACCGTGCACCAAACCTTCCGCTTCGAAAGCCCTTATATAAGGATTGGAGAGCAGTGTTCCGATGAAAATGCTATTGCTTCTATCTTTTCCATGGGCCCATTCATGCTCAGTGTTCTCTATCCGAACAACGGTATGATCACCTAATAGCGTCTGTAGATGTTTTTGAAGCTCTACGGCAGCAAAACATTCGGTGCAATACACAGCTCGCTCGTCGGTATCATCCCACCAATCCACTTGCTGCTCCGAATAGGCTGCTTCCAGGGTGCTGTCAAAGGGCCCTTTGTTCACATATATGGTGAGGATCATTGGGGATTCTCCTTAACTGTTTTTATCCTCGATTGCGGAGCTTTATTTGGAATTCTTCAGAAATCCGGTTTTATACAGCTCCTGCAGCTTCGGGAGACCGAGGTTATTCAAGCTTTTCACATAGTTGCTCCAGTTGTCCAAGCTCTGTTCACCGATGATGAATTTAATAACATTCTCGTCACGATATTTGTCGATTGCAGCGCCAGTAGTCGTGATAGTCTCCAAATCCTTTTGATTAAAATCAGGCAGGCTGCGGTAGGGGGCGTCATACTTACGGGCTTCGACATAAGCATCTTGAAGCTCCTTGGAAGCCATGGACAAATAGGCATCATAATCGACCCATGTATAAGTACCATTGGTGGCTAGACCCGTTTCCTTACGGAAATCGACGGCTGTCTTGTAATCTGGCTTTATCTTTTTCTTTCCATTATCAACAATATAGGTTACTCCTTCAGTCCCCCAGCTGGAAAGCAATCTTCCTTCCTCGCTGTAAAGGAAATCTACCGTCCGCATAATATCTTTGATTTGCTTGGATTTAATCGAAACCGTAAGCCCAGAATCGACAACGTGCATATAAGCGTTCTGTGGTTTCCCTCCTTGATTACCGATAGGGGGGACCATGAAAGTCAGATTAAAGTTAGGATTGCTTTTCCTCAAAGCGTCGTTAAAGAAATCTATTCGTCCAATATAGTCAACTGTAACGAACGATTGCTCCGTGGACATCAGATCCTGCCATTTCTTTGCATCAACGGTTAACCAATCTGGAGGCATAAGACCTTCCTTGTAAAACTTATTTAAATATCCAAGCATCTTTTGATAGCTTTGCTCGGTTGGACCGTATTTGACGTCTCGGCCGTCGAGATAGAAGCCTTCGTTGGTTTGAAAGTTAGCAGATAGCACTTTAAGCAATAACAGATTATTCCCAAGCCGGAAGCTGAACGGATAGCTCTTCGGATACAGTTCTTTCAATTTTTTGAGCACGGTATACAGTTCATCGAAGTTGGTTGGAGCAGTTAGGTTATGCTTTTGGAACACATCCTGCCGATACATCCAAATCATTCGGTTTGCTTCGCCAAACCCTTCATTGGGAAACATGTACATGTTCCCGTCTGCCGCCAATTGCGCTTTCGCAATCTCCGGATATTTCTCCATCCATTTAGTGAAATTCGGCATATCAGCCTTGTAATCTAAAATGTTGACAAGAGCGCCCTGTTGTCCGAATTTATTAGTCTGCGATCTTCCATACATAAACATCAGATCAGGCATATCTCCCGAGGCGATCGATAAGTTAATCGTATCCTCGAGCTTACCGGAAGGTGTTTGCACATTAAATGTGGCCCCTGTTTTCTCCTCGATCATCTTCCAGACTGGCCAATCTTTATTGTAAGGATAGCTGGGGTGGGAATCGGTTAACATCGTAAACGTCTTTTTCGTCAAAGCTCCAGATTTCTCCGGATTAGTTGTCGCAGCTTGGCCGCCTTCTTGCTTCTTTTCACTGCAGCCTGCAATTAATGTCATACTCAACATGATCATCATGAATAGAAATAATCCTTTTTTCACTGCAACCGCTCCTTTTTTACTACGTCATCCATCTGTAGACCAAATAAGAAATCCTTTATCCTTTGATCGCCCCGATCATCACCCCCTTAACGAAATACTTTTGCAGGAATGGATACACGGCGAGAATAGGCAAGGTAGCTACCATTATCGTGGCATACTTTAAGGATTCTTCCACAATGACCTGATCGCCTCCTATCCCCATAGCATCCGAAAAATTTAATTGGCCTGCCAGGACGATATTCCGTAAAATAACCTGCAACGGAAATAGATCGGGATTACGTAAATATAAGAGGGGAAGCATGAAATTGTTCCACATGGCTACGGCATAAAAAAGTCCTATTGTCGCAAAAATGGCCTTGGACAGCGGCATGACGATTCTAAAGAAAATGCCTAATTCATTTAAACCATCGATCTTTCCGGATTCCTCCAGCTCTACTGGAACTCCGCTGTAAAACGTTCTCATGATCAACAGGTTCCAGGTACTTACGACCGCCGGCAATACCATCCCCCATAGCGTATCCATCAACCCGTAGGATTTGACGACCAGAAAGGTTGGAATCATGCCTCCGTTGAAAAACATGGTGAACACGATCATTAAAGTGAAGACTTTGAAGAAGGGCATCTCTCTCTTGGACAGCGAATAGGCTCCCAGTGAAGTAATCATTAAGGAGAGAGCGGTCCCCACAATCGTATAGATCAGCGTATTCACATAACCTGTTAAAATACGGGGGTCATTCAAAACAAATTTGTACATATCCAGATTAATCCCTTTTGGAAAAAATGAGATCTCGCCCTTCATCACATAAACATCCTTACTTAAGGATACGGCTATCATGTACAAGAAGGGATACAGCGTGACAATAACAACACCGAGTAAAACGACAACATTGATCACCGTAAAAAGAGAGATCCTTGATTTCATGAGACAGCTCCTTCACCATAAGCTTGTTTCAGATAGCTTCCGGCTTGCATAGTTTGTTGAAACAATAAAGACTAAACTGACCAACCCTGTAAATACATCAATAGCCGAAGCGTAACTAAAGTTACCCTGCATGAGTCCGACCCGGTAAACATAGGTGCTTAGAATATCCGCGGTCTCGTAGGTGGCTGGATTGTAGAGCAGGAAAACCTTCTCAAAGCCAATCTCAATCACTTTGCCAACATTCAGAATAAGTAGAATAACAATAGTAGGTGCAATTCCCGGTATGGTGATGTGCCATAGCTTTCTCAGACGCGAAGCGCCGTCCATCTCAGAGGCTTCATACAGCATCGGGTCAATGGAAGTTAGTGCGGCCAAATATAGAATCGTTTCCCATCCTACATGCTGCCAGATTTCCGAAAGCACATACACGGAACGAAACATATCCGGCATTAGCATAAAATTAATCTTTTCAAAATCGAGTGCTTCAATGAGCTTGTTGACAACGCCCCCTGAAGGAGACAAGAACATGACAACCATACTGGCTACTATGACATTCGAGATAAAATGAGGTAAATAGCTAATCGTTTGCACAAATCGTTTTAACATCATATTCTTCAATTCATTAAGCAGAAGCGCGAGAACAATCGGTGCGGGGAATCCAAAAATCAATTTATACATTCCCAGCAAGAAGGTGTTTCTTAAAAGCTTTAAAAGATCCGGGTTGTTAAAAAACATGAAATAATATTTGAATCCGACCCATTCACTCCCCATAACGCCTACAAAAGGATTGTAGTTTTTGAAAGAAATGACGATTCCGAACATGGGAACATATTTAAATAAAATGTAATACAACAAGCACGGCAGAAACATTAGAAGTAAATATTTGTGCTTGATCATTTTTTGCGCCATGGTATCCTGCATAGGCTTTCTGATCTCCCCTTAGCTTTTCAAATTTCATTAACAACGGTTTGTCGAACCTTGTAACCATATCTTACTTGGTCCGGCTGTAATCACAATGCTCAACATTCTAGAAGGCTATCCGTAAGCCGAAAAACTTAAAGATCGGATAACATTCGATAAAATGGCTAGCTTGCCGTGACTCTAAAACTCACAGGAATATGCTATGATTATGGAAAAAAAGGGGATGAACATGATGCTGTTCAAGCAAACATATCTTAAACACAAAAACAGCAGCTTATTTATAAAGTTAATGATGAGCTTCATGATCATTGTGGTCATACTGGTTTCGTTCAATTTTATGTCCAACTCTTTTTTTCTCAACAACATACAAAATGAAATCGTGAACACAAGTCAGGCTAACCTGAATACCACCGTTAATGATTATGAAAATCATATATTATCGATCAAAAAGTTCGGAATGAGCCTGCACGTCAATGAAAATGCGAAGCTATTGAACGGTTCGACCGGGGGGCAGATCAACTCTATGCTGCTATACCGCATTCGAAACGAGCTTCAATCCATGTTAGCGGACTCCTATTTAATGATCGATAACATTATTTACTTACTGGGTGATCATTCGATCGTGATTGAAAAGGAAGGGACAAGGACTTTCGAGGAAATGTTCGTCAATTATTATGGGAACAAGGTGTATACCAAGGATTTTTGGCTTCAGGAGCTAGCAAAGCCATATAGCTTCAAGCTGTTTCCCGAATCTGCATTTTTCATGAACTCTTTCGGACAGCAGATCTATAGAGGTCAATTCATCCCAGTGTTGGTCAAAAATCAATTCAATCCCCAATTTTCCTTGATCATTCTGTTGAATAGCAGGAGTATGTTCGCTTCTTTTTATCAGCCGGTCAAAGACGGCAAGCTGTTTATTTCCGATGAAACGGGCACGACTATTTATGCCTCTGATTCGGATTATTCAGCAATTCCCTCTTCTTTACTGGCCTCCGGTCAGAAGACCGGATATATCCAGCAAGGCAAAAATTACTTGTACTATCAGGTGGGCAAGGAAACCGGATATACGTATACCAGTGTTATTCCCTCTTCACAAATCAAAGCAAAAATCGTGCGTTTGAACTGGCTGTTAGCTGGATTTCTCCTATTGTCTATAGCAATTAGTCTCGGAGCATCAATTTTTTTCACGAAACGCTTGAACAATCCGAT
Source organism: Paenibacillus sp. JT22N1 (assembly GCF_059692155.1). NCBI lineage: Bacteria > Bacillati > Bacillota > Bacilli > Caryophanales > Paenibacillaceae > Paenibacillus > Paenibacillus sp. JT22N1. Next base: position 166,374 of record NZ_JCAUAW010000007.1, read on the forward strand.
CCGCAAAATATTGGACTCCATTCAACACCATCATGTATCCATGCCTACAAACAGCAGCATCAGAGAATTCGATTTCATTAGCGAAAAGATTAAGGATATTTCGCAAGCTCATCACGATATCCGACAGGACTTGACTCGGAAGAACTCGCTTCTGAAAAATTACGCGTACATCAATCATCTCAAACAAATTCACACCAACACGCAAGATTTGAAGATGCATATGGCTTTTGACACACCGTTTGTTCTTATCGGTTTTCATTTGATCTTTAGAAGCCATAACCTAAAGCAAATCGACATTCATATACCGAAGGCTTCTTTCTTTATCAGAGAGCTGATCCATACCCATATTTCGCAATCGTTTAACGACTCGTTAACCTTTCAAATTGAGCAGAATTTAATCCTTACCCTTATTTTCTCGAAGGGTGACGAGGCGAACCAGATCGAAGAACATCTACAACGGTTGAGGAAAATATTCGATATGGATCAGCTATACTGCTTGATCACGATCGCAGTCAGTCCGCATCAAACAGACCCGACCTCTTTTACAGAAACCTATGGACACATTTTACGATTACTGGAGTCGAGGAAATTAGGAGAGGATGCCCAGATTATCCCTTTTTCCACTAAAATAACAGGAGATATACCTGAGGATTGGGAAAGAAACGAGCTCCAAGCACATATGGATGCCGGGAACGAGAAGGAGTTATTGCGAATAGGCAGAAAGATGCTTGCTTTACTGGAAAAAAAGGAAGCATCCGTTGAGTATTTCGTTCGATTTGCCCAAACCTTTTCCCAGCAATTGTTGAAAAACTTCTCGCCTGCTGAACGGGATCGTCTGTTAGAAACCATACAGGATGAGAAGCCCCATGATTGTTATACCTTAGAGGCGTTTGATCGATATCTGGAGCAGCTTGTGGCAGCGGCCTGTATCCTATACGACCATAAAAAGGATCAAACAGATCCGATATGCGACTTCGTTCTGACCTACATTCACAACCATTATGGTGACGATATCTCATTAGATATCATCTCTGATCATCTGAAAATAACGTCGTCCTATTTATCCACTTATTTCAAAGAAAAGATGGGAATGAATTTTAGTGATTATGTGCAAACCTATCGAATGAAAAAAGCAGCCGAGCTGCTGGAGACATCAGAATTGAAGGTAAACGAAGTGGCGCAGCGAGTAGGGTACCTCAGTGTTAACTCTTTTATCCGGAACTTTAAGAAGTTTACGGGGTATCCGCCAGGTGAGTATCGAAAAAGAAATTAAAAAATCTTCATGAAGAGAGCTTTGAATGATAGTTCCTGCCGTTTTGGGAAAAAATAGTGGGAGCAATGAAGATCTTACCGGCAGCCCCGACATTGAGTTTAATAATCACAATCCACTAGTATCGGGGTAAGGTACTAACGTGAATAAGCCTAAGAGCTCCGAGCCTGATCTGATCGAATATATGCAGCTGGTGAAACAGACGAAGTTGGAGCGTTATGATACCTCCATAGATAACCATACACAAGTTCGAATCGCCAGTCTCACACCTGTATTTAAAGGGGATCTAGCAGTGCTTGGCCTTACACCCGTTCTTACGATGCCTGTTTACACAAGCGTATCAGAAATCGCGCCTGTTGTTATGGTACCTTGGAAAAAGCACACGTGGAAAGATCGTCTATCGATGATTAGAGCCTCCTTTATATAATCCCTCTGTCATCGGCTATAACACTGATCTCTCCATCGCCGCGGATTCCTGGAAAGTTATATGATCCTCGTTCCTTTTGTTTTGCTGAACCCATTCTGTAGCCTCTGACTGATCAAAAAACACCATGCCACTGACCACTTTTAAGTAAGGTAATCCCTCCTTCATCCACTTGCTTAAAGTTTGTTTTGAAACACCTATAACTTGGTAAAACTCAGTCTCCCGAATCAGATTTTGCATCTGAGTTACCTCCCTCCAATTTTTACGTTCGGATTTTAACATCGCAATTTAATTGCGCGAAATACATCTTGCGATTCCCGTCATTTGTGTCCATTCCGTGAATATCTAGATGACAAAAAGCCCAGATAAAAGTGCTGGGCGAAAACGATTTCTAGATAGCTAGGACAACAACAGGACAACCGAGCCAACCGAGAATATTTCGTGCATACCTCTAGGCAGAACAACTACATGTCAACAAGGAACGTATTTCAAGGCCTCTACGAGCTTCTCTAAGGACCGAAAGACATTTAAATGTTTCCAGACTTCTAAGCGTGCGGTCGGGGGGTTCGAATCCCTCCTGGGACGTTCATGCACGGCAAAGGATCGCGAGAAATCGCGATCTTTTTTTGTTTATCTACATTTGTTAAAATTAAAAATTCTCTATGCTACGAATCTTTCATATTATGTTATACTCTTTTCAATTACATATTTTTTCGAATAAATGAGGTGCCCTTGCGTAGCAACCAAGGGGTAACAGGGAATCGGGTGCAAATCCCGAGCGGTCCCGCCACTGTATTCGGGGAGTTTCTTTCTATCATGTCACTTGATGCATATTCAGGGAAGGCTGAAAGAATACGATGATCCGAGAGCCAGGAGACCTACCTTCATTTATGCACCCAGAAACCTTCGCGGAAAGGAGCGGTGTACGTCAAGTCTCTCGACATCTAGCTTATATTTGTCGTTTATTCGTACGTACCCACGACCAATCCATCAGGATTGGTCTTTTTTGTTCGTTACTCAAACTTCAATTTAGGAGGAATTAAAAAAACATGCAAACAAAAACACGAAAGACCAAGGTCACTAGCTTCTTACTAGTGGTTATAGGGTTAGCCCTCTATCTATTCATTAATGAACCGCAAACCGTCTACGGCATGCACATTATGGAAGGATTTCTCCCCGTAGGTTGGGCAATATTTTGGTGGGCAGCCTTCCTTCCGTTCTTCTTTCTAGGTGTCCGAGCACTTATCAAAATTACAAAAGAACATCCAGAGCTCAAAATTATGCTCGGCCTTGCTGGCGCATTCACCTTCGTACTGTCGGCATTGAAGATCCCTTCTGTAACCGGAAGCAGCTCTCACCCAACAGGTACAGGTTTAGGAGCTGTAATGTTCGGACCGCTCCCTATGAGCGTCCTAGGGTCGATTGTATTGTTGTTTCAAGCGGTTTTACTTGCTCATGGAGGACTTACTACACTCGGAGCAAATGCTTTCTCCATGGCCCTCTCCGGTCCAGTAGTTGGTTACTTCATATATAAGTCCATGATGAAAACAACCGGCAAACAAAAATGGTCGATATTTTTGGCGGCTGCTCTTGCCGACTTATCCACATACATTGTTACTTCTGTCCAATTAGCTCTTGCATTCCCAGCTGAACAAGGTGGATTTATAGCATCCTTCTTGAAATTCGGCGGCATTTTTGCCATTACGCAAATCCCTCTTGCCATTAGTGAAGGCATTTTAACCGTCTTAATATGGAATTGGTTACAATCTTACAGCCCTAAAGAGCTATCCATTCTACAACATAAAATGAAAGGAGCTTCTGAACTATGAAAACTCGAACTGCAAATACCCTCATGCTGATTGCCGTTGTATTATTAGCAGTCTTGCCCCTTATTTTCGTACAAGGTGAATTTGGTGGAGCTGATAACGCCGCTGAACAATTAATTCAGAGTATTCAACCTTCCTATACGCCATGGTTCTCTTCTTTATTTGAGCTCCCAGCTGAGACGGAAAGTATGCTATTCGCCTTACAAGCAGCCATTGGCGCTGGCTTCATAGGGTTTGCTTTTGGCTTTTTCAAAGGGAAAGCGTCTAAATCCAAAAATCAATGATGAAACAGATCGATTCACTCTCCTATAAAAATGCCTTACGCCCCCTATCACCGATGTGGAAGTGCGGTTTTGCAGTTACCATGCTGATATTTTCTTATCTTACGCATCCTGCGGTCCAGGTACTTATAGCGTTTTGGATGGCCCTGTGGACGGTAGGCTACGCTCGCATTCCAATCAAATATTATGTAACTATCATCGGTGCTGCATGTCTTTTTTTTGTAAGTAGTGTACCCGCATTAGTCGTAGAGATCCGTCCTTTGCAAGCAGCCTTGCCTGATATTCATGAGGTGGCGACATTTACATTTATTAACTGGAAGTTGTCCGTTACTTCAACTGGTCTTCTGCTAATTGGAAAATTATTCGTTCGTATTATTGCGAGCCTAAGTTGCGTGTCTTTTATTATGTTCAGTACTCCTTTTTCTGAATTGCTGCAAGTCTTACAAAAAGTTCGTGTTCCCAAGCTGGTTCTGGAAATTATGCTTATTATGTATCGGTTTCTGTTCATCCTATTTGAAATTGCCAATAACATGTATGTAGCTCAGCAATCAAGAGGCGGTCAGACCGGTTTCCAAAATAAACTAAAGGATACAGCCATTATTATTGTTCAAATGTTTATCAAAACGATGCAGCGGTATAGATCACTGTCAAATGGCCTTGTCTCCAGAGGCTTTACGGATGATATTCACATGGCCCCCTACCAAGCTCATCCTGTACCTTTTCGATATAAACTGGAAAGTTATATAGGAATCACGCTTTTACTGCTGCTCGAAATTTGGCTGCGTTGGAATTGGAGGAGTATCTGATGAGCACGATTTTAGAAACCTTAGAAGTGAGTTTCAGCTACCCTGCTTCAAAGAACAAGGCTTTAAACAAATTAAAGCTCCGAATCCCCGAGGGGAAAAAAACGGCCATTTGCGGTCATAATGGTTCTGGCAAATCTACTTTATTTCTTCAAGCTATTGGCATTCATTCACCTTCATCAGGTCAAGTTTTATGGAAGAACGAACCTTTGACTTACACCCGCAAAGAACTTAAACAGTTACGTCAAGACGTTGGACTTGTCTTTCAAGATCCAGAACAGCAGCTCATACTGAATACTCCTTATGAGGATGTCACCTACGGTTTGCGAAATGCTGCTACTCCTGAGCCTGAGATTACTCGCCGAGCAGAAGCGATATTACGTACGATGGGACTCGAACATTTAGCACATACACCCATTCACCACTTGAGCCTTGGTCAAAAGAAACGAGTAGCCCTAGCCGGTGTGCTTGTGCTTGAACCAAAGCTGCTGCTTCTGGATGAACCAACGGCCTATCTGGATCGCATCTCGGAACAACAGCTTGTCGAGGAACTTGACCGTATACATAGCCGCGGAATCACGTTAGTCATGGCCACCCATGATATGAACCTAGCTTACTCATGGGCTGATTGGATTCTAGTGATGGATCAAGGACAATGCGTCATGGAAGGCACGCCAGATGAAATATTCAATGATAGCAAGGCTATCAATATGCTTGGTCTTGATAGGCCCATGCTGCTAGATTTGTGGGAAGCATTGCCTGAAGCTAGTCGTCGGGGAGTCTCGGCACCAAGGAATGTGAAGGACTTTACAGCATTATTACAAAAAGTCTATTTATAATTATCATCAACGACTCTATATAAGTTAAAAGTGGCTGTCCCAACAGTGATAAATAGTTAGAGGGACAGCTTCTTCATGTATGCATGCATCTATTAATGGTAGCCCTCTCGTTCCGCTAATTCAATGTTTAGCTCTTTTCATCCACCTTAGTGGCTTGTCGTTCCATTATGAACATGTATGACAAATAAGCGCGAAAACCGCGCTTTCAGTGAGAGCTCGCCAAGGTCGACAGAGTCTGAGAAGCTGAATATCGACTTCTCAGCAGACCATCCTGCACGTCCGTGCCAAATAAGCTCTGAAAACGCGCTTATTCAGGAGCACCCGAACCAATAAGCGCGAAAACCGCGCTTTCAGCGAGAGCTCTGCGAGCCGACAGAGTCTGAGAAGCTGAAAATCGACTTCTCAGCAGACCATCCTGCGCGCCCGCGCTGAATAAGCGCGGAAAACGCGCTTATTCAGGAGCACCCGAACCAATAAGCGCGATAACCGCGCTTTCAGTGAGAGCTCGCCGAGTCGACAGAGTCTGAGATGCTGAATATCGACTTCTCAGCAGACCATCCTGCGCGTCCGTGCCAAATAAGCTCTGAAAACGTGCTTAATCTGGAGGGCACGAATAAATAAGGGGTAAGCTTTGCTCACCCCTTACCTAAAACATATAAATTCTGACCAAAGAGGACCTCCCCCTATTGGCGGAAGTCCTTATGGATACGTGCTTTAAGGTAGATATCCCAAAAGGTTTATAAACCATTTGGGATATCTACCTTTTCAAACTTTCATTATCTGATTATTTACTTTGTATGCGACTAATGCCCTTATTTCCTTTTCCGGTTGGCACAAAGCGTTCCTCAAAGCTATAAATCATATGTTCTTGGAGTGGTTTCCCCTCTAATAAATGCTCTCTAACAAGCCTTCTCCCAGTCTCTGGTGTCATTTCCTTGTACCAAATCCCTTGCGGATACACCGTAACAACACCTGCATCCTGACAGCGCCCATTACATCTAGTCCGAGTTGTATGTATTAGATGCTCGGCTCCGTGCTTCGAAATTTCATCTCGGATGGCTAGCGTTGTTTCATCTCCTGAATTTTTCAGACAAGATCCTCCGTTACAGATAAGTACATGATGTTGGACTGTTGATAGATCCCACGTACTCATAAGAACACCTCCCTATCTCCCGTAGGTATATAACTGTGCTGCTGAAATAGGCAGGTCTCCTGGCTTCAGGATCTTCATCAAACGTCAGCCTTCCCAATCGGTCGATCAGTGGCATAGAGACGTTGACTCCTCTGTTACAGTGGCGGGACCGCGTCGGCTTTGAACCGATCTTCCCTTTTAAGCTTACCCTGCGCTTGGATAGCGAGGTGCAAGCACCTATTTCGAATATGAAATTATGACCGAGTTTATTCAAATCATTTAAACTCAACCATCATCTTACCTCATAGTCTATTTACATACAAGGAAAAAGCCCCAACCAAATGGTAGGGACTTCATCGAAGCTGTATTTACGATTTCAAATCACACATTTAAACGGAAGGACGATTCGGTTGGTGATGTCCAGGTTCTGTTGAATCTAGATTCGACTGTATGCGAGAAGATTGCTTCGAATGATCGATTGTGCTCTGTATCCTCTGATCCATACTTTTACTTTTCTTTTTGCTCATGATGAGATTGATCCTCCTGTGAGTTGAAGTAATGATCACTTGATTAGTATGGAGAGATGCCGCACCAAATATGCTGTATAAAATACCCATAAAGGACGAAGGCAAAGGGAACACAAAAGCAAAAGCCTGTAAGGAAACCTCCCTACAGGCTCTTGATGGTGCCATTAGACTTTAGTGCTTCTTGTGCGGCAAATTACTGCCTGGCTGACCGTCACCTTGGGTCCTGAGATTCTTCGCGGCTTTCCTCTGCTTGTCGTGCAGCTTGCTAATGAAATGACTATCCATGAGCATTCGCCTCCTGAAGAAAGAATGGCACTACCTCTTTAGAATGTCACACAAGGTCTAAATTTAAACGCATGGCAAGATTAAGAATCGCGCCTCTTGCTTCTGCATCTGTTTTGACTTTTTCGTACAATTCTTCAAAATTAGTGCGGTTTTGAATAAATTCCGGTTCGGTTTTGATAGCCGTTTGTGTCCAGTTAATCAAGACATTCTCCGCTTGGGTAAGTTCATTGTAAGCACGATGTAGGCCGACACGCTCAATAATTTCTTCCATTTCTGCTTGCCCTACTTCTTTACCTTCTTCTTTTAATTCTGCAATACGTTTATCCGCTTGGTTACTGATTTGCAGAAAATGCTCTCTTGAGGCCAGATAATCAATTTGTGCTTTAGAGTGTTTCTTTTTCATTGTCATCACCTTTGTCATTTAGTAAGTAAGAATTGGGTTTATTGTATCAGGCCTGTCAACAAAACACAAAATCCGTCCGGATGACTGCGCCCATCCAGTTCTGGACAGACATTATCTACCTTGAGTTTGCATACCTTTTATCATCATGCTCTCTTTATAAGGAAAGGAAGGAACGTCTATGTGCGGAATAACGGGTTGGATAGATTGGCGGAAAGACTTGACCGGGTACCCGTCCATTCTAGAAAATATGACGGAAACGCTCCATTTGCGTGGACCTGATGCTTCTGGTACATGGATTTCACAGCATTGTGCCCTCGGCCATCGGCGTCTTAGTGTAATGGATCCAGAAAACGGCGCTCAGCCCATGGTACGGAAACAAGGAGACTACACGTATACGATCGTATATAATGGCGAACTCTATAACGCCCCTGAACTCAAAAAGGAGCTCGAACTTCGTGGACATCATTTCCGCACGACCTGTGATACAGAGGTGCTGCTTGTTGCCTTTATCGAGTGGGGGAGAGCTTGTGTAGATCGACTTAATGGCATTTTCGCTTTCGCGGCCTGGAATGATCAGGAACAATCCCTTTATTTGGTCAGAGATCGGCTTGGCGTAAAGCCGCTTTTTTATTCTCATCAAAATAGTGTGCTTCTATTCGGCTCTGAGCCGAAAGCCATTCTCGCTCACCCCGACTTCGAAGCAGAAGTTGGTGCGGAAGGCTTGGCCGAGATCTTCGCAGTAGGTCCAGCTCGCACACCTGGTCATGGGATTTATCGCAACATGTCTGAGCTCAAACCAGGACAATGCGCTGTATTTGACCGCAATGGCTTATCCATTCGTACCTATTGGAAGCTCGAAAGCCACCAGCACCCAGACGACATCGACGCTACGGCATTACAAGTTGGGCAACTTCTTAGAGACACCTCCCAGCGCCAACTTGTTTCTGATGTACCCATCTGTACTCTACTATCGGGTGGACTCGATTCTAGTGCGCTTACTGCACTTGCTTCTGCTCATTACAAGGAGAGCGGGCAAGGCGTTTTGCATACCTTTTCTGTTGATTACAAAGATAATGACAAGCATTTTAAAGCAAATGTATTTCAACCAAATTCAGATGCACCTTGGATCAAACGAATGACAGAGCATCTGGGGACAGAGCATCATTATATTGAATTCGACACACCTGAACTCGTGGAATCACTGAAAACAGCGGTATTTGCCCGCGATACACCAGGGATGGCTGATGTCGATGGGTCTCTTTATTTATTTTGCCGTGAGATCAAAAAAGAAGCAACGGTTGCCATTTCCGGCGAGGCTGCTGACGAAATATTCGGTGGATATCCTTGGTTCCACAACGAAGAAGCTTTGGCTGCGGGGACGTTCCCATGGTCCTTAAAACTGAACAATCGAGTCGACCTGCTGGCTCCCGATCTTGTGGATTGGATCAAACCAGTCGAATATGTGAGCAATCGGTATCAGCAAGCATTGAACGAAGTGCCGCGGTTAGCTGGAGAAACACAGCAGCAAAACCGTATGCGAGAAATGTCTTACTTAAACATTACCCGGTTCATGCCAACACTTTTGGATCGTAAGGATCGGATGAGTATGGCGGTCGGCCTTGAAGTCCGCGTCCCTTTCTGCGATCACCGTCTTGTCGAGTATGTTTGGAATATTCCCTGGGAAATCAAAACATCGGGTGATCGGGAGAAAGGTATTTTGCGCAAAGCACTCAGAGGCGTTCTACCTGACGATGTGCTAACTCGCAAGAAGAGTCCTTATCCAAAGACACACAACCCTAATTATTTAGCCGCTATGAGAAAATGGGTGCTGGAGATTCTGGATGATCCCAGCTCACCCTTGCTTCCCTTCATTGATGTTAAGAAAATCCGTGCACTTGCCAGCTCAGAGACGAATGATTTCGATCTCCCATGGTTTGGTCAGTTAATGACAGGTCCTCAACTATTCGCCTATTTGGCACAAGTGGATACTTGGTTACGTTCCTATAAAATTTCCATTCGATAAATGAATAAACCTGCTTCCCACCGATGAAGTGGAAAGCAGGTTTTCTTCATGATATTAGTCGTTCTGATCAGGAAGTCTATCCAAAAACATGCGTAAAGCTTTGGCTCGATGGCTTATCTCATTCTTCTCTTCCATTGTTAATTCAGCCATCGTTCTCCCAAGAGATGGGATATAAAACAACGGATCATAGCCGAAGCCGCTATCGCCACGTTCTTCCCCGATAATGTAACCACGGCAGGAGTCCTCAGCTTCAATCACTTCATTAGCTACAGGGTCGATGAGTGTAAGCGCACAAACATAGGAAGCTTCGCTTAGAAGCTTTGGGTGTTCTGCACTAGCAGGCAATCCTTCTACAGAACCTACCTCACTTAATTCTTGCAGCAGCTTAGCATTATTGTCTTCATCCGTAGCATTCTCTCCAGCGTACCTGGCTGAATAAACACCCGGTTCACCGTTCAAAGCCGCTACACACAAACCTGAATCATCGGCAAGAACCGGCACATGGAGATGTGCCGAAATAATCTGCGCTTTAATCCGTGCATTTTCTGCAAACGTCGTTCCGCTCTCCACGATTTCTGGAAGATCCGTATAGTCCGTTAAGCAGCGAACTTTGTAGCCTTTTGCTCCAAAAAGCTTCGCAAACTCTTTGACTTTACCCTCGTTACGTGTTGCAATGACGACGAAATTACTTTGTAGCAGCATGATGTACACCTCGAATGCGATCAGCGATCGGGCCTAATACTTTAGATTGCTCTTCAATCATCGTATGGATGCCTGTTTCAGCAAGAGCGAGCAGTTCATCCAGTTCATTACGGGAAAAAGGTGCATCCTCGCCTGTTCCTTGGATTTCTACGAATTGACCCTGCCCCGTCATCACGACGTTCATATCTACTTTAGCATGTGAATCTTCTTCATAATTCAGATCCAGCCGCGGTGTTTGGCCGATAACACCAACGCTCACAGAAGCCAGAAAGTCGTTAATCGGGAATTTGGCTAATTTTTTGTCTGTCGCCAGCTTATCGATGGCAAATGCCATAGCAACAAAAGCACCTGTAATTGACGTAGTACGAGTTCCGCCATCAGCTTGAATAACATCGCAATCCAGTGTAATAGATCTTTCGCCTAATGCTTCCAAATTCACCACGGAACGAAGCGCACGGCCTATAAGACGCTGAATCTCCATCGTACGTCCACCAAGCTTGCCTTTGGCAGCTTCACGCTGATTTCTAACCTGCGTAGCACGTGGTAGCATCGAATATTCGGCTGTTACCCATCCTTTCCCTTGACCTTTCATAAAAGGTGGGACTCGCTCTTCAATCGTCGCTGTACAAATCACTTTGGTATCCCCGACCTCAATAAGCACCGAGCCTTCCGCGTGTTTTATATAATGAGGGGTTATTTTCATTGGTCGCAGTTCTTGATTCGTTCTTCCGCCAATTCTCATAAATGTTGTTCTCCTCCTGTTGCTTCCATCAGAAGCTTGTTCCTACGCCCCATTGTAACAAAGTAGCCAGCGAAAAGCATCCCGAGCCAAAACAATGATGCCGAACATTGATTATAATGCTGAGAAAACCCCTATGCAAGCGGCTTGTCAAAGACAGCGCTTTTGCATAGAGGTCGTTAGAACCGGGAAAGCTTCTTAAAGCTTAGCCGGATTAATATGAGCTGTTTTAGTTACAGGCTTCACAGCACCATCCACTTTAATTTGGACTTGTTTAAAGCTTGTGTTCTCAGTCAATGAAAGAATAACAGACTGCATAGCTTCGGTGGATGCTTTCTGATCGGCGCCAAGGAATTTATTGGAGAAGTCAACGGTTATAACACCATCAGACGGCTTAATGCTCTTAACTTCCGTAGTAGCATTCAGTACAGCAGCCAGACCCTTCTTCTGATCAGGCCCTTTGATCAACTGTTCGACAACCGCTTTCGCGACATCATCTGTCCTTTTGACGAGCCTTGTAACAGGTACATAATATTTGTAATTTTGATCATTTTGATTCAAGAAATAGAGTGTAACCGGTGTGGATTGACCAAATTCAGCGTCCTCAGCCTTCTCAATGTTGATCCCCATAGAGCGAGCAAGAGGAATATCCAGCGGTGTCTTCCCTTTCGGCATCTCCTTAAGATCTTTCCCATCTACACGCAGCTGCACTTTCTCTACGGTTGGAAAGCTCGTCAGGTTCCAAGTGATAGCCTCCAAAATCTTTCTCTCATTCGGCCCATCGTAATTGAGGAACTCCTTAGAGAAATCAACAATGGCACGCTTGTCTGATGTAACATTCAAACTTACGACTTTCGTACCTTTAGGCAGCAGAGCTTGGAAACCAGATGGAAGCAGACTTGCAACCGGTCCTCCGTCCACCATATACTCGAGAGTCGTTTTGGCGACAGACACCGTTTTTGGTAATCCAAGACTAAGTGGAGCAACGAATCCTTTTGCATCTTTTACATAAACCGTCATCTGTGATGAATTGTCTTCGATCATATCGATCGTAACGGCTGCTGATGTCGTCTTCGCGTCAGCTTCCGCACCCGTTGTCGGAGGTGCATCGATGTCACTTTTCTTCCCAGTGCCCAGAACCGAACATCCCGTGGTCAGCAAGGCAATTACCCCCGCGATAGCGGCTGAACGAATCCAATGTTGATGTTTCATTAGCTTATTTCCTCCTCCAAGTTTTCGCAGAAGCCCGAAGCATCTGCCCTGTATTTTTATGGCCTGTACATTGCTTTTTCGTATTAATATGTATACGAGGCTTTGTCCGATTTATAACTACTTTTTGTCCCATTTCGAAAAAAACTCATGCACCAGGATTTAAAGCCTGCGGCGCCCTGTGGGACATTACAATAAGTCAAATCCTAGGAGTTAACTTCCTTCGGCATCTTATAAAGATATGCTATACTCAAAAATAAGAATTGACCTAATTTGGAGGCGCTTCAATGAGAACATTCCTTAAAGAAAAAGCAAACATTTTCAACGAATTCCGTGAAGAAGTTTTCAGTCACTATTCCCAAGCTGTCATCGAAGAAGCTGTTGCTCGCTTACTCGTCGAAATCAAAGGAATTAAGAAAATTCCCTATGAAATGATCACAACAACTCTACTAGGCGTATTAAGCAAAACAGAAACCTATAACGTTATGTCCACGCTCATGGAGCTCCAAAAGAAGGTCAAACATGATTCCGAGCTTCTAGCTAGTATGAAGGACCCAGCTTACAATGTTCATCGCACCATTGCTATGTCCATCTGTGGACTATATGGCAGCGGCGCGATTTCTCTTTTTGGATTCATGGACTGCAAATTCCGTTTCTTCTTTCCGACCAAACGTCCTAAATCCTTCATTTCCAAAGGGATCTGTGCCATTGTTGCCTCAACTGTCAGTTCAATCATTTCTGAAAATGTGAAAGAGGACTATACCGCGCGTAACCTGGCTCTGTTCGAGTCGAGAGGCGTGGCTTTGGAGGATATGGTGGATATCCTGGATCAGCTTCAACGCCCCTACAATCCGGATATGGAGCGCAGCCTTTGTGAAGAGCATGTTCTTGCCGTATTGCGAAAACAACAAACATTCCACGCCCTTCAATTGGCGATCAAAATTGATACAGCAGTCGAAGCAGGAGAATTTAACCCCCAGTATAATCATATTGTCGGACAAGACGAAGGGCTTTTCGGGGTTGATGAAAGCATCGCAACTGCCGTTCCACTCATGTATGGCACCATTGCACTCACGAATTTCGGATACCTCGACAAAGAGAAAATCGGGATTATCAAAGACCTCGATAGCGATCATTCCGAGGGAAAATGCAATACATTTATCGATGATATGGTATGCGGTATCGTAGCTGCCGCCTGTGGCCGTTTGGCGCATAATAATATTCCTACTTATAGTAAGCCTTTGAAGTGAGGCTAGTTGTCATTCTAGTTACAATTCTACTTTCGATTAAATCGGATAGAAGTTGTGAGCGAAGTGATGTGGAGAGAATTGCGTAATGTGCAGTAGAGTGAAATGCTGTGGGAGAATTGCGTATTATGCTCTTGGGAGAATCAAAGGTTATGGGACTAATGTTCATCAAACAATCATTAACGGAACGTGTGGACCTTATTTCACTAAAATGACCCCTTTTCATGAGCATGAGGGAACTAGGAAGAGCCTCAACCATTCATTCGTGGTTGGGGCTCTTCTGTATTTATTTAGATGTTGCAACATATTGAATGAGCTCCGCGGCGGGGTCTACCTGCTGGATGCGGCCTTCTGCTTCCAGCAGGACGAGGTGAGCGATCGTCTCCGATAGCGCGAACCTCATCTGGTGTATGCTCAGCCGGTCGCCAAACGTCGCCCGGCACACCTCATAAGCGCTAAGCGGCGCGCTTAACTGCCCCTCCATGAGCGCGAGCCGCTCATGATGATGGCGCACAAGCTCCTCTGCGCGTGCGCCAAAGCCGGACCATGGCTCCCGGTGCCCCGGGTAAGCCATCTTCACAGGCAGCCTGCTGATCTCCTGCAGGCTGCTGAGGTACGCGCCGAGCGGGTTTTCTTCCACCTGCGGGAGGAAGGAAACGTTCGGCGATATTTGCGGCAGGACATGGTCGCCGCAAAAGATCGCCTCCGCCGCGGCGTCGTAGAAGCACAGATGACCCGCGGCATGGCCGGGGGTCTCGATGGCTTCGTACACGCGGTCCCCGAGGCGCACAGGCCCTTCAGGCAGCACCGTGATCTGCGGCTGCGGCGACACCAGCGAGACGAAGCTCACCATGTGCTTCGTCATCTCGATCAGTCCGGCTGCCGGGAAGCCGTGCCGGGCAAAGAGCGTTAGGAGCAGCGCCGACATCGGCTGCTCCGGGCCCCACAAGAGCTGCACCTGCGCTAGGCCGGTCTCCGAAAGGAGAACCGGCGCGCCCGTGCGCTCCTGGAACCAACCCGCCATCCCGTAATGATCGGGATGGTGGTGGGTGAGCACGATCTGCTCAACGTGCTCGAAACCGATCCCGCGCTCCTGCAGCACCTGCTGCCAGAGCGCCTCCGCATCCGGAGTGCGGAGCCCCGGATCAATCACGGTATACCCATTGCTGCCTCGTACGAGGTAAGCATTCACCCAACGCAGAGGGAAGGGCAGCGGAACCTTCACTTGCGTGATCTCATCTGTATGTTCAGTCACGATGTTCATTTCCGAGTACTCATCCTTCCTTATGCCCTACAAAAATCAACCGACTTGATGCTTCAGCATCATAAGCCTGTCCATCATATTCACCGTATACTTGATCAATATGTAAACCCGCTTTTAACAGCATAGATTCAAATGCCGTTCGATCATACAACTTAACCTGTTCCAGATAATGCCGATCAGCAGTACCCTTTTGCGAAATCACAATCCGTTTACGCACACAGCCATCTTCAATTGTTCTTGCTTCACGAATCAATAGATCTTCTTCCGTTCGCTCTGATTGAGGAACGAGATTAGACTGAACGTAAACCGGATTCAAGAAATCGATAATGAAACGGCCGCCCTCTTTTAGAAGCCGATGAATTTCATAAAGCACCTTCTCATTTTGTTCATCCTCTTCAAAATAGCCAAACGAAGTAAACAAATTCACGACAGCATCGTATCGCCGGTCGAGCGGTACTTCACGCATATCTCCGCGCAGCCAAGTTACTTGCTTTCCAGCGTCTAACTTAACCGCCTCATTCAAAAGCACCTCGGATAAATCCACGCCCGTTACATCGTAACCGAACTCAGCCAGCGCCATGGAATGGCGGCCCATGCCGCAGCATAAATCAAGCACTTCGGCCCCTTGCTTCAGCCCCAGCCAATCAATCATCTTCTTCACTTCATGGTAAGCACCTTGCAAATCTCTGTGTTTATAAACATTTAAATAATCATTCCCAAAACTTTCCTGATACCAAGCCATTTCTTCACACCTTCAGTTTCTACGATTTATACATGTAAGGAATATCAAATGATTGCAATTTTTGCTTCACAATACGCAAACCATCAAACGCTTCTTCTTTGCTAAAATTGCCTGCTTGCAGGAGTTCTTCTTCCATATCCATTAATTTTTCGTAAAAGATTACACCTTGTTCGAGTACGACGGATCGGTCCGGATGATCTTCCATATAATGAAATAAAACATCCTCTACCTTAGCGTAATTGCCCTGTTTCTCATAATGCACGAAAAGAAGCCTCTTGATCTCCTCCGGGATGATCCATCCTTGAAGACGTTCCAAGCTCTGGTTCAATCGGTACGTAATCTCATCGTTCACTTCATCCATAGGTTCAACTTCGGGTAAGAGCGATAGGTGAAGCAGCAAATCAACGGATTTTAGATAAGCGTGATAAGTCTCGTCAGTCTGTTCATGCCGCTGAAGCAGGTCGCCTTGTCCTACAAACATATCGCTAAGCACCAGGGCTTTGGCGGTATCCACGCTGCCATGATAGGACAATAAATCAAGGATATCCTTACTCGATAATGCCTGCAAAGAGCGAATATTCAGCCCCAATAGATGGCGACTTGCTTCATCCAGCTGCTGCTGAGCATCTTCTAATGGGATATGTGCCTTATTAAAAAGTATGCGATGCAGCACCACGGTCATTTGCTCAATCTGCCGCATAAAATAATCACGCTTGAACATCATTTGAGCCTCCTTTGTTCAAAGAAATGCTTCATTTTAGCTTACCACGCCTCGGAAGGAAACTCAAAAGCGGATATCGCCTATTTTTATGCATATACCGCACCATTGACAACAGCCCTTCATAAACTAATTTTGACTGTATCCCTAAACCTTGTAATTCCCAATACCCGAGCAAGGAGGGGTGACACACATCCATGGGCAGCGACCACAAAAACAAATTTCTACTTACTAACCGCGAAAGAGAAGTATTCGAACTCTTAGTACAAGACAAAACCACGAAAGATATCGCGCAGCAGCTTTTCATAAGCGAAAAGACTGTGAGGAATCACATTTCTAACGTCATGCAAAAGCTGAACGTAAAGGGTCGTTCACAAGCGGTTGTAGAACTGATCAAGCTTGGGGAATTAAAGATCTGATTCCGTCAGCAGAGGGATCCATGTAAGCCTTTGAGCCTCCTTATGGAGGATTCAAGGGCTTTTATGTTTGGCAGGAGGATTAGGAATCATCCAAATATTGAAAGTTTTGTTAACCCGACATTTCGACAACAAGTGACGTCATGCATGTACTATGATAAATATACAATTCATTCTTAAGGAGGTAATTATGCTAAATGGTTGAAGCAACCAATGATCAAAAAAACATTTTTTCACTTTCAATGCTTCTAAATATAGAACCCAAAATTCTGCTTAGACTTTGCAATTATATTGAATCCAGAGGACATTTCTTTACGAAATCAGAAGAGGGTACTATTCAATTTAATGATAGAGATATCGCTGTTATCCTAGCCCATTACTGAAGGGCTCTTTTCTTTGTAATAGACTCACAACCATGCATGTTCACAACTCCTATCAGGATAAAAAAAGAAGCCCACTAAATCGCTTGGGCACTGATAAAGGCCATGTTTTTCAACGAAAGTTGAAATCATGGCCTTTTCTTTATTTAATATGTAGTTTTGAGGTGATCTCAATTTTTAATAAGTCCGAAAGGGTTCGCGCTTATGAAACGGCGCCATTCTTCCGTGTTGACTATTACTTCGTTTCGTTTCTCATCTAGTCCCTTTACAATCTCTTTGAAAAACTCCTCATTCGAAGAACCATCGTAATAAAAAGGAAAGTCATTATCCTGTTTTGGCATGCTTTCACCTCCTTTTGAGTACTATTGTAAAACCTATTCGCTATTCACCTAATCTAAAACGGTAATCCTAAGAGTAACAACACAAAAAAAAGAAGCCCCATATATCTGTGGGCTTCTTTTCGCATATTATTTGATCGTGATGGAGGTTACGAGCTTGTTAACACCTTTTAGCTGGATCAGATTCCCTTCCTTAAATAAGGCCAAGTTGCCGGAAAGCGTGACACCAGAGGATACCTGATAGATTGTAGTTTGTTCCCTACCATTAATGGTTTGAGTGATGGAAATCGTTGCAAGTTCACCTTGGGCATTGAGGGTAGTTCCTTTTAACTTTCCTAAAAGATCAAATGGTAAATTCGCATCGATCATTTTGGTAACTTCAATGTAAATGACTTTATTGTCCGAGGTGCGGATATCGACTTCATCGCCAACTTTTAAATCAACAGCTCTGACCTTCACGCCGTTCCTATAAACAACGACATCCGGATGAAGTGTGAATACGGTTGTAACTCCCGACTTCGTGAGCTTCAGTTCATTGTTGCTAACCGCGACGCTTACCGTACCGTTGTTTGTAATGGGTTGAACCATTTTGGTCACTTCAATATAAATGACTTTATTTTCGGTAGTGCGAATATTGACTTCGTCTCCAACTTGCAAATCGGAAGCATTGACTTTCAACCCATTGCGATAAACGATAACATCCGAGTGAAGTATTAACTCAAATGTAACACCTGACTTCTGAAGCTTAAGCACGTTATTGCTGACAACTGCGCTAACTGTCCCACTATTCGTAATGGCTTGTGCCGTTTGTGTTACTTCAATGAAAATGACTTTATTGTCGGATGTGCGAACATTCACCTCATCGCCAACCAACAAGGAGGAAGCATTAACTTTCACGCCATTCCGATAAATGACCACATCTGGATGCAGAGTGTATGAAGTTGTAACGCCTGATTTCGTAAGCTTCAGCACATTGTTACTAACGGTCGCGCTAACTGTCCCGCTGCTTGAAATAGGTACAATCGATTTGGTGACTTCGATGTAGATAACCTTATTATCCGAAGTGCGAATGTTAACTTCATCACCAACTTTTAGGTCATACGCACTAACTTTAATACCGTTGCGATAAACGACGACATCCGGATGAAGCGTTAGTGTAGAGGTAGCTCCAGCCTTCGTTAGCGTCAATGTATTATTCGTAACTGCCGTACTTACAGTGCCGCTGTAGATAATGGATTGCACGGCATTGGTCACTTCAATGAATACAATTTGACCATTATATGTGCGTACTTTCACTACGTCCCCAGCCTGCAAAGCAGATGCGTTTACTTTGGCCCCGTTCCGATAAATGAAAACATCTGGATGCAGAGGATAAGTTGATGTTGTGCCTGAACTCGTGATACTTAGCGTGTTGTTGGTAACAACCCTGCTTACAGTTCCATTTATCGTGTTATTCCCTTGGTCTGGTAATTGACCGCCCGTACGATCTAGTAAAGCTGCGAGCTGAGCCCGTGTTACCGGTTGATTAGGCCTAAACGTATTGTCTTCGAAACCATCGATCAAACCTTTCTCGATGGCAACAGCTACATAACCCACAGCGCCTGCAGGAATTTGTTTCGCATCTTTAAACGGTAGCGTCGTGTTCATTTTCGCCTTCGCCTGAGCTTCTAACTTCAACGCTTTAACTAAAAGTGTCGTTGCCCAAAGCCGGTCACCTTCCTTTTGAGGCTGAACCATATCGTCAATTTCCGAGAACAAATCATTTTCTAAAGCTACAGCTACATAACCGACTGCCCAAGAAGGAACTTTATCAGCATCTTTAAAATTAAGATGAGTGCTCATTTCTGCTGATGATTCTGCTTGGCTGCGAAGTCCCATCAAACGAACGGCAGCCGTAATCGCTTCGATTCGGGAAACCGTATTATGAGGTTTAAAGGTACCATCCTCATACCCTTCAAACACACGCTTGGATGCTAAGCTCGCGATATAGCGTATCGCCCACTCCGCACTTTGCAAATCGTCAAAGGTAAGATGAATCTCAACCTTACTGTCATCTTTTTTATTTCCATTGTCTTTGGCTAGAACGGCTGTGCCGCTTCCCATGATCATAACGAAAGCAAGACCCGTCGCTATTACTTTTCTGAGCATCACGCTTCACACACTCTCCTTCTTTATTTGAATACTACATGTATCAGAAGAGTTCGTTGGCATGGTTATTTTTAGGAGGGTATCCTTTTATTTTCCATAGATAAATTTTCCTTTATCCATCCAATAGAATGATCAAGTAAATCTTTAACTAATTTAGCATACGCGTTGTAAATAAACTGTCATATTCTGTACCGCTGGCGATGACCCTCACAATATGCTATGTTGGAAGAAATTGTGAGCAAGGGAGCGAAGGTAATGACAGAAATAGCGCTGGATCTATCTCATTTTCATCCCATTCTGAGGTCTTGGTTTGCTTCTCGTTTCGGTGAACCTACGGATGTTCAGAAGCAGGCGTGGAAACAAATACGTTCTGGTACACATACTCTCATCTCCTCCCCAACAGGCTCGGGTAAAACACTGGCAGCTTTACTGCCTTGTTTGGACGGTGTTCTTAAAAAGAAGCAGGAACTTGAGGACATTTACACAGCCGGTGTTCGCGTGCTTGTCGTGACACCACTCAAAGCGCTGAATAACGATATTCATGATCATTTGATTCATTTTATGGCAGAAATTGAGGAGACTGCTTCCTCTTTCGAAAAGGAAACAACCTGGAGGGGACTCTCGATTGGGGTTCGTACCGGCGATACCAAACAAAGCACTCGGGCATCGATGCTGAAGCAGCCGCCAGATCTGCTGGTGACCACGCCAGAATCGTTGTATTTGCTGCTTACTTCTCCGCGCGCGAGAGAAATGCTAAAGAGCGTGGAACAGATCGTCGTCGACGAAATCCACGATCTGGCAGCGGACAAGCGCGGTATGCACTTGTCGCTCACGCTGGAACGGCTGAATGCGTGGTGCGGTCGAGCCGTCCAGCGGATCGGCGTGTCTGCCACGCAAAAGCCTATCGAGCGGGTCGCTCAGTATCTTGGCGGCTGGGAATCTGACCAGCCGCGGCATGTAGCTATTATCGAGAGCAAAGCCGAGAAACAGTACGCACTTCAGGTGACGATGCCGGAGCCTGCGCGGGCTGGTGCTGATAAAGAGGCGATATGGACGCCTCTTGTCGAGCGTCTGCTGCAGCTCATGGAAGGCTGCAGCACGGTGCTTATCTTCGCAAATAGCCGCAGGCTTTGCGAACGGCTGACCTTGCGACTCAATGACCATGTCGGTCATGAGATCGCGTGTAGTCACCACGGCAGCGTCGCCCGCGAGAAGCGGCTCGAGGTCGAGCGCTTGCTCAAGGCCGGCGAGCTTCGCTGCCTGGTAGCCACGTCGTCGCTGGAACTCGGCATCGACGTGGGTCATGTCGATCTGGTGATCCAGATCGACTCGCCTTTCACCGCTGCCGCAGGCATCCAGCGGATCGGCCGGGCCGGCCACGCCGTCGGCAGCGTCAGCCGTGGCGTGCTGCTAGCGCGCAGCCGCAGTCTGCTGCCAGAGCTGGCCGTGCTCAGCCGGCGAATCGCGGCGCGCGACATCGAGGCCATCCGCATCCCGCGGGGCAGCCTTGATGTCCTCGCGCAGCAGCTCGTCGCCATGGTAGCCATGGGCGACGAGCTCGATGTGCCGCGCCTAGAGCGCCTGCTCTGGCAGAGCGACTCCTTCCGCGAGCTTCCGCGTGAACGCTGGCTCGCGATGCTCGAGGTGCTCGCCGGGCTGTACCCCTTCGTGCGTCCGCTTATCGCATGGGATCGTGAAACCGGCCGCTTAGAACGGTTGGCGGCCACACAGATGGCCGCGCTCACCGGCGCCGGCACAATCCCTCAGAGCACGGCCTATCCCGTGCATCATAACGAAACCGGACTTCATCTTGGTGAACTTGATGAAGAGTTCATCCACGAGTCGTCTGTCGGCGACGTGTTTCAATTGGGTACGGCATCTTGGCGTATCGTCCTCAAGCGTCCAGAGCGCATTTATGTCCAGGAAGCCGACAACCGTTACAGTGAAGTCCCCTTCTGGCGCGGGGAAACCGGCGGAAAGTCATTTGAACTCGGCGTTCAAACGGGTCAAATATGGCGAGAGCTGCGTGATCGTTTGCTGCCGCTTCCTCATACTCAAGCTGATCTCGACGTCCAAGACTGGCTTATGGATCATTTTCACTTTGATTCGGAAGCTAGCCAAGCTCTCATCGGTATCGTTCGCAATCAAATCGCTGTAAATACAGTCCCAACAGATACAACAGTTGTCATAGAAACCTTTGCTGATGAAAACAATCAAACACACTATATTTTGCACAGCCTATTCGGTCGCAAGCTGAACCGTTCTTGGTTAATGGCCATTGATCGGCACCTTAAACAAAAAGGGCTAAGCGCTACCTATACCAATGCGAAAGACAATGGCATCGAGCTCATTTTCCCCAGCTTCCATGAATCGATTTTGCATGCGATCATGTCCATCTCTTCTATAGAAGCGGAACAGTTCATCATTGAAGCTGTAGCCGAATCCGGTATGTTTGGTGCAGCTTTCCAACGACTGGCAGAAACATCCTTACTTCTTTCCCGCAGCTTCACACGTATCCCCGCTTGGGTTAAGCGACTGCGCGGACAAGAACTCATGAAGGAAGCTCTACCATTCAAAGAACGATTTCCTTTGTTTCAGGAAGCCATGCGAGAATGCCTGGAGGAGCATGTCGATATTCAGCATCTTCAGCGCATTTTAGAAGCTATTCATACAGGAAATATTCAATTTGCCGTTCATCGCAACCATTTCCCATCGCCGCTCGCTGCGCAGTTCAAGTTCGATTACGTGTCGCAGAAATTATATGAATCCGATGCGTTAACGCTGGATTTACAGGTTGAATTACTTGGCTTTAGCCGTCAAATGGCAGCCGATATTTTCGGAGCTGAGGCGATTCGCAGCGCCGTTAGCCCTCAAGTCATCGAGGCAGAGGAACATAAACTCGCCCTGATGGATGAACCGCTAGCCTCTGCACAAGAGTTGTTTCGTTATTTGAAAGAACGTGGCGATTCCTCTTTGGCTGAACTCGTCAAGGCTAGTTCAGCCTCCCATACAATCGTTACAGCAATGATTAATGATCTCCTTGGGCAAAGCAAGACAGCAACAGCTTTCTTTACGAAAGAGACCCGCTATATCTGCAGTGATGAATTAGAATTCTATTCTTCGCTCTCGGATTCTATGATTGCCAAATCGTTTGTGTTTCAACGATTTGCAGACGGGAAGCTCTCTTTCACAACAGAAGAGTTGGCAGCCCGCTTTGAGGTGGAACTTGCCATTGCAGCTGATTGGGTTCAGAGCGCTGTTCAATCCAATACGTTAACTGTCGCACCTTTTGCCGATCCAGAAATCGAAGAACTGTGGACGAGCAGCAAGGTTGCTTCCCGATTAATTCGTCTGTCCCTTCAGTCCTATCGACGTAGTGGCGAGGCCGTATCCCCTTTCACCTATATGACGCATATGCCGCTTAGACGCAAACTCGCAGAAAGAACTGACGTTCCAGGAATGGAACATCTTCGCGAAATTATTGAAGATTTGCAAGGCTTCTTCCTGCCCGTCTCACTTTGGGAGTCTGTCTTATTTCCGACGCGTCAGCTATCGTACCGCAAACAGGATCTAGACACCTTGTGCTCTTCAGGTCAAATTGTTTGGATAGGCCGCAAAGAGCCCGACGAAAAGGAAGGCCGCATTGCTTTCTTTCTGGCAGAAAGCAGCTCTCTGTATGAGCCCTGTCTCACTATTGCAAACCAAAGACCAGCCTCACACCCTGAGCTTCTTAGCCTTCTGCAGGAAAAAGGGGCCATCTTTCTGAGCAAGCTGGGTATTGAAACAGGGCGAGCTCCCTCTTCATTGTTAGAGGAGCTACTGCAATTAGTGTGGGATGGACAGGCCGCCAACGACCAATTCGCTCCGCTTCGACTACATGCCGCAGGAGCTTCTAAGAAACCGGATAAATTCCAGTCAGGCCTTGGACGTTGGTATCCTCTCGATTCCCTGCTTAGCCCTGCCTTCGATAAGCAATCTTCCGCTATGCAGTGGACGCATCATCTACTAGAGCGTTTTGGCATTATCACCAAGGATCTCGTCTCTGCTCACTGTCCATTTCCTTGGGAAGCCATTCAGACAGCGCTTCGTCAGTTGGAAGAGTGGGGTCTTGTTGTCCGCGGGCTATTCATTACCGATTTACATGCTCTGCAGTTCGCTTCCAAAGAATTCATCACTCGCCTGTACCAGCAAGCAGGTAACGCTTCCGAGAGTCAACAAAAATTCACGCTTTTAAGTGCTATTGATCCGGCTAATCCCTTTGGACTGATTGTCCCATGGCCTGAGATTTCTGGCGTTTCATTTTCCCGTAAAAGTGGTAATTACTTAGCCCTCAAAGGCAGTGAGTGGTTGTATTGGATCGAGAATAATGGCAAGCGGATTTATCAACTTGCACCAACAGCGAACCAAAATAACGATAAGATAACCATCGTCCACGAGTTAAAAAGTATGTTTCGCCAGTTCCTTAAACAACATCAACTACGTAAAATCGTCATCGAAACTTGGAACGGTGTACGTATCGCAGAGGCGCCCGAACAGGAATATTTAAAACTTCTAGGCGCAGAAAAAGACCGCACCAGCTTAGTTCTTTGGCCAAGCCAACTAAGCTGAGTACGGCCTACTCTTACCTTCTGCTTTGAAAATATGATCAAAAGTCAATTCTCGGTTGACCATTCACATGGTATTATATGAAGGAACCTTTTATTGCTGAAGGGTTACAGCTGCAAATTATCCATATCCGTATAGGTTTAAAAGAAGATATCAGGGGGAATTAAATCGTGTTCAGAAGTAAGCGCTTCCGAGACAATTGGATTTTAATTCTGATCATCTCCAGTATTCCCGGACTTATCTTCGGCGGCGTTATTTATTGGCTTGCCGGCGAGCGTCTTGAGAACGACCTGCTTCAGATGCATAATAAACAGATTCAGTTGAGAGCAGCCAATATTGACGAACAGTTCTCTTACTTGGAGACGTCGGTTATGCATTGGGCATTCGATCCAAGCTTCACTTACTCATTAGCGAGTTTAAAACTATCGCGTGATTTCGAGATTGCTCGCAACATGACACAGACACTAGCCAATATGAAAGGCGCCAATCCACTGGCTGCGGAAACAGAATTGTTCTTGGAAGGTGCAGCGCCCGTGCGGTTTCATCCGCAATACGAGGCATTAACCAGTGCTGTACAGATCGAAGGATACAGGAATTTACTCGCGAATGATAAAAAGGTTTTCTGGTCCCAGCATACTTCGGAGTCCGGACTTCCGCGTGATAATTCATTGTCGCTAATGGTAAAAATACCTGAAACTAACGAGAACCCGTTTGGGGTCATTGCGGTTCGGATCGACACCGCGAAGGTCGCCAAACTGCTGCAAACGTTAGCCCCTTATAATGACGGGGGTACGTTTCTGCTGGAGGAAAATGGCGATCAATTGCTGTCTAGCTCAGGGAAAGAACCAGCATCGCAGCTAGATGAAGCTATAAAGAGAGAGGTACTTACCAGTAAGACGAAATCAGGCTCATTCCTGTTTGATTGGAACCAAACGACGTACACTGTAGCCTTCGGCACCATGTCGCGCGTCGGTGCCGCTTGGACTTATGTCACTGCGTCTCCGATTAGCGCAATTACCAAGCCTGTCGTTTTTATTTCTCAATTGGTCTTGACGTTAAGCATCGCGATGCTGCTGCTCGCGTTCGTTTTATCTTGGCTGGCTTCACGGCGCATCTATTCACCTATCGCACAATTAGTCAACTTGTTAACTGGAAAGACAGGTTTAGCGGCGCTCCGGAAAGAACAAAATGATGACTTTAAGATCATTGAGAAAGAATGGCTTCATTTGACTAGAGAGAGTACGACGCTTCAGAATAAGCTGGAGGAGCAGCTCCCTCATCTCAAGGAAGGCTTCCTGCTTCAACTTGTCCAAGGGTATCTCTATTCCTACTCTGAGCAAGCCCTTCTTGAGAGGATGCGCAATTTCGGCTGGTCGGTGGATAATCGGCAATACGCCGTACTGTACATCCAATTAAGCGGATTTGAAAACTTGGAAGGACGCTTCTCGTCTGGCGATGAAGGACTCGTCACTTTCGTTGCTGCCAATATTACGATGGAGCTCGTATCGAGCCATTTCGAGCAAGCAGAAGTGATGAATTTCCACGATTTGTCTGTCGGTCTCCTCATCATCGTTCCGGAAGAAACCGATCAGAAGGAAGCGATCAGAGCCTTTAGTCAAGAACTAACTCATGGGATTCATCACGTGCTCAACATGTACGTATCGGTCACGATCGGCAGTCTCGCTTTGTCCGTCGTTCATGTGCCCTCCCGCTTCGAAGAAGCGATGCAGGCGTCAAGCATGCGCCGTTTCGAAAGCCGAAACCAAATTATCGACCTGGAATCTCTGGATGAGTATGATAAAGAGAACCACGACATTCATTATCCATTTGCGCTCGAAAGAGAGATCATTCAAGCGATTCGAACCGGACAGATTAAAGAAGCAAAGCAGCTCATTCAGGCTTTCTTGGAAGAACTGCTTGAACGCGGAGCTAAGGTGATCGACATTCAGCAAGGAATGCTCCAATTGCTCGGCAGCATCCTGCATGCCATTCGGCTTACAGGTATGGATCCGAACCGCATTTTCAAATCGGCAAATTTGTACGAGCAATTGATGCAGTTCGGAGAGCAGCAGAAAATGATTGCTTGGTTCCACGACAAAGTAGTAGGCCCCTTCATGCAAGAACTGGAGTCACGTTCCGACGTGGAAGTGAAAAGGACTGTGGAAACTGCGATGATTTATCTGCAGAACAATTATATGAAAGAAATATCTCTGGAAAGCTGCGCCGACTACGCAGGCACGAATACGGTTGCGTTAAGCAAAGCGTTCAAGCAGGTCAGCGGTAAAAATTTTATTGACTATTTAACCGAGCTGCGCATTGAAAAGGCGAAGGAGCTTTTGCGTGACACGGATATGAAAATCAACGATATCGCCGAAAAGGCTGGATATCAGCCAAGCTATTTTAACCGAATCTTTAAGAAACAAGAAGGCATAACACCAAGCCGATATCGGGAGTTAAACAGAAATGAATAGCTTCATCCCGCAAACCGCCTGCAATGGCGGTTTGTTTTTTTTGTTTTGAAAAAAAGTCTTAATCCCGCAAAAAAGTGAAATGTCCCGTCATGTATGGAGTTAGAAAGTGTAGTTGAAGGAAATTCACATAGAAACTATTCTTGAACCAAGACCTAAACAAATTCGGAGAGGGGTAAAGAAAACATGGGAGAGAAAAAGCAACTCCGCGTGCATTGGTTGGAGGAAGAACTTCCAAACTCTTGCGGTGTTACATGGGGAGTGCCTTGGCACATAGGTGAATTAAATCGGTCGCAAGCTGGCACTTTCACCCTTATTGATCCGTCAGGAAACCCGCTCGCGCTTCAAAGCTGGCCAACCGCTTATTGGCCTGACGGCAGCGTGAAATGGACAGCGCACGCCGCATCGTTCGATAAGCCTGAAAGTAAAGGCTATACACTACAAGCCGCCGATGAACAGTCTATAGCGATCCATGCGAGATCCCGTATGAAGGTTACTCAATCGGCTGATGAAGTGACCGTCGATACCGGAGTCATCCGGTGTATCGTCGGAAAACAAGGAAAGTCATTCATCCGCGCTCTATATCACGGGGAGAAGCTGATCAGCTCGAATGGTTCACTCGTCTGTATTCGCGAAGAACGACGAACGACATCGAGCGGGCGACTTTACCAGGAAGAATCGTTTGGTGGCAAGGTCACATCCGTAACGATCGAACAAGAGGGCCCTTCACGGGTCGTACTCATGGTGGAGGGCGAGCATATCTCCAAGAAAGCCGATCGTTCTTGGCTCCCCTTCCGGCTGCGTCTGTATTTCTATACTAACCAAGCATCGATTCGGATTGTCCACACCTCATTGTTCAATGGAGATCCACAGGAGGACTTCGTGAAAGGGCTTGGCATCTCTTTTGCTTTGCCGCTGAAAGCCCCCCTTTATAACAGGTACGTTCGTTTTGCGGGCGATACAGGCTTTTTCAGTGAATCGCCCCGGCATTTGTCGACATGGCGGACGAAGGGCGTCTACATGGACATGTTCTGGCGCCAGCAAGCTGGAGAAGCGATTGCATTTGATCATGAGAAAGATGCTAAATTCAAGGCGCTTCTGGATGATTCCGCTGCGTGGGACAGCTATAAGTTAATGCAGCTATCCGCTGACTCCTATTCTGTCGTCAAGCAAACCTATGAAGAATGCAGCCCAGTGAAGGCCGTCAGCGGTAACCGCGCGAAAGGGCTCGTATATGCCGGAGACACTCACGGCGGGCTTGCAGCAGGGCTTCGCAATTTTTGGCAGAAGCATCCATCGTCTTTGGAAGTAACGGGTATGACATCAGATGAAGCCAATCTAACACTCTGGTTCTGGTCGCCGGATGCGGCAGCTATGGATATGCGTCATTACGATACGACAACGTATGTGGAATCCGCCTATGAGGGATCGGAAGAGCTGCACAGCACACCATATGGAATCGGAAATACGAACGAGCTTATGCTGTGGTGCTGCGATGGGACACCCGCTGCTGCCGACCTTGCAAACATGACTAGCCATATTCAAACCCCGCCGCAGCTCTTATGTGAGCCTGCACGTTATCATGATACGAATGTATTCGGTATCTGGAGTCTGCCTGACCACAGCACGCCTGCCAAATCTTGGATCGAAGATCAACTCGACGCCTGTTTGAGCTTCTACAAGCAAGAGGTTGAGAGGCGGCGGTGGTACGGTTTCTGGGATTATGGAGATTTCATGCATACGTACGATCCCGTACGGCACGAATGGAGATACGACGTAGGCGGGTTTGCCTGGCAGAACACCGAGCTTGTGCCGAACATCTGGCTTTGGCTCTCGTTCTTGCGGTCGGGACGTGCAGATTTATTCCGCATGGCGGAGGCCATGACGCGTCATACGAGTGAAGTGGATGTCTATCATTCTGGAGAATATGCAGGGCTCGGGTCTCGGCATAATGTCGTTCACTGGGGTTGCGGATGCAAGGAAGCGCGCATAGCAATGGCGGGTTTGCATCGTTACTATTACTTCTTGACTGCAGATGAACGTATCGGAGATATTTTGGCGGAAGTGGCCGATGCTGATTTCGCCACCGTCGTAATCGATCCGATGAGAGCTTATTTCCCGAAGGATGAGCATCCTACCCACGTGAGGAGCGGTCCGGACTGGGCAGCCTTCAGCTCGAATTGGATGTCGCAATGGGAACGCTTTGAGAATTCGAAATACCGAGATAAGATCCTGCAAGGGATCAAGAATTTGAAGGCCGCACCGTTCCGGCTCTTATCAGGCACGACATTCGGATACGATCCGAATACTGGGATTCTTACCCATATCAGCGACGGCAACTACGGATATCATATGGTCATTTCCTTCGGCGCGCCGCAAGTGTGGATAGAGCTTTCGCAACTGCTCTCCGATCCTGAATGGGATGACATGCTCGTAGAATTCGGGGAATTTTATTACCTAGAACCTGAGGAAAAGTTAGCCCGAACGAATGGGGTCATCGATCATAATAAATTCAGCTGGCCGATGTTTGCGGCATCGATGGCGGCTTACGCAGCCAACCGACGCAGTAATGCTGCTCTGGCTGCGATAACATGGCGGATAATGCTGGAGAATCGTCTGCCGGGGGGCAGCGAGGACGCGACGCAAACCTATCAAGTGCCGGACCACGTATATGTCCGACCTATTCAAGAACTGCCGAGCATCACGACAAATGTAACGTCGCAATGGTCTTTGAACGCGATCATGTGCCTAGAGCTAATCGGGAACGAACTGCCGACGGAACTGAATGCTGAATATCTGAGCGCTTCCTATGCCGCGGATCAGAAGAAATAATCGATTCAGTCTAAGATTTCAAATTTCAATGTTCGAGGAGGAACTGTTTTGAAATACGTAACTATCAATGAAACGGATATTAAACAAGCCATCGAGCGGCTAGTAACCAGAACGTTTCAGATGGATATGACATGGGATTGGCCTGCAGGAGTCGCTTTTTATGGCGTAGGCCAAGCTTATCTGGCTACTGGTGAATCAAAGTATTTGGATCAATTGCAAGCGTGGATCGATGAGCAGTTGGAGGACGGTATTCCTAGGTTAACCGTCAACGCTGTATCCATTGGTCATACATTGCTTACACTGTACAATCAAACCAAATCGGAACGTTACCTGGATATAGCGGTCCAAATGGCGGAGTTCTTGAGAACGGATGCGGTACGATTCGCGGATGGCGTGTTTCAGCACACCGTATCGCAAAATTACGATTTCCCGCAGCAGGCTTGGGTCGATACGATGTTTATGGCCGGATATTTTCTCATCCGCATTGGCACTTTACTTGAAAGAAACGATTGGCTGGAGGATGGCTTACTGCAGTACCATGCACACGAGCGCTTCTTGCAGGATCGTGAAACAAATCTATATGTTCACGGTTGGGATCATATCGCCCAGAACAACATGTCCGCTGTCTATTGGGCGCGTGGCAATTCATGGGCAGCTTATACGATGTCGGAAGCGCTACATATCGTAGAAGTCACCCATCCGTCCTATATGAAAATGTACGATTCGCTGCGTGATCAACTTAGCAGCATCGTCCGACTCCAATCTGATCATGGGCTCTGGCACACCGTGCTGAATGATCCGACCTCTTATGAGGAAACATCGGGCTCTGCGGGTCTTGCCGCCGGATTGATTCGATATAACGAAGCCATCGGCGCCCCTATGTACAATAAGTATATTCAGAAGGCCGTGCCTGCCGTATTATCGAAAATTTCGAATAACGGTACAGTGTTGGACGTTTCTGCTGGAACGGCTGTAATGAAAGACGCCGCCGGCTACAAAGGGGTCGCCCATGAACGGATTCAAGGCTGGGGACAGGGACTGGCATTAGTATTCCTCTCTTCGCTTCTAAAGTACAAATGGTTGAAAGACATTTCACCAACCGAGTAAAGGAATGTTCAACCCATTCCCATGGTGATAATACTTTTTTTCTAACTTCATACTTTTTTGAGAAAGCGGTTTCAAAATAGTGTTGTTGTCAGAAATTTTTGAATCTTATAATGTTTAACTTACAAAGCCACAAGCTAAAATTCCAATTGCGAAGGAGTGAGAACATGATCAAAGCATCTGATGCTGAACAGCACATCGTGCCTGTCCCAACCGTAACTTCCAAGCGAAGCACGCTGATAGCCAAAGTATTAAGAGATAAATATTTGCTGCTGCTGCTTCTGCCGGGATTGGCCTACTTTATAATATTTAAATATGTTCCGATGTGGGGGGTCCTGTTAGCCTTCAAAAATTATCAGCCTTATGTCGGTTTTTTTAAAAGCGAGTGGATCGGACTAGATAATTTCAAGCAATTTTTTCAAGATCCTGTCTTCTTCAAATTGATACGAAATACGCTTTTGCTTGGTTTATATGATATGGTGTTTTTCTTCCCGGCGCCAATCATACTGGCTATCTTGTTAAACGAGGTCCGCAAATCTTTTTACAAACGTTTTATTCAATCGTTGATTTATATCCCGCATTTTATTTCAATGGTTATCGTTGCAAGTATCTCTTATCTTCTTTTGACGACAGAAGGTGGAGTCATCAATGAATGGATGTTTAACCTATTCGGTTATAAAATCGACTTTCTAACAAGTGAAAGCTGGTTTCGTCCTATGATCATCACACAGAGTATTTGGAAAGAGATGGGTTGGGGAACGATCATCTTCCTCGCAGCGCTTGCGGGGGTGGATCAAGAGCAATATGAAGCAGCCATCGTCGATGGAGCAAACCGATTTCGCCAGCTTTGGCACATTACGCTGCCAGCTATTCAGGGTACAATCATTGTTGTGCTAATTTTGCGGATGGGTCACTTTATGGACCGTGGATTTGAACAAGTTTTATTAATGATTAACCCGCTAAACAGGCCGGTTGCCGAAGTATTTGACACTTATGTTTACACAGCGGGGATCATTCAGGGTGCTTTCAGCTATAGTGCGGCAGTAGGGCTATTTAAAGCCATTATCAGTGTCATTCTCGTTTTTACAACGAATTATCTAGCCAAAAGGGCTGGGCATTCCGGTATATTCTGATTTTTGCACATGCTTACGAAGTCAGTTTTGCTATCGCAAAACTCTTAGGAGGAGAGCACGATGAACACACGTCATTCGTCTGTAGGCGAGAAATTGTTTGATATCGCCAACTATTTGTTTCTTGCTATCGTTGCCCTTGCCATGATTCTTCCGGTTATGTATATCGTGGCGGGATCGTTCGCAAGCGATCTGGAGATAGGAAGCAGATCCTTTTTCCTCATTCCCAAAGACATCACATTTGATGCCTATAAATTTGTTTTTAAAGATAATACGTTACCGCGAAGTTTGGTAGTATCCGTATTTATCACCGTAGGAGGTACTCTGGTAAATCTATTCTTTACCTTTACGATGGCCTATGCTTTATCACGGCGGCATATGGTTGGCCGAAATATCGTCTTGAACATGATCATCTTTACGATGGTGTTTAGCGGCGGGATTATTCCTACTTATCTTGTTGTGAAAAGTTTAGGGCTATTGAACACCTACTGGGCGGTCATGCTGCCTGTCGCGATCAACGCCTTTAATTTGATTGTCGTGAAATCATTTTTTCAAGAAATTCCCAACGAACTGATTGAATCGGCCCGAATTGATGGATGTAACGATATTGGCGTGCTGTGGCGAATTGTTCTGCCGCTCTCTAAACCGGTTATCGCAACATTTGCTCTTTTCTATGCCGTTGCCCATTGGAATGATTTCTTTAATGCTTTGATCTATCTATCTGACGCCAAAAAGTGGCCGATGCAGGTTCTCTTGCGGCAAATTGTTCTTTTGGCAACGGGGGCGCTTGAAATGGGAACTTATGATCCTACTTACGTAAAACCACCGGATCAATCGATTAAAATGGCGATCATCGTCGTGGGTACATTGCCGATTTTGATGGTTTACCCGTTTATTCAAAAGTATTTTGCTAAAGGGGTTTTGATAGGTGCGGTAAAAGGTTAAAGCGCTTTCGTGTTGATGGTGACTATTTTCGGATTGTCGCAGCATGAGTCCAAGACCGGAAAGGGTTTGACGATAGATGGCTGCTTCATCATAAACAAGTATATTTTTGATAAGACAAAGGGAGGAAAAGGAATATGAATTGGGATAAAAAGAAAAAACCATTATTCGCAACAACTAGCATGATACTGGCAGTTACAGTTATAGCGGGGTGCAGCTCGGGTACTGACGGTTCTAAAGCGACAGACACACCTAAGACGACTGCAGGAGCAACGAATGCGGCAAAAGAAAAACCATTCCCAATCAGTATTATGTTGAAGAGCTACTACAATGATACGGCTACCCCGGAAAGTAAAGTATGGAAAAAAATAGAAGAATACACGAACACGAAGCTCGATTTCCAATTTGTTCCTGATGCAAGCTATAACGATAAACTGAACATAACACTTGCTTCCGGTTCGGTTCCTTCTCTTCTATTTGTAAATAATGCGAAATTGCCTGCTGTTGCCAACGCTATCAAAGGAGGCGCATTCTGGGAAATAGGCCCTTATCTCAAAGATTATCCGAAT
Source organism: Paenibacillus sp. JT22N1 (assembly GCF_059692155.1). NCBI lineage: Bacteria > Bacillati > Bacillota > Bacilli > Caryophanales > Paenibacillaceae > Paenibacillus > Paenibacillus sp. JT22N1. Next base: position 199,740 of record NZ_JCAUAW010000007.1, read on the forward strand.
CTTAAACAAGCGAACCCAACTGTTCTTAACAATACGTCGGTAAACGGTAAATTCTATGGCCTCTATGTATCCCGCCCGATCGGACGGATGGGGATCAGCTACCGTAAAGACTGGCTTGATAATTTAGGCATGAAGGAACCGAAGACGATCGATGAATTTTATGCGATGTTAAAAGCATTCGCCACCAATGATCCTGATAAAAACGGCAAAAACGATACGTATGGCATGGTCGTAACCAAATATGCAGGCCCCTTTGATATTATGCAAACTTGGTTCGGGGCTCCGAATAAGTGGGCTGAGAAAGACGGCAAGCTGATACCCGCCCATTTGACCCCAGAATATATGGAGGCACTCAAATTTTTCAAAAAACTGTATGATGAGAAGTTAATCAATCAAGATTTTGCGGTATATGATTCGGCGAAATGGAATGATCCGATTATTAACGGACAAGCGGGTGTAGCGGTTGACGTTACAGAACGTTCCTATCAAATTGAAGAGAAAATGAAACAAGTCAATCCTAAGGGCAGTATTGATTTAATTGGAGCAGTAAGCGGCCCTACCGGTCTTCATAATCAACCGACAGCTGGACACAACGGCATGTTCCTCATCTCGAAATCCAGTGTTAAAACAGAAGCTGATCTGAAGAAAGTGCTTACTTTCTTGGATAAAACCAACGATAAAGACATGCAAGCGTTACTCAACTTTGGTATTGAAGGTGTTCATTATAAAGTGGAAGACGGCAAACAGGTTATTCTTATCGTTCCGACTGACCCTATGGCTCCTGATATTAACAACAAGAATATGAACCAGATCTTATCTTCGATTCCGTATATTATACCTGACATGTTCAAACCATCAACACCGCTTCGCACGAAGTCGGTCGAAGTGCAGAAGGCAAATGAAAAAATCATTGTTACAAATCCCGGAGAACCATTTACAACGGCAACCTATACGCAAAAAGGCGCGCAGTTGGATCAAATGGTGGAAGACGCACGAATAAAATTTATTGTCGGAAAAATCGATGAAGTCGGCTATAAAGCCGAAATGGATTTGTGGAAAAAGAGCGGTGGCGATGACTATACGAAAGAAATAAGTGAAGCTTTCGCTGCAAGCAAGGCTAAATAAGGTAAGTAAGCCTACTTTTGAGGATAAGGTCCAGTCGCTCAGTGGGACTGGACTTTTTCACTCAAAGGTTCCAGCTGGAATTTAAAACGTTATGACTAAAGGAGCGATTGCGATGACAATGGCAAGATCCAGAGGCGGTAAAGGAACGGTTTGGCCTTCGGAACGGCGTAGTTATACAGATTTGATCACGGGTGTAACCGTAACTCAGCTAACGAATCACTGCTCGCACAGTCACCATATCTATTTTACGAATAACGGCTTCTATGGAGATGGGAAGTTGCTCTTTGGATCGGACCGTGAGAATGTTACCAATCTATACAGCATGGATTTGCACAATGGCATAATGACGCAACTAACGGATTTGGAACGCGGTCGTGAATCCCGGATTCAGGGTACCTTTCTTCATCCAGACGGACATGAGGCCTATTTCTACTATGACAATTCAATTATGGCAATCAACCTGAGAACGATGGAAGAAAGGATTCTCTATACGATTCCACAGGATTATAAATTCGGCAGCTTGAGCTGCACCGCAGACGGGCAGTGGTTATGTTTTGGCCTGAATAAGGATTTAACGCAAAGTATAGCGATGGATACCAAGAATGGTTACTTGGGATTCGAGGAGTATTTCCGAGCGAAGCCGCACAGTATGATTATGGCAGTTTCCCCTGAAAACGGAAAAGTGAAAAAGCTTCATGAAGATCAGCTGTGGATCGGCCACGTCAATACATCGCCAACGCAAGCTCATCTGTTAACATTTTGTCATGAAGGACCCTGGGAACAGATTGATCATCGGATCTGGGTGCTGGATATCGAAACGGGACGTTATTGGAAGGTAAAGGATAAGCAGCCTAATGAATATGTCGGCCACGAATATTGGCTGTCAGACGGCATTCATATCGGCTACCACGGTTTTACCAACTCTCTTGAGGATCATACTGGGAAAATTATCGGGGCTGTCCTTTTTGATAATAGTCAAATCCAGCAGTACGAATTTCCTTTTCAAAATATGCATGTTCATTCCAATGATCTATCGCTTGTTATCGGTGACGGACAGCAAACGAGCGCTTATCATGGACAGCAATTCCAGGATACGCTGCAGGTATGGCGGAATGACGGATCCGGGTTTAAAGGTCCACGTATACTATGTAAGCATCGTGGAAGTTTCCATTCGCAAATTCTTCACGTTCATCCGAGGCTAAGCCCGGACGGTAAGCATGTGCTATTTACGAGTGATATGTCTGGCTATGGTAACTTGTACATGGTCGACATGCCGGAATTCGAATCTTTACCCGAGATGCCAGTTACATGAAGACACAACCGAACCTACTTCTCATCTTTACGGACCAGCAGCGATGGGATACGTTGGGGGTTTACGGAAATAAAACGATTCAAACCCCACATTTGGATCGATTGGCGCAGGAAGGGGCCGTATTCGAAAATGCGATTACCCCTTACCCTCTCTGTGCTCCTGCCAGAGCCTGCACGATGACGGGGTTTGCCGCAGGAAAGACGAATGTGTTCAACAACGAATCAGCCTCTGCTATTGCCGCCGATGAGTCGATTGCGGCTTATTTGTCCAAAGCAGGCTATCACAATCAGGCGATCGGAAAGATGCATTTTACACCAGATGAGCAAACGTATGGCATGGATCATCTCATTTTATCGGAAGAAATGAGGGGCGTGCGTACAGCTGGACGCATACAGGATATCCGTTTTGATGATTATGACCGATACCTGATGGAGCATGATGCCTGGGGGTGGGAAAAACCTCCAGAGATCGGTTATAACGAACTAAAGCCGCTTGTGAACGGCCTACCCAAAGAGCTCCATATCACACAATGGTGCGGGGATCGAACGGTAGAGTGGCTAAAAACGGAAAGACCCTCAAACAAACCTTTTTTCTTATGGACGTCGTTCGTCAAGCCTCATGCTCCTTTCGATTGTCCTTCACACTTGACGGATTTATATGCTCCGGAAGAAATGCCGAGGCCTTGGGTTTCCGATAAGGATGGAACGTCGAAAAATCCTTATTTGAAATCGCATCGTCAAGCAATGGAAGCCGATCTGTACTCGGAGCACGCTAATCTCACAAACAGGGCTTATTATTATGCCAATATTACGTTTATTGATGAACAAATAGGTCGGATCATGCAAACGTTGGAGGAAGAGGGTCTGGCGGGCAATACGCTCGTTATTTTCACATCGGATCACGGTGAACTGCTGGGCGACCACCGATTATGGTTTAAAAACTTAGGGCATGAGGGTAGTTTGCACATTCCGATGTTAGCCTGGTGGCCTGGCGTTATCAAACCGGGTACCCGCTGCGAAGAATTAACGACCCTGCTTGATATTTTCCCTACTCTGGTTAATCGGGCCAGTGAAAATCGCAATTACGACGGAAGGTCTGGTTTGGATCTATTGGAACTGCTCACGGAACCTTCCTCGGTTCGCCGAGATGTAGTCTGTTCTGAATTCTATGTGGCACCCAACTATATGCTCCATGTCCGCAGCAAAGAGTGGAAATACCTCTTTTATCAGAATGGCGGTTACGAAGAGTTGTATAATCTTGTGAGCGATCCACATGAACTTGTTGATCTGGCGGATGATGCCGACTTTCAGCATGTTAAAGAAGAGCTACAAAAGGCAGCTGTTAGTTGGGTCATCAACTATGGAAATCCTGAAATTGCTCTCGATGAAACAGGTTGTAAGTTGAAAGTGATGCCATTTCAGCCTCAAGAAGCCAAAACTAACCCAAGGCCGTTCTCGCGAATGCCTTGGGATTCCAGAGTTCCTCCTTCGATGCTTCCTGAACAGCAGCGCTCCTGGTTTTGGAAGGCGTTGGGCGGAGATTGGAGCAGCCTTATATCCTTGTTTGGATCAAAAGATAAGTAATTCACCAGTAGATGAGTGAGGGTGACGTACAACATGGATTGGAATGAAATATTCATGCTAGATGAGATTTTATATCAAAATCCTTTAGCCGTTGAACGCGATGTGCTTGATTTCAAAATGGAAGGGCAGGCTGTTGCCAGTTTTCCACTGAATCGAATGCGGTTGGAAAATAAGCTTGACCCAAAGCTTGGACAAAAATCGAATTTCGTTTATTGGTGTCCGGTTGAATTTCCAGACAACATCGCGATCACTTGGGATTTTTGGCCGATTCATGAGCCGGGTCTTTGCATCTTGTTTTTTGCCGCAAAAGGGATCCGTGGTGAAGATTTGTTTGACAGCCGACTTTCCGTAAGATCAGGTGTGTACGACCAATATCACCATGGAGATATCGATGCTTTCCATGTATCCTACTTCAGACGCAAGGAAGAAGAAGAGCGGAGTTTTCATACGTGCAATCTGCGTAAAAGCTATGGCTTTCATCTGGTTTCGCAGGGCGGAGATCCGATCCCGTCCGTTACCGATGCCAAAGGTCCATACCGGATGAAATTGTTTAAATGGGGAAATGAAATTTTATTCGCCATCAATGATCTGACTATCTTGCATTGGACCGATGACGGAAAAACATTTGGGAAGCCCCTTACCGGAGGACAGATCGGCTTTCGCCAGATGGCTCCTCTTATTGCCGAATACGCCAATCTTACTGTATATTCGCTTTCAAAAAAGCAATCTTTGTAATATCTCATCCATCTCTATTACCCACAAAAAAAAGACCGCACCTGCTTAGTTCTTTGGCCAAGCCAACTAAGCTGAGTGCGGTCTACTCGACACGTTCCACTTTTACTGCACATATTTTAAACTCCGGCATCCGACTTGTGGGATCCAGCGCATCATTCGTTAATTGATTAATCGAATGCTCATCGCCCCAATGAAAGGGTACAAAAACCGTACGAGGCTGAATACCTTCCGTCACTTTGACTTCGAATATCAAGGATCCACGGCGGCTTGTAATGCGGATCTTATTATCCATACTCAGTCCAATTCTCTTAGCGAGCCATGGATGAATCTCGGCAACCGGAACGGGAGCCTTCTTATTCAACGCTTCCGTTCGGCGTGTTTGAGCGCCGCTTAAATAATGATTCGCCAGCCTCCCCGTTGTCAGCACGATGGGATAGTCCGAATCGATTGGTTCTGCCGGCATTTTCGGTTTAATACCGAACAACCTGGCTTTGCCATCGGAATGATTAAAATGATTCTCAAATAATAGCGGTGTACCCGGGTGATCAGGAGCAGGACACGGCCAGAATATGCCTTTCTCCTCCTGAAGCCTTTGGTAAGTAATGCCACTATAATCCGCTTTTCCTCCGGCCGTAGCAGCTGTTAATTCGCGAAACACATCTTCAATACCCGCATATTGAAAATAGGCTCCCCTACCCAACGCTTCCGCTAACTGACAAATAATGCGGAAATCAAGTCTGCTGTTTCCCGGAAGCTCCATTGCTTTCTGGCGGTGAAACACGCGGCCCTCCAGATTGGTCATCGTACCCTCTGCTTCCGCAAAGGATGACCCTGGCAACAAATAATGGGCATAACGCGCCGTTTCGGTTTCGAACATGTCAACGACAACGAGCAACTCCAGCTTCTGCAGCGCCCGCTCCACCATTCGGTTATTAGGGCTGGATACGAGTGGATTCGATCCGAGGACGATCAAGGCTTTGATTTCACCTTCATCTATCTTTTGCAGCAGTTCATAAGCAGAAACCCCTTTGCCCGGCAGTTCACTCGGATCGATGCCCCATACCTTGGCAACATGCTCACGCGCAGCTGGGTCTTCGATCAAACGATAGCCCGGCAGTTGGTCCGCCTTTTGTCCATGCTCGCGTCCACCTTGCCCGTTCGCTTGGCCAGTTACGGCGCCATAGCCGCAGCCTTTGCGCCCTATTTTGCCGGTGATCAAGGCTAAATTAATGTAATTCAGCGTGTTCTCTACCCCGTTCACTTGCTGTTCCAAGCCACGTGCTGTAAGCACAATCCCCGTCTCCGCCTTCGCGAATCCACGAGCTATCGTACGAATTACGGCTTCTAGAACGCCGGTTAGCTCCTCCACTCTCGCTGGTGTGAAAGGCTTAACAGCCTCCTTCAATTGCTCAAATCCAACCGTACGTTCTTCAATGAATCGATGATGAACGAGTTTCTCCTCCACCATGACATGTAGAAGTCCGTTAATAAATACAGAGTCGAATCCCGGTTGTAGACGAACATGGATATCTGCTACCTTCGAAGTCATGGTATTACGCGGATCAATCGTAACGATCACTGCGCCTTTTTTCTTCGCTTCAAGTAAATAAGGCATCATCGTCGGCTGACACTCCGCAATATTCGTTCCTGCGAGAATGATATATTTCGCATTCGGAACTTCCGTTAGGGGCATTGTCATCCCGCGATCGATCCCGAAAGCCTGATTGCTGGCTGCAGCCGCTGAGGACATACAGTATCTACCATTATAATCAATGTATTTAGACTTGAGTGCTACTCGGGTAAACTTTCCAAGTAAGTAACTAACTTCATTGGTAAGTGAGCCCCCGCCATACACACCAATGGCATCAGGGCCATACATCGCTTGCAGTCCTTGAATCCGTTCAGCAATGTCTGCAAACGCATGGTCCCAAGAGACAGTTCGCCACCGCCGTGGCTCACCAATCTCCCTAGTCAATGGCTCAAGAATCCGATCGGCATGAAGCACATGATCCAGTGCATTCAATCCTTTCTGACAAAGACGGCTAGTCGCCACAGGAAAGTTCGGGCTTGGTTTAATCGTGAGACCTGACGTCTTCTCACTCGGCATAATCTCCAATCCGCACTGCATGCTGCAAAAGCAGCAATGGGAGGAGGGTTGTTCTTTAGGTAAAGTCAATAGTGCTGATTTCAACACACCCCACCCCCAATGATAAAGCTCTCTATGAAATCTCAATGCATTCTTAATGTGCCTATGCGGTCAACAAAGCGTTAGCAGGCTAATTCTTTGTTGATCGGAAATCCAATAAATACCGTACCATCATGAACTTTCGTTGAATACGTTCGTACACACCCCGTATCCGGAGCTTGAACGAGACCGGAAGGAAGATGAATCTTGCGATCATGCATCGGACAGAAGACGTGGTCATCACATACAATTCCTTCCGCAAGGACGCCCTCTTTATGAGGACAGCGGTTCTGGATGGCTTGAAGCTTGCCGCTTTTCAGCTTGAAAAGTGCTACCTCTTCTCCTTGATACCGAATCGTTTTCCCTGTGTTTACAGCCAAATCCTCATAGGATATGGCTTGCACCCAAATCATTTGCTCTTGCTCTTCTTGTGTTTTCATAGTCTGCTCCTCCCGACTTCCCTCTTTTTCTAGTTAAGCTCTACGACTTCATAAAGGTCACGTTGAATTTTTTTGCTATCAATCGCTTGTTTCCAAGGGTCCTTCGTCACAGAAAGCGCTAAATCCATACGAGCACACAATTGTTTGCGCTCTTCCTCATTCTCCACTACATCACGAATATGCTCGATACCAAGTCGGTGCACCCACTCACTTGTGCGCTCACCATATTTACCCGTTTCACGATAGTACTGCAGATAAGCTTCTGTATATTCGATAATGTCTTGCTCCGTCTTGACAGTAGTCAAGAGGTCACCCACGCGTACCTTCACACCGCCATTTCCTCCGGCATAAAGCTCCCAACCGCCATCAACCGAAACAACACCTAAATCTTTGATCCCTGATTCCGCACAATTTCGAGGACACCCTGATACAGCAAGCTTTACTTTGGCAGGAGTGTTCAAGCGTTCAAACCGTTTCTCCAGCTCGATACCTACACCCATCGCATCACCTGTACCGAATCGGCAGAAGGTTTCTCCCACACACGTTTTTACAGTTCGTAAGGCTTTACCATAAGCATAACCGGAAGGCATATCCAAAGCTTCCCACATCGCAGTAAGATCTTCTTTCTTCACACCAAGCAAATCAAGACGCTGTCCACCTGTAAACTTCACAGTAGGGACATTGAACTGCTCAGCTACTTCTGCAATACGCTTCAATTCCGTCGGATTGGTTACACCGCCATATATCCGTGGAACTACTGAGTACGTTCCATCTTTCTGAATGTTTGCGTGCATACGCTCATTTACAAAACGTGAAGTACTATCGTCTTTATACGTATCTGGACTCACCATACCTAGATAATAGTTGAGTGCAGGACGGCATTTTGAGCAGCCTTCTTCATTTTTCCAGCCAAGCACGTTCATCACTTCACGCACATGGGATAACCCTTTATCACGAATCGCTGTAACGACTTCATCCCGTGTATGGTCTGTACAAGCGCAAATCGTCTCTTTCGCAGCGTTCTTATCATAAGAAGCTCCTAGTGTAAATGCCAACAAATCACTAAGCAGTGGTTTACAACCGCCGCAAGAACGAGAAGCTGTCGTACAATTTTTCACTTCGTCAACTGTCGTTAATCCTTGATCCTTGATCGCTGAACAAATCGTTCCTTTGGTAACGCCGTTACAACCGCATATGATGGCATCGTCTTTCATATCAGCAACACCCGATGCCGCTCCGCCACCGGATGAATCCGTCAAAATGGCCGTTTTTTCCAAGCCGCTAACATCTGTTTCTTCCCGAATCATTTGCATAAGTCTCGTACCATCCGCCGTATCTCCGAAGAGAACCGCACCGATGATTTTATTGTCTTTAATCACAACTTTCTTATAAACACCGGTGAACTCATCATGAATGCGTATGGCTTTCGTGCCTTCCGCATCGCCGAACTGACCGCCTGAGAACACATCAACACCTGATACTTTAAGCTTCGTATAAAGGATAGATCCTTCATAAGGACCCGTTTCCACGCCTGCCAAATGTTTAGCAAGCACAGCACCTTGCTCGTAGAGCGGTGCTACCAATCCATAAGCAATCCCACGATGCATCGCGCATTCCCCAACCGCATAGACGTTTGGAACACTCGTTTGCAAATAGTCATTCACAACAATGCCAGGATTGCACTCAACGCCAGCCTTTTTCGCAAGTTCAACATTAGGACGAATCCCTACAGCCATAACGATAAGATCAGCCTCAGTAACAGTACCATCTTTGAATTTCAAGCCGGTTACCCGCTTATCGCCCACGATTTCCGCGGACTGCTTCTCCAGAAGGAAGTTGATGCCTTGCTCTTCAAGTGCCGCTTGCAGCATTTTGGAAGCCGTACGATCGAGCTGCCGCTCCATAATCGTATCTACGATATGAACGACATCCACTTTCATCCCCAAGTTAAGGAAACCTCTCGCCGCTTCTAACCCCAGCAAACCGCCACCGATCACGATCGCTTTTTTATACTTTTTAGCCGACTCGATCATAATCTCACAATCACGAATGGTCCGGTACGCCATAACCCCTTCTTTATCAGCGCCAGGCATTGGAATCATAAAGGGATTAGATCCTGTGGCCAAAATCAATTTATCATAAGAAACCGTCAGTCCTTTATCGCTCGTTACAGTTTGAGCTGCTGTATCAATGTCTGTAATCGTTTGGTTGGTATGCAAGGTGATGTGGTTATTCGCATACCATTCATATGGATGAATGACGATATCCTCTACTTTGGAATCTCCCGCAAGTACGTAGGACAACAAGATTCGGTTATAGTTCGGATGCGGTTCACTGCCAAAAATCGTAACCTCATATTTATCAGGTGTAAGTTTAAGTAAATGTTCAACAGCGTTAACGCCCGCCATTCCGTTTCCGACCAGGACCAACTTCTCTTTTTTGACTGTCATTGTAATCATCCTTCCATCCATTTACTATTAAAAAAGTTCGTTTTTTTAGAAAAAGGGCCATTCAGGAGCTCACGCTCCCAAATGACAAATTGGGATATGGAGCTTGAGAAGTTCGATTGAACTTCCAAAGACGGTAAGTCGTAAACGTCTTTGCGCTTGCAGCCTGGACACTCAAGCTGCATGAGCAAAGGCTTTACTTATATGCCGCTGGCCATACGACCAGCGGCTTGAACCTGTTATTTAAGCATGCACACTATCCATAGAAGCTGGAGCTACCTTCACTTTGCCGCCTTCACCGATCCAAGTACGTTTCCATTGCCCTTGCACAATGGCGATCAACAAGAGACATGTAATCGCAATAGCACTTAGGATTAGGAATCCTGGCGTAAAAGAACCTGTCGTTAGTTTCAAGTTACCGAGAATCTTGGGTAGGAAGTATCCGCCCAAACCGCCTGCTGCTCCAACGATTCCAGTTATAACACCGATTTCCGTCTTGAAGCGCTGCGGAACAAGTTGGAAAACGGATCCATTCCCCATACCGAAGGCCATCATGGCAATGAAGAGCATAATCGTTGTTAAGGAAAGTGATGGCAATGTGGAGATGCCAGCCATCATCAAAGCGACAACGCCGTACAAGACCATTAACATCCGAATGCCGCCAATTTTGTCTGCCAGCCAGCCGCCTACTGGTCGGAAGAAGCTGCCGCCGATTACGCATATCGTAGTAAAATCAGCTGCTTTAACTGGAGCAAGACCATATTGCGTATTGAAGAAGATGGTTAAGTAAGATGCCATTCCAACGAAACCACCGAATGTTACACTGTACAAAATACAGAACAACCAGGAATCTTTCTGTTTCAATACTTTGCCGTATTCCTTAACCGTTTTCGGTGCTGGTTTATTCGGGCTATCCTTTGCCAGTACACTAAAGATGATTAAGGTTAATGCAATCGGAATCATCGCAATTCCAAAAACAACATGCCAATCTCCATAATGCTGTGCTATTCGGTTTGCAAATAAGGTAGCGAAGATCGTTCCACTGTTACCTGCCCCTGCAATCCCCATCGCTAATCCTTGATACTGCGGCGGGTACCAGCTACTGGCAAGTGGTAATGCTGCCGCAAAACTTGCTCCTGCAATACCCAGCATCAGAGCAACGAAGTACATATCCCCCATCGTGTTTGCAAACTGCCAACCCCAGAATAAAGGTACTAAGGTTAACGTCAGTCCGATTTGTCCTGTAAGCTTAGGGCCTATCTTATCTGTCAGAACACCCAGTACCAATCGAAGTACGGCTCCCCCCAAGGTAGGTAATGCAACGAGATTCGCCTTTTCAGCAGCATTCAGATGAAAATCATTAGCTAGAATAACCGCTATCGGCCCAAGAAGAACCCAAACCATGAAGCTCATGTCAAAATATAAAAATGAACTGAACAATGACCCTTTGTGTCCCACTTGCATAAAACTTTTCCGATCAACCATGCATTCCCTCTCCTTTTGTGAGGCTTTTCGCCTTCTTTTTTTCCTACCCTGAAGCGTTTGACTGACTGTTCTTTGACAGAAAAGGCCGACAAACATACCCCAACTTGTGTGGGATGCTTATCGGCCTCTTTGCCACTGCTGCCCACATCATCGTGAACAGCATTTTAGTTGATTTTCAGTAAAAAGAACATAAATAGCCTATCCTGTTACGTATCTGTAAGGGGATAGGCGCCATTGCCTTCGTTAGTGGCACATCATTGTGCCGATTTCTAATTTGATTATAGTATGACATTTCCGTCGTGTCAATAAACATAACACAAAAATTTTATATGTGAGATTCCTTCTATCATATCGACAAAATTTAAGGTCATATGCTATAGTAATCCCGTATAATAAAACATTTTATCAGCAAAACCTCACATGAAGTTGCCATTTGGTAAGAAGCTATCCACGATAGGAGGTATTCAAATGTTACAATCATTTATTCTGATCGACGAGTTTAAACAAACTCGCTCAGCTACCTCCTCCTCGTCGTCAATTACCGAGCTGAATGTTACGAATAATGAAAAGGAATCCTTGCCTGAAGCGACGCTGAAGGATTTAGGATTTCGCATATATGTAGCATCTAATGTAAAAGAAATTTCATTTATGATCCCCAAGGTCGATGCTGTTTTATTATCAGTAGGTCCTGATCAAGTGGAACCATGGCGCTCGCGTGTACTTGCTCATCGCAGTCTTCCCCTGTTCTGGTGGTGTGATGCTCGCACTTTTCCTTCTAATGAATGTAGAATGGACACGGGTATTGATGGCTTGATCGGTTCTGCGATGAGTCCTCTTGAAATTCACTGTGCGCTGCTCCTTGGTGTGAATCATTACTTCCAACGAACCGAATGGCAGCAAGAGCGCGAACAGCTTCTCTCCAAACTGGAGGAGCGCAAATGGGTCGATCAAGCGAAGCGAATCTTATGTGAAATCAAAGGTATCTCTGAAGCAGAGGCTTATGATTTTTTGCGCAAACAAGCCATGAATGAACGTAAACGTATGGTAGACGTCGCTACCTCCATTGTCAAGGTGTATCAAATACTAAAGGATCAGAAACAAGGAGGTCGCAAACGATGATATCTTTATTAAAAGAAGTAGGCCGCGGAAAGCGCGGAGCCAGAGACCTTTCCTATGAAGAGGCTTCCCAAGCAGCGGAGCTCATTCTAACCGGAGCCGCTACACAGGCTCAAATGGGCGCTTTTCTCGTTGCAGAACGTATCAAAATGGAATCTCCTGATGAGTTAAAGGCCTTCATCGATGCCTTGCGCCAGCGTATCCATACCTATCCAATACCCGGCAGCATGGATTGCGCCGGACCTTATGATGGACGCTCACGTACGTTCATCGCGACTTTACCGACCGCGTTCGTTCTCGCGGCCTGCGGACTTCCCACTACGCTGCACGGCAGTCCGAGCATGCCGCCTAAATGGGGCATCACGCTGTCCGATGTGCTAGCGGCACTTGATGTACCCGCGCTTGACGCGTCACGCGAAGCGCTCATATCAGCTGCAGCGCGAACAGGCTTCCTGTTCGCACCAACGGAGAGCTGGTGTGCACCGCTCGGCGAGCTGCGCGAACTGCGCAAGGAACTCGGTCTGCGGACCGTGTTCAACACAGCAGAGAAACTGCTGCGCTTTACGGAAGCACCCTTCATGGCTGTCGGTGTGTTTCACGGTACGGTATTTGAGAAAATCACCAATTTATTAATCGAACTGGGCGTCTCTCGCGGTATTGTTGTGCAGGGTATGGAGGGCTCCGAAGACCTTTCCGTAGACAAGCGCACACGGACATACCTAATTCAAGAGGGTACCAGTGAATTATTCATTGTTGATCCTGAGATTTATGAATTAATGGTCGAGGTGCCGGAGATTGCATGGACCGCTGAGCTGCAAGGAGAAACTGCATTAGCCGTTCTTCGCGGAGAAGCTGAGCTTCCCTACTTGAATATGGTTTTACTGAATAGTGCCGTGCGTCTGTGGGTTTCCCAAAAGGTCGGATCCATTGAAGAAGGTATTTATTTGGCCCGACATGTAATTGAGCAAGGGACTGCCTTACAAAAATTCACCGAGTGGACGGAAGCGATTAAGCCGGTATCCACCACTTAATTTTATACTTATGAAAAAAGAGCCCCAATGGGCTCTTTTTCATTTTCATTTTCCAATAAACTGCTGGGTAAACATTTTACCACACGGACCGCCGTTTACGATGCCGATCCCAATATGGGTGTAATCTTTGCTGAGTATATTCGCTTTGTGTCCTGGAGAATTCATCAGCGCCTCATGAGCCGCTTGGACACTTTGATTGCAAGCGATATTTTCTCCTGCCGCGTTATACGTAATACCGAATTTCTCCATCATATCGAATGGCGAACCATACGTCGGTGAATCGTGGGAGAAATAATTGTTATCGACCATATCTTGGCTTTTTAGTCTAGCCGTTTTGGTAAGCGCCGGGTCGACAGCTAATGGAGAAAGCCCCACAGCAGCACGCTCCTTGTTAACCAAGTCCAGCATTTGCTGCTCCTCCACCGTTAATTCCGTAGTCGATGGGACTTGCGGTTTAGGTGTAGGCTTTGGTGCAGCTGGTGGAGGAGCTGGTGTTGGTGGTGTCGGCTTCTTAGCAATTTTCAAATTACCGTAAGCCCACAAGATGGATTGCAGCGTTTGATCATCTACATTCCCAGTCGCAGGAAGGCCATATCTGCTTTGAAACGCTTTAACACCCGATTGAGTTTGATTACCATAGTAGCCCGTAATAGGTCCGCTATAGTAGCCAAGTGACTTCAGCATCCCTTGCACCGCATAGACATCAGGTCCCTTAGCCCCTTTACCATAGGCAAAAGCGGTGGTGGTGGATGAGCAGAACAATGCGATACAGATTAGAATAATCCAGACATGCTTTTTTTTACCCTGTAACATGCGTTTACGTTCACTCCCCGTCGTCTTCAGTATCATTCGTCGCACAGTGGACGATAGCATTAGAATGACCAAATTCACGACTATTATCCATAATAATGAAATATGGGTTGGATGTCGTTTCAAGGTAAGGGAGAACCGTCTCAAAGCCCAGAAAATCCGCGTAGTTATGTCTTTCGCCTCATTAAAAGAGGTAACCTCTCAATCACCCCATGACTCCTTACAACGGATAGGCATGACTCCTTTTAGACTCGTTTATGCAGCTTCGTGAAGGTAGATAGGCTAATGTGGCTACCAATGTTGTATTTTCTACAACAATTCATACGCCAAAAGGCTATTTTGTACGCTGAAGTTGCAGTTTGTACAACATTTTGAACCCATTTGTTGCGAAATAGCCAATATTGGACCAAATTGTTGTACTTTATGCAACAACGGAGGGAGAAAGGCGGGATCTAGGCAGCAATTGTTGCACTTTCTACAACATCATTAAACTGAAAAATATAGATTCATTCATCCGAACAGATAAGCTTTATCTCAAGTCCCAAAGTAATTTCCCCATCCGAAATGATATTATTTCAATTGCTAGGATCGATGATCATGACAAGCGCTCCGAAGATCACGATGACAATTCCCGCAAAGGATGTGTTCCGCTACATGCCGTACTCCTATCGATTGCCTTAGGCGAATATACGCTTTATTTCTTTAGAGATTTCATTGGCACAATCTTCCGCCTGCGGATATAAACCCGTCTTATCCAAAAACGCATGATCCATGCCGTTATACTGAATCAGCTTCGTCGCGACTCCCGAACGGGCTAACTTTCTAGCGTAAGCTTCATTCTCTACCCTCAAGTAGTCAAATTCCGCCGTGACGATCAAGGTCTCTGGCATACCGCTTAAATCGTTCGCCAATAGTGGGGCAACATAAGGATTCGTAAGCTCCGTACGATTTTGCAAATACAGATTCAGCAGCATAGCGCTGCCTCCGCGCAATCCTTCAATCCCAGCGACAATGAATTCTTCGTGATTGCGAATATCGTATTCATCCAGGCTCCATTTGAAATCTTCCGTTTCGACAGCGCCCATATTCACAGTAGGATAAATAAGCGCTTGAAATTTAATCATGCCGGTTCCTTTATCACGGTCCATCAAGGCGCAAACCGTAGCCAAATTGCCACCTGCGCTATCGCCAGCCACTGCGACTCGCTCTGGATCAACACCAATTTCACTGGCGTGCTCGTAAACCCACTGAACAGTTTCGAAGCAATCCATTAGCCCTGCAGGAAACGGATGCTCTGGGGCAAGCCGGTAATCGACTGAAACCACGACAGCCTCCGCTTTTTCAGCCAAAGCTTTGCATGGGTTCTCAACGACGTCAACGGTTCCGCCAATAAAGCCGCCACCATGAAAGAATATGATCACCGGTAAACTTCTTTCTCGTGAAGGTGTGTAAATACGCAGCGGAATCGGGCCGTTGGTTCCCTCAATAACCTTGAAAGCGATCTCAATTTCAGTCTGAGTAACATCCTCGTTCTTCCATCCCATCATAGCCCTCATCGCTTTAACGAAATTCGGTATATCGGAAGGATCGAAATTCGGCCTCTCTGCCGATGCCATAGCCTCCGCCTGTTGTTTCTGAACACGATACACTCGCGGGTCTAATTCGCCCACGGCATCTGAATCCGGAATCGGTTTGACCACTTTTACATAATGATCTTTACTGTTCATGCATACATCTCCTAACTCTCAATTGGTTTATCAAAACTTGATTGGATAATAAGATCTCTTATGTATGTATAATAATAGGCAATTGTGAACTCATACAATGCCATTGTTCCTCTATGCGGAACAGTAAAATTAATCGGAGAGGGGCTTATATCAACTCGTGCCGAATACAAATCCGCATCTACTTTCTTCCGTTAAAAACGCCTTGCGCCTATTAAAATTGTTTACCGTAAAAACGCCCGAAAAAAGACTGACCGAGTTGGCCCATGAATTGAGTCTCGGCAAAAGCACAACCAGCCGTTTGCTGTCCACCTTACTGAGTGAAGGGTTTGTCTTCCAAGATCCAATAACCCATAAATACAGGCTAGGCCAACGAATCGTTTCGCTCTACCACGTTATGGTCACATCCTATTGGGACTTATCGGAAGCGGCAAACCCTATTATTCAACGTCTCGCTCGTGAAACTTCCGAAGCACTCCGTGTAACCGTATTAGAAGAAAACGAAATCGCATACATTCATCAAGTAGAGGGAACAAAAAAAGAAGATGTCGGCTCCTATGTAGGAGGAAGAACTCCCGTCCATTGTACGAGTTCCGGTAAAATGCTCTTGGCCTTTCAAAATGAGCTTGAACAGAACAAGATATTGAACAGCCCCCTTATCAAATATACACCCATGACCATTACCGACCCGGTCGCGATGAAAGAGCAGCTTAAACATATTCGTAAACAAGATTATTGCGTCTCTATCGGGGAATTCATCGAAAACATGGTCTCCATCTCATCTCCCATTCGGGACTCTGCCGGTCAGGTAATCTCCGCACTTACGTTAGTTGCTCCTACGCATCGTATGGATGAGAACCGAATCGTCTCCTATACCAATAAAGTCGTAAAGACGGCGAAAGAGATTTCACGTCAGTTCGGTTTTCTGAAATGATCTGACAAAGGTCCTATTATGAAGAACAGCGGTTCACTCCCCGATACTTTCTGGGTTGTGACCGCTGTTCTTCTTTGCTCTCTCCTAATCGCTCTCAATCTCCTATTGTCATTGATACTTTCAATAACCACTCGCACCCTCGTTTAACTGGATGTTGTTTCTCCGATATTCACTTGGCGTAACACCTAGAAACTTTTTAAAGATGCGGTTGAAGGAACTCATGGTTTGATAGCCTGCTTGGAGAGCAATATCTTGAATTTTCATATCCGTTTGCATAAGCAGCTTAACCGCCTGCTTGATACGGAACTCATTAACGAAGTCAACGAAGTTGGTTCCTGTTTTTTCCTTAAAATAAGTGGATAAATAACCTCCAGTAATGTTAAGTTTACCGGCTATTAGATCCAATGTGATATCTTCCGAGTAATGGTCTTGCAAATAGTCGACTATAAAGCTGACGATCGGGTCGCGTTCTTCCTTTTTCAACCGGATCAACTGACCTGCTTCGTTCAGGATCATCTCGAAATATTGTTCCAATTCCTCGATTGTATGCATGAGTCGGATCGATTTCGCCGTATCCGCCACTTGGTTTGTATCCAGATGCAGAGAGTTTAGTATTCGCTGGACTTTATCTGTTATTTCCTCCGCAAACCGATAGAAAACAGTCGTGCTCACCTCTTTCTTTTTCATTTGCTTAAGAACACGACGCAGCGTTTGTAGGACCAGGGTATCGTTACCTTCCTGCAGGTTAACGTTTATTTCCTGTTCGAGGGTACCTGGGAGCAAGAAAGACTCCTCTTTCACGTCCTCTTCATATAAAATCCTTGTCTCATCGTCAAATGGGCGATGTTTGACCAATTTCACGACTTGTTCATAAGCGGATGTCTGTTCAGAAGAATGCTCGTATAAATCACTAACGGCTATGGTGAAAAAAAAGTATTCCTTATCGGTTGCCAGGACGTGCTTAATTGTATTTAAAACTTCCTCCCATTGCTGGGTCTGATCGTTCATATACACAATAGATAATATTTGATCCGTTTCGATCTGAAAGGTGTGGGCATCGTTCAATTCTTTTCCCATCGCTTGATTGACATACTCCCTAATAAAATAGGTGGCGCGTTCCTTTTCCTCGCTTATATTCTGAGTAAACTGCATTTTGAAAGTTAGTTGAAACAAGATAAAGCGAAACGGCTGGTTCATTTCATCAGAAACATGGATCTCATCGGAATCGCTATGAATACGTTTTAATCGTTTCATGTAAGCGTAATAACGAAGGAGAGACGTTTTTTTCTCCAAGTTCATATGGGCGTCTTGATTCGATTTCAACATGAAACCAATATTTTCTTTAATCAGTTCAAATTCGTTCGTGTGTTTGCCGAGCGTATTTTTTTCGTTAAAATGCCGGATCGAATCCACTATTTTTTTGACAGGATTGTTAAACCTCATGCTAAAGAAGACAGACGCTGCAATGCTTATAAGGACCGAAATGACGAGAAGCGCAATTAGAGTCAAGTTCAAATGGAATATTTGGGACGAAATCGCGGCATCCGGGACAATATTGACGTACGTAAATCCAGTGACCTCCCCTTTTTTATAAAAATAGTAATTCCCGTTTTCCTTGATCCAATCTTTACCCGGTTCCAGAACCGGAAGTTGATGCCGACTGGTCGAATCGGACGAGAACAAAGGATGCCCCTGATTGTCTAACATGTAAAAGTTATCGTTGATCGATTGATGGAACGCCTTGTATAACCTATTGGTATCGATAAAGGCAAGCATAATATAGTCGGGATAAAAATCGCTTTTTATCATTAAAGGAAAAACAAGGTCGGTTTGTGATACAGGACTAAGATTGGGCGCTTCCGTAAAGGTAGCCGCCGGGTACATTTTGAAGATGACTTTTTGGGCAAATTCCCGTTTCCAGAAGTCATAGGTGTAGTCTGGATTCGTATAAAGTTGGCTAAATATCGCTTCTGGACTTGCTCCTCTTCCTTTTTCGAGAACAAGTGAATGCTTGATATCGTAGACAAACAAGTTATTTAAATAGAAACGGGGATTGGAGACCGTGTTTCGCAGATCGTCGATCACATGATTGGCGGCGACATAATCGATGGATGCTGAATCTGAATCCCTTAGGTTTTTATTTAAGTACAAATTGACAATGATGCTGTTCAGTAGTTGAAAATATTCTTCAAAGTCGTGAGTCGTATTGGACATGTTGGTATCGTTATATTTAATCAGCTCATCACGTACGCTCTTTCTGAAAATTGTAAGTGAAAATAAATTAAACGAGACAAACAGGAGGATGATCACTAGGAAGCTTATTAGCAATTTGACAAAAATGGAGCGGGTATTGAGTTTCAACTGTCGTATTCCTCGCATGTTCTTGAATCCTCCTTCGTAATAAGAGTGATCATTTTATTGAAAATTGTGTTTTTTTACGGATTTTTCGAAGAAATGATCGGTAATGAAAATTTTACGGATAGCCTCTTCCCATCTTTCTGATTAGTATGGGTCATATGGCAACATCCACTGATGGTCCTCTAGATCGGCGTTACGCCAACACGTGTCATTATTGAAAACGGTTTCACAAACACAAGTGATCTTTTTATAGTACATAAATATAGGGGGGAAGACAATGGAAATAATCGCAGAAAGTAGGATTGTGAAGAAGAAGAGAAATTCGCTCGCATCCAGATTGTGGAAAGAAAAATATTTGTATCTGCTCCTTTTACCGGGACTTGCTTATTTCATTATTTACCGTTACGTTCCTATGTTGGGCAATATTATCGCCTTTCAGGATTTCAGTGCATTTAAAGGATTTCTTCATAGCGACTGGGTTGGGATGAAACATTTTAAGAAGATTTTTGAAGATAGCGAAGTGATTCGGGTCATCTGGAACACGCTATACTTATCCTTTTTGCAGATTGTGTTTGCCTTCCCGTTTTCTATCCTTTTGTCGCTCATGCTAAATGAATTACGCAGCGAGAAGCTAAAGCGTATCATTCAGTCCATCATTTATTTGCCTCACTTTTTATCATGGGTTGTGGTCGTTGGAATCGCAACAGTATTTCTCAAATCAGAAGGGATTGCTAATCAACTATTATCCCATGTCTTTGGGATGCAGCCGATTCCCTTTCTACAGGAGCCAAGCTGGTTCATGCCCTTGATCGTCTTGGAAGTGATCTGGAAGGAATCCGGTTGGGGTACAATTATTTTCCTCGCCGCCCTATCAGGTGTGAACCCAAGCTTGTACGAAGCGGCTGTTGTCGATGGTGCAAGCCGACTGAGGCAGATTTGGCATATTACGCTGCCAGCTATTCGCAGCACGATTGTCATTTTGTTGATCTTAAGGCTCGGGAGCGTTCTCGATGTTGGTTTTGAACAAATCTTCTTGATGATTAATCCGTTTAACAGGGAAATGGGCAACGTGCTTGATACGTTCGTTTACTACAAAGGTATCGAACAATCGGACTTCAGCTTCGCGACTGCGGTCGGTCTCTTCAAATCGTTTGTTGGCTTAATCTTGATCGTTGGGGCAAACCGTTTGGCGAAGCGATTCGGTGAAGAAGGCGTCTTTTAATCACCAGAAAAGGAGGCGAAGGGAATGAATTCACATTTAAGTTGGCAAAGTAAATCGATGAATGCGCTCAATGCGCTTATACTTATTGTGATTAGCTTGATCATGCTGTTTCCGTTTTATTATATGATTGTTACTTCATTTACGTCTTACGCTGAATTTGTACAAAAGGAATTACTGCTGTTTCCGAAGACATGGGTGCTTGACGCTTACAATTACATTTTTGATTCCAAAGCGTTTGTCCGTTCTATTGGGGTTACTGCCATTGTTACGATCGTTGGTTCGTTGATAAGTCTACTGCTGACTTCTATGATGGCTTATGCGCTGTCACGCCAAATATGGGGCCAACGATTTTATTTATTCCTTGTGCTGTTTACCTTTGTTTTCGGTGCAGGCATTATCCCAACCTACTTAGTGGTAAAAGCAACACACTTGCTCAATACTTATTGGGCGCTTATCATTCCAGGTGCGATCAACTCGTTCAATTTGATCGTGATGAGGCAGTTTTTCATGGGGATCCCTCAAGATTTATCGGAAGCTGCTTACATGGATGGTGCAAATGATTTGCAAATTTTTTCACGCATTATCATCCCGCTTTCTAAGCCGGCTCTCGCGGCATTTGGTTTGTTTTATGCGGTAGGCAACTGGAACACTTATTTCTCGGCATTAATCTATATTAGTGATCCAGCAAAATGGACCGTACAGGTCATATTGCGCCAAATCGTCATTTTGGAGCAAGCTTCAGGGACACTTTCTGATGGTCACGCAATGGGATTGGCTCAAAACCCGCCGCCCGCCGAGACGATTGGCATGGCTGCTGTACTGCTCGCAACGATCCCGATTTTACTTGTATATCCGTTTCTGCAAAAGCATTTTGCGAAAGGGGTGATGTTGGGATCAGTGAAAGGATAATGGAGTACCGATTACATATCAATGAGGAGGGTTCTACATGCAAATAAAACGTATAACTACTGTCCTACTGTCTCTTACTATGGCAAGCAGTCTGGCGGCTTGTTCCAGCGGACAATCTGCAACTCCACAAGAAACCGGCAAAGCTGGGACGGATACCGGCAAAAAAGTGACGATCAACTGGTTTGAAGGTTCTTGGGAAGATCCAGTACCGCCACCGGATAGTGAAGCGGTAAAAGCGATCAATGAAAAGTTTAAGGTTGATTTCAAGTCACAGTACATTCCATGGGATACATACGATGAAAAGCTTGCCGTAAAAATGGCTTCCGGCGATCTTCCGGATGTGATCGGCATGGAAGAAGTTGATTCCAACTTCGTGAAATGGGCGAAGCAGGGCGCTTACCTTCCGCTCGATGAGTTTATTAAGCAATATGACACTTTTAAAGCGGTTCCGGATTATGTATGGGATCCTTTGAAAGTTGACGGGAAAATCTACGGGATTCCAACCTACTTTACGGCAAAAGGCGGAAAAAAACCGCTTATCCGCCAAGATTGGCTGGATAAGCTTGGTCTTAAAATGCCGACCACCTATGAAGAGCTGAAGCAAGTTGTAACTGCATTCTCGAAAAACGATCCGGACGGAAACGGGAAAGACGATACCGTAGGTTTAGGTCTTGCTAAAGGGATTTATTATGATCCGGGATTTGGCGCTTATTACAGCAATACCGCATGGTACCATAAGAATCCAAGCGGGCAGTTGATCCCCGGCAATATTTCTCAAGCCAATAAAGAAAAGATTCAATTCCTTGCCGATGTTTACAAGGCAGGCGCGCTCAATAAAGATTGGGCTGTTACAAAATATAACGACGTATTTAAAGCGTTTAACGCGGGTAAAGTCGGGATTTGGTACGATCAACCGGGACCTGGCGGGCCGGGCGGTGTTGACTTTGAAGTATTGATGAAAAATGATCCGAAGGCGGTAGTCGTTCCGATTCCTCCGTTTAAAACAGCGGATGGGAATTCCGGCTATACACTAGGGAGTGGCTTTTATCGTATGTATATGATTTCGGCCAAGCTGAAAAACGATCCGAATAAAGTAAAACGCATCCTGGAGATCATCGATTACTTCAGAAAGCCCGTTCCCTTCGATCAGCAGAATCCGAAGAACGAATACTTCGATTGGATGAACGGTCATGAAGGCAAAGGTTATAAAATGGTTGACGGAATCGCGCAACAAATGAAGGAAAACAGATCTAATGTTGCGCCTAATGCCTATATCTTAAACGAAGGATGGCAGACTGGCGATGACATTCTGTATGATTACGCGAAAATGAATAAAACAGCTGATGGAAAAGTATTCAACCAAAAGCTTGCTGATCTTTTGAAAAGTTCACCGTTTTATGTAAATCCAATCAGTCGGATTCATCCACTTACATTTATGGAGAAAAAGACGGAATTGAACCAATATATTACCGATGAAACGACGAAGATGGTCGTGGGTCAAAGACCGATATCCGATTGGGATAAGATGGTTGATGAATGGATGGCTAAGGGCGGAAAACAGGCTATCGATGAAGTCAACAAAGAGCTAAATGATATGAAATTAAAAGGCGAATGGAAAAAGTAATCCTACCCACAGGTTAGCGACGAGAACAGCCCGATCCCAAAGACCCGGGCTGTTCTATTTTATCTAAATATGCAAGGAGAGAACCTACTATGAAGGAGCTTACAGCTGTATTAATCGGTGCGGGAGCGAGAGGCGCCCATGGTTATGCGCCTTATGCCATCAATTACCCTCACTTATTGAAATTCGTCGCCGTTGCAGAATCGAATCCGGAGCGAAGAGCAAGTTTTGCCAAAGAGCACGGGATTCCAGAGGATCGCTGCTTTGATTCCTGGGAAAAGCTGCTGGAGCAGCCGCAAATGGCAGATATTGCGATGATTTGCACGCAGGACCGAATGCATTACCATCCTACACTTCAAGCTTTGAACAACAAGTATCATGTCCTACTGGAAAAACCGATGTCGCCCAGTCCAAAGGAATGCTTGGAGATGGAGAAAGCATCTAAGGAAAATAACCGACTACTTACCATCTGTCACGTTCTCCGCTACACGCCGTTCTGGTCTGCCATTAAACGCTTGATCCAAGAGGACAGAATTGGCAAAGTCGTTTCCATTCAATTAAACGAGAACGTCGGTTATTGGCATATTGCCCACAGTTTCGTTAGAGGCAACTGGAATAACTCCGACACCTCAAGCCCGATGATTCTCTCCAAATCATGCCATGATATGGATGTGCTCTCCTGGTTAATGGATCAGCCTTGTGTTCGTGTTAGTTCTTACGGCTCCTTGATGCATTTTCATTCCGGGAATGTCCCTGAAGGATCAACGGATTATTGCGTGAATGGCTGTACGGTCGAATCGACCTGTCCGTATTCCGCGCCACGGTTTTACTTGGGAGAAGGAAAGAATTGGGCGAGGCATTTTACAGAAGAGCTGACTAGGGAAAATATCGTCAAAGGCTTGAAGGAAACCCCTTATGGACGCTGCGTATACAAAAGCGATAATAATGTCGTTGATCATCAAGTTGTCAATATGGAATTCGCGAATGGGGCTACGGCGATGTTCAGCATGTGCGGCTTCACCCGTCATCAGGAGAGAAGGATTCAGATTATGGGCACCAAAGGCGAGCTTCGCGGGGACGAAAACAAGTTAACCCTACTAGATTTCGTCACTCATGAGGAAACGGAGATTAAAATTGCCACTCCAACAAGCGGCCATGGCGGCGGGGACTCTGGAATCGTGAGCAGCTTCCTTGAGGAAGTAAGGAACTACGACGGAGGAGAAAGCTTAACATCCGCATCTGCATCCGTGCGCAGCCATTTGATGGCTTTTGCTGCTGAAGAGTCCCGATTGAATAATGGGAAGTCCATAGATTTATCCGAATTTGCCATTCATAATATGAAAACATAGTGGAAAAGTAGACAGAGCCGATTCCGTCGATACTCAGAAAGGGAATCGGCTCTACTTTTCTTCATAGTTTACTATCTCCTGCTGCGTTTTTTTATCCCGCTCATTGTTAATTCGCTTAATTAATTAGTCTAATTCCTTTCAAAACTACATTATTTGGTAAATAAATTTGCATAATTATAAGACTTAGAATTCTTATATTTCCAATTTAAACCTATAATTTGCAGAAATAGTTCGACTAACTTTTTAGTAAAAAAACACTGATATTCAATGCAATGCATAATTATACATAAACAATTACATAAATCTGTTTAAATCAACAAAGCTGCACGAACTAATTTAAGATAAGGCTTAAACAAAGTGGGCAAAGTTTAACTGATCCTTTATGCAATTCATCTGCTGGTATATGACAACTATTAAACACATATGTATTTTATATTTCCTACCATGGATACACAAAATATCGAATCTAATAACCTCAATTTTTCAAATCTTAGTAAAAAAACTCAACCCTCAATAAGGTCTATTGTTACATTACTAAGGTTATAATACCATGGAGAATTATTTCATTGTAAACTCACCTTCTCATATATCCAGCTTGATAAGCAATCATTTTCCTCTATGTATTTATTCTCATCTTCTTGTAAAACAACATCATGCAGTAAAGAAAGACTGACTATTTTCCATTTTTTCTTTTTAACGGATTATAATTGTCTCTCTATCGATTCACTTCTAAACCTTAATTTATTCAAAATAAAAAAAGACCTTATATTTAAGGTCTATTAATATTTCATTTGAATGATATATATATCATTTATTCTTTTTTGTAAATATCGAACAATGTTTCTTCTTTAATTATTTGTCTACACTCAATTAATGGAGGGTTGTCAAATGATTGATATTTTAAAACTAGTTGGTGCCAAAATACGCGATATAAGAAAACAAAAAGGTCTAAGTCAAGAGCAACTTGGAGAAAAATCAGGTTTCCAATTTTCATATATAGGTAGCATGGAACGAGGAGAAGCAAATATATCCTTAAAAAATTTACATCGTATTGCAGAAGGATTAAACGTTGGGATACATGAGTTTTTCACATACTCCAGTGAGATTGAAATACATAAGATTGAAAAAGAAATTTTCTTGAGTGAAATATTCGAACTCCTCATCAAGTTAGAAGTCTCAGATCTGAAAAAAACAAAAATAATTCTTAATGAAATATTTAATGGAAACTAACCTGACCCAAAATTTCTAAATTAAATTTATATTAACTCATCTATCAATCTATTTTCATCAAAAATATAATCCTCTAAATCAGTACTTTTATTACTTTTGTAGAGAACTATCTTTTTGCTTTTTAACCAAGAGACTGCCCTTTCAAAAGAGAAACCTTTTGTACGATATTTGGAAATTGCTCTTTTGAAATTAATCCCTCTTATATCCTCTCTATACGGTGCTCCCTCAAACAACTTCATTAGCTCTTCAATTTCATTTTTTTTATATACTTTATGATTGCCATTAATTATATGGGGAGTGATAATCCTTGTTCTCTCTAAAGATTTGAATTGGTACGGACGTAATTTAAAGTATTGAATTAATTCCTCTCTGTTGATAGTATCCTCAAGTATGCCCCCCCCTCCATTTCGAACATACGTTTCATTCATAAAATCAGAAAATGCCTCTCTAATAATTGATAATGACTCATTTTGTAAAATGCTATTATAAATTCGCAATTTTCGTTCTATTAAATAATTTGTTTTACTATTTATTTTACTTAGTGCAATATAGAAATTTCGTGGAAAGTCATAATACATCCATACACAATTTGAATAGATATGCGATATAAAAACCTTATTTCTAGAGTTATACTCTAAGATCGTTTCTCCGATGAAACTTTTTTGTCCAGCAATAAGGCGCCTACTCCCAAGCATTAGATGTATGTAATCTTTAATACTATATTTCTCAAGAAACTGTGCATTTTGTTCTATTATTATTGAATTGATTTCTAGCTGAGCATGATAATCGAATGAGCTTATATCGATAGGATTTGCATGCGCATCATTAAATCGAAACATACATTCGGAACATTGTTCCTTCCAATATGCCCACAGGTTAATTTTAATACCACAAGAGTAACAATGATCTACTAAGTATATGTTATGTTTCAAACATATTGTTATTGGAGTCAAGTACCAAGCAATTTGATGATGAAAATTTAAATTTACACACATTGGACAATATTGAACTTTATGCTTAATTGCAGTTTCATCAAACAGTTTCTTTCCTATATCTTTGATTAAATATAAATTAGTCATTCTCATTAAAACCTCAGGTTCCTGATCTAGAAGTTCTCCCAGGCGTTCCAATTCTAGAATCGAGAATTCGTTTTTCAAGAGTACATACATTGACATATTAAGTTCAGAGCTGAACATAGATGGAAATACATAGCCATTTTCTTTAGATATTCTGTACAGATAGCTTACTAAACTCTCATTATGAAAAATTTCCAAACGAATAGGAACCTTATCCATATTTCATTCTCCTTTTAACATGAACTATCGTTCTCTCCACCTTCGCTTTAAATCTTGAAATTTCATGTAATATTCCGCTAATTCACTTTCTGAAAGACTTTTCTGTCCCTCTACACTTCGAGAGATAACTATATCATCTCCAATAATTAATAGGAGCTGTTCAAATTCATCAACCCTGCTGTAGGGATAACTACAAATTTGTTTTTTTCTGATTGCAAATACCAGTTTTCTTTAATTGCCAACGCACATGAAAATAACTTTCCATGATAACTAATGCCTTTTGAAGTTACAAATGCAAATTCATTAATATTTTGCATTAAACATTTTCCTCACTCTTTAATTTTTCATAATACATAATAAAAGTATTGACAAGATCGAATAAAATGAATCATATATGATTTATTTTATTATAATTATGTATATATTATTCATTTGTATCTCCTCTTCTTTATCCGCTAAGAGCTATTACTTCACGAGATCAAATTTCTCTTAAGTATTTATCTTGATTGATGTCCTATTGGAAAATAACTAGTAATGAATTCTGAACCAAGAGAATGCTCCAGTTGTTTAGAAAAAATAAAATATCGAACGAATAGTCGTTGTTATTTCACCTCCCCTACAGGTTATAAGGTTAAAAAGGTCGGTGCACAAGCTATGATCAAAGAAATCAAAGAATTCGAAGATTCGTTTCCAGATGACGTATATGTTATTCCACAATCTCCAGATGAGCCTGTAATGAGAGGTTAAAAAGCTTGATATCTATAGCAAAGAAAGAGGAATTCTATCTTCTAATCTGAGTGAGCAGGAAATGGACCGATTTCTTAATAGATAAACAAATTAATTCTATAAGCCCTTAGAAACTCAAATCTACTGAAGAACTTGTAGTTTTTCAGTAAAGCTCAGAAAAAACCAATAAAAAGACGACCCTCACCTCCATTTTTTTTGGGCATGGATCGTCTTTTCTTATTCACAACATATTAGTACGGTTGATTTTTTATTTCATCAGTTTCAAAATGTTCTAGCATACCCTAATATAAATTTAATAAGCGCGTTGCTTGTTGTGCACAACCTTTTGAGGTTGTGCACAACAAGCAACGTAGATTCCGTTATAAGAACTTCCTTTAAAACACATCGTTACCCGTTAGCGCAATAATCTAGCTTTTCTATATGATACGGTTCTCCTCGCTGTCAATAACGGCAAGTTTTTAAGACCATCCTTTTGAGATGACCCTTTCTTTTTAGATGATTAACCTGAATTCAACCCGGTGTATATCCGGTGAGGCATGGTTATACTTGGACATAACACAAGCCAATTCCCAGGCAAGTACCAGGAAATCGTCCTGTGTCACATTTTAGTGGATATGTTTCATTTCTCAGATATGCTTCATAATAAATCGGGGCATGATATCACACGCTCTGTCTGTCTCCGGTCCTGGATTCAGTGTAAAGCCATGAGGGAGGTTGGGGAAAATCATGAAACTCAACCGAAACACCGGCTTGTCTTAGCATTTCAACATAACGACCCCCTTCATCATGGAGCGAATCCCCTCCAGCTACAATCACAAGCGCCGATGAAAGTTGATCAAGCTGCTCTTTTGTAGCAAATACAGGAGATAACAGAGGATTCAGTGCGCGCCACCTTTACTGAAACCGAACCTTTCGGCTAGGTAGGCTAATTCCTCTGCGTCTATAGCTTTTCTTTAATAGATGAATACAAAACTAAACACCTAGCTGAATCATGCTGATATTCAGGTGTTACTATTTAGAAGGTTTTTAAAAATATCACTCTAAACATCCTCCTTTTTAATACGTATTTAAAACATTGATTTCCTTGTCAATTCGCATGAATTATCTTTATTTTCATGGTGAAATCAAGTATGATATTTATATGGCAAATGAATTGATTTATTTTAAAATACGAGCTTTTGAGGTGTATATATGAAACCACAAATTCTTCATTTCATAGCTCCACCTATTCCTTATTTCCTTGATTGCGGAAGCGCTTTCTATCAAGTTGGAGAACGTCATATAAATCGCAATAATATCGGTACATTTGATCTTATTGTTGTAAAACAAGGAGCCATTTTCATAGGTGAAGGATCCAATGAATGGCATGTTAAGCAACACGAAGCCATCATTCTGAGACCCGATCTTAATCACTATGGAACAATACCCTGTGAAAAAGAAACCGAGATTATCTGGATCCATTTCCATACTTATGGTGCTTGGGAAGAATACATGGATATGAGCGCTTGCCTAGAAAATCAAGCATCCTTAATTGAGAATCACAAAAAAAGCGCTTTTCTGAATCATGCTGAGGTGAACTCAATCTTCATACCAAAGTACATAAAACTTACGAGTAAAGGATTAGAAATTTTAGAATATTTTTTTGAATTAGAACAGGAGTCTCGTTCACAGCGCAACTGGCGAAAGCAGAACACCTTTCAGCTATTCATGCAGCACATAAATCGAGAATTAATTTCTACAACTGATGTGACGGCCTTTCATTTAGCTGAAAAAGTTGAATTATTTATTCGTCAAAACTACACAAAAAAAATTTCTAATACCATGCTGCAGGAACATCTTAATTATCATCCTAATTATATTGCTAAATGTATGTTAAAAGTATTTGGCATGACACCCAATGACTATCTTCTCTATTATCGGATTGAGCAATCCAAAAAACTTTTGATTCAAACGAATTGGTCGATGACGAGAGTAGCGGAAGAAAGCGGCTTTCAGCATGCCTCTTATTTTTCTTATTGTTTTTCTAATAAGGAAGGCATTTCACCGCTAAATTTCCGAAAAAACTTCACAGGGTTCTCCTAAAGAAACAACAAAGATCCTATGACCTGCACTTGCAGGTCATAGGATCTTTGTTAACTACTAGGAATTTCTTACTTTAACCCAAACCATCATTTCCCCTATTCCTCGGTTCCCCCAAGCGTAATAAGGAATGAAAGTTGAATTCGCCGGTTTCAAGTTCCACTGTTTGTTTCTATAATACAATGATTCTTCACCATGTGGAACTTCGGCACGTAAGGCAGACGCGGTAATTATATGCATTCCACCGAATAATTCCATATCATATTCCACATCGAACGCACCATCACTATGAATATTCAACAAATGAAGGTTGCACCCATTATCGATTTCTTCCATACAATAGATGAAAGGCCCTCGCTGTAAAGCAATTTTCCCGGCATTTTGACGAATTAATGGGTGTCCGTGAATAGGTTTAACCGGCATATCCAAGCTTAGTTCGATAATGTCGCCTACTCGCCATGTACGCGTGATCTTGCCATATCCGTCCAAGATGACATCAAAGGCAACCACATCGCCATTCAGTGCACAGGTCACCTGCTCACACCATTCAGGAACTCTGACAGCCAGCGTAAATGTAACAGGTTCAGCCCCTGACCGGACTTCAAAAGCAACTTTTCCATCCATCGTGTACTCGGATTTTTGCACTACCTTCACCGATTGTCCATCGAGAACAAAATCGACTTCTCCGCCAATATACAGATGGGTGTACAGCATCTTATCCTTAAAGGTATATACATATTGATTTAGGGAGGCAATCAAACGAGCGATATTCGGTGGACAACAAGAGCACCCAAACCATTGCTGACGCTGCAATTTAACATGTTCATAAATCTTGTTCGTCTGATTGGCTTTAGGATAGACTTCTAGAGGGTTTACGTAAAAAAAGTGTTTCCCATCTTTTTCCATACCACTAATGACCGTATTGTACAATGCTCTCTCCAACACATCGGCATATTCGCTCTTCGGCTCAATTTCCAACATGCGATGTGCGAAAAATATCAGCCCGATAGAAGCATAAGTTTCTCCATAAAAGGTATTATTTGGCAAATCGTAGTCAGATGTAAACGCCTCACCATAAGCCATCGCACCAATTGCTCCAGTGACATACATTTGCTTGTGAACGATATTCGACCACAGCTTCCGACAAGCCTCAATTAAATCTTCTTCTTGCGTGACCGCGGCGACGTGTGCCATCCCTGTACACATATACACGACTCGCACTGCGTGTCCAACAGCTACAGCTTGTTTACGCACTGGCAAATGAGCTTGACTGTACGCAAGGTCACGGGCAATATCAAGTTCCGGAAAATGAACCTTTTTCTCACGTCGATCATACTCCTTCTGATAAAAACTCGGTTTATTTCCCCGTTCATCCAAAAAGAATTGACTTAATTTCAAGTAGCTCTTTTCGCCCGTAACTTCGTACAGTTTCACAAGAGCAAGCTCGATCTCCTGATGCCCATCATACCCTTGCAATTTTCCTGCTTCCTTACCGAATATTGTGTTTACATAATCCGCGTAACGACAACATACATCAAGTAATTTACGTTTACCTGTGCTTTTGTAATAAGCAACGCCCGCTTCAATCAAATGCCCCGCACAATATAGTTCATGACACTCCGCCAAATTTGTCACCCGTATTCCAGTTATAAGCGACTGGACAGTCATACAAAGCTTTAAAAATATTATAAGCGCGAAGCAAATAAGTATTTTTCAGATTTTTGTACGTAACAAGATTCGGATATAGCTTAGCAACTTTATACATGCTGAAATACGTGTTGTAAATATGCGGATACGCGTAACCACGATAGGTTGGCGTTGTATTCGGCTGAGCCATCAGAAAGTCCGGCACAAGATAGTCGGTTTGATGTCCGTTCATCAGATTGGTCCATACCGCCGTTTCCAAATAATTATCAACTGCCGTTACTTCGGAGGCTACAGGGATAATTGTATTTTTCTCAGCAAGGAATTGACCGTGTGTGAGCCCCCAATCGTCACCCCAGCCCCAATATCCAGCAAAATTATTCCGCTTGGCTTTCGTTTGCATCAACCAGTCATCAAAGACTTTATCCCTGATGTCGCCTGGGACATTCCATTGTTGATTATTCACCATGAAGGTAGCATGACGCTGTAAAGCCGTGTCAATGGGTTCAATGGCATAGAATTGAAGAACCGTTTTTTCTCCGCTTCCATATGTGACAGTAATATTGTTTTGTCCCAGATGGCTCATCGTCATTTGATACAGTTTATGATCCGTCCCCGTCGTTCCTAACGAAGTAATCGTTGTTTCCGACGGATATTGGGTACTCACCGATGTAATCGCTTTCGAAGTATGCAAATCAAATTTAGCCGTTTGGTTAGTTGGCACGATCATGCCTGGCACGACATTAAAATCAATCATACCTTCGGTGTAAAGTCTGTTTGGACGGCATACTCATCGGCTGCTTTAAAAAATTTGAAAGCGTACGTTTTACTAGCACCTGGCGCTAACACCAAGCTTGTGCTAGGCAAGTATCCGCGAGCATTGCTTTTAATAACATTGGAATGGATGTAGTAGACATTGAGTCCCTTGGCATACCCTCCCTGATCTGCGGCCCACATACTGCCAGGATGTTCCTCAACCCGCCAGTTATCCTGATACTCCAATCCTGCACCAGTCGTCGTATCAGGCACCATGAGCAGGGAATGTCCTATTCCGCTTGGACGCTGAGCCACAAGATAAGAGCTGTTGTTGCCAATAAACGCGTGAGAAATGGTTCGTGTCTCATAGATTTCTTCATTATTCCCGCCAGTAAAGAACTCATTGAATGGAAGTGGAAGACCGAAATCACCGATTTCTAACGTCTGAGTGCTCGTATTGGTAACCGTAATTTGCCATTTTAAATAATCGCTTACAAGCGAATAGGACTCATCTACTTTAAAATTTTTAATTCCAGCACTGTTTGTGGAATTCTGATACGTAATATTAACCGTATTCCCCGATTGGGTAATCGTTCTAGCATCCGAGGACTTGCTCGTAAGCGCTTGCAACCATGAACCGGAACCAAGCTTGTAAGTAAACATAAGCTCCCCAACCCATTGATGGTCGGCTGTATTCTGATTAGGCGCATTCGTGGCATTCATGACATAATTAGTCGGATACGTATCACCACCAATTTGTAGAGAAGTAATCTCCCCATTCGTACCTGTCTGCACAGTGAAATTACTGTTCGTAATGGTATTGGCTGCGGCTATCTGCGGCACCAACATAATGGCTGCGGCTGTAAAAGCAGAAGCTGCGAACATCTGTACTTTCTGTGAACTTGACAACTTGCCCCAACACTTACTTAGCATTTGCTTCATTAGTAATCCTCTCTTTCGCTTCTTGAATGTCTTCAACTTTTTGAAGAAGTTTCAGCTGTCGATGAAGTCCTAAGATTCTTGATCCTTGAGAATGATCCCGTATCCCCCCCTTATTCAAAGTTACCACTAATTCCATATTGAATGCTGTAATGCGTTGCGCTTACAAACCTATCATATATAAATTAGTTGTCCTTTACTTTAAGATTCACAACATATTTTTAAAAAATATTAACCAATCCTAACATCCATTCACAGCATGCAGACAGCTCAGAAAAAAAACCCAAGACAAGTCTAATGGGATCATCACTTACCTACATATTGGAAGAATTTGATGTCCTTGTTTGTATTCATGGAACTCTGTCAGTATCCTGTCAGTTAGACTATTGTGTGAATCAAGTCATTAACGTAATTCTAATCAATAATACTGTGAATATTTACGACCGCAAAAGAACTGAAGGAAATTCTATACAGTACGGGCGGCAAAGAAATGCTTCAAATTTATATTAGCTGGATAAAAAATAGCCTAAAATCGTCTGATTTTAGGCTAAGAATTGATTCAAACTGTGGCAAAGAAATGGTTCAAGTCACAGAACATTTGTTTGTGAAACATACTTGAATATTTTTTTAAAAAAGAGATAGGTGAATCTTTGGTAATTGAGGCTTGAAGCATATCTTTGCCGCAGTTGCAAGGAATCTTCCGCACCTTCAAGTACATTGTTCAGTGCTTTCCACAAAAAAGGAATCGTTTCCAGGACGATCCGCGGGTCAAGCGCGATCGGATACCCATCTTCGCATTGCTTCCTCAATTAACAGGCATCCGGACTAACTTTTCATTCCGGTCATCGTGATTCCCTCTACAAAATACTTTTGACCAATCAGGTAGAAAATGACGCCTGGAGCAAAGGACAGGCACGTAGCTGCCATCGTCAACGACCAATCTTGCTTTAATTGACCTTTAAAATTGGTAAGCCCCAACGCTATGGTGAATTTATCGCTCGAATTAATGTAAATCATCTGTTGGAGCAAATCATTCCATAAGCCGATGAAAATAAACAATGCGACAACGATCATAGCGGGTTTGATCGCCGGCATAATAATGCTGAACAAAATGCGGAAGTACCCGGCGCCGTCAATCGTTGCCGCTTGGTCGAGTTCTCTCGGTATGGAGAGAATGAACTGTCGAATCAAAAAGATATTAAAAGCGCCGCCGCCGCAAAAATAGGGCAGAATCAATGGCAGATAGCTGTCATGAAGCCCCAGCCCCCGTGTCCATCCAATGTACAGCGGAATGAGCGTTACCATGGCAGGCAAGAGCATAGAACCGACGCAAAGGATCCAGATCAATTGTTTGCCCCTAAACCGCAACCTCGCAAAGGCATATCCGCACAAAGTGGCCGTGAATGTCCCCCCCAAGCAAGAAGGAACGATAATTACCATCGTATTCCACAAATATTTCCAAAATTTAAATATATTCAGTGTTCTTTCATAATTGGAAAACAACCAATTTTTCGGTAAGAGAGACGGCGGATATTTGTAGATCTCGGGATTCGTCATTAGAGACGTACGGAATATCCACCAGATCGGGAAGAGCACGATGAGGGCAAATATAATGACGACTATAAGCGTAAGCACGTTCATCGTTCGTTCACTGCGTTTCTTGCTCTTTAATCTGGCGTATGCGACTTCGCTCATTTATCGTCGTCTCCTTCGGAAAAGATCCACCGTTTCGACGTCTTGAACAAAACGGCAGTAAAAGCAGCAAGAATGGCGAAAATAATAAAGGTCGTCGCGCAGGCATAGCCCAGCTTGTAATTGACAAAAGCCTGATCATACATCAGATAGGTCATGAATCGGGAAGAGTTGCCCGGACCGCCATTGGTCAGAGCAAGGGCCGGCGTAACGACTTGTAGATTGGCGATTAGGCTCAGCAACAGGTTGTAAAAGATGATCGGCGTCATACAAGGCAACGTGATATGCCGGAAGCGATTCCATCCGTTCGCACCATCCATTTCAGCCGCTTCATGATACACGTTCGGAACGCTCTGAAGCCCAGCCAAAAAAATAACGATTAAGTTCCCCGACAGCCAAACCGCAATCAATGAAAGAGATGGGACTACGTAATTGGAATCCGCGATAAAGAGAACTTTGTTCAATCCAATTGTGGAGAGGAGATAGTTGAAGAAACCAAAATTCGCCTCGTAAAGCCAGGACCATCCTACATATATAGCGGCAGCAGGCAAAACGAAAGGCACATAAAATACAGCTCTGAAAAAACCTCTTGCCGGAATTTTACGGTTCAATAGCATCGCGATGAAAAGTGAATAAATCATGCTTCCGGCTACGGATAAAAATGCGAAGTAGAGTGTCGCTATAATTGAATCTTTAATATAAGGATCGGTGGTAAATAGCGTGATATAATTGCTGAAGCCGACGAATTCAGGGTTCTTTAGCCCAGTCCAATTCGTCATACTAATTCCCAACACGCCAAGAAGAGGCAGATAGGTAAGGAAGATCAGTCCGAGTATTGCCGGAATCAAGCATATATAAGCAACACTTGCCTCGCTTGAATAAAGGCGGGAACGGCGTTGCTGGGGTTTATTAAAGGTTTCCATATCTTGCTCCCCACCTCATATTTGAAGGATGACCGCCGCTTGCTTGTTCTTGGCGGTCATCCATCCTATACGTTATTTTTTGCCTTTATTGGCTGCTTTCAAAGCTTCGAGATTTTTGGAAATGGCGTCCTTGGCGGTAGCTTTTCCGGTCCATACATCCCCCAAAGTCGATCCCAGCAAGGTGTTAAAGTCCGTCGTATGATTCGTATAGAACCAGGAAGCGGGTCTCGCAGCTGAGGATTGCGCATAATCGACTACAGCAGACTTGTATTCGTTATACGGAGGGAAGTTCTTATTGTCGACCCATTTATGGGTAAGAGTTTCATCCGTATACCACTTTTTCAGCGTTGGCATCCAAATGCCCGATGAGATGAGTCCCCAGTTGTTTTCTTCGGCAGTGTACCATTTGAGCCATTCCATAGCTTCTTTTGGATGCTTTGTCTGGGAGAATACGACATTGGCACCGCCCGTGTTGAGGGTAACCTTTTCCTTAAAGTAAGGTAATACGGCTACGCCATATTTCAGTCCTGCATCCTTGGCTGCATTCAAGCTAGTTCCTACGTTCCACGCGCCGTTCGTGGCCATGGCGACTGTTCCTGCGATTATGGTACGCTGAATGCCATCATCGGTCTGTCCAACGGACAACGGGGCAACATGGTCTTTCAAGTACAGATCCGCGACTTTCTGAATCGCTTCCGTACTGGCGTCTTCCCCGATTCTCACCGCTGTACCGTCATTGGAATAGAAACCGCCGCCATTGCTAAGCACCCAGGCTTCCAACTGCCATGCCAGATTTTCGACGGATGCACCATACTGAACGATGCTCTGCGGATTAAAGCCAGCCTCGTCAGGATGTTTGCCATTCTTGTCGACCGTCAGCTTCTTGGCCGTTGCTACGAATTCGTCCCATGTCCATGCTTTATCAAGTAGCGATGGAGGATAAGGTACCTTCGCTTTGTCGAACATGTCTTTGTTGTAATAAAGGAGGAGGATTTCATTGGCAGCGGCATAGGCTACGGTTTTGCCTTGATATTTGTAGGCCAGACTATCCAGTGGCTTACTGTCACTTCCCGTGTACATGGTACTTACATCATTCAACATGCCATCGGAGGACCACTGTATGACGCCATCCTCCTTCAATATCCCCGTATCTGGCAATTGACCTGCCGTTGCCTGTGTATTCAGTTTGGTCATGTAGTTTTCCCAAGGAATCGCTTGCACTTTTACTTCAATTTTGTTTTGGGAAGCATTAAATTTGTCCGCCGCTTCCTGGGTTTTGCTTCCTTCAGCCTCGCTTCCCCACATCGAATAGGTAATCTTAACCTTCTCCGTGGAAGGAGGCGGCGTCGTCATCGGTGCTTTTGAAGCCGCTTCTCCCGTTGGTGATGCGTTTGGTTTATCGTTATTCGTGGAGCATCCAGCCATCATGCTTAAGATCAAGACCATAGACACGCTAAACATGAATCCTTTTTTCATTGTTTTCATATTAACCCCTCCATCATATATATTTCATTCTCATCCCTTATTTCCTCCCGCGTTGGCGGGGAATATTTCATCTGTCTATAAGACGTTTATACTGTCGCTTGCTCCCTTCCCTCCTTGACCAGAGTCAACAATCGTTATTTATCCTTGCACCTCATGAGGGTAAAACCGTATTTTCTCTGATCCACACTCTCATCTCACCGCTTCCCCGGTTCGCCCAAGCAAAGTAAGGGATGAATCGGGCGGTCGTCGCTTCTAAGTGATCCTCGGCATTCATACGGTACAGTCGATCCTTCCAGCCCTCGTCTTGGATCCGATAAGCGGTTAAGTCGATGGTAAGCAGTCCGCCTAACAAGCTGCTATCAAAGCTAACTTGATCTTCGAAGCCCGGACGGATGATCAGCTTATGCAGCCCTTTGCCATTGTCGGCTTCCTCCAGGCAGTACACCATCGGCCCTCGCTGGATGGCGACCATGCCTACGGTCTCTCGAATTTCCGGATTGCCTTTCATCGGACTAACGTTCATCGGTAGAACCAATTGGACGATATCACCACCGTTCCATTCCCGTTCGAGATAAAGATAACCGTTAACCAGGCGCATAGCGGATTCCGCTACCGGTTGCCCGTTAACCCTGACATCCCATGTCCCACACCAGCTTGGTATCCGAAGAGCCAAAGAGAAGGTTTTGGGTTGATCCATCATCAGCTCGAATCTGATATTACCGTTCCAAGGCAGCTCGGAATGCTGGATGATTTGAACGGCGCTGCCATCCACCTCCACCGTGACTTGGCTCCCAATATATAAGTGAGCATAAAGGGTATGCCCATGCAACGAGTAGATATAGCTGCCGAGAGAGGCGAGCAGCCTAGCGATATTAGGCGGGCAACAAGCGCAACCGAACCATCGCTGCCTTTCCATCTTCACGTGATCAAAATTCTGATTCTTACCGCTCGCTTCAGGCCATGCTTCCAACGGATTTACGTAGAAGAAGTGCTGTCCGTCGCGAGACATTCCGCCAATAACGGTGTTATAGAGCGCTCTCTCCATGACGTCTGCGTATTCGCTTCTCGGCTCGATCTGAAGCATGCGCTGGGCAAAAAAGATGAGACCGATCGATGCGCACGTCTCGGCGTAAGCCGTATCGTTCGGCAAATCGTAATCGAGCGTGAATGACTCGCCGTAAGACATCGAGCCGATCGATCCCGTAATGTACATCCGCTTGTTCACGATGTTATTCCAGAGAGCCCGGCATGCCTTCAGCAACTCCTCGTCTCCGGTCGCTGCAGCGACATCGGCCATACCCGTGCACATATATACGACCCGCACCGCGTGACCTTCAGCCGTCTGCTGCATTCGAATCGGGAGGTGCGCTTGGCTGTAAGATTTGTCCTTGGCTATCTTCAGCGCTTGGAAATGAGTCTCGCCATTCCGGCGATCGAACTCTAAGTCGTAGAAGTGGGGACTCTGCCCTCTCTCGTCCAAGAAGAACTTCGCCAGCTTCATATATCGCTCATTCGAGGTGGCTCTGTAGAGCTTCATTAGCGCTAGCTCGACCTCTTGGTGCCCGTCATAACCTTTGATCTTTCCATCTTCTGGCCCGAACGTCGCATCGATGCAGTCGGCCAGCTTGCAAGCCACTTCCAGAATCTTGACCTTCCCCGTTGCCTTCTCATAGGCGACCGCCGCTTCGATCAGATGACCCGCGCAGTAGAGCTCGTGGCACTCCGCGAGGTTCGTCCATCTGCCTGCCATTTCTTTGAGCGTAAAATAAGTATTCAAGTATCCGTCCGCATGCTGCGCCTGAGCGATCAGATCGACGACTTCGTCCGCTACCTTTTCCAGATCGGGATCAGGCATTTGCTCCAAAAGATAACCGACGGCTTCGAGCCACTTGGCCACGTCGCTATCTTGAAACACCATGCCGTAGAAGTCGCCCTGCTCCAATCCGGCAGCGATTCTGAAATTCTGGATGGCGTGACTCGGCTCGTTACCTTCGATTCGGTCATTAAGCGCCTCCCACTGGTAAGGTACGACAACATCGCGAATTAATGAAATATAAGGGGACCAGAAGTCATCCTTGATTATCATGTTCTTCAATTGAACGGGTGTAGAGATAGACAGATTACTCATCAAGTATGCTCCTTTACTTTAAAAATTCCGCCTTCGAATGAAAGCGCTATTAATTATAATACATGTGATACCGTGGTATTAATTATGGATTTTCAACCACTTTTTTAAAAATTACAACCAATAGAAAATATCCCAAATGAGCTCTCCGATCGGTTGTGGTGCACGGACGAAACCTACATCAAAGTCAAAGGTCAATGGAAGTATTTATATCGGGCAGTTGATTCTATGGGGAAAACGATTGATTTCATGTTATTTGAAAATATCCACCAGCCATACAAGAATTAATAAATGAAAAAGCCTTACCAAAAGAAACTTTGATTAGACAGACAAAGTATCTAAACAACATTGTGGAGCAAGATCATCGGTTCATAAAAAAAATCACAAAACCGATGCTTGGTTTCAAATCATTTCTAACTGCAGAACAGACGTTAAGGGAATTGAGGCCATGTATATGATTAGGAAAGGGCAGGCCGAAAATAATTCGTCTGTCCTCTCTGCTGTTGAATGGCTCAATAAAATATTTGGTATTGTGGCATAGCACAACGATAAATTCCAGGCTCTCCACCCTTCCTCGGCCGGTCAAGCGAGGGGACAATGGCGGAAAACCTGGCTCTTTCCGCGTGCAGTGGCCTGAACGTCGCTGATGAACAAAAAAATACTCCCCAAGACAGTGTCGCCTTAAGGGAGTCTGTAATTGTTACTTGGCAAATTCCAATAACTTTATAAAATTATAAATGACTTGTGCGGCTTCTACCCGCTTCGCATTAGACAATGGATCGAATAATTTTTCCCCTTTACCGTTCATTAAGCCCAGCTCAAGAGCATAATTGATCGAATCCTGCGCCCACTTTGATACTTGCTCCTGATCGACAAAGATTTTTAAGTGATTTGGATGTACTCTTTATCGACTTTCCTTTTTTATACTCATATGCTTTAACCATCAAAACAGCCATCTGCTCACGTGTGATTGCCTCGTCAGGTGCGAAGCTGTTTGCCGATACGCCTTGAATCAATCCGGCTTCATAGGCCGCTGACACATCCGCTCTAAACAAGCGTTAGAACTCACATCGTTAAACGGCAGCGTCCTATCGTCTCCATATCCCGAGCACACGGACTAAAAGAGCTGCAAACTCTTCCCTAGTTATCGTTCCATTCGGATTAAAAAGAACATTGGCAACACCGTTAATGAGATGTGGTCACACGGTTATTTTCTTTGGCTTTGTGTCAAAACCCTCTGCTGTGAACCTGTCTTTCAGTTTCCGCTACCTTCTTTAGGGATTCGTGATTCTCCAGACACTTATTTCTTATTTATTAGAGCTTGAGCATCTCGAAGCAGGTACGTTGCAGCTTCACTTGAGACATGTTTACCTGCTTGCGCCTGTACCTCGTTCACGAAACTCTCCACATTGCCTTTATCCAATTTCTTTTGCAAGCTATTGGCAATTCCGGCATTATCAATCCAGTTATTCTTGGCAAAGCGAGTGATCAGTGCCTTTAAAGCCTCAATGCTTGTCGTCGTCTGAAACGTCACTGTTACGCTAGCCGCGTTCCCAGCCAAGTCGCTCGAAGCCACCATAAATGTATGCGAGCCAAGCGGCAGCATATAAAGCGGGATGGGCGTTCCTATCTGGAAAGAATAAGTATCCAGCGTTACAGTAGTCCTACTGCTGTCAACCCCCGACATGCCGTCGTTCACAAAAAACATAGGCGAGAAATCCCCATCATCGCTAAGGTCACTATTTCCCACTAATCCAGAAATGCTGATTGTTGGTGCAGCTACATCCAGGTTAAAACTGTCTGTCTTCACGACTTCTACGTTGCCGGCATTATCTGATGAACGGTAGCTCACATTATACTTACCGTCCAGATTCATGGTAATAGGTCCCGTATATGACTGCCATGTTCCCCCGCCATCTAGATTGTACTCCGTCAGTATTGCACCTGATTGATTGTCGGCAATCAGGTTTATCGTAACCGGATGTATGTACCATCCGTTCCGTCCATCTGGCTCAGACGGCGTTAGAACAGCTCTCGTTGCCGGTATGAGGCTAGTGACTGTTACATTCACTACGGCTTTAATTGATGTTCCATCCACTTTGCCATACACCTGAAATACACCACTCTGTGCATATTGCGATGGATCAATCGCATCCCAACTGACATCTGCTGTTCCCTGTCCTGCGTTTTCGTAGATGACCGAAACGGTACCAGGCAGCGTCGGAGCCGTGCCGATTGTAGTTGAAACCGCAACAGGCTGAACGCTTTGCACATCTTTACCGTCGTACAGCGCCTTTACTTGTTTAGCCGTCATCGTTCCGTTATAAATGCGGAAATCGTCTAACGTTGCGTTTAGCTGCGCTCCATTACCATATCCAGATACACCGATTTTCTTAATATCGGTTGTAGCTGTTATGGAATTGAGATCACCATCGGTATCAATTTCTTGGGCGATACCGTTCTTATAAATCGCCGCTGTCTTAGATGCTGAATCGAAGGTGAAAACGACATTCGTCCATTCGTTCAGAGGAAGGAAATCATCCGGCTTTGCTTTTACAAAGAAGTTACCCGTACCATCAACCATTACCAAGCTGGAGACATCACCATTATAAGTGACGAAAAATCCTTTAGCCGCATAGTCGTTCTCCGGTTTGAACCATAGTAATATGTTCTCATTGTCATTCATGCTTGTCGTCCGCTTGATCCAATAAGAGAGTGTAATCTTGCTCGGCTGCAAATCTCCGCTCCTGCCTAAGTCTACGTAATTTCCACTTGTGCCACTAAAGGTTAAAGCACCATTCTGATGGCCACTCGGTTCCCAGGCCAGCGATCCTTTCGTCGTTCCATCATGTCCGTTACCTGAAGTGTCGGCAACGCCGCTGCCGCCTACTTCATCAAATTTGTACCGAGTAACCAATGAAGGGAACGGATCCAATAGGACTCCCGTTACAACAATATTCGCTTTTGTCTTCAAAGTCGTTGATCCGACCACACTGCCCGCAACTGTGAAAGAATTGCCTTTTGAAGCATACCGGGCAGGATCGATAGCATCCCATGTAACTGGAACATCAATAGTGCTGGCATTTTTCAAATGTGCGGTTACGGTTTGCGGTAGTTTCGGCGCTACTTTCTCCTGTGTAGTAAGATTGACTTCATCCAATGACATAATTTCATCAAAAGGCGGAGCCGCGAGTGAAGCGATTTCCGCCGCACTAAGCGCACTGCTGTAGATTCGGAAGTCATCCACAATGCCATCCAAATAAGGATCGGCGAATTGTGATTTTCCGATGTAATTATTGATCGTTTTCCCTAAGCTCGATGGATTCAGAGTCATGTTTGTGTTAATTCCAACTTGCACACCATCGACATAAAGAATCCCGGTTGTTCCGGAAAGTGTGAACGCCACATGTTTCCATACGCCTGTAGGAAGAACTGGTGCATTGATAACCTGTTCATGCCCTGCCCCATTTCCTGTCGTTGTAATGCCAAATTTCATACCTCCTCCGCCTACTTTCGGCGATAGGTACATATACGTATTCGTTCCGCTGCCGAAGTCGAATATTCTTGAGTAATTGCCCAAGTTGTTTGCTTTCACCCAAGTCGCAATCGTAATATCATGCACGCGACTTAGGATGCTCGCAGGCAGTTTCACGTAACTATCCGTACCGTTTAATTGCAATCCGTTGTCTTGCTTGCCTTGAACCCACGTGGCCGAGCCTTTCAGAGCTCCGTCCATGCCATTGCCTGCTGAATCGAAGGCTGTGATTCCACTTGTTTCGTTAAATGAATAGTGTACGATGACCGGAGGCAAGGGTGGTGCAGACGCTACCGTCACTTTAACGGTATCTTCAGAAGAAAGTTCCGAGTCACTTACTTGCAGCTTGAATACATATTCCCCAGCAGCGGATACGGTTGCCAACGTATTCAATGAATCCGTGTAAGCAAACGTTGCCGTACCTGGTCCACTCACCAAGCTCCATGTAGCACTTAACGTGCCACCCGGAAGATCATCGTCACTAGCCGTTCCTTTTAAGCTAACATCATCCGGCAAAGTAATCGAACTATCTTCTCCAGCATTCACGATCGGAGCTTTATTCGCATCCTTTATTCCTTCTTGCAGCTCAACTGTATAAGATGCTGCCGCTCCGGCACTAATCGTAAGTGTTGCTTTAGAGCCATAGGCATTCAATTTCCCATGAATCACGCCATCAACTAAGATATCATAGGTCGCTTTTTTAAGTCCCGTGAACGCAATTTTTGTTTGATGCTGCGTACCGGGCGTTACGTTTTTCATACTCAATTGAACGTAGTTCTTGCTCTTCGCGATCGTGGCATTCATAAACTGATCTCGATCCAATTCTAAGTTAAGCTTTTCGGTGATCAGATTTATACGCTTGAACACACCGTCTTTTGGTGTAATGACGTAGTTCGAGCCGCTTTCCGTTACATCTGCGCCATATCCCGTTAACCCGAAAATCGGATCAATGGCTACATCGCTGCTCAGAATCTTGATCGCTCCGAATAACCCTAAATCGGACTCACCCGTCATCCCTCTCCATCCGTTAAAAAGGGGGCCGCCATCTAGACCCATTGCGCCGTAGTTTCCTTTTTCCGCTTGATACGTCCATGAAGACGCACCGATGTTCGCAGGGTCTGAGCTAATTTGTCCAGAGTTAATAGCACCGATATTGGCAATTTTGGCAGCGTAGGATAAGCGCTGTTCAACCTCAGGCGCTGCAGAATGATTGCGAATCCAGTCATCCATCGTATAACCGGCGAGTGAAGTCGAGTACTGAAAATTCCACCAGTTCTCTCCCGTAATCGTCACCGGATCTGCATAATAATACCAGATCGGCATTTGCCCGCGATCGGCTCTTGTTTTTGCAATAATTTTGCTCATCATCGTTGTATTGTTGTTCATTTTAGCTAACGTATAGACCGCTTCTTCGCCGGTATTGTCATAG
This sequence comes from Paenibacillus sp. JT22N1, assembly GCF_059692155.1. Taxonomy (NCBI): domain Bacteria; kingdom Bacillati; phylum Bacillota; class Bacilli; order Caryophanales; family Paenibacillaceae; genus Paenibacillus; species Paenibacillus sp. JT22N1. The sequence continues at coordinate 244,005 of NZ_JCAUAW010000007.1, forward strand.
CTGTATTCAGAGCCATACGGATATGTCGTGTTTTTAAAATTGTTATACTTAGTAGCCATCTTAGCGATGAGATCACTCGCCTCAGCTGTGAACCCCTCATCCTGCAGGGCTTTGATTATATCAGGTGTTGTCAGTTCTCCCATAAGACCTGTCTCCCAATTATACGCAACCGGACCATCATATAAGGCTTTGAAAATGTTGTACGTCCGCAGAAGATACTCTTCTTTTGTGTGCTTATATGGGACAATATCAGGATACATTTTGGCAATCTTATACATGCTGAAGTACGTATTATAAATATGAGGGTAAGCATAGCCACGATACGTCGGCGTTGTGTTTGGCTGATTCATTAAGAAATCCGGAACCAGATAATCCTCATGATGCCCATTCATCAAATTGGTCCAAATGGCCGTCTCCAGATAGTCATCGACCGCTTTAACTTCCGACGCAATCGGGACCTGCGAGTTCTTTTCGGCCAAAAATTGTCCATGCGTTAATCCCCAGTCATCGCCCCATCCCCAATAACCATTGAATCGGTTTCTGGTCGTTTTATTTTGCATCATCCAATCGTCAAAAACCTTATCTCTAATGGTTCCCGGATCATTGTATTGCGTCTTTTCTACCATAAAAGTGGAATGTCTCTGCAATGCGGCATCAATAGGCTCAATCGCATAAAACTGCAGGACGGTTTTTTCCCCGTTTCCATATTGAACGGTAAGATCATTCTGTCCCAGATGGCCCAGTGTGAGCTCGTAAATCTTATGGTTGGCATCGGCCGTATTCAAATAAGTGACCGTTGTCTCGGAAGGATATTGTGCGGTAACGGAAGTTATGTCTTTGAACGTATGCAAATCGATCTTGGCCTTCATGTTGGTAGCAAAAATCATCCCCGGCACCACGGTGACATCAACGAGGCCCTCGTCATAGAGCTTGGCTTTCAAATCGTTATCTTCAGCTGTTTTAAAAAACTTAAAAGCATAGCTCTTGCTCTCATTCGGAGTGAGAATCAGGCTTGTATTCGGGAGGTACCCCTTGCCCGTGCTCTTGATCACGTTGGAATGGATATAGTAAACATTCAGTCCTTCCACCCAGCCTGCCGAATCATTCGTCCAATTGCTGCCCGGATGTTCCTCACGCTTCCAGCGGTCTTGATATTCAAAACCGGCGCCGGTCGCTGCATCAGGAACCAAAAGCACGGAAGGACCGATGCCGCTTGGCCTTTGAATCGTGATATACGAGCTGTTATTACCAACAAACGAATGATTCAAAACTCTAGTTTCATAAATACGGTCATTCGGCGCCTGCCATAATTCATTAAACGGCAAAGGGAGGCCAAGGTCCCCAATCTCTAGAGACTGGTTGCTCGTATTTTCAATAGCAATCGTCCATTTGACATAGTCATCCACTAAAGCATATTTTTCAATGACCTTAAAATTCCGGATCCCCTCAGGGTTTGAAGCATTCTCATAAGTGACTGTAATTTCATTCCCACTCTTCGATATCGTTCTACCGTCATCTGACTTGCTTGTCCAAGCCTTCGTCCATTCCCCGTTTCCAAGCTTGTATGTAAACATCAGTTCTCCGAGCCATTGATGATCGGGCGTATTCTGGTTTGGAGCATTGGTTGGATTCATCACGTATTCCGTAGGGAATACATCCCCTTTTAGCCGCAATGAGGTGATTTCACCATGGGTTCCTGTTTGTATCTCAAAAATTTCATTGGACATACTGTCCGTGAGTGATTCGGCAGATGCCGCCATAGATAGGAAAAACAAAAACATTGTGGTAAAACAAAGAAAAATCGGCAGCACAAGAAGCTTTTTTAATCTTAACCTATACATATCCGGCCTCAGAAATTCCGTTGCTTCCATCCTGGTTACCTCCAATTTATATGTAGTTACACTAACCATTCCATACCCCAACAAATGTAAACAACAGAACAACAACGATAGCGGGCTTGACAAGTGGAAGAATGATTTTGCGGTAAATGGTAAAATACCCTGCTCCAAAGCAGCGGCTTTTTTATCGCATGACTGGGGCTCTGCCCTTCGACCTGGTCGTTCAACGCTTCCCACTGATAAGGAACGACAACATCCCAAACCATTCGAATATATGCAGACCAAAAGCCTCCATGATGTGTACATTTTTCAAAGAAAATGGGCTGGAGATTGATTAATTCGTCATGTACTTGGCCCCCTTTTAAATATGATCTTTCTGGTAAGCGTTTTAATAGTTATTCTACATGGTATAATGTGGGAATTATATAGGATTTTACAACCACATTTTTAAAAATTACAACCTTTTCCAAGGAGCGTAAATAAATGAATACATCTGTCTTAAGAAAATAAAGGATTAGACCGCCCGGTTTTTCGATTACAAAAATCTGCCAGACTATGTAAACTAAGTAATAGACTGACCAAAAAAACGAAACAGCGGCAGCCATGAACGAGAAAATAAGTCCTAGTCTGTCGCTGTTTTATTGAACTAACGTTAACGAAAGAGGCAATTAAAAAATAAAAAAATAAGCACTGTTGATTTATAACAAACTCAAATTTCGCACCTTCTAAAAACTAGTTAAGCCTTATGGCTGCAAGGATTAATTGACAGAAAAACACCCTCTGTGTTTCAACTTTTGTTCTCACTCGGGGAGTACCTGTCATTGGTATGGTCAAAGAATTGAAGCAACGCTATCGCTTAAACGGCAAACTAATGACCTTAGAAGAGTTGTACGCAACAATTTCAAAGGGTAAGCCAACTGAAATTCTGGGATCCGTCATCGCCGAAACCTCTTGCGGATTACCGGTTAAGTTCGTGTTTGTTCAAAATCGTAACAAGCGCTTATCAGCACGGACTTGACCATAAGTGAAGACGAAATCGTGCGAATATATGGCATGCGTTGGACTCCAGAATATGGAGGAAATCATTGGGTAATCTTAAAATACGTATGATAGCGTTCATCTTGTACTTGATACAATGGAACAAACTTTATTCCATCCAAAACAAACGTCAAAGGGCTCTCCTTTTGTTGAATTATTTGTTCCAGAAACTCTTTTTCACTGTATGTCCAGGATATATAATCCCTTTCCTCGCTTATTGCCACCAAAACGTATGGTCCATAAGTAAGACTTTTAATGGTTTCGTTATCGGATATGCCCGTCAATCTCATTGAGTAGGGCATCGTCAGTTCGATTTCATCCTTCTTCCACGCTCTGCACAGCTTTAAATATCCGTGCTCATACTCAAGATTGCTGTAGATCTCTCCGTTTACCTTTACTTCAATTGGCTCTGATAACCAATTAGGAATTCTGAACATAATGGTAGTTTCAGGGCCGCCATCTAGATAGAATTTGACTGTCCCCAAACCGTTCTGATCCCGTTTCTGAATCAAGATGAGCTCCTTCTCGCTCCAATTCAATTGAGAGGGAATATACAAATTTACATACAATCTGTCTTCATCATGAAAATAGACGCCTTCTTGATATTTAAAATGATTTTCCAGGCCAGTTCCATGACAACAGGTATTTTCATGAGTATCAAATTTCTTAACAGATCCAGGCGCCATTGGCATAAAGTAGGTGGTGCCACCTTCTGCTGTTTTTCTGTTCTCTGTGGCAAGAATATGGTTATAGAGTGCATTCTCATAATAATCCATATACGCTTTACGCGGGTTAAACTGAAAAAGTTCTTTGGTCAATTTCAGCATATTATAGCTAGCACAGGTTTCCGCAGTCTTATCGGTAAGAAATCTTGCAATGGCGTTGGGCTCTTTAAACATTTCCGTCTCCCCGGTACCGCCAATTTGATAAATATGACTTTGTGTCACCATAGTCCAAAAGTTCTCTGCGATCTTATAATATTTCTTGTCACCCTCAACCTCAAACAGCTTTAACGCTCCAATAATTTGCGGGATGTGCTGGTTGGCATGCATATTCCCTAGAGTATCTACATCCTCTTTCATCGGGAAGAAGAGTTTTTCATTGTCAAAATATTTCGCCGCTATCAGATGATTTTTATTGCCTGTGATTTCATATAACTTGGCCAAAACCTCATTCATACCTCCATATTCCCCGGCAATGTACAATGACCACATTTTATGCAGCTGTTCCTTCAGAAGCCTGCTTAGTCGGTTGTGTACCCAATTGCCCAACTTATCGCAAATATCCAAGGCTTTTTGCTGTCCTGCAAGCTGATAACAATCCAACAGACCGGCCATAATTTTATGCAGCGTATAGTAAGGAGCCCATATTTCCGGATAAGTCGTGTACTGCTCCAGCAGATCGAACTGTTCTTCCGAATACGCGCTCAGGAAGCCCTGGCTATATCCCGCCTTTTCAGACATAGCTTTCTGGCATTCGCCCAATTCTTCAACCATGTATTGGATTTTCCTCAGCAGAACAAAATCACCCGTAGCATTATAAGCAAGTGCCAAAGAGGAGAGATAGTGTCCTGTTGTGTGCCCCTTCAGATTGCATTCCGGAGCATCCCACCCCGTCATCGGCTGTGCTCCTTTGGTGTCACCGGTAGCCGCCGCTCTGAAATTATATAGCATCTGATCATCGTCCACTGACTGTACATACTGCAGAAAACGGTTCATAGCCGCTCCAAATTCACTCTCCTTCTCCAGACTTACACTATGTCCTTTAAATTCTTTCAACCGCTTGGTATGATCGACTATTTCCTCAAAATTATCGCATATTTGAATATTGGCCACGGCCTTTAAATGGCTTCCTTCCAACTTACCATGGATCGAAAAGAATCCTTTTTGCTGGTAAGCCTCCTGTTTAACTGGGTCCCAGAAAACGTTGCTTACCGTATGACTTCCGGTATCATTTTTTACGATAACGACTGTCGGCAATTCTGGTCGTTCCCCTGTCTTTGACCGCACTAATATTGGATTTGCCGAAATAATATTTGCTTTATATTCTTCTTGGAGAACCGTTGCTACAAATGTCTTTTGGGTCACCTCTCCTTCACAAGTCACCGTTGCAATAAGAGTAACTCTCCGATTACCAACTCCATAGGTAGGTCTTGTTACCTTACCTGTATGGCTTATAAAAAGCTCCTTCGATTCCCAGTGGATTGAAGATCCGTATTTACCCATAAGCGGTAGATTCAAATCGGCCTCTACTGTATTTAAATTCCCCAAATAGATCGCATTGCCGTCCAATTCTGTTTTATCTTTCGCGCTTGCCGAATTAACGGCGTTCTCTTTGATCTCCATCTACGGTCCTCCTCTTTGTACGTGGCTCCATTCCTCACTCTGTTCTGAAAAATTTGCTGCTGTGACTTCCCGTTTTCTTGCGGTTGCCTTGCTTAACCGATAATCGTCAATGTTTTCTCAAAGGCATTAAGCACCTCGACGCCCGTCGAAGTGACGAGTACGTCATCCTCTATGCGAACCCCGCCGACATCCGGCACGTAGATGCCCGGCTCGATGGTCACAACCATGCCTTCAAGCAGTTGGTCCTGATTATCCCCGTGAAGCGACGGATATTCGTGGATTTCAATGCCAAGCCCGTGACCTAAGCGATGCATAAAATAAGGGCCATAGCCTACGGCGGTAATGTATTCTCGCGCCGTGCGATCTACATCGGCCATGATGACATTGGGACGAATCGCCTCAATCGCCAGCAAATTGGCCTGCAGCACGGTTTCGTAGATTTCTGCCTTCTTGCTATCAATATCACCGACGGCGAACGTGCGCGTCATATCGGATAAGTAACCATCGACGCAAACGCCCATGTCGAACAAAAGCAAATCGCCGCGTGCGATTTTGCGGTTGCCGGTAGCTCCGTGTGGCAGCGCCGATTTTTCGCCGGTGAGAACCGTCGTAGAGAACGCAGGACTTACCCCCGACCGCTTCATGGCATATTCAATTTCTGCGGCAATCTCGATTTCCTTCATACCCACCGCAACCTTGCTGATGCCAACGCGCAGCATTTCTTCGGCAAGTCGTACCGCTTCCTTCATGCGCGCGACTTCTTCCGGAGATTTGATTGCCCGCATCCGGCACAGTGTATCTTCTACGTCGACATACTGCTCAATGCCGAGCGATTGCGTCAATTCCTCGTAACGACGGACGGAGAGATGGCTCTTTTCGATCCCGACTCTCTTGAGCGCATGACCCACATGACTTTTCAGCACTATATAAGGATCTTTCGTATCGGAGTAGCCAAAAATCCGCGTCACCTGTGAAGCCTGCCTAGCCGCTTCGACATCCAGTTCTGGAACGATCAGAAACGGCTCCTCGTCCTTCGGCAAAATCAGCCCGAGAAAGCGCTCATGCGGCTCGGTCGCAAAGCCGGTCAAATAATACACACTTTTGGGAAGCGTAACGAACACAGTGTCCAAATTCATGGCTTCCATGCTCGTATACAGCTTTTGGATCCTTGCGTTCATTCCTTCCACCATCCATATTCGCATTATTTCCAATCGCCTGATCGGCCTTAGCCAACAGGGCTTATTCTGCCGTTTCGCGAGTCTGGTCCGGATCGTCTCCAGGAACTTCGCGGCGGCGCGCCACATTGGATTCGTAAGCAGCTTGAATGACCGCCTTACGCACCTGCTCGACTACATTACGGTTAAACACACTCGGTATAATATATTGCTCGTTCAATTCCTCTTCGTCGACCACCGACGCGATGGCTTTTGCTGCAGCGAGTTTCATAAGTTCGGTAACCTTCGTAGCGCGGCAATCCAGTACCCCGCGAAACATACCAGGAAAGCATAATACATTATTAATCTGATTAGGATAGTCGGAACGCCCGGTCGCCATTACGCGAACGATTCCTTCTACTTCGTCAGGACTAATTTCCGGTTCGGGATTAGCCATGGCGAACACAATCGGATCGGCGGACATTTTACGCACATCCCCCGCCTTCAATAAGCCGGGACCGGAAACCCCGATAAAAATATCAGCATCACGGATCACATCTGACAACATTCCCGTCTCCATATCAGGATTCGTATGCTCTGCGTACCAGGCCCAAGCTTCGTTCTCGTAGTGATGCCCCCGCACCAAGGCCCCGCAGCGATCAACGCCGATGATGCGCTTTGCCCCTGCCGCAAGCAATATTTTCGTGCAGGCGTGACCCGCCGCCCCGACTCCGCAAATGACAATTTTGCATGCTTCAAGCTGTTTGCCGACAAGCTTCATCGCATTGTACAGGCCCGCCAGCATCACGACGGCAGTGCCATGCTGATCGTCATGAAAAACAGGAATGTCCAATTCCTCGATCAATCGCCGTTCAATTTCAAAACAACGCGGCGAGGATATGTCTTCCAGATTAATGCCTCCGAAAGTCGGAGCCATGCGTTTGATGCTGTGGATTATTTCTTCCGTGTCTTGCGTATCCAGGCAAATGGGAAAAGCGTCAACATCGGCAAGCTGCTTGAACAGCATCGCTTTGCCTTCCATGACGGGCATTGCGGCCAACGGCCCGATGTTGCCTAGCCCAAGCACGGCAGACCCGTCTGATACGACGGCGATCGTATTTCTCTTGATCGTGAGGGAGTAGGCCCGCGACGGTCTTTCCTGAATCGCCAGGCAAACTCTCGCTACGCCCGGCGTGTAGACCCGCGACAGGTCATCGCGGTTTTTGATCTTCATTTTGGAGGCTACTTCAATTTTCCCTCCGAGATGGAGCAGCATCGTTTGGTCGGAGACATTGATGACCTTAACGCCTGAAAGCACTTCCAGGCACTGAACGATACGTTCGGCAAGAGTCGGCTCCGTCGTTATCGTAATGTCGTGAAAGGTCGTCTGCTTGCCCGCCCGGCTAACATCGACGGCTACGATATCTCCTCCCGCTTCGCCAATCACTGTCGCGATTTGCCCGAAAGACGTCTTGGCTTGATCGATCTCCAGACGCAAAATGATATTTGTGCTGCTTCCCTTATGAACCCTCATTCCCTTTGCACCTCAGCTTCCATCGTTCCCTGCCATTTGCGGTACAAGCAACGCCGCGCCTCCGGGATGCCCGGCTGGAATTGAATTAGCGCCTCCGAGCGAACTTGCCGCACCTCTTCCATAGCCTGATGAACCTTTTCTTCGCCCCTGGAGCCCAAAATCCCGGAATCGAAGCAGATCGATGCGGCGGCTAGCCTACCCTGCGCCATCGAAACGAGCGCGCTTTCGACTCCCGTAATGTTGCCGGCCACATACAGCCCGGCCAGTGTCGTTTGCATGCGCTCGCTGTGTAGGGGAATGTGCCCGCCAAGCTCCTGAACATAAAGGAAAGGGCAACCCGCTACTGCCGCAAGTTCAGCCAGCGGATACAGACCGCCGGCAATCGCCACGAAGTCGACGGGCTCCTCGCGCTCCGATCCTGCCACAAGCTCGCCGGCGCCAGTTACGCTAGCAAGCGTAACCGATTCGACCCGATCCTTGCCGTTGATTGAACAGACGGCGGTGCGCAGCCTGAGCGGAATATCCCATATTTTGATTCCGCGCTGTGGGAACAGGCTCGTGATCAGGCCTGTCAGTCCCATCGCTTTGGCCAATTTGCCGCCGCTGCGTAGCAGCGGGGAAGGAGCCAGATGGGACAACCCCATTAACGTTTCCAGATTGTTCCGCGGCACCGCCGCTTTTCCCGCAGTCGAGCCGCCCGGCGGCAGCACGATGCCGGCCAGTTCAACGCCGCTCACCGCAAGCTCTCTGGCAATGGCCATCGCCAGCACATTGACGCCGACAATGATTCCCCGTCTGCCCGGTTTGACGTAATGGACATTGGTCAGCACCTGGGCGGCGCCGATTGACATGACGCCAGGCAACGTCCAGCCTTCTACTGGCAGCGGCAATTCTGCTGCTCCTGTCGCCAAAAGCGCATAAGGGGCGACAAAAACGCCGACCGATGTCGATATTTCCCAGCGGTTCCCAACTCTGCGCATGTCGTAAACGGATGCGCCGCACTGGATATCGACGCCGAGCTTGCGATTTCGCTGGATAAGCTCCTCGGCGATATGCTTGCCGACCCACCAAGACCCATGTTCCTCGTGAAATTGCCCAGGCATCCGGCCGCCGGGCTGCGGAAATTCATCGACAATCATCACCTGCAAGCCTATTTCCGCTGCGCCCGCCGCTGCTGACAAGCCTGCCGGACCTGCACCGACGATGATCAGATCGGACTGCTGCCGTTTGAAGCTCATGGCAATTCCCTCCTGGTTATTTCATTGGGCAATTGCTGCCCTTCCCTGATGCTCATGCCAGGCTCCAAAGGCGTCAAACATGCCCGAACGATGCCTTTGTCCGCAATATGGACTCTGCACTCCATGCAATGGCCAATTGCGCAGTACAGACCACGGGGGTTCCCGGATTCTTCATGTCTGCGCAACGTGCGGATGCCTGCCGCAAGCAGGGCGGCGGCAACGGGTTCTCCCCTGCGGCCGGTCATCGGCTTCCCGTTAAACGTATAGTCAACGATTTCATGGGGGGCCTTTCTGCCCAGAATCGGATGTTGTTCAATGCGCATAGATTCCATCGTTATTCACCTTCTGTCAGTTGGCCGAATGTAACCGGACGGATCGGCGGACGGCAGGATAGCAGTTCTGCGTCGCGCACAGCGCCGGGATGTTTGTCTTGCAGCCACGCTTCGATGAGGTACCTGCACACCCTGCCTTGGCAGGCCCCCATCGTCGCGCGCGTTTTCATTTTCAATTGGCGCGAGGTGGAACAGCCCGTATGATAAGCCTGCTCAAGCTGATCGAACGTCACTTCCTCGCAACGGCAAATCAAGGTATCTGCTCGTTCCATTGGACATCCCTCTCTTAAGCGTAGCTGACTGCGCAAGTTTTGGTTTCGGTATAAAAATCGAGAGCCGCCTGGCCCTGCTCGCGTGTATGAGAGCTGGAAAGCTTCATGCCGCCGAACGGCGCCTGATATTCAACTCCGGCAGTTTCCTGATTGACGCGCACCATCCCGGCTTGGGCCTCATCCAGAAAGCGGTGCGCCTTGGACAGATTTTGTGTAAATAACGAAGCGCTAAGACCGAACACGGTACGGTTGCACAGCGCAATCGCTTCATCAAAGTCGCTCGCCTGAAGCAGGGTGACGACCGGTCCGAATATTTCCTCCTGAATCAGCGGATGATCCGCGTCCACACCAGCAGCTACAAGCGGCTTGACGAAGTAGCCTTCAACCGAATCTGCCAAATCGGGGCCTTCGGCGACAATTTGCGCCTGCTCGCGTGCGAGCTTGGCATAGGACATCACTGTCTTATATTGGCTGTTCGACGCCACGGGTCCGAGATAAGCCGTGGGATCAAGGGCCGTTGACTGCCGGATGGAAGTTACACCCTTTTGTAGCGCTCGGATAAACGGTTCGTAGATCCCTTTCTCCACGATGACCCGGCTTGTTGCCGTACATTTCTGCCCCGCCGAGCGAAACGCTCCGCTGAGGATCATCGGGATTGTTTTTTCCAGATCAGCGTCATTCAACACGATAGCCGCATTTTTGCCGCCCATCTCCGTCTGGTACTTAATGTTATTGCGGGCGCACGTTTCGGCTACCTGCAAGCCTGTAGAAGTAGAGCCTGTAAAGCTGAAAGCGTTGATTCCGGCCTGCTCCAGCAGCACGCCCCCAAGCTGTCGGCCGCTGCCGATAACAAGGTTCAGCACCCCTGCCGGAAGTCCGATGGAAGCAAAAACTTCCGTGATCAGCGTTGCCGTCAGTGAAGCGAATTCGGCAGGCTTCCAGACGATTGTGTTGCCGCAAATAAGCGCTGGAGCAATTTTCCAGATAGGAATAGCAACCGGAAAATTCCAGGGCGTTACAATGCCGACGACGCCTAGCGGCACCCGCTTCGTGTACTGCACCACTTGCGTTTCGCTGGACGGAATCACGCTGCCGTTCGGACGGACGCCTTCGGCTGCGTAGTAATTCAGCAGGTTGACGGCCCGCATCACTTCTCCCCGCATCTCCGTGATCGGCTTGCCCATTTCTGTACTGGCCAGCGTCGCCACCTCGGTCAAACGCGCTTTCAATGCTTCAGCCATTCGGTACAAATAATCCGCTCTTCCCGCTCCTGTCAGACGCGCCCAAGCGGGAAAGGCAGCTTGCGCCGCCTGTCCTGCCTGCACCACGTTCGAGGCATCGGATAAGTAAAGAACGCCGACTTTTTCCTGTACATTTGAAGGACTATGAATGACTGTTTCGCCGTTGCGCGGCGTCATCCATTCCCCGCCAATCCAGTTTTGACTGTTCTTCATCATATCCTCCTACTTTCCTGCGGCCAATTTGTAAGCCGCTTCAATCTCGCGGTATTCTTCCTCAGTGAGCGGCAAGCGCGGCGGGCGTGTGCCTCCCATCGGCATTCCGGCCAAATCCATCGTATATTTGATCGCCTGCACCAGAATCGGTTTGGAATCGTAGCGGAAAAGCGGGAGCAGCTTTTGATACAAAGCGAAAGCTTCCGTTAATTTGCCGGTGCGGGAGAGGCTGTACAGCTCAGCGCATTCTTTCGGGAATGTATTGGAAAGGCCGCCAATCCAGCCTGTGCCTCCGGCCAAAACGCCTTCGTACAGCATATCGTCAAGACCGACCAGCACTTCCAAATTGCATTTCTCCAAAATTTCCGGAATGCGGCGAACGTCCGCGGAAAACTCCTTGACGGCAACAACTTGCTCGATTTGCGCCAGTTCGGCGAGGAGGTCAGGCGTCAGGTCAACAGCCGTATCAAACGGATTGTTGTACGCAATAATCGGCAGCCCAACACTGGAAAGCGCTTTGTAATGGGCGATAATTTCGCTTTTTCTTGGGCGATAATTGATCGGCGGCAAGGCCATCACGCCTGCGGCTCCGTGGTCTTTGGCATGCTGCACCCATTTTACAGCTTGCTTTGTGGACGGCGATGCGCTGCCCACGACAAGATCGACCTTGCCAGCGGTTACCTTCGCCACAGTTTCTACCACTTTGGCCCGTTCTTGTTCGGTCATGGAAGCATATTCGCCAAGTGATCCGGTTGGAATAATACCTTGAACTCCCTGTTCAATCAACCAGGCAACATGCTCCTCCAATCGTCCGTAATCCACCTCTAACGTGCCTGTAAAAGGCGTTAAAATCGCCGTATATATCCCTTCAAATCTAGCCATTTTCTTTTTCCCCTCTCCTGTCAATTGTCGTTGTAATTCGTATAAGTCGCTTTCTGTCTATATCGTTTCCTGTATCAGCCGTCGTACCTGTCATCTCGGCACGGCATCACCCCTTTCACGAAACCGTTCGTTACTGTAACAGAAATCCCTGTATGAGCGGATCGGACGGATCGAAAACAAAATGATGCAGCCCTGTCACCCAGGCCGAACCGGCGATTTGCGTAATAACCGCAGGCAGGCTGCCTGCCTGAACTTCCCGCAGCACCTTGGCATAGAACAGCGAGCCTGTAATGCTTTCATGAACGAACTCTTCGTTCAGCTCCAATTGCCCCTTCGCGTACAATGTCGCGACTTTGGCGGAAGTCCCCGTACCGCAAGGCGAGCGGTCGATGCCGCCGGGCGGAATGACGACCGCATTACGGCAGTCGACTTCCGGCGACTGCGGATCTTCAAAAAACTCCACATGCGTCATTCCGCGAATAACCGGATTTTCCGGATGAATCACTTCGATGCTGGCATTCACGGCTTCGCGGATGCGGATGGCGGTGCTAACGATACTAGCTGCGTATTCGGGCTGCAAGGAAAGGCCGACAGAACGGGCATCGACGAGGCCGTAAAAGTTGCCGCCATACGCAATGTCCAGCTTCACTTCGCCCAGACCGTCAATATGAACCCGAACGTCCTCCTTATATAAGAAGGAAGGAATGTTTGTAAACGTCACCAGCTTCACCTTGCCGTTCTCAATGTCCAGCTTCGCTTCCACCAGGCCCGCCGGCGTGTCAAGCCGTAGCAGCTTAGTATCCTCAGGGAACATGCCGCTTTCAATCAATGCGGTGCAGACGCCTATCGTATCGTGGCCGCACATCGGCAAATAGCCGCCGGTCTCTATAAACACGACGCCGATATCGGCCGTCGGATCGCACGGCTCTGTCAGGATGCACCCGGACATCACCTCGTGACCGCGCGGCTCGAACATAAGGGCCCGGCGAAAATCGTCATGCCTCTCTGACATGTACACCATCTTCTCCGACATGGTACTGCCGTAAAGCTTAGGAGCTCCGCTCGTCACCGTGCGAGTCGGATTGCCGCCCGTATGGGTATCTATGGTCGTTACGATCTTGGACAGTTTCATGAGGGTCCTCCTTGCGGTTTTAACTATTTTATCTTAATTATAGATAAATTTTACATATAATAACGAACGCTTGATCCCATTATCATTCCGCCTCTCCTGTTCAGGAGGTTCGGCTTTGCGTAAAACGGTCGTAGCGCAGCGGCTCCGTCGGGATGCAGGTTGCCGTACCGCTCAGCATCTCGCTGACTAGCTTGCCCGTTACGGCCGCCAGGCTGATGCCGTCTCCTTCATGCCCGGCTGCCACATACAGGCCGGGAACCTCGTCGATCTCCGAAACAATCGGCAAATGATCCGGCGTCCACGGACGCAGTCCGGCATACGTGCGCAACATCGGAATTTGCGCAATGACCGGAAAAAAACGGATCGCCCGCTTCGCAACCAAGCGAATGACCTCCTGATCGACACGCGGTTCCATGCCTACGAATTGACGGCTGCTCCCGATCAGAAAATTTTGCGATGCCGTTGGCTCGAACACGAAGGCCACGCCAAACTTCTCGTAAGCTTCATCCACCTGCCGCTTGCCGCCGAATTTACTGATCAAATACCCGAACTCCATCACCTTGCGCTTGCCGATATTCGGCGTTCGCGACGCAACGAGAATGTGCCCTTTGCGCGGTTCGATGGGGATGTCGATTCCGACCATATGCCCAATTGATTTGGACCATACGCCGGCAGCGACAATGACCGATTTGGCCTTAATGTTGCCCCTGTCCGTTTCTACGCCCTGCACTCGCCCGCTTCCGTCCCGAAGGACATTCGTTACCGCCGTATGCGTCAACATGCGAGCGCCTAGCCGACGCGCTGTGGCGGCGAGCGAATACGTCAATAGCACCGGATTGACCGTAGAATCGGTCGCGCATTCCAGACCGCCATGCAGATCGGTCGCCATATACGGCCACTCGTCACGCAAATCTTGCCTGTCCAGCATGCGAAAGGGCAGCCCGGCTTCCTGTTGGCGCTTCACCCATTGCTCGGCAGCCGCCATCTCTTCCTCGCTCTCGCACACGAGAATGCTTCCCGGCGCGCGGTATTCAAATTCCTCGTCAAGCTCATGCACCAGCTCTGCTACCAATTCCTGCGATTTAAGCGACATGCGGCTGTCAAAGCCAGGGTCCTTGTCGATAGCCAAAATATTTCCGTCGCATTTGGACGAGGTGCCCCCGGCGATTTCCCCCTTTTCGACGACGATAACGTCCATGCCAAGCTTTGCCGTATAGTAGGCAATCGCCATGCCAATGATCCCGCCCCCGATAATTACAACATCTGCCGAATCGGACCTCATCGCCTACACTCCTTCTTTTTTGCTGCAACACGTATTTATAGAGCAATCAGTTCTTTGTCTGATTTCGTCAACACTTCAATGCCTGTATCGGTGACGAAAATATCGTCTTCAATGCGAACGCCGCCGAATCCCGGAATATAGATACCGGGTTCTACGGTCATCACCATCCCCGGCAATAGCACATCCTCGCTCGTCTGCGAAAACCGCGCAGGCTCATGAATCTCCAACCCGAACGCATGCCCCAGCCCATGTCCGAAATATTCGCCATACCCGCGCTGCGTGATCACGTCTCTGCCGAGTGAATCCGCATCCTTCGCGGACATTCCCGGTTTAAGACGGGCCAATGTTGTTTGATTGGCTTCCAGGACAGCGGCATAAATTTCTTTGTGCCTCGCTGTCGGGGTGCCGATGAATACAGTTCGCGTCAAATCCGAGCAATACCCTTCGTAGCTCGCGCCAAAATCGAGCGTTACGAACTCGTTCATCCCAATGGCTTTATCGCTCGCCAAGCCGTGCGGCAGCGCCGAGCGCTCTCCTGAAGCGACAATCAACGAATAGGCCGATGAAGCCGCTCCATTTTTACGCATGACATATTCCAGTTCCGCAGCAACATCCCGCTCCGTTATTCCCGGTTTCAGTACGCCCAAAATATGTGCGAACGCCTGCTCCGTAATGTCGATGGCTTTGCGGATGCGCTGCAATTCCCCGCTATCTTTGAAACCGCGAAGATGCTCGACGAGATGGCGCGTCGGCATCAGATCGATGCCTGCGAACGTCTCTTGATAGGCGGTAAAATTTTCGTAAGGCAGCACATGCTGCTCAAAACCGAGCTTTTTTACCTGGAGGGAATTCAGCGTCTCGTTGATCGTTTCGATGGGCTGCACCGCATGCTGCCGCACCTCGTACACCTTTGTCTGCGCCTGCGCTTGCTGCACATACCGAAAATCGGTCAATAAAATCGCTTGTTCTTTCGTGATGACCACATAGCCCGCCGACCCTTTAAATCCGGTCAAATACATGCGGTTAAAGGGACTTGTTACCAGCAAAGCGTCAATTCCCCATGCATCGAGTTTCTCACGAACAAGCTGCAATCGTCTTGCTTCCATGCAATCCTCCCGCTTTCCTTTACAAAATCAAGCATCCTGCCTGCGGCAGACGCATTTTTCCCGCTATCCCTTGATCCCCGTCAACGTAATGCCTTCTACAAAATAGCGCTGCGCGAGGAAAAACAGGAGCAGAATCGGAGCCACCACAGCCGCGGATGCAGCCATCAAATAGCCCCACTGCGCATTGTACAAGCCCTTGAATGTGGCCAGCCCCAAGGCCAGCGTAAATTTCTCATTGCTGCTTAAATAAATGATCGGGCCGAGAAAATCGTTCCACACATCAATGAAGGTGAAAATGCCCACAACGATCATCGCCGGTTTCGACAGCGGCACAATGACGCGCCAAAGCACTGTGAACGGCTTCGCGCCATCCATATAGGCGGCTTCATCCAAATCTTTGGGAATGCCCATAAAAAATTGGCGGAGTAAAAAAATGTTGAACGCGCCGCCGCCAAACCAGGCCGGAACCGTTAAAGGCAAAAACGAATTCAGTGCGCCTAGGCTCTTCCAGACTATAAAAGTCGGAATCAGCGTAACCGCATAAGGCAACATCATAGTCGCCAGCAGCAACGAAAAGACAAGATCCCTGCCAGGCCAGCGCAACCGGGAGAAGCTGTAAGCAGCCATCACACTTGTAATCAGCACGCCGCTAATTGTAAACAGCTCAATGGTCATCGTATTTTTAAAATAAAGGTGAAAAGGCACACTAGTCAGCGCTTCGCGATAGTTGCTCCATTTGACCGGATTTGGAATCCACTGCGGCGGAAAAATAAAGATTTGACTACGGTCCATCAAGGAACTACGCAAGAGCCATATAAAAGGAAAGATCATAACGACACTACCGAGAATCAGAGTCGCATAAACGCCCAGACGACTTAACGGATTGCTGCGGCTCTTGCGCATACCTTTGCTCACAGCGGCATGAACGGCCATTTGTTCCATTACGCCCCTCCCTCCTCGTAATGCACCCATTTTTTCGATGTTTTAAAGACAATCAGCGTCAGCACCAGGATGATGATAAACAAAATCCAGGCCAGCGCCGAAGCATAGCCGATTTTGGATTCCGTAAACGCTTTCCGGTACAAATAGTACACATAGAACAGCGTGGAATTGTTCGGGCCGCCCTGCGTCATCACATAAGCTTGATTAAACGCCTGGAACGTGCCGATTAACGACATGACGAGATTAAAAAATATCGTAGGCGACATATAAGGAACAGTTACATAAATGAACTTGTGCCAGCTATTCCCGCCTTCAACCTCGGCGGCTTCGTATAAATGTCCAGGAACTCCCTGGAGACCTGCCAGAAAGATCAGCACCGAATTGCCGACTCCCCATGTACTCATCAAAACCAGCGACGGTATTGCCGTCGATTCGCTGTAAACCCATTGCGACCCGGGCAGCCCTACCGACTTTAGCAGCGAATTCAGCAGTCCAAAATCCGGATTGTAAATCCAAATCCACAGCACCGTGTTGGCTATGCTAGGCACAATCGTCGGTAAATAGAAGATCGTGCGAAAAATCGAAAGCCCTCTTACTTTCTGGTTCAACAGCATGGCGATAAAAAACGCGACCAAAAGGCCGATCGGCACGCTTCCTAGCGCATAGTAGGTCGTTGCGTACAGCGATTTGTTAAACAAGGGATCGTTTGTAAAAATCGTCTTATAATTATCCAATCCAACGTAATGCCAATCGCTCCCGATGCTCCAATCGGTAAGACTGTAAAAGAAAGAAGCGACTACCGGATACAGTGTAAAGCACAAAAGCCCAAGTATAGGCGGCAGCGCGAAGAGGATGCCCCAATTACGCTCCATGCGCGAAATGCCAGACGCCGTTCGCATCACTGTGTCCCCCTTTCCATTAAATTATCCGAATATTCCGACTTTTGGCGCTACAGTTCAGAGATCCCCTTACCCTCAGGGGATCTCTTCCCCATTCAGCAAGCTATTTGTTATTTATCTGGGTATTTCCCTTTCAATAACGGCTGAAGGTCTTTTTCCAAGCCATCTAGTGCATCTTTTGCCGGTTTTTTATTTGTCCAGATCAAATCGAGCGCCGGGGTCAATTTGGAATTGATCTCCGACCAGTTTTTCAAGCTGGCAGAAGGCGATTTTACCGAATATTTGAGGGCGTAATCAATCGCTGCCGTCTTCCATTCAGGCGGATGCACGTCTTTGCTCACCCATGTATCGATGCCCGCCTGATCTGAGTAATACTTCGTTTCGACTGGCATCCAAAGCCCGATTTTATACAAATTCACTTGAGAAGGATTGTTGTGGAATTTGTAGAATTCCATTGCTTCCTTCGGATGCTTGGTGTTCGAGAATACGACGCTGGCGCCGGCTACATAAGTCGTCTTCGGCTCTTTGAATTTGGGAAGAACGCCCATGCCGTAATTCATTTTTGCATTGGAGATGTCAAGCTGCGCCCATGTGCCGTCCAGCACCATCGCCACCTTGCGCGTTTGCAGCCGTACATAGTTGTCCGGCATATTTTGCTGTTGAATCAAATCGGGCGATACATGATACTTGAACAGCAAATCTTGCAGCGACTGGAACACTTGTACGGATTCAGGACTGTTCATCGCATATTTCGTTCCGGATTCGTCTGTAATTCCTGCGCCGTTGCTGGCAAGCAGCGGTCCCCAACTGCCGCGGTCTGAACCGAAGGAGAAGCCGTACTGCTCGATATTTTTCGGATCAAAGGCAGGATCGTCCGCCCTTTTGCCATTTTTGTCCTTGGTCAATTTTTTTGCAACGGCTAAAAATTGATCCCATGTCCATGCCTTGCCCGCTTCGACCGGAGGCAGCTCCAGTCCCGCTTCTTTAAATAAATCCTTATTATAATAAAGTACCATCACTTCAGCTGCAGTGGCATAGCCTACTACTTTGCCGGGCTGGCCGTAGTAGAACGATGCCGGCAGGCGCTCTTTCAATTCCTTGGAATCCCCCAGAAACGGAGTAAAGTCAAGTAATTTCCCTTCCTCGCCCCATCTGGATGCAAGCGAATCGGGCAAGTACGCTACGTCGGGGAGTTCGTTAGCAGCCATCAATGTGTTGATCTTGGTGTTGTAGTCCCCTGGGACATGCTCGGATGTGACCTGAATGTTGGGATGAGAATCATTGAACGATTTCACCATGCCTTCAACAGCTTTCTTCTCTTCGTTACTGCCCCAGAACAAAAATTTCAGCTTGACAACTTCTTGCGAACTGCTAGCCCCAGGCTTGGCGCTTTCCGTGCTTCCCGACGGTTTGCCGCTGTCGCTTCCGCAAGCTGACAGCACGACAAGCGATGTAAGCAGTGTAACTGAAGTCAGCCATTTCCCTGTTTTCATAAACCTTCGCTCCCCCTCGATATCATTATGCCTTACATGTTTTATTATGTGGAAAAACAGCCGGGCGAACAATGGAATGAGTCCATACGATCTTTGTTTCGGTATGATGTTTTATAAAAACCGTTTGCGGAATTCGGTCGGTGTAATACCAACGTTCTTTTTGAACGCCATGCTGAAATAATTCGTATCGGTAAAGCCGACTTTGTTGGCTACTTCCAGTATTTTGAGCGAAGAATCGGCCAGAAGCTCCTTGGCCCGCTCGAACCGCACCCGCGTGGAGTAATCTCCGAACGTTTCTCCTGTCGCTTGCTTGAAACGCGAACTGAGATACTTCGGACTCATGTTTAAATAAGCAGCCAGATTAACCAGGCTGAGATCTTCGGATAAATGCTCGCGAATCCAGCTTTTGGCCTGTTCGATCATTTTGTACGAAGGAACATCCTTGGCCTGGCGAATCGCCTGTCCGACCTCGGCCACATAGGCGGATAAAAATCGCGCCACCTCGTCCACGGTCTGGCAACTGTTCAGATCGACCAGAGGATTGGCAACCGATAGTTGCTCCTGCTTAATGCCCGCTTCCTTGGACAGACGCATGACGAAGAGAACAAGTTGGAACGAGATTAGCTTCACATCACTCCAGGCGAGCGTCCGCAAGTTTTCCGACCATTCTTGCAAAATACTAAACACGTTGGCATCATTGCCTGCGCGCATTTCGCTCAGTAGGTACAGTTCCTTGTCCAGCAGACGGTTGTCCTCTGAAGCCGCCGCTTCGCCCATACGGATTGTCGTGAGCTGGTAGGGCATGATCTGGCCTTTGCCGACAAGCGACTTGTATTCGATGGCGCGCAGCGCTTCGTGGTAGGCTAGATACATATGCTCAATGCCCTGCATCGGGGTGCTGAGGCCAATACTAATTGACATATTCAAATATTCTGAAAATATTGCCCGCAGCCGCTCGGCGATGCCGTTCAAATACCCTTCTTCTTCGGTGCGGCTGCCAATCAGCAAAATGACCCGTCCGGGCGAATAGCCAAGCGAATACACATCGCCGTAAGACACCGTCGCCTCTTCAGCCAGCTTGCGGAACAAATACTGGTACAATTGGCGGTCTTGGGCGGAAGCCCGTTCCATCAGCGATGAGAAATCGTCAATATCCAGGCAAAGTACGGCGCAATAGCTTGTATCATCAAACCGTACCCCGATGGAATCCAACGCATTCAGGCACTCCTTTAACGGCCGGCGCTGCTGAACGAGGTCGATCAAAAATTGTTCGTGCGCGGCTTTGCTGTAATCCGTCACCTGCCGCTGCAGACGGTTCATATCTAGGTTGCGGTTTTCTCTTTTCTTCACGTGGCCGCTTGCCTTTTGCAGTGCTTTGTACAGATCCTCCCGGATGACAGGCTTGAGCAAGTAATCGGAAGCTTGCAAGACGACGGCTTCCTTGACCAGTTGAAATTCGTCGTACCCGGTCAAAAAAATAATTTGCACGTCCTCATCATGGCTGCGGATCGCTCTGGCCAGTTCCATTCCGCTCATTTCCGGCATGTTAATATCCAGCAGTAAAATATCCGGCCGGGCAATACGGTATAACTGCCAGGCCTCCACCCCGTCGGCGGCTTCGCCGATCAGGCTGATGTCCAGTTCGTTCCATAGCTCCGAGCTTTTCAAGCCTTCGCGAATATAATATTCATCGTCTACGATCAAAGCTTTGATCATCATTGATGCGCCTCCTTTCGTAAGTAGCAAGTAGTAGGGACGATATGGCGGGTACTGTGACCGATACGGTCGTGTATTTGCCTTTTTCGGTGGAAATGCCGATACCAAACCCCGCCCCGAAACGGAGGCGCAGTTGGTCATGCACATTTTTGATTCCGTATACTTTTCCTTTTTCGCCTTCGTTTAGCGCCTTGAAAATGTCGTGTAGCCGTTCTTCCGGTATGCCCTCGCCGTCATCGGTAACGCGAAAGGTCAGCATATGGCCTTCAAGCTCCGCGGATACCATGATCATGCCGGTGCCAGGCCTGCCCTTCAAGCCATGATAGATCGCATTTTCCACAATCGGCTGCATAATGAGTTTGGGCACATAATAGGGTTTAACAGCCTCATCTACCTCACAGATCCATTCAAATTTATCCTTGAATCTGAATTTCTGAACCTTGACGTAGGCGGATACGTGTTCCAGCTCGTCGGCTACCGTAATAAATTCATTCCCTTTGCTCAAGGTAATGCGGAAAAATTTCCCTAGTGCCCCGATGACCTCGCTCATCTGCGGCTGGTTGCTGGAGACGGCCAAGCCGTTTAGCGATTCCAGCGTGTTATACAAAAAGTGCGGATTAATTTGCGCCTGCAGCACTTCGATTTGCGCTTCCACGCGCTGACGAAGCATGTCATAAATTTCCTCGTGCAGCCGAGTATTTTCCTCCATCATGGTAATAAACTTCTCACCGATTTGCCCAACCTCGTCGTTAGGATTAAAAATGCGTTTTTGCCTTGCATGTGCATATTGATTGGCGACGATCATCGATCGGAGCCGGTTGAGCGGCTTGCTGATGGAATTGCCCAGCTTCAGAGCGGCCAGCCAGCCGATGATCAGCACAACGAGGAATATGCGGATCGTGAGCGTGCCGATCTCGTTCGCATCCTCATATAGCTTGGAATCCTCGATAATATTCACCAGTTTCCAGCGGGTTCGCTCGTTGTCCACCGAGGCGCTGAGATACGTTTTACCATCCAATGTCGTCTGCCCCCCGCCAAGATCGATCCGGGAAAGCAACTTCGCTGCGCTTTCGCCATTATCCGGGTCAGGTTGCGGCATCCGGTACATCACCTGCCCTTGATCATTGAGGATAAAAAATTGCGACTGTTCCGTCGGATTTAAAAACAGCAGCCCTTTAAAAAAGGCGTCTTTGTCGATTTCCAGCATCACGAAGCCCAGATCGTCATAATTGCCTTCCGTCCTTTTCAGCAGCTTGCAGACGAACATCCGGTTGGGATTGGCCGCTGTGCTTACTTCTTCAAACGGATTCTGGTTTATCCACATAATCGTGTTTTGATGCAGAATTTGGTTATAGTATATTTCGGCTTTTTTGGCGTCAAGGACGATTCTCGAACCGAACTGGACGCTGGCGCTGCCACGGTAAAGATGCATATTGGCGGAGCCGTTCTTGACATAAATCAGATAAGATGAAATATACGGCTTGGCCTGCGTATACACATTCATAATTTTGGACAGTTTATCCACATTGCGGATGTACTCAAAATCGTCCGCGACCGGAATGGCCAATAT
The DNA here is from genome assembly GCF_059692155.1 of Paenibacillus sp. JT22N1. Taxonomy (NCBI): domain Bacteria; kingdom Bacillati; phylum Bacillota; class Bacilli; order Caryophanales; family Paenibacillaceae; genus Paenibacillus; species Paenibacillus sp. JT22N1. The sequence continues at coordinate 266,232 of NZ_JCAUAW010000007.1, forward strand.
ACTTTGAATTTCCTTGTTGCCCAAAATAACGTTCGTCAAATCGCCCACTTCATTGATCGCCCGATCCATGTAAAGCTCGGCCATCCTGAGCGAGGCTGTGGCATGATTCGTTGCATTGTCGCTTAGCTTCTGGGCAGTCAGCAAATAAAAAATAAGGCTGACGATGACCATCGGAATGACAATCAGGGAAGTAGTCAGCAAAAAAAACTTGCCGCGGATGGCCCGGACATTGATAAGTTCTTTCCATTTGTGAAGCATAGGACCCACCTCCGCCATCATCCATTTTTTCAGCTATTTGTTAATAATTATATCATGATGTGAGAAGTTGAAGCGCTCTCAATATTTGTGGAAGTAATAAAGCGAGCATGTGCGCTCTTCATTATCCGAGGTATTTTGAGCCATCCTAGCCTGACAGGGGATGAGGTACCCCTTCGCTTCTAACCAAAGCATCTATTTACAGCGCCTCGGCAATACCTTTCAATATTATTTGTGCATGAAAAAGCAGTTAGGTGAAGGTTTCGCTTTTTTATGTAAGGCATATTGGTTGAAATATTGAAAAAAATAGTTGAAATTTGAAGTATCTGGAATTTATAGGCTAATGTATAATTTATAAGACAACGCTTTCAAACTAACGTTATAACCTGTTGGACAGAAATCTCCGGGAGGTGATGCTCTTATAACTTTATTAACGTGAACATTTTCATACACGTGCTCGAAGCATCAATTGACGGTAATCGTGAGATACAGTCCTCCGGTTTGAATCTCTAGTGTGTTCTACAAAAAAAGTTTGGCCTGTGACCTACGGTTCCAGTAGGTCACAGGCCAAGTACACAGTGAAGAGACGCTTTTGGTTTCACATTCAATGCATCAACAATGCAGTAGTTTGTATCTAAAACAAAATAAAGTTTACTACCTACCATCACATTATCTAGAGCTCTTCCATGTGATTCTCCTTTCAAAACTCAACAATTACCTACTTGTCAGCCTTATCCACGACATCGTCGGCCTCCGTGCCGAGAATATCGATCAACGTGATTTCATTCCCCTCTTTGTCCGTTCCGATGGGATCATGCAAGGACACATCTTTACGCGTTTTCTTCAATGAGCGAAGATGCATAAGTATTTCATTTTCGATACAACGCGCTGCGAAAGTCGCCAGCTTCGTCCCTTTGTTTGGCGAGAACGATTCGATAGCTTTGATCAATCCGATCGTACCGATCGAGATTAAATCTTCGAGATCTTCCCCTGTGTTATCGAATTTTTTGACGTTGTGGACACGAAGCAACGTAATATTTTTTTTCGTTCTCCCCCACTACAAGCAATACAAAAAAAGAGCCGCAACATGGCTCCCCCTTACAATCTAATCATAAACCACATCTTACAACTACTCATTTTTAATTACCCAGTAGTTTCATTATTCGCAACTGTTACAATTTTTGCTTTCTTAAAGCATATTGTTAAAATTCTCCCTAAAATGATTTTGCTGAACATTGAAAAACTATGCAGCCTTAGCAGCTGGAGATCAACAGAGCGAGAAGCTGACGCTCGCCGAAGATTAAGACAACCTCCCACTCATCTAGCATATCCAAGTTTAACTTTTGGGTGCTCAATCTTCAGCTGCACCTTATCCAACACAACGTTGCCTTCCGAGCCGAAAAGTCGATCAATATATTCGCAGCCTCGGCACCGACCAAGGTAAGTTCCAAGGCAAGCAGGCTAGGATTTTTCATACTGTTTTCGGTACTCATGCGGGGCAAGGCCGTTCGATTTTTTAAATATTTTTGCAAAGTGGGATAGGTGCGTGTAGCCTAAAGATTCCGCCACGCTGCTAACTTTCATGTTCGTTTCGGCGAGCAGTTGCTTCGCCTTCTCCATCTTGGCCTCCAGCACATAGTCGGACAAAGCCCTTCCAGTTTCCTTTTTGAACCAGCGGGACAAATAGGCCGGATTGAGGAATACATACCCGGCGATATCCTCTCGTGAAAAATCATCCGTGATATGCTCCTCAATGTATTGCTGAACCTTAACGAGCAGCGCCGACTTCCCTTTGTGGTATTGCACCAAGAAACGAGCGGCTTCGGTCATAAGTAGAGATACGCTGTTCTGAAGCTGAATGATGGACCTTGGATACTGGTAGAGCTCGGCCAGCATTTTGGGTCCGAATACATCTCGGATCAACACGCCTTTCTTATGAAACACTTGATAAAGCAAATGGATGAATCCATAGTAGAAGGCATTCAGCGATTCCTGGTCTGCGCCTTCGGTCCGCAGTTTTTCCATATTCACATCCAGCTTGGAAAGCAGCTCCTCTTCCTTGTCCTGCTCAAGAAGGATCGACCAGTCCGCAAAGGAAGGGCTCAAATGCAACTGGGCGGGCTGCAGAGGCTTCTCTTCATCGATCGCTATCACACCACAGGTATTGATTACATTCGCTTTCTCCGCGGATAAAAGCGACTCATATACGGCCGTCAACTGAAGTGCCGGAACGGGGGCTGCAATATAACAAGACACGCTACACTGGAAATTGTCTACGCAAAATGCGTTATAACGCTCCGCCAACCGCTTCACTCCCTCCTTTCCTGCAGATTCCAGTAAGGGCAGCGGATAATAGAGGAGTACCAGACTCAAGTCGTTCTCGATCGATACGACGAGACCTTTCTCGTCGTGCAGGAACACTTCCTCGGCAGTTTTCCGCAGCGCATAGCACATAATTTCTTCGTCTCTAGGACTGAACAGCTCTTTCCACTGCTCTAAGCTGATTAGAATAGGCAACACCGGATCGCCCACTCCAATCGGAAGTCCGTTCTCTTCAAACTGCCGCTGCAATCCTTCCTTATCTGGAGCGATTCGGTAATGCAGCAAATCCTGCCAAAGACGCTCGGTTACGATTGGAAGCTGCTTCTGATATAGATTGCGATAATGCTGATAATGTTCGTTAAGGCTAAGTACTTCTCGATCTTGCTCCACCTTCTCCAGTGCTCTCCAGATGACATCCTTCAATTGCCCGTGATCGACCGGCTTAAGCATATAATCAAAGCTTCCATGCTTCACGGCCATTTGCGCGTAATCGAAGCTGGCATGTCCGGTCAGAAAAATCGTCTTTATAGTCGGAAAACGTTCGTTCACCCAATTCAAAAGGGCCAGCCCGTTCATCTCCGGCATTTCAATATCGCAGATCATAACGTCGATCGGGTGCGTCTGCAGGATATCTTGTGCGTCGATGGCATCGTAGGCTTCGAACACTTTGCTGACATCTAGTTCTTCCCATCGGATTCCCTTGCGCAACCCTCGAATGGCTACCGGTTCATCATCCACGACCAATACGTTGTACATTTGTCAGACTCCTTACTCCTGTTTTTCGGGATTCATCTTCAGTGGTAGACGTACCAACACCTGCGCTCCTCCGTTCGGTCGATTTCCGAACTGTACCGAAGCACGGCCGCCATAATGAATGTCAAGACGGTACAGTACATTCCATATGCCGATATGAGCATGCCCAGATTCTTGGAGGTAGGTACTGGATGACTGTAGCTGCTGAAGGAACTCTCTCGGGAATCCTACTCCATTGTCGGCCACCGTAATCTCTAACATGTCAGGGGCTTGTTCATCCTGATGGACGATAATTTCAATCAGGAACGTGGTCTTCAGCTTCTTGAAACCGTGAATGATCGCATTCTCAACAAACGGCTGCACGATGAGTGGTGGAATATAACAGCTGTCCACATCCTCAGTCGATTCAACGCGATAGCTAAGCCTGTCCTCAAAGCGAAGCCACTGAATTTCCAAATAATTTCTAATATGCTGAAGTTCTTCGGGAATGGTGATGCTGTTGCCATTCGTCTTAATGATGAAGCGGAAATAATCGGCCATATGCAGCGACATCTTCTTAATCGAGGTGTAGTCTTCCAGCACAGCCATATTATACATCAGATTCAGACAGTTCATATAGAAGTGCGGATTGATCTGAACCTGTAGATGCCTGAATTCCGCATGCTGTACCCGCAGCTTCTCTTCATACACATGAATTTTCAAATCGCGGATTTCTTCGACCATACTATTAAAGGTTTGGGCAAGGAACGCAAATTCGTTCGTATCCTCCAGCCGAAGACGCACCTCCAGATTGCCTAAACCGATCTTCCTCATTCCTCCGATCAGATTCGTGAGAGGATTAAGGAACAGTCTTTTCAGGAAGAGCAAGAACAATAAAAGAATCAAGATGGCGGCAACCGGCACCAAATAAATCACCCTTTGGAAGGAGAGCAGACTCTTAAACATCGCCTCTTCCGGCACAAGCTTGATGAAATACAAATTGGAAATGATCGATTTCCTGCCGACCATTAAATAGTTCAATTTGGCTTTGGAATCCGCAACGGTTTGATATGATTCTGCCAGAAGCGGAAGCTTTTCCCGTACCGCTTCCAGTTGCTTCTCTGATAAAGGATGCGCGCTCATTGGCACACCAGTCTCGGTGAGGACAAGCGCCATCCCGGTATCGTTCTGATCCATATGGTTTAATGGAGCGACATACCTTTGAATGTCACTCCAATTGCCGATATATAAATTGCGGTTCACCCGGACTAAATTCGTCAAATAGTGGCTAGTGCCGACGTCAACAACATTCCAATTGCGATAATCGGTGCTGTCGTACTGGGAAATTAACCGTTCGATATGTTCGCGAATGGCGGCCGTCTTCTCGGCTACCCTATCTTCGGTCACCAGAATAAGATCTTTGGTTGCAATCGAATAGACGAATAAGGAATCCAAGTTGTTATTCAAATTAATATCTGTCGTAAATTTATTGATGATGGCGACCCGCGTCAGCACATAATCAGTCGAATCTGGCGAATACAGATTCAAGGTGTTCAGATTAAAATCCGTATCAGCATTATGAATCAAATATTTGCTGGTTTCCCGCAATGAGCTATCGATACGATTCACATAGGGTTCAAGTAGGCTGTTGTTGGTGCTTGCTACCTGATTACGCACAACGTTCATCGCATGAATGTTATTGTAAAACAAGAAAAAAAGTAATGGAGAAAACATAATTGTGAAGCCGATAAAAAATTTAAATCCGAGTGAACGCTTAAAATTCATGTTACAGAACTCCCTATTTGAACCGTGCAAGCCGCTCGGCCGCTTCTAATGAAGTAGACTAAGGCAATCTCCACTATCGAGATTGCCTTAGTCTTATGATCGGAGCTTTTGAAGACAGATCCGTATTATTTCTTGTTAGCAGCCAAGAACTCATCGAGCTGCTTTTGCTTCTCGGCCAAAATTTTGTCGAGGCCGGCTTCCTTCAGCTTCGCTTTGAATTTAGCCAGCACATCGTCAGGTTCAATCGAGCCGGTGTACAGCGCCGCCTGGAACTGGTTATTGACGTTAACGACAGCTGCAACTTCGCTCTTCACCGGCTCGCTGTTGAACGTAAAGCCAAGTGCTGGCGACGGCTTGCCTGCATTGTTGAACTGCTTGAACTTCTCCCACTTCTGCGGATCTTCGTTCGGCTGCAGGTAGTTCAGAAACTGGTTGCCGAACATCCAAGCGGAGCCTGGATTATATTTCTTGGAGCCCATTTCGGCGTCGATCACCGTATCCGATTTCTTCACATAATGAATGCCCTCGATCCCGAAGTTGAGCATGTTGTTCAGCATCTTGTCTGAATGCAGCATGTTGATGAACATCATGGCGCGCTCCGGATCCTTTGACGTTCTGGAGATTGCCAGCATTGAACCAGCCGCAGCAGCCGTTGAGATCGTCGGCGACGTAAGCTCCACCTGTACCAGCTTCTGACCGGTCGCGATCGCCATCTCTGCATCTTTACCAGGCTTCAAGCTTTGTGCTACAGCGAATACGTTGCCTGCTTTCATTTGGTCCTGAGGGAATACTTTCGCGGATGCGGCATCTTGGTTAATAAAGCCTTTTTTGAACCAATCGCGCATAAGCTTAATGCGGTCCACTGTTTCCGGCAGATCGAGCTCGCTAACGACCTTCGTGCTCGATTGGTCCTTCAGTATGATGCCGGGAATTGTTCCATCGCCAATGTAATCCCATTGATTGATCATGTTGATGCCGTTTTCCTGATTGGACATATAATATGGAATCATCTTCGGCTCATTATCTTTGATGGTCTTGAATAATGGTTCCATATCGGCAACCGTCTTCACCTTGGACAAATCCATATTGTATTTGTCAACCAGATCCTTACGAAGGACGAAGCCGAGAGTTTGAGCAATCTCTTTATTCGTCGGAACGCCATAGTTTTTGCCGTTGATTTTAGAACCTACAAGGAATTGGGGATCCAAGCTTTTCTTGATATCTTGGCCGTATTTGTCGAGCAGGTCGTTCAGCGGTAGGAAAGCGCCTTTCGCTACATTGGTGGAGTGTCCGTTCCAAGAAGCCGTGAAGATGATATCCGCTTGTTCGCCTGAAGCAACGAGCAAGTTCATTTTATCGTTCCATGCGCCCCAATCGATCGGCTTAATCTGGATGGACGCGTTGATTTTTCCTTTTAGGTATTCGCTCATCTTTTCTTCAACTAACTTCTGGTCTGGTTGAGACGTACCCGGGTAGTAAAGCGTCAGTGTATATGGCTTTAGATTCGCTGCGCCTGCATTTGCCGTATTGTCTTTCTTGGCGCTCGTATCTGCAGCCGGTGCTGCTTTATCGCTTGCCCCGCTGTTCGTAGCGGCGCCACTACAAGCTGCCAGACCCATGGACATGACTAGAGTCAAAACGGCAACTGCCATCGGATTCTTTCTTCCAAATGCTCTCTTCATTAAAATCACCCTCCGTTGTGTATTGATCTATGCTAACCGGTTCTTTACTTTTCATCCGGAATTAGCCGCTACCCTTTTACTGCCCCTACGGTCAAGCCCTTGACAAAGTATCTTTGGAAGAACGGATAAGCGAAGATGATTGGCCCGATACCGACGACGCACATCGCCATCCGGACCGTTTCGGTCGGCAGGTTAGCAAGGCCGCCCTGAGCGTTAATGCTTTGCGACGCATACGGATTCGAGGTCAAATACTGAATGTTGAGCATCGTCTTGTACATCAAGTATTGGAGACTGACCATCTGATCGTTGGTGATGAAGATCAGGCTCAGGAACCAATCGTTCCAGTACGTCAAAGTGGTGAACATCGCTACAGTCGCAAGCACCGGAAGTGAGAGAGGGATAACGATGCGCCATAAGATTTTCCACTCGCTGGCTCCGTCGATCGTCGCCGATTCCAATATTTCCTTCGGGATCGTGTTGGCGAAGAAAGTTCTCATCAGTAGGATGAAGAACGGCGAAATCAGCAGTGGGATGATCAGCGCAAGAAGCGAGTTTTTAAGATCTAGTAGCTGCACATAAGTCAGGTAGAAAGGAACCAAACCTCCGTTAAACAGCATTGTAAAGAACATGTAGAAGGTGAAGAAGCCTCGGTGTGAAAAGTCTTTACGCGAAATCGGGTAGGCGAACAATGCCATAAACGTGATTCCAACGATCGTTCCCACCATCGTTACGAATAGACTGATGCCGTAAGACTTTAGAATAGGTAGCCAGTTATCTTGAAAGAGGTACGTGTAAGCGAAAGTGCTGAACTTCTCCGGTATAATCTGATACCCGTTGATCAGGACTGCATTCTCATCCGATAAGGAAACGATGATCACCAGGATAACCGGGAATATGCAAGCGATTGCATACAACCAGAAGAAGATGTGTACGATCACCCGTGCAATAGGCGACATTTCGTTGTTAAGCTTCATTTTTTTTGTCAATGCGGTTTGCATGGACGAAGTTGCAGCTCCCATAATACACCTCCTAGAACAATGCGTTGTCTTTGCTGATGCGGCGGACGACGAGATTCGAGATTAGGACGAGAATAAAGCCGACCATCGATTGATACAACCCTGCCGCCGACGATAATCCAATATCCCCGCTGGTCAGAAAAGTCCGATACACATAAGTGTCAATCACGTTCGTCGTCGGAAAGAGAGGACCCGAGTTCAGCGTTACTTGGTAGAACAAGCCGAAGTCCGAATAGAAAATGCGACCGATCTGCAAAAGCGTCATGACGACCATGGTCGGTACAAGCAAAGGAACAGTAATCTGGATAATCTGCTGCCATTTGCCTGCTCCGTCAATCAGCGCCGCTTCGTAATATTCGTCGGATATGCTCATAATCGCTGCCAAATAAATGATTGCGTAATATCCGATGCCCTTCCAGGTATTCACAATCGGCAGAATAAACATCCAATACTTCGGTTCGTTGTACCATTCGATTGGCTTCAGGTTGAAATACTTCATCATGGTATTAAGCAGTCCGTGCTCTTGGCCGAGAAACGCAAAGCCGAGATAAGAGACGACGATAGCCGAAAGGAAGAACGGCATGAACATTGAACCGAGATAAAACTTCGGAAGAAACTTATTCTTAATCTCGTTGAGAAGAATAGCTAAGGCGACACCAATGATCAGGTTCAGCAAGATGAAGATCGTATTGTAGACGATCGTATTGCGGGTGATCACCCAAGCACTCTCGGTAGCGAACAAGTATTTGAAGTTCTGAAACCCGTTCCACGGACTGCCGAGAATACCGTCCGTATAGTTAATGTTTTTGAATGCGATTAACACACCGAACATCGGAATATAGTTATTGATCAGTAGAACGATGGACGCCGGAAGGAGCATGAGATAAAATGGCCAGTATTTTTTCATCGTTCGCATGCAGCTTACCCCTTTCCTCTCTATTTGCTTTCTATGTACCTAATTATAGGATTGCGCCTCATAAACACTCTACATACGCAGGTGACTTGATCATCACTTTTGTGACATAGTTTCGTTTTTTTGTAAGCGGATTTGACAAAATTCTATGTCCCTTCTCACAATTCCTGCCGAGAGTGGATCTACAACAACGGAAATGCTCTTTGTACTGGGCGAGCTTATACTCCAGTCACAGGATGATCAATGGTAAAGAAATCTGTAAAGAAGTAAATATATGATTTGGTTTTGGTGCAACAATTAAAATTGATCAAAGATATCCGCGATTTCGTTGTTTGATTATGCTGTCAAACCAAACAATTTGTTGATTAATTCAACTAAGGAAAGGACAGACGAATGAACGCATTCGACCTGCCCTTTCCTTAGCATATGCATGACTTCGATTCCCGCAATTGTATATTCTGCAGTTTCAAACGACTTGAATCCCAGCATTGGTTTTATGATTTTCTTTATAAACCGATGATCTTGTTCAATAATATTGTTAAGATATTTCTTTTGCCGTAGTAATGTTTCTTGTTTCATAGCCTTCTCGTCCATTAATTGCTGAACTGCAATAGGGTAAGCTGGGTTTTTATCGACAGTGATCACACGAGGCGATTGATTGTGTGTTGAAGTCAATGCTTTCTTGAAAAATCGTTTGGCAGCGAGAGCGTCTCGATTTTCAGACAACATGAAATCAATCGTGTTTCCTTTTGAATCTACTGCTCTGTAAAGATATTTCCACTGCCCTTTGACTTTAATATAGGTTTCATCAGTTCGGAAGGAATCATTTGTCGACTTTAAATAGGGACGAATTCGCTTGTCTAATTCTGGCCCAAACTCATGAACCCATCGCATGATGGTTGTATGAGCCATCCCAAGACCTCGTTCTTCCATCATCTCCACTAGATCACGATAACTTAGGCTATATTTCAAATACCATCTTACTGTTAGCAAAATAACTTGAGATTCATACTGCTTCCACTTAAACAAATCTAATTCTGTTTCCAACGTAATTGCCCCATCCCATGAATTCATTTCAATAATGCTATCATGGATTAGAACTTTGCACCAGAACCCGCATAAATCCCTACATTCACCAGAAATTACCTCCTAGTAGCCCCAACTCCTTAAAACTGTTTTGAGTGGGGTTAAGAAGGCATTAGTAATGGTCCTTAATTTATTTTCAACAATGCTTTTTGTTGGACTGACCAAACTCCACAATTCTATTCTCACCTCGACGTCCTCGTTCCAGTCTAAACCTCATTAGATATACAAACGATTGCGTCGGACTTTGTTTTTTGTGTTGAGGTTGAGCACTCGAAGCAACGTAAAAATCAAAAATAACTCATTAGCTCAGAATGGCTTTTCCAGCTAATCGTTCCGTATTGAACTATCGTTCTCGGTCATATTGCGCATATTCACTAAATGCTTGCGCCTTTCTTGTTCTCATCATCTTTGCCTATCCTTGTCATTCTACCTTTCTAAATTGAAAAAGCTGCCCTAAGACAGCTTACCTTCACTTCATTTATTTCAGACCCGATGTTGCAATGCCTTCTACAATGTATTTTTGAAAGAACATAAATATTAAAAAAACGGGAACGATTGATAACGTTGACATTGCGAACAAGGAACCAAGACCTGATTCGCCTTCGGCATCTACGAACATACGTAAAGCTAATGTTACCGTGAAATTTTTGACAGTGCTTAGATATAAGAGTTGACTAAAGAAATCGTTCCATGTCCAAATAAATGTAAAGATAGTAGTCGTTACGAGAGCCGGTACTGTTAGTGGTAGAATAATACGCCAAAAGGTTTGAAAAGGACCACATCCGTCAATCGACGCCGCTTTATCTAGCTCACGAGGTAAGGAACGGATAAATTGAACCATCATAAAGATGAAGAAGGCATCGGTAGCAAAAAATTTAGGAACTACAATTGGCAGAATACTGTTCACCCATTGCAGATTATTGAACAGAATATATTGAGGAATAATCAAGACATGCTGAGGAATCATTAAAGTAAGCAGCATACATGCAAATAGTATACCTTTGAATTTAAAATCTAATCGCGCAAATGCATACGCCGTTAAAGAGCAAGAGATTACGTTAGCAACAATAGATAAACCAACCATGACAAAGGAATTCAGATAAAATGTTGTAAATGTGGTGCGTGCCGTACCAGCCCATCCTTTGATATAGTGGGCTAATGTTACCTCTTTCGGCCATAAACTCAGATTCGTAAACATAAGATTTGACGGCTTAAAGGAACTGCTGATCATCCATAAGACAGGATACATCATAATGATAGCTCCAAAAATAATAACTAGATGGTATATCATTTTTCTGTAATTTGCAGTTAACGCCATGGATACACCTCTAATCGTTGTAATGAACCCATTTCTTTGAAGTAAAGAATAAAAGACCCGTTGAACATGCGATGATAATTAATAAAATCCATGCCATGGCGGATGCATATCCCATTTGAAAGTTCCCGAAAGCATTCTGATATAGATACAATGTATAGAATAAGGTCGAGTTAACCGGACCGCCCGATCCGTTGCTAATAATATAAGCAGGCGTGAAAGCCTGGAAGCTGCTTATGATTTGCATAATCCCATTAAACAAAATAATCGGTGACAGCATAGGCAAAGTTACAGAGAGAAATTGTCTTCCTTTTCCTGCCCCATCTATCGAGGAAGCTTCATAAAGTTCTTTCGGAATATTTTTAAGGCCCGCAAGAAAAATAACCATGGGTGAACCGAACTGCCATACCTTTAAGAATATAAGTGCAAACAATGCATAGGTGGGCGTACCTACCCAACTCGGAAAATGGACATGGAAGATAGCAAAAAATTGATTAACAATCCCCTCGGCTCCAAAAACCTGCTGCCATAAAACGGCAATCGCGACACTGCCCCCGATAAGCGAAGGAACATAATAGATGGCTCTATACAGACCCAAACCTTTTAGTCCATGATTTAACATAATAGCTATCATCAGAGCAAACATTAGTTCCAGCGGTACAGCAACAAATACATAAGTGAATGTTATCTTCAGCGCTTGAATAAATTGGGGATCATTCGAAAACAAATTGGTGTAGTTCTTTAAGCCAACCCAAGAGGGTGTGCTGGTAAAATTATAGTTCGTAAACGATAAATATAAAGAGCTAGCCATCGGAATCGCACTAAAAACGAATATCCCGATAAACCATGGAGCAAGGAATCCGTACGCAGCTAGCGAAGGGTATTTTTTCATAACAGTCTTCTGCATGTGACTAACCCAACTCCTCTTGTATAAATCGGGAACTAGACCGTTTGTCCAAGTTCCCGAATGGATAAAATTGTTTACCTCGTCAATATTTGGTTAGCTTGTGCAAAAAAATCGTTTACTGCTTGTTCAATACTAGTTTTACCGAAAGCTATGGCTTCATTTTCAGCTAGGATGAGTTTTTGTACCGATGCGCTTCCTGCAGGTTGAGCTGGATACGGTTTTATGACGGATTGCATATCATCCGAATATTTGTATTCCTTTTTCTCGGCATCCCCAATTAACGGCTTAATCACTTCTCTCATTGATTTAGCTGGCGGTTGCCCGTGTTCGCCTTTGAATATTTTGGCCGCTTCAGGATCGTTCACTAACCAGTTAATGAGCTTTGCTGCTTCCTTCGGATGCTTGGAATTAGCGGAAATGCCTACACCCGATATGATCATCGGCACTTCTTTCTTCGCATTTGTTGTCCAAGGGTAACTTACAATGTTCAATTCATCTTTCGTGCTTGCCTGATACGTTCTAAGCTGATTGGAGCTCGTACTGATCATCGCGACTTTCCCTTTAGCTAGCATCGACTGCTCTTGACTTTTTCCACCCTGTTCTTTCTGAATGCCTGCCGGCGGTATGACCTTGGCTTTGCGGAGTTTGTCCCAAATCGTATACCAATCTATCAAATCTTGTTTAGTGATGCCCAAGCCTTTATCTGTAAATACCGTTTTCCCTTTTTGAATAGCGAAATTTTCTAGTACTCTGTAGGAGCCGCCCTCATCTTCTGTTGCCCACGCGCTGTCACCAAGCGTCTTTTGAAGGTCTGTTAACGATTTCTCATAATCATCCCAAGTCCAGTTGTTCTTCGGAAGCTCAATCCCCGCTTTCTTATATATATCAGCATTATAGATGATACCCGTCATAATATGGCCCCAAGCCACAAGATATTGCTTGTTATCTTTCTTTCCAGCATCCACATCAACTTTTTCATAATCCTTTAAATTAATGTCTCCCGATGCAATAAGGGGATCCAAATCCATATACATTTTTCTTCCTATAAAATCATCTAAGTAAAAGCTGCTGGCTTGAAATACATCCGGAGCACTACTACCAGCTGCTTGAGCCGTGACTTTCTCAACAAACTGGGCCTCAGTTCCGAATTCACGAGCCACTGTAATCGTTGGATTTTTCTGCTCGAAGGCATCCAACAATTTATTGAACATATCATGACGGGCTTGTCCACCCCACCAAGCCATTCGTAATTCTACCTTTTCCTGCTTTTGACCCTTTTCTTTTTCCTGACTTTGGTTGGTACCTTGGCTACACGCCGTTAAAGCAATCATCGAAGATATTAATAAAATAGTTCCTTTTTTCAGCATTTTTGTAACCTCCCAAAAAATCGTTAATTTACAAACAATAGCGTTAACATTTATAACACAATCAACAAGAAGCAACAACTAAAAGTTCGTAAACATAACATTTGAATGTATAAACTGGGTTCATGTCAAGTTTTCCTTACTCAGACCTGACATCATCAGGTAAAAAAAATATCCTTCTTGGAGCCCCGAAAGAACCTTATATACAATCAGGGCTCACTACAAAGCAACATATAGATCGGATTTTAGCAAAACAACGATGTCATGTTCTATAGTTTTGGGATTTGTCCATACCAGTTCATTGCACTTTCCAAAATAAACCAGTATGAATCATCGGCATAGTGTACAATGGTTGTTCCCAAGCTTCGTTTTACAAAACGTCCTTCTGGAGAATGACAACCACAAGCGTGAACAACAGCCTCTGGCAATCCCACTGTCAAAGCAATATAGGCGCCATATGCTGGATGTCTCAATGCAGGACTTCCACTTTCTCTTGGATCTTCTCTCCACCGTTTGATGTTCTCAGGATTGAATTCATAGGGCTTACCCACGTCGTGACATAGAGCAGCAGCCAACAACATATCATCGTCTACGCCCAAAGGCTCATTGAATACTTTTTCCAAACATTCTTTCATAGCAACAGCCATGTAAGCCACACCTAGAATATGATGCAGTTGATTTCCCTTCACAGGCGCATCCGGCATCCCCGAACCCGGCATTTCTTCAATCCGATTATACCCATTCAATGCGAGCGACAGAGCCCAGGCATCAATAACCTTTTGGCGAAGCTCAATATCTTTAATATCATTAACCACAGGTAAGGATTGTACGACACCGTCTTTGATCTCCTGCGGGATATTTACATTTACCTTTAACAAATCTTCCATTCAAATCTCTCCTTTTATTGGTTTTGCTAATAATTAACGGATGTATTTACGCAGGTTGGAAGAGATTCTCTTGCGAGTCCAGCCAACAGATTATCTGCAGTCAGCATGGCCATCCGATTTCGAGTCTCATACGTAGCGCTTCCAATGTGCGGTGTAATTAAAATATTTGACAATGTTAGCAAAGGATGATCTCCAGGCAGCGGTTCCGGATCGGTTACGTCCAATGCGGCGTACGCAATTTTTTTCTCATTTAATGCGTTGTAAAGCGCTTCGGTCTGAACAACTGACCCTCTAGAAGCATTTATAAAATAAGCGGTAGGTTTCATCCGATTAAACTGTTCCTTGCCGAACATGCCTTTGCTATGATCGGATAAAGGAACCAGACTAACAATGAAATCCGCTTGCTCTAACAAAGATTCAAAAGCAACATACTCAGCTCCAAGCTCCAGTTCATCTTGCCTGCGTGTGCGATTGTGATAAATAATACGCATTCCACTGGTCTGCGCTCTCTTCGCAACCTCACTTCCAATGTCCCCCATTCCGATGATACCCATTGTTTTCCCGTATAGGTCTGTTCCTAACACTTCTCTCCATTGACCCGTTTTAACCAAGTTCCAGCCTTCGTGAATACGGCGCGCTGCCGATAACACCAATCCAAAAGTAAGGTCCGCCGTCGCTTGTACCAAAACACCTGGCGTGTTGCTGAACGGAATTCCCTTTTGCGTGCAGGCATGAACATTAACGTTATCATACCCCACCCCTGATTGAGCAATCACACGGAGTTTCGGAGCAAAGGATAACAATTCTTCATTTATCTTAATCGTGTTATCTACGTTGAACAGCCCTTCGGCGTCAGCTAACCATTCCTTCAACTGCTCCAGGGGAATGGAGCCGGAACCTTCCCACCGTTTCACATCGCAGTGTTCGCGTATTTTGTCGTAAGGTTCAGTCCATGTTTTACCAGTTAAAACTACTTTATATTTACTCATCCCTAGGTAGACCCCTTTTACAGTAGAATGCTTTCAAAGGCTAAGCGGTATTAACCTTTCCTTCACATAGATGCTGTTTTTCATCATACAACCGTCGGGATCAGCTACAGCTTCGGCGGATTCTTCTTCTACCATAATCCAGCCCTCGTAACCCGAATTTTTCAACATACGGACTATAGCAGGAAAATCTATAACGCCTTTCCCCATTGCCTTCCATTCATGAGCCAAGGATGCATCTTTAAAATGTACATGTTTAATGAAAGAGCGATAAGTATTGAAAACATTCAGCACATCCATCCCGCCTGCGGCAATATGCCCCGCATCCGGTGTGTAACCAATTACATTGGTGTCCAACCCCTCAAATAGTACTTTGTAATCCTCTTCAGTCCGGAACACAGATCCAGGGGGAGAGTTCGGGTGGAATGCACAAGTAATTCCATTCTCTTGCGCTCTTCTAGCAAGCGTGTTGACACAACGAAGAATATTTTGCTGGCGAAGCTCTAATTGTTCCCTATCCTTTCCTGGAAGCGGAACCACATTTAACAAGGCATTGGGGAAATGTTGAAGGTATTCAAGGAAGTAATCCGCTTGCCTGCGCTCATCCTCCGTTTCCTCAGAGTGAAGCCATTGTAGAGAGAGTGTCAGGGCAGTCAATTCGAGGTTTCTTTTTGCAAGCTCTTCTTTAAGAAGCAGGGGATGCTCATGGAACCTTCCCAACATCACGACTTGTGTATCCAACCCTTTGAATCCACCCTGTTCAATGACATCAAGAATATGCGGAAGATTATCCATTTGTTTCTCATAGCTCATTTGCCACGTGTATCCATGACATCCAAATCTCATACTTATTAGCTCCTTCCTTCTCAGAATACCGCAAATAATTATCGAATGATAACAAAGTGTTAATAATTCAATAATATACAACCATCAATATCTTGTCAATCACTCATTTCACATCTCTTTTTGTTTTTTACAACGGGCAAACTTAAGTAATATTCAGAGATTCAGATTAACTTTTAGTGATTTTATCCATTATCGTTATTAAATTGACATTATTACAATAAATCGATAATAATTAAAGCATAACTATCATCATTGTAGTGATGAAACAATAAAACAATAAATTTAATGGGGTGTTTGTTACTATGTCATTAGAAAGACACCAGAAACTGCTTCAAATCCTCGAGGAAAAAAAATCCATTGATATCCATTTTTTAAGAAACGCCCTGAAAGTCTCCGAACCCACAATAAGAAATGACCTGCGTTTTCTGGAATCGGAAGGCAAGCTGCAAAGAACACACGGCGGCGCTACGTTGCAAATAAAAACGAATGAAGTTTCGTATAGTCAGAGAGCGGTTATTAATCAGACTGAGAAAGCGCGCATTGGCAAAGCTGCAGTTCAGTGGATTGCTCCTGGCGAAACGGTTTTCCTTGATGCAGGATCAACGATTATGGCGCTGGCCTCCCAGCTTCCGTCGGGATTTGATTTTAACGCCGTGACGACAGCGCTTCATATTGCATTGGAGGCCGGCAAGCAGACCAACGTATCTGTACATTTGATCGGCGGCATGCTGCAGCCTTCGCTACAGGAAGTCGTCGGTCCCAAAGCTATCCAAGGAATTAAGGAAATTCACGCCCATAAGGTGTTTCTCAGCATTAGTGGTTTGGACCTAACGAAGGGGATTACGGAGAACCACGTCTTCTCTGCGGAAGTTAAAAAAGCGATGATTGAAGCCTCAGATCAAGTCATTGTCCTTGCAGATTCCAACAAGATGGACAAAGTATTCTTCGCAGATGTTCTCCATTTAAATGACGTCGATGTGTTAATAACCGACAATGGCATCTCGGAAGAATATCATCAAGCCCTTCTTTCCCGCGGCATACATGTCGTTATTGCTTAAGTAAAACAATAAAATAATCTTTCATTGACAATATCATTTTTTATCGTTTAGTATTATTTCGATAATACATTTATCGATTAAATAAAAACGATAAGGAAGTGTACCTCTATGACTTCTTCTGTATCTGCTCAATTAAAAAAGGAATTAAACCTGTACGGCAGCAAAATTGTCGACAAAAACCTCGCTGTAGGTCCAGGTGGTAATATTAGTGTAAGAGACGGCGAAATCATGTGGATTTCCCCAAGTGGCTTTGCTTTAGATGAAATTACAGACGACCAATGGGTTCCCGTTCATATTCCAACCGGTGAACCTCAGCACCCTACCCTTAAAGCTTCTTCTGAGATTGCGATGCATTTATACATTTACCGTGAACGTTCGGAAGTTTATGCCGTTGTCCACACACACCCTCCTGCCACTATTGCAGTCATTAGTTCTGGACATGACGAAATTCCATTTATGTTTCCGGATCATGTTGCTCTGGTCGGATCTGTTCCAAGCATCGAATATGTCATTCCATGTTCAGAAGAACTGGCGCAAGCCGTTGTACAAGCTATAGTCCCGGATTATCCTGGCTTACTCCTAAAAAACCACGGACTGATTACGGTTGGCGCCAATCTCAAGCAAGCTTACTATCGCACTGAGCTTATGGAGGATTCAGCTAAAGTCTACTGGATGGCCAAATCCATCGGTACGCCACGAACGTTAACTCGAGAGGAAGCAGATGCTATTCTTAACCTGGAAGCTGAGAAGTACCGGCAAAAGCTGCTTGACAACAGTTTAAACGGGGTGAAATAAAAGATGACCCTCTCCTCCTTCATCGGTATAGATATTGGAACTCAAGGTCTTCGTGTAATGGCATTGGATCAAGCAGGCCATGTGCTCTGCTCAGAAAAAAAAAACTTTCAATTGACGGATAACAGGGACGAACAGAATCCAGAGATGTGGTGGTCTATCCTCATCGATGCTCTGAAGGAATTTACAAAGCATTTTGTGAAGGTTGCTCCTTTATCGTCTATTAAAGCTATTTCTGTTACTTCTACTTCAGGTACCGTCATTCCAGTAAACCGAAATTATGAACCGCTGCATGCCGCGTTGATGTACAGTGACAAGCGTTCAATCAATGAATCCGCTATATGCTCAACCATATCCGCAATTCCTATTAATCCTTCATATGGTCTACCCAAAATGCTCTGGTTTAAAAATCACTATCCAGAGCAGGCTGAGCATCTTCATCTTTGGTGCCATGCGGCCGACTTTATTATAGGAAAATTATGCGGAGTTTGGGGGATCACTGACTATACGAATGCTCTTAAGAGCGGGTATAACTTGGAGCGTGAAGAGTGGCCTGAATATATAAGCACATCTTTAGAAATCCCTTCCTATCAGCTTCCTAGAGTCGTTCCTCCCGGAACTGTAATTGGTCAGATTTCAAAAGAAACCAGCACTCTTACTGGACTTCCTAACTCTATTAAAGTTGTCTTGGGGATGACCGATGGCTGCGCCTCTCAAGTCGCTTCAGGCTGCACCAAGCCCGGGGATTGGAACACCACGATCGGTACGACTCTGGTCATAAAGGGTATAACCTACCAACCCGTTCATGATCCGCTTGGACGTATTTATAATCATAAACATCCTCAAGGTTATTGGATGCCTGGCGGAGCAAGTAATACGGGGGCGGATTGGATAACGCGTGATTACAATGATTATGATCTGCAGCTGTTAAATCAACAAGCTGAATCCTTTCTTCCTACCCCCTGGCTAAGTTATCCGTTGACACAAGCCGGTGAACGTTTCCCTTTTCTAAGTGCTGTTGCTCGAGGTTTTGATACTGAAGGATTAACAATCGAACAACGCTTCGCCGCTCGATTGGAGGGAGTTGCTTACATTGAGCGCTTATCCTATGAATGTGTTGAATCTCTCTCTTCCGAAAAGGTGCATGGTATTTATACAGCTGGCGGCGGAAGCTTAAGCGATGTATGGTTAAACATTCGCAGCAATATTTTACAGAAACCAATTTATAAAATGAAACATGTCGAGGGCGCCGTCGGTGCAGCAATGATCGCTGCATCCCAAACGCAATATCAAACCTTGGGTGAAGCCGTTTCGAATATGGCGCAGGTCGATAAATATATCGAACCTGGAAATTGGCAGGAAACCTATAACGAAAACTATTATCGCTTCAAATCACTCTTGCAGGAAAAAGGGTATATCCCTAAGCTCGAAAGCTGAGGGACTCCGAAAGGTCGTGAATCTATAATGACTCGCTTTTATGTATTAAGGCATGGGGAAACAGAATGGAACCAACAAGGAAATAAATACTGCGGTATGACAGATATATTCTTAAACGAAACAGGACTAGAACAAGCAAAGCTCGCTGCTGCCGCATTCGCTAAGGAAGGTATAACTGCCATCTATTGTTCACCCTTACGAAGATCGCAGCAAACTGCCGAAATTATAGGGCACTCATTGAACCTGGAACCCATCATCGATGAGCGTATACGCGAAATTGATTTCGGCCAATGGGAAGGGAAAACGAGACATGAGCTTGAATCCGAATTTCCAGGTGGATGGAACGCTTGGTTATCCGACCCTCATTCAGTTCGGGCTGGTAATACGGGAGAGACAGGCTATGAGGTAGCCTCCAGATATTTATCTTTTGTTCAAGAACAATACGTGAACCGTCCCCATGATAAGATATTGGTCGTTGGCCATAATACCTCCAATCGGCTTTTCTTAGCCGCTTCATTAGGCCTTGCCTTCAGCAAATATCGGAGTTTTGTGCAGCATAATGCAGCTATCTCTTTGTTGGAAGCGAGCCCGAATGAACTTGTATGGGTTTATATCAATCAGACAGCACATTTGAATACATGATTTATAACGGGAAAGTAGTGATACGATGAGTGTATTGGCTTTCGATTTAGGAGCAAGCAGCGGAAGAGCTATAGTCGGTCGGTTACTCGATAATCAATTGTCCATTGAAGAAATTCACAGGTTTGCCAACACCCCCGTTCAAATCGGACAACATCTGCATTGGAATATTTTAAGTTTATTCCAAGATATAAAGCTAGGCCTTCTAAAATCCAATCAGTTAAAACAAGAGCTGCTGAGCATGGCTATTGATTCTTGGGCACTTGACTTTGGTTTGATCGCTCGTAATGGTGAATTATTAGGAAATCCTTTTCATTACCGCGATGAACAAACACATGGCATGATGGACGAAGTGTTTAGTCTCCTCAGTCGTGAAGAAATCTTTAACCTGACAGGAATTCAGTTTATGCCTGTGAATACCCTTTATCACCTTTATGCAATGAAAAGAAATCAGTCACCTATACTTGAACAGGCGGATCAATTATTAATGATTCCCGATCTGTTGCGATATTTTCTAACAGGAGAGAAGCATACGGAATACACGAATGCCACAACCACCCAGCTTTTTAATGCACGTTTACAATCATGGGACTACACGCTGCTTGAGAAATTAGGAATCCCGTCGCATCTGTTTGCACCTATTATTAAACCGGCGTCATTCGCAGGCCATTTACTACCTTCAGTTTGTAACGAATTTGCCATTCCTTCTATTCCCGTCATGGCTGTAGGCGAACACGATACAGCATCCGCTGTTGTGGCTGTTCCAACAGATCAACAGGAGTTTGCTTATATTAGCTGTGGAACCTGGTCACTGATGGGAACGGAAATAAGTGAACCTTTGATAAACAAAGCTGTACTGGATTATAATTTCACCAATGAAGGCGGAATTAACGGGACTATTCGTCTGCTCAAAAATATAATGGGGCTTTGGATATTACAGGAGTGCAGACGGGTTTGGGGACACAATAACATGGACATATCTTTTTCGGATATGGTGGACGCAGCGGTCCATGTGCAGCCATTTCAATCCTTCATCGATCCCGATGACCCTATGTTTCTTCTTCCAAGCAATATGCCCTTCCAGATTCAAGAATACTGCCGTAAGACCAATCAAGCGGTTCCGTATAGCGTAGGCGAGATTGTTCGTTGTATATTGGAAAGTCTAGCTTTTAAATACAAGATGACCTTAGATATGATGGAGGAACTTACCGGTATCATGTACACAGGCCTCCATATTGTAGGTGGGGGAACTCAAAATGCACTACTTTGCCAATTTACTGCCAATGCTATTGCTCGCCCCGTTTGGGCAGGTCCTAAAGAAGCTAGCGCCATCGGGAATATTGCTGTGCAATATATGGGGCTGAATCAAATTGGCAGTCTGCGAGAAGCGCGCAAATTAATCAAAGATTCATTTCATATATCAACATATGAGCCTGAATCAATTGAATCTAGCACAGACGCATACGCTAATTTCTTAAAGGTAACAAATATTCTTAAACTAAGATCCTAGCCACGAGTTACTAATTGCTATAAAATTGCTTTTAATTTTCCGCATCCCAATATATTGTTCATCTAATGGCTTCTTAACACTTATTTATTGAAGAATTAGGATAATTTTCCGAATTAAAACGGTAGCGCCAGGCTTTATTGAAGCGGAGGCAGCACAAAGGCTGATTAACCGGATGCCAAGATGACAGGTTACCGCAAAAGTGCATTAAACCAACTGATGGGCTCCCTGGGAGGAATTCCAATCGGTCGTCCAGGACTACTAGATGAAGTCGCTTAGCTCGTTGCTTTTCTGCTATCCGATAGCACTGCTTCAAATACAGGTAGTGAATATACGATTGACAGTGGAACAGTTCCAACGGTTTAAGTAAAGCCCTTAAACGGTGTTTCTGTTGTATTCATCTAACCATCGCATTAATTTTCAAAGCCTTCTCATTGTATTTGAAAATGTGAGATGCCGCTTAGAAAGTACGATACCGCGAAAATTTGTCGCTTGTGCTACATGAGTTTCCTTTGCTATGTCTATACCCACAACAAGGCGAGAAGTGGTAATTCGTTCAATACGTTGATTTTGTCCGTCTGTTTGTTTAAACTTCATAGTGAGAGCGGCTCCTTGATGGTATTGGGTTACAAAGCCGTCGACAAACCCATCATACCGAGGCGCTCCTTTTTGACAAAGGCTATTTCTTAGCCCTAACAGCGTAATGCCTCACCTACCGCTGCCGGCAGCCTGTTTGTCATGTTGATATTGTTTCCCGTTATCCCTTTGACTCGGATACTAAAAAAACCTTCAAAGGGACTTCTGTCGGCGTTCTAATCTTGTCTTCATTTCCTTAATAAGTTTTTCTTGCCCTGGAACGGGACTATCCATCATTTGCTCTAATCCTTGTTTAAGAAGCGTCTCATAGGCAACGTCGGATGCTTCTTCCTGTGTAACTTCGATATCCGGAATAACACCTTTTCCTTCCCAAGTGTCCTTTGTTATTGGATTAATGGCATGTGCGTTCGGATAAACACTTCGAAATGGTTATTTATTCGATGTATCCAACCTGGGTTACCACCACCACCTGTATTTTCACCTACAACCAAAACTCTTTTAAGTGCTTGAAGGCTATAAGCAAACTCTTCAGCCCCTGAAAACGTCTTTTTGCTAGTTAAGATACATACCGGTTTCTTTCCACCAAATCGCTTTCCAGAAACATACGGCAGATTCCAGAAAGATTGTGTTATTCCGTAATATCTCCAGTAGTATTCACTAATTGCAATTGCATGGGTGCTCTCCAATAAATAACTTGCAAGGAGAGCGACCATAAGGATGACCCACCATACTTTTTCCGAAGGTCGATAATCAAGCTGGTTGTATTTGCTATAAAATTCATCGCGCTGACAGCTGTTTCACCAGCAAATTCCGGCGGAACGAACGTATGCAACTCAAGATACCCAATATTTCCAGGAAGTCGCTGCACTTTAGCAAAACCATAGTTATTAAGCATAAACTGCGTTTTTAAACTCTCTGATGGTACCCTTTCCGAAAAGAATATTTATATCATATACCATATTTTACCTTAACACCTTCGATTTAAACTATTATCCCCTTTCGTTCAGCGCCCACGGAAACTGATGCGGTTTTTACTCGCATTTTCTATGCTTCAGTAAAAATTCATCTATTTAATACAATAAAAACTCCCAAGTCTCCAACGAAGAGAACTTGGGAGTTTGTTTACTTAGCGTCCAAAAGAGGCCACAGCCGGTCGCGGATCGCTTTCATGATAGATGGCGCGCCGGCGGTGTCACTGTGTACGCAGATCGTCCCGATATCTGCGTAGTCCGGGTCCTCTAGCAGCGCGGCCACGCGAGAGGCGATGTCCACAGTCGAACCGATCTCTTGGAGTGTCCACCCGAACATCTTCACCTTGCCGGCCGAGTACGGTCGATCGGCGAAGTATTCATGAACGACCCGAATGCCGAGGCGTGCCGCGCTCGTCGAAGTATAGCACCCTGGCAGGGTAAAGACGCTGAGCGAAGGGTCAAAGGCGTAGACGGCTTCAGTGAAGGCGTCGGAGAGCGCCGGATCGTCGGATGTCATCATATAAAGGGCTCCGTGAAGCTTCACATGCGCCATGGTCATTCCTTCCGCGCGAAGGAATGCGTCGAGCGCACCAAGCTGATACAACGAAAGATCGTATACTTCATTCGGCGACATTTGTATATACCTACGGCCGAAGCCTCCTCGATCGGGCAGCCCGATATGGGCGCCTACTCGAACACCGTACTTTTTGGCCAGGGCCACCGTCTCGCGCATGACGCCAGGCTCCCCACCATGGAAGCCGCAGGCGATGTTGGCAGAAGTGATCAGCGGCATCATCTCTTGGTCGGCCCCGTACCGGTATACGCCGAAGCTTTCCCCCATATCACAATTTAGGTCCATTGCAGTCCTCACAACCCTGGTTCTCTCCTTGGAGATGCATGCTGCTCGTAATCGTAAGCAAACCGCAAGAGATCCGCTTCTGCGAACGGCTTACCGACTAATTCAAAGCCTACGGGGAGATGACCGGCGAAGCCTGAGGGAACCGACATGGCCGGAAGGCCAGATTGCGAAGCAATGACCGTATTGGTCGGGAACGTCAGACACGTCCACTTCTGAGCGTACAACTCCTCGCGCTTCGGTGGCAGCACTTGAACGGTCGGATAGAGCAGGAAGTCCACTTCATTGTCCAGCATCAGGTGAACGATCGCGCGCCGGAATTCCTCTTGGCGCACCCGCATGCGGTAATATTTTTCGTTACTCTCCGGGTCCTCCGGTCCGGCTTCGATGTCGTGGAACAAGTCGTTCATCGGGTGGAACGCATTGGCGTCGTAGATTTCCTTGAAGCTCTTGAGCGGAGCGTTCAGCCGCTTCTGCAAGAAGGCGTTGATGTCCTTCTTCGACTGCAAAATGTACAGCGACGTTTCGGTAATCCATTGACCAACATCAGGGATCTCGAGCCCTTCCACGACCTCGACGCCTTGCTCCTTCAACCAGTCAACAGTCGATCGAATCCGGTTGTTCACAGGAACGCAGTCCGGATCGCTGTCTGGACCAAATGCATTCGAGAGGACGCCAATGCGGTACTCCTTCATGCTGGCGCCTTCGAGCGTGGCCTCGTACCGCCCAGCATGCGTGGTATGAGCCGTCGCAGCCGTAAAAACGTCGTTCCGGTCAAAGCCGACGAGGACGTCCATTAGCTTCGCTGCGTCTTGAACCGTACGCGTAATCGGACCGGCCGTGTCTTGGTAATGCACAAGCGGAGAAAACCCGTTCCGGCTGATCAAACCGGTCGTGACGCGAAGGCCGAACAAGTTATTGAAGGAAGACGGTAACCGAATCGAGCCTCCCGTATCTTCACCGACGCCGATCAAGCCAAAATTAGCGGCGATGCCGGCGCTCGTGCCCGCGCTCGAACCGCCGGATTCACGGTCCAGATCGTACGGGTTTTTCGTGTGATCCGTCACGGACGAGAAGGAGAACCAACCCGCCGCGAAGTCACACATACTCGTCTTCGCAAGGATCACCGCCCCGGCTTGGCGAAGTCGCTTGATGAGCGAAGCGTCTTGTTCCGGCACGTAATCTGCGAACGCTATGGAACCGAACGTTGTGCGGATGCCAGCTGTCTCGGCTTGGTCTTTCACAAGCACAGGCACCCCATGCAACGGGCCCTTGAACTCGCCCGTTTCGGCGAAATAAGTATCCAGCGCCTTCGCCTCCTCCATCGCGGAGGGATTGACAGTCACAATCGCTTGGATGCTAGGGCCTTGATTATTGTAAGACTCAATTCTATCTAGATACCATCCTACCATATCTGCCCCGGTGACGGTCTTTGCCTTCAAGGCTTCGTGAAACGACTCCACGGTAGCTTCCATATACGTAAAAGTACTCATATGATCAACTCCTTTTTCTGTCTGTGCATATATGCTACAATGGCAGCAATGAATCTCCTTTGCTTCGTCGGAGAGACGCGTTGGCAGACGCTCCTCTCGCTGCCGATTCCGTTACTGTTTCGCAGCTACCGTTTTGGGAGCAACGACGGACGATTTCTTGGAAATCAGCCAATAAGTAATGGCGGAAACAATCATCCCGCAAATCGCAGTGGATACGCTAGGAAACTGAAAGTTGGCGAAGAGAGCGGCAGCTGAACCGATGCCCCAAGCAAGGAAAGGCTGGTACCGAATATTGGCGTCGATGGCAGTCGACGACTTGCGCGTTACCAACTGGTCCATAATGATAATCGTACCGATCGGCGGCACGATCACGCCTAGGAGATTCAGCCAGTTAATGAAGAAACCCCAAATGCCAAGCGCCGCAACCAGAATCCCGATAATGCCGAGTGCGATCGTCATCGTACGCATCTTGGTCCCGGTAATGTGCGACCAACCGACGGCTCCGTTATACAAGCAGTGTGAGCAGACCGAACCGAGATTCACGAAGAGAAACAGCACCGCAATCCAAGTTAGAACGCCGCCTTTCACAACGATAACACCGAATACATCGCCCGAGCCGCTTAGCGTCGCTGCGGCAATCACGCCTCCGACGATCATTGCGATCAAATTCGAAACGGGGAATGCGGCAAAGGTCGCGATTAAAGCGTGCTTGCGATTTTTCGCCCAGCGGGTAAAATCGGACGTCATCGTACCCGAGTCGGCGAACAAGGCGAAAACGAGCGTGACGCCAACCCAGAACGCCAACGGGGAATTAGGATTACCGGCATAGCTCATAACTGCATTGCCGTTCCCGACAGCCTCTACTGCAGAGTACAATCCTAGTATGAGAAACAGAGGTACTGATATGATTCCAATAATGGACAATGCCTTTATACCTATCAGTGTCAACAGCAAGTACAAAACGCCTGCTACCACTACGATGAGCACTTGATTCACGCCAAATGCGCTGCCAATGCTGACGCCGGTTAATCCCGTCTGCACCGCAAACCACCCTATGACGAGCGTAGACAAGAGCGCGGAAGAGACCATGTACCCTTTTCGTCCAAATGTCTTCGAAGCTTGAAGGGAGAAATTATACCCGTCCTTTGCCCCAAGGATGCTCAGAAGCCCGACATACGCAAATAACAGCCCATTACCAAGAACCATTGCAAGTATCCCGCGCATGAAGCCTAACCCATGAACGAGCGTGGCGCCGGTGACAGCACCGGTAATAATCATTGGAAATCCGACCCACACGGAGGTAACGGATAACAAGGACTTTCGTTTCTCCTCTGGAACGGCTGAATGCTCGTACTCGCTCTCAAAAAGCTCATTATCAACTGTAGCTTGACTCATTTGAATACACCTCCGTTAATTTTCTACGCATGTTCTTCTTCAAGCCTTAATCGCGCTACACCTCACGCCATGGCATTCACCTCTTTACTGAGTTTACTATTTATTGGATAGAGCTTTTGAAACCACGTCGCAAGTATATATCAGGTGGTCGGCGATCTTCTCGAGAAGTAGGGGGAGGTTATTCTGCCGAATCAAATCCAAAATCTCGCGGTGCTGAATTTGCGCTTCTTGAAAATCGTCCACCGACGACGAATAGATCGTCATGTAAGGTTCCACCTTATCCCACACATTCTTGATCAGCTCGAGCATATGGGAGGATTTTGAACATTCGTAAAATCGAAGGTGAAAGAGCTTATTCAACTTCCTCCATTCTGCCACGTCCATGTTCGGATTCGCCATCGTTTCCAAGATGTCTTCCAAAACCCCTATGTCATCGTTTGTTACCTGTTCGAGGGACCACTCCGCGGCGAGCATTTCCAGGTGCTGGCGAATGGTGAACATTTGCTTCACTTCCTCCACCGACAGCTCATTGACGGTTACACTGCGCCTTTCGAATGTAATGAAACCTTCCGCCTGCAGCATGCGCAGCGCTTCTCGCACCGGCATTGTGCTTACGCCAAACAACTCCGCTAGCGTGCGGATCGAAATCTTCTTCCCAGGCGGGATCACCCCAAGGGTAATGCGCTCTCTCAAGCGGTCATACACTTCGTTATTCACTGATAGCACTTTAATTATGTCACTCATTCTTTCCCCTCCGCGATATGTGATATGTGATCACACTTGAAATCTAATTTATTAAGCGAATCAACAGCTCATTGACTTTGCCCTACGTATCGGATAAAGTGTAATTATATTTAGTACCTAGTACTAATATCAGATACCAATAAGGAGTGAATCATTGATGTCAATTTCTCCCCCATTGCAAGCTCGAATCACAGCAATCGGCAGCTACGTGCCCGATCGTATATTAAGCAACGCGGATCTCCAAGGTATGGTCGACACGAATGATGAATGGATCGTTCAACGCACAGGAATTCGGGAACGTAGAATTGCAGCAACAAATGAATTCACAAGCCATTTATGTATAGCAGCTGTACAAAATATGCTCACTAGATATCCGACATCACTGAGCGATGTTGATTTAATCATTGTCGCTACCCATACACCGGATCTGCCTTCCACCCCTGTCGCTTGCCAAATTCAAGCTCATTTCGGCATCCCTGAAACTGGTGCCTACGACCTCAATGCCACCTGCTCTGGGTTCGCTTATGCCCTGCATACAGCAAGCGGCCTTGTTGCTGCTGGGGTACACCGCAAGGTTCTCGTCGTCGGTGGCGATTCTTTATCCAAAATTACAGACTACACGGACCGTTCCACCTGCATTCTTTTCGGTGATGGCGCCGGAGCCGTGATGGTTGAAAGAGAGGAAGAAAATCCTGCTTTTCTTGCTCACCATCTTGGATCGGACGGTACAGGCGGCAAGAACGTATACCGAACCGGACTTGCCTCTGAATTGAACGGAACGCCATTAACGGGTGAAGGCAAGCTTGTCCAAAACGGTCGCGAGGTGTACAAATACGCCGTAACGACTGTCCCGCAAGGAATCGAGAAGCTGCTCACAAAAGGTCGTTTACCTCATACCGCAATCGATTGGTTCATTCCTCATAGCGCTAACCTTCGGATTATTGAATCCATCTGTGAAAAGAGCGGTATTCCATTCGAAAAAGCGCTGTACAGCCTTGAATACTATGGCAATACATCTGCAGCTTCCATTCCTCTCGCTCTGGATTTGGGCATACAAGAGGGTAAGGTCAAAGCGGGTGATACGCTGCTGCTTTTTGGCTTTGGCGGCGGATTGACGCATGCGGGAATCGTTGTGAAGTGGGGTTAGCCAATTTCAAAGAAATTGGCTGCCTCCCGATAAGCGGCGTTTCTCAACCTTGGTTGCTTTCTATAGTTTTCATAAAATCCAATACTTGTTGTCTCAAATCTTCCCTTTGAATAGATAAAGTAAGTATGGCTTTGACATACCCCAGATGGTTCCCTACATCATGCCAGATCCCGTTGATCTCACAAGCGTGTATAGCTTCCTGTTCAATGAGTTTGGCAAGCGCATCAGTAAGTTGAATCTCTTGACCGACACCCGGCTCCTGATGCTCCAAAATATCAAATATGACGGGTGTCAAAATATATCGACCGATCATGGCTAAATTCGTTGGAGCCTCCGCGGGCTTCGGCTTTTCTACAAGTCCGGTGATCCTATAAAATTGATCGAACAGCTGTTGTGCATCGATAATCCCATAGTTCGATACATCAATTGGATTCACCGTTTGCACACCAATAATCGACGTTTTGTATCGATCATAATAATCGATCATCTGCTTCAAGCATGGCGTTTCCGCTTGCACAAATGTATCACCCAAAAGAACTGCAAAAGGTTCATTGTTAATAAATTTTCTTGCGCTCCAGATTGCATGCCCCAAACCTTTCGCTTCTTTTTGACGAATGTAATGGATGTCGATAAGGCGTGCGGGCTCCTGCACCTTTTCCAACATTTTGAGCTTCCCCTTTTGCAGCAAATGAGACTCCAGTTCATAGTCGCTGTCAAAGTGATCTTCGAGAGCTCGTTTGCCTTTTCCCGTAACAATAATAATATCCTCAATACCCGAAGCTACAGCTTCCTCAACAATAAATTGAATCGTTGGCTTATCAATTATAGGAAGCAATTCCTTTGGCATCGCTTTGGTAGCTGGTAAAAAGCGCGTGCCAAGACCAGCTGCCGGGATAATTGCTTTACGAATTTTCATAGGTCCAACCTCCTTTCTTTGGGCGCTTGTCCATTAACTTTGCGTGCCAGTCTCTTTCAAACATAGTGCCCTACTATATAGTATGCAACTTGTTATTTAAAAACTGTACGTATAACCACGACAGCCAAAATCAACCTTTACCTTAACAAAAAAACACTCACCGAAATGCAAAATGCAGTTTCTTTGAGTGTTCAATATTGGTTTAATAATAATTTATCTCGTCTGCTCGAAAGCAACAAAGCCGAATCCTTTCCCATCAAAGGCTTACCTACCTATTTCAAGCTGCGAAGTTTGCAAGGAAATCTCGCTAGCCAACCATGGTGGAGATGGCGTTGTGCTCTTTTTTTTAAGCGGTTTGAGTCTGGTTATTTTCTGTACAAGTACGCGCTGATAAGAACTGATCAGTTGTAAATTTTGCGCCATTTCCTCTGTAATCTGCTGAGAAGCAACCACTTGATCTGCTACAGACTCGATAATTCTGCACAGGGCTCGTTGACTTCTCGCTAATGAGGTAAGCATATGGAGTTCCAGCGCTTCTCGATCGTGCCTGTTATACATTTCCCGTACCGCCGCCGCCAAATCCCATTAAATCATTTAAACCCTCGGCTCCTCCTGTTTCATAGTTCGAGCCAGTTTGTCCAAGTAGTATTTTCATATTATGACCAAGTGCGGTTTCCATTTTTGTTATACCATCTATAACCTTAAGCACTTGCTCATCAATTTCATAAATTTGCTTTAATCGATTTCCATCATTTTCTATGCTTGATTCAGTAAAGTGGTTGCATATCCAATTGCTAGACTTTTGGGACTCGTCTGCTTTCTCTTCCAGTATTTCAGCAATATACAGCTGAATCAAGGTAGAGGCATTCAGTATACTCAGAAAAGCATTTTCCCTACTCAAGTTGCTCCCCTCCCCCTGTCTCCCGTTCTATTCATCCTCAGTTGGACCTCTCAATTCCTTCAGAACGCATCCCAAATTGGCTGTAATCGCTTCTTCCAGGTTAGACAAGCTGTACAAGTAAGCAGACACGCTCTTCGAAACAAGCATTGAATTTTCAATACATTCCAATAAATTACTAAAGTCCGTGTCGTCGTTGGGAATGTCATTAACTAACCCGGACATGTGTCCGACTACATGTTTCTGGGATTTCATAATCCGTGCCAGTTCCTGATTAGATTTGGACATATATTCAATATTTTTTGTGATCTCTTTTTCCAAGACGTTCCCTCCTAAATCCCTCCATACATTCAACTTCAGTATATGCGTACCTCGGAACATGGTGACTGATGAATCCGGGTGTATGACTCTTTTCCATGAAGCCAACCATCTAAATTTGCATGTACCCATTCAATGACCCATACCATCCTCCTGACTATTTCATATAACTATTACAGAAGAAAAATAAGGAGGATTCTTGCAAAATGGAGCACTTGGGTATCTGCTCAAAAATAATCATGAGAGGTGAAAGAAATGGGGAAGAAAGTTCTTGTAACAGGAGGGGCCGGCTTTATAGGAAGCCATTTGACCGATTCTCTTCTCGATGACGGACATCAAGTCCTCGTTGTTGATAATTTTGACAGCTATTACAATCGAACAATAAAAGAGAAAAACATTAATCAACACTTAAAATCTTCTGCATTTACACTAGTAGAGGCAGACATCCGCGATAGCGATACAATGGATCGGCTTTTCAAAGAATGGATGCCTGAAGTGGTAGTGCATCTTGCAGCAAAAGCAGGTGTCCGTCCATCCCTTGCATCCCCTCAAATTTACGCCGATGTGAATGTAATGGGAACGGTAAATCTGCTTGATGCTTCTGTTAAATATGGCGTATCCAAGTTTATTTTCGGCTCCTCAAGTTCCGTTTATGGTTTAAATGAAAAGGTTCCTTTTGCAGAAAACGATGCAATACTTCAAATCGCCTCTCCCTATGGTGCTACTAAAGCTGCAGGCGAAGCCCTATGCCGCAGCTACAGCCATTGTTATCGATTACCTATCGTATCTTTACGATTTTTTACGGTTTACGGACCTAGACAAAGACCCGACTTAGCTATTCATTCATTCGCTAATAAAATCGCCCAAAATGAACCCATTCCACTATTTGGCGATGGAACAACGAGTAGAGACTATACGTTTATTAGCGACATTGTTTCAGGCATTCGTAAATCGATGGAGCTTCCAAACCAAGGATATGAAGTGATTAATTTAGGGAATGATCAACCTACTAACTTGTTAACATTAGTATCCTTGTTAGAGAACGAAATGAATATGAAGGCAATCATAGAGTGGCAGCCTATGCAAATTGGCGATGTCCCCTATACATGGGCGAACTGTGAGAAGGCTCATCGCTTACTAGGCTACACACCTTCTACCGATCTGAAGACCGGTATTAAACATTTTGTTAACTGGCTGGCTTATTCATAGCTTGCCCCCTCATTCGCCTCTCTTCTCAATCATGTGTTAAACACACAATCAATCGAATCCGTTTTTTCATATCATGTTCATATGAAGGGAGGTGTTTTTCATGGAAAAAGCAATAATAACTCAAAATCGTCCTGTTTTAACCTTATGGAGCGATGCAAACTTCAGTGGTAGGGTTTTACGTTTTCGTGGAAATTTAGGTGTTCGTAGTTTGTTGGTTTTCAACTTTAATGATGTCTTGTCCAGTTTCACATTTACTGGCAATAGCCGGAGCACCCTGGTATTGTTCGAAGATATTAATTACCAAGGGAGACGACGCGTATTTAGAGGACCGAACAGTGTCAGCTTTTTAAGCGACTTCAACGACACTGTCTCCTCCTTCGTCATATCTCGCGATCGGTTATCCCGCGATGACATCGATGACATCCAAGATGACGGTGAAGCTCCTAACAGATTTGGCGAGGTTCTTCCTAACGGTATAACTAGAGCCAAGAAAATCGTACGGAAGACGCCGGCTTTGAAGAAGCCAGCATTGAAGAAGTAAGCTATGTATTGAGCTTTCTTGATGCAATAAAGAAGGACACCTGGATATAGCCATATTTGGCTTGTTACAGTGTGTCTTTCTTTTTCAACGGCATTGACTCCTACAGAAATCAACAGGCGTCCGTCAAAGGACGCAAATGTAATTGATGCTCCGCTTACATTTTCTTTTTTAACCTGCCTACTTTAAGCCGACCTCCCACCCATACGAATTTTGGTTTATATTGATCGCCCCACCGTTTTAATGCATTTTTGTACAAATATTTTGTAACTTTGGCATATTTTTTGCGGTTCTCGATTCTCGAATTATTTTTGTTATGACTTAGACGGTTATACAGTGACTTATTTACCCATTTAAATCTGTAGCGTCCCGCCAACTTAAGTAAAATTTGCCGATCTTCTGCAAAACGGCCTTTTTGCGGCACTCTTGTCGACCAACCTCCGACCCTGCGCAATGCTTCCGTCCTGTAAAAACGCGGGTAGACCATTGGATGAAACGTGATGAAATCATATTTACCACGAATTTGCCGTTTCTTTTTGGTTTTTCGATATTTAATTCTACCTTTCCTCTTTGCCTTCCATACATTGTCATTTCCATAAACAACAGCTACTCTTCTACTCGATTTTTCCATTTTTTTCAAACAAGTTTCAAGCGTATCCTTTGCATACCAATCATCTGCGTCCAGCTGTGAAAAATATTTGGTGCGCACTAGCTTAAGCGCATACGCCAACGTAGAGGAGACGCCTCGGTTCTTCCTACGTGCCACATAACGGATTTTAGGGTTATTTAAATAGCGTTTAACTACCGCTCTCGTCTTATCCGTGGATCCATCATCGACAATTAAGAGCTTCCATCGTTTGAAGGTCTGCCGTAATACACTTCCAATTCCTCTCCTTATATATTTAGCGCGATTATAAGTTGGAATAACTACAGTAACCAAAGGAGATCTGGCACCCGACTTCGCACGCTTGACTCGGACTTTGCTTACTCGTTTCGTTACAATCATGATCTACGCCCCTTTTTCATTAATCGCCGATATATACCCTCAAGCCTTGTTACCTGCTTTGCAGAATTAAACCTGAGCCTTACCTTTTGGTGCCCTTTCCTACCCATTTCCGCTCGCAATGCTGGATTTATTATCAAATACTTAATTTTTTTCGCCAATCTCGCCACGTCTTTTTCAGGTACCAGCAGTCCTTCTTTCCCATTGGCAACTAACTCGGGAATACCCCCATGACGTGTGGATACAACAGACAGTCCTGTTGCCATCGCTTCCTTGAGCGAATTCGGAATCCCTTCATGGTTACCGTCACGGGTGGTTATGCTAGGTAGACAAAATACATCCGCCCGGTTCAACAATCCTGCCAATTTCCTATGAGCCACAAGCCCTTTCAGCTTGACATATTTTTTAATTTTTAATGCTGCTATGAGATGTTTTAATGCTCTACGCTCTTTTCCCTGTCCTACGATCATTAACCGAGTTGATGGGTATCGATCATGTACTTTTTTGAAAGCTCGTAATAAATATTGGAATCCTTTCTTTTTATGCAAGCGCCCTACAGCAATGATTCTTATATGTTTTGTTTTAGGTTTTCTTCGCGTATATTTAAATTTGTTCAGATCAATTCCGCTGTACATAATTTTGATTTTATGTGAGGGACATCCCCACCTGACCAATTGATGTTTCATTTGGCGGGACGGAACTGTGAAATTATCGCCAACTCTGAAAAGCACTGAAAGCTTTCGATGATAAGACTTTCTCCTGTTTCTCCTGGCTGGTAAGTCAAATCCATGGAACGAAGTGATCATCGGAATGCGAAGTCTTTTCTTCACCTTCATCAGACGGACTCCTGCTTTTCCAAAACGCGCGTGAATAAGTCTGATTCTCTTTCTCCTGAATAATCGGACAATTTTCCTCGAACTGCTAGGCAATTTTTTCACTCTTGAATAAGGAAACCGTTTCAGATTGAATCTTTTTCGGGCAAACACAATCGGCTTGACACTCTTTATGTTTTTTAACTCTTCATAAATAAATGTTTCTGATGATGGAAGGTAACGAAAGCGGACAAAAGCAATTTTATTCAAGTGATTTCCTCCCAACTCTAGATTTTTTTACCCACTTTCAAACTATGCGAAAGCCATATGAAAAGCGTGGGCAAAGATGTTCTTTTCTTAAATAACGTGATCAATGGACATGAAAAAAAAGAAGACTCCTAACGAATACGGGAGCCGCCTTTTAACATTAGGAATAAGGTTTAATTTACTCGGAGCTGCCGAACTCTTCTGACGTATCACTTTTCTTTTCACTAAGCTGCTTATTAAGATAGGACGCATAATAAATAGGTGTTGCAAATGTTGCCCGCCACTTCTCCTTTTCACCGGCATCCCGAAAAGTAATCCGCAAATCACGGAAATTAGCTTCGATAAACCAAGGGTGCTGTTGCTCATCTAGTGCAATATCTAACCCTAAATCGGCAATATGGGGGAGTTCTTTATCAAGAGTTTTGGCAATACGTAATCCCATTTCAACAATTTTTCTTTCGATTTCTCTTTCATTCCATTCCCATTTTTGAAATAGTTTCGATGCTTTCACCGATTTACCTCCGCAGTGAAGGTTGGTAACAATGGACCCTCTTTTAGCCACTTTCCCGACCATTCCGGTGTACTGCCATCGGCCTTTCCCATCCTTTTGCATGGATACGCGAAAATCAACCAGTTTTCCTTTATATGTCATCAAGGAAATTCCCTGCTGCACTAAGTAATCTCTTTTCTTCTTCTTGATGTTTTCGACAATTTGATTGATGTCCACTTTTTTCCGTTCAGTTCGCCCAAGTACATTGGTTTCGGCGAAAGTATCATCATTTATTTTTCGAATGCGTATGATTCCATTGCCGACTGATGCTGTCCTTGGTTTGAGAAATAAGCTGCTATTTTGTTCCAGAAGATCTTTCACAGAATGATGAGTCACTGCATTTGTTGCTGGAAGGTAGGGAAGAATCTTAGGGTTTCGAGACAAAATGTTATGAATCTCCAGCTTGGAGATAACATTATGTTCGTTAAAAATAATCAACCCCATCTGTTTCAAACGCTGAATCGCGTTTCTGAAATAAACACGATTCAGCCTTGTTCGATTTATTATCACAGGGGGAAGTTGTCTTTTCGAAAGAACCGGATTTACCCCGTCCCAACACCGAACTTTCCCATTTTTCCAATCAATATCCGGCAGAGAAAAAAAAACAATTTCTTCCCCTGTTTTGCGTGCTGTCTCCAGATAAAAAGAGGGCTTTTCAAAGCTGCGTTTTCCGTTGATTAAACGGCTTAGCATCGGGCGGGGATACAATATTCCGATCATCCGCTTTCCTCCGTTCTAAATGATAAATAATGCTATTGCATTCTTCCCCTTGCAATACCTTCATAACGCCATCCGTAGGTGCGCATTTCCAGTGGATCAAGAAAGTTCCGTCCATCAAACAGATAAGGTGAATCGGTTTTATTCACCCACTCTTTCCAAGGGAGCAAGGAAAATTGTGGCCATGAGGTCGTCAAAATGACAGCATGTACGCCAGTTGCCGCTTCACTTTGCTCCGTGATCACTTTCACTCTCCGCTCAGCTTCGCCTTTGAATCCTTTTGTCCAATGAATTTGCTCCAGAGAAGAGATCGTCGGATCCATCACCCTGATTTCCTCAACACCTTGGTCAAGAAGCTGTTCAATCAGACGAATGCCGGGTGATTCCCTCTGATCATCCGTATCTTCTTTAAATGTAATACCGGCTACAAGCACCCGTTTGCCGTCTAAATAAATCAGTGATTTTATTTTTTTAAGAAACCATCTGATTTGCGAGTCGTTGATTCGTTTCACTTCTTTAAGCAGATGCAAATTTACTTTTCTTTGTTTCGCTAGATAAAGAAGTTCATCAACATCTTTGGGAAAACAGGAGCCGCCATATCCGATTCCAGCATGCAAATGATGCGGAGAAATACGAGGATCCATGCCCATCCCCGCCGCAACCTCCTCAATATCCGCTCCCACCTCGTCGGCTAATCGAGCGATTTCATTAATATAGGATATTTTAGTGGCTAAAAATCCATTCGAGGCATATTTGATCATCTCTGATGTTTCATAATTACAAATGAAATATGGGGTCTTTAGCGAAGCATACATCTCTTTTACCTTTTCAATAGCTGCACTATTTTCTCCACCAATTACCGTTCGAGATGGATGAAGGGAATCGCGAAGAGCCACTCCCTCACGTAAAAACTCGGGGTTCGAGATGACTTCAATCGGATACTTATTCGTATCGATCCTATTTGCCAGTTGCTCTTTCATCCATCGATTAGTCCCGATAGGTACTGTACTTTTAATAACAACAACTTTGGGTCCATTGATATGTGCAACTATCGTGTCTATTACCTGCTGTAAATAGGTTAAATCTGCACCTCCGCTAGAAGTTGAAGGAGTGCCAACGGAAATCATTAAAATTTCGCTTTTCGTTATGGCGGATTGAGCATCCGAGGAAAATACGACTCGCTCGTGTTTCAATTGTTCCCGGAGCAATTGATCCAAACCAGGCTCATTAAATGGCAACAAGCCTTGGTTTAACTTACCGACTTTACCGGAATCGACATCGTAACCTATAACATCATGACCCAGCTTGGCTAATACGAGCGCCGTTGTTGTACCAACGTATCCCGAACCTATGACGGTGATCTTCAAGACTCCTCGCCCCTTTTTTGACTTCTCATGTGTATCTGTATCTTTGGGAATCCAAGGCTGAACCTTTGGACTCCCTTTTAGCATAAAAATCGCTGATTTCCCAAAGTCAATCGCAATTCGTCCCTGTTCACCCGCCAGCTTCTGCGCCAATATAACGGCATTGACTCCTGCAGAAATAAATACGATATCACATTCGACCGATTTCATTTTGCGCAACACTTCGGGAATCATCTCATATCGATCTATCCGAATCGTTTTGACGATTTCAATATCGAATTGACCGTACCTTTTACCAACCAATTTTTTGAAATCTTTGGCCCAACGGGAGATGATGACCACTTTTTTTCCCTTCAGCATTTCCCAAAATTGCTGATATTCGACCATGTGGCGGTTGACAAATGTATGGCAAAGCTTTTGGGGGCGAATGTTGAATCTTTTAAAACAAGCGTCCGTCAAAGGACGCAAATATTGTTGCTCCGCCAATATCTCCTTATCTTTGTGAAAAGGAATTCCGACAATATCAGCCTTTTTAATAGACTTAATCAGTTGATCGCGTAGCTCTACATTAGGTAAGCGTACCCCTTTCCAATTCGTGACACTTGACAATCTCGCCCAGCGGGTGGAGAGAGTTTTCCGAATCGGCCACACTTGGTATTGGGTTAGGCAAATATTTTCACCGTCACCGACACGGACGATGGAAAGCGGCTTCTTGTCTTCCAATGATTTTTTGATTTCATTAATGACTTCCAGCGTTGTTAACCAATTTTCCTGCTTTATATTGCCCACATTTTCCCCTCCCAGTTCTTTACATTGGTTTCAATGTTTTTACTATGCTATGTGCTACTGGATCACATGACATATGGCAGCAGTCTATTTTGGAAAAATAAAACAAACCGGAATAATCGCCTTGTTTGCGTATCATAGGGTTACTTTTTCTTTTTTATTAACCTGCCTACTTTAAGCCTGCCTCCAACCCGAACGAATTTTGCTTTATATTGATCTCCCCACCGTTTTAATGCTGTTTTGTACAAATATTTTGTAACTTTGGCATATTTATCGCGGTTCTCGATTCTCGAATTATTTTTGTTATGTTTCAAACGGTTATACATCGACCGGTTCACATATTTAAACTTGTAGCTTCCCGCAAGTTTGAGAAGAATTTGTCTATCCTCGGCAAATCGGCCTTTTTGTGGTACTCTTGTCGTCCATCCTCCGACTTTGCGAAGCGCTTCTGTCCGATAAAAACGAGGGTAAATCATCGGATGAAAAGTGATGAAATCATATTTTCCGTGGATTTGACGCTTTTTTTTCATTTTTAAATATTTGATCCTGCCCATTTTCTTTGACTTCCATACTTTCTCATTTCCATAAACGACAGCAACTTTTCTGCCCGATTTCCTCATCTGATTCAAACAGGTTTTGAGTGTATTCGGCGCATACCAATCATCTGCGTCAAGCTGTGAAAAATATTTTGTATTCACTAACGATAAGGCGTAATTCAACGTGGAAGAAACGCCTCGATTTTTCTTTAGTTTCACATAACGGATTCTAGGATCCTTTAAGTAGGGTCTAAGTACGCTTCTCGTGCGGTCCATCGACCCGTCATCAACAATTAACAACTTCCATCTTCCGGTGGTTTGCCGTAATACACTTTTAACCCCCCGGGTTATATACTGCGCACGGTTATAAGTGGGGATAACTACCGTAATCTGAGGAGAATGGACCTTGCCTACCGTTTTGATTTTAACCATCATCTTCGCCCTTTCTTGATTAAATTACGATAAATGGTTTCCAAAATTGTTACCTGTTTCGCTGAGTTGAAATGGCGCTCCACCTTTTCGCGCCCTTTTTTTCCCATTTCCTGTCGCAAAGAAGCATTTTTCATCAAATATTTGATTTTTTTCACTAATCTCCCGACGTTTTTTTCAGGTACCAAAAATCCTTCCTTTCCATCGGTTACCAGTTCAGGAATTCCGCCATGGCGTGTCGAAACGATAGGAAGCCCCGTCGCCATCGCTTCCTTGATTGAGTTCGGAATGCCTTCATGGTTTCCGTCCCTGGTCGTTATGCTGGGCAGGCAAAATATATCTGCTAGGTTCAACAACCCGGTGAGTTGGTTGTGCGCAACGAGACCTTGCAGTTGAACATGTTCTTTCAGTCTTAATGCTGAAATGAGACGCTCTAATTTCTTTCGCTCATCTCCGTCTCCTACGATGATTAACCGGGTTGATGGATATTGATTATGAATTTTTTTGA
Organism: Paenibacillus sp. JT22N1; assembly: GCF_059692155.1. Classification (NCBI taxonomy): domain Bacteria; kingdom Bacillati; phylum Bacillota; class Bacilli; order Caryophanales; family Paenibacillaceae; genus Paenibacillus; species Paenibacillus sp. JT22N1. The sequence goes on from NZ_JCAUAW010000007.1 coordinate 305,815, forward strand.
AAGCCTTCAATAAATAGCGAAATCCTTTCTTTTTATGCAGGCGCCCGACCGCAATGATCTTTATATTGTCCGTTTTGTGCTCACGCTGCTTATATGGAAATTTCTTCAGATCAATCCCGCTGTACATAATTTTTATTCTGCGCCGTTTGCATCCCCATTTGATCAATTGCCGTTTCATATGACGAGACGGAACCGTAAATTTCTCGCCAACTTTGAATAATACCGGCAGCCTTCGATGGTAAGATTCTCGCAAATTTCTATTAGCAGGCAAATCAAATCCGTGGAACGAGGTCAACATGGGAATGCGAAGCCGCCGTTTGGCTTTCAGCAGACCAACTCCCGCGTTTCCAAAACGGGCATGAATGAGTTTAATTTTTTTCCTCTTGAATGCTCGGGAAATTTTCTTAGTACTGTGAGGTAATCGTTTAATTCTTGGAAAAGGAAAACGTTCCAAATTCAATTCTTTTCGTGTATACACGATCGGCATGAACGTTTTAATATTTTTCAACTCTTCATATATAAACGTTTCAGACGGAGGAAGATAACGCTGGCGGACAAAAGCAATTTTTTGCAAATCAGCCCCTCCTATCCTCAATACTATTATTTTTAAAATAATGGTGGTAAACATATTCCGCTTTCTTCTTTTCCTGTTTGATCCAGTCTTTTAGTTGTTTAGTGTTCATTTTGACGTATTTTTTTTTACGCAGCATCCGTTCGAAAATATGCGGAAATAAAAAGTCAATGCAAACAAGATGTCTGACTTCAGGGGCAAGCGGATTATGGCGTTCATACGTTTTCATCATACCGTGGAATATTTTCCCTTTAAACGAGTGGCTTTTTGTAAACATGCTGTAAATGCGGAGCAAATCTTTGGAAGGAAGATCATAACGGATATCTTCAAAATCGATCAATACCCCTTTATCTTTTTGATTAATCAAGTTTTTATGATGAAGGTCGCCGTGCACTAAACTTTTGGTAGAAACAAGCCCATCCCTGTAGTCTCGGTATCGGCTCTTTTTCAACGCTTTCAGCGCTGATTTGGCAATCCGTTGAAAAAAGGGGATATGATGGTTGATGATCGCATATTTCCGGTTTTGCGATGCTTTGTGTGCATTGAACCAACGTTTTATCGACTTTGAACGTTGTTTGTATTCTTTCTCCCAATGAGGATGTGCATAGATCTTTACATCAGATGGGTATCCCAGATCATGAGAGGCAAAGTGAAACCGGGCCATTACCTGAACAATCGATTCAAGGTCATCCTGATTACGCAATTGGGGGCTTTTACCATCGATCCATTGGTATAAGACGTAAGGAACCCGGCCATAGATCATGAACAGATCACCTTTCAAAGTTGGTATCGGTCGAGCTAAATTCACTCCTTTTCGGGCCAACATTTGCTCCGATTTGGCAATAAAAAGCTGCCGTTCTGGTGTGATAAAAAGGCTTTTGAGAGCATATTTCTTGCCCTCTTCCGTGACAACTTGAGCGACGAAGCTTGAATTTTTTAGGTGTTTGATCAAGACCACCGTCTTGATTTTAATTCCAAATTCATTCTCTATCTTCCGTTTTAGCCGCTCCATTGCTCCATAACTCCTTTCTTCCTCGTCCGCTCTTCCTAACAGACTATGCATGGTCATTTAAAAAGCGTGGGCAAATATGTTCTTTTCGTAAATTCACTCCTACCTCAACTAACGTCTATACACTCCGCTTCTAGCCCTCATATATTAGAGTTAAAGATCAAAAATGGGACAAAGGAGGAATTCCTCTGAACAACATCGCTGTTATACGATCCATTTTTTTGCCGATCAGCGAGACATTTATTTACGGAGAGATTAAGGAAATGAAGCGCTTCAAGCCTTACATTTTTTGTAGAAAACGAAGAAATAAAAGCAATTTTCCATGTGAGAACGTTCATATAGACCCTACATTTAAGCAGTTAGACCGGATGCTGCGAAATCGCTATTTTCAACTCATCCATGCCCGCTTCGGGCAATCTGGCATCAGGATGATACGTTTAAAAGAGCTCCGAGACGTTCCGCTCGTTACTTCCTTTCACGGATGCGATTCTCCCGGAACCGCCAGGATGAAAAAACATAAAGAATCACTACAGCACCTATTTGCTGTTGGAGATTGCTTTACAGTACCCTGCCAGGCGATGAAACGCGAGTTAGTCCTACATGGCTGCCCGGAGGAAAAAATTGTTGTCCATTACAGCGGAATCAATGTGGATCAATTTGCTTACAAAGAACGCTCACTCCCCGCAGACGGTCTCATACGGATCATCTATGTGGGCAGGCTGGTAGAAAAAAAAGGGGCAGATATGCTGATTAAAGCTTTTCATCGTGTTCATCAAGTCTTTCCTCAAACCAGGCTCAGTCTGATTGGAGATGGCGTATTAAAATATCAATTAAAACGATTGATTAAAAAGCTGCACCTCGAAAAAAATGTTGAATTATTGGGCTCTCTGCCACATCAGGAGATAACCAAACAATTGGATCGAGCACATATTTTTTGTCTTCCCAGTATGACGGATCGAACAGGCAACATGGAGGGCATCCCCAACGCAATTAAAGAAGCCATGGCATCCGGACTTCCTGTGGTTTCAACCTCTCACTCAGGAATCCCGGAATTGATACAAGATGGTGTCAATGGACATCTGGTTGCTGAAAAAGACATAGATGGCCTTGCAAGGAAATTAAATGATTTGATCAGTAAGCCGGAAACATGGCGGAAGCTTGGGCTGAATGCTAGGTTCAAAGTAGCATCCAATTTCAATCAGAAGATACAATCAGCAAAATTAGAACGAATGTTCGAATTGATTATTGATAACCATAAAAAGAAGGAAGAAGAAAGACCTTTTTTCAGTATCATTATTCCAACATATAACCGTGAGCGGTATATCGGCGAAGCCATAAAAAGTGTGCTTCAGCAAACTTTTACAGATTATGAAATCATCGTCGTTGACGACGGTTCGACAGATCAAACAGCAGAAATTGTCAACTCGTTTGGCAGCAAAGTTCAATACGTGTATCAAGAAAACCTTGGTCCTTCCGAAGCCAGAAATACAGGAATTCGATTGGCAAGAGGGAAATACATCGCATTTCTAGACTCGGATGACCGCTTTCTCCCTAATAAATTGATGGAAAACAAAGCATATTTAACCGCCCATCCGAATTGTCGTTTTTTATACAGTTGGTACTACAATTACGTAGGGGGGAAGAAAAAGAAAATAGTTCGCGATGCTAAAGGGTTTGAGAATTTAAACAAGTTACGGGTTCAACTTTTCAATCGAAAATTTACCATACGCACATCTACTGCAGTCATTCACCGAAGTTGTTTTGCCGAAACCGGGCTGTTTAACCCGAAATATCGATATTCCCAAGATTGGGATATGTGGCTTCGTTTAGCATGCTATTATCGGGGGTACTGCCAAAAGAAAACGTTAGTCTTATATCGCAGGCATATTCGAAAAAAACTCCCGTCGAAAAAACGCAACCTCCAAATTCGGATAAATGCCTGCAAATTGTATCATTGGAATATGAACACATGGCTATCGCCAAAAAAGAAAAGTAGACCTCGCGTTTCCCTGAAAAGAAAAACGATATATCCCAAAATAAAGCTGCCAAATAAAGGGGGGAAGCGGTTGTGAAAAAAGGTCGCCATGTTCTTCTGCATCATAAATATTCATTGGAAGACGGTCATGTAACACAACAAATCTTTAGGGTAAAAGGATACCGAGGAATCATGTTAACGCGGGAATCGAAAGAAAACCAGCCCCAACTGCAGCTCCAGCTACATTCTCTCTCTCCATCTGTGATATCTTTGGAAGCAATCCAAAAAAATCCCAATCTTTTAAGGCGGTTTCGTATCGCCGGTGTTCATATTCATCATGGTTCTTTAGCGCCAAGATTTCAATTTTTAAAGAAAAAATTAGGAATCCCTTTATTTGTAAGCTTTCGTGGAAAAGACGCAACCGTATACCCCAAGAAAAAAATAAACTTAAACCATTTAAAAAGTTTATTTAAGACTGCTGATCTGTTCTTCCCGGTATGTGAGCATTTGAAAGAAGAAATCGTTAAATTGGGGTGTCCCGAACATAAAATTCGTGTATTGTACGGTGGTGTCGATTTAAAGCGGTTTGAAAGTAAGCCACGTAAACTGGACCCAAATGAAAAAATCCGATTTTTAGCAATCGGACGTTTTGTCGAAAAAAAAGGATTTGCCGACCTGATTCGCGCCTTCGCACTTGTATATAAACAACGGCAATTTGTAAAGCTGACTTTAATTGGCAATGGACCCTGTGAACTAAAATACCGCAGACTGATCGAAAAACTAGAGCTCGGCAGCAGTGTCCGAATCATTCCTTGGATCGAATACAGTAAAATTCAAAAAAAATATCACAGTACTCATATATTTTGTGCTCCGAGCTGTACAGATCGAGAAGGAAATCGGGAGGGAATTCCGAACACATTAAAAGAGGCCATGGCCACTGGAATGCCTGTTATTTCAACGAATCACGCGGGAATTCCGGAATTGGTCGAAAACAAGGTATCTGGGCTTCTGGTACCCGAAAAGTCAGTTAATGATTTAGCACAAGCAATGATATGGTTAATTGATCATCCTGAAGAATGGATTAAATTGGGGGAAAATGCACGAAAAAAAGTAGAGAGAGACTTTAATCTTTCTTTGCAGCTGGCTAAACAAAAAAAATATTATGATGAAATCATCTTGAAAAAATGACACCCATATCCTTACGATAAGAAAACCTAGCGGAAGACTACCGCTAGGTTTTCTGCTGTGCTGTGCTATGCGATGCTTTTTATTATTAACTGAATATATACAAATTTTATGTAAATATATGAAGAAGTTGTCCAGTTCAGAACGTTTCCATTTTGCATTTAATAAATATATGAAGATCGTCATATAAGATCTTCATAGATTCGAATAAGCAAATCGTGGAACAACAAAACATATACAGCTTAATTGAGAATAAAAGACGGAGGGGATTGATAAATGGAACAAGGCAAAACTAGGGGACAGCCCAAATATCCGGTTAAGTGGATACAAGTGTTAAGAGGCGGAACCGCTCATGTCATTCTTTTCAGTGATGGTAAAAAATATGTCGTGAAGTGGAACGCTACTAGGAAAGATAGATACAAAGAAGTGGTCAATGAATATGTGGTTGGCAAATTGGCAGGGCTCCTTTCGCTTCCCGTTATCCCCCAAGACCTTGTATATATACCAAAGGAATTTATAAGGAAGACTCCTGCATTACATTCCAAAGAATACTCCTTTCGTTCCGGATTCCAATATGGCTGTGTATTTATTGAAAACTGTTATGTATTCAAGGATGTTAGAGATGCTCCTCCCTCTAAGACGGAAGTGAAAAACCGCGAAATGCTTGCAGGAATAACGGTATTCGACCAATGGGTGAACAACACCGATCGGGGTGTAAGGAATTTAATTTTGGAACGTCTAGGTGAAGGCGGCTATTATGTTCATATGATTGATCATGGCAGATGTTTTCCGGGCAGATATGAATGGTCTGCTCAAACGCTTAGTGAGGAACCAAAATACACATACCATTGGCCTATTTATCAATGGGCCTTCTCTCTTCTCGATGATTCCAAAGAGCTTACTTCGTTTGCAAAAAAAATTATGGGTTTGCCAAACGAATTGATCTTTGAAGTTATCCAATCAATCCCTAAAGAGTGGCAAGTATGTACAGAGGATAGAGAAGCCCTCTACAAGTTTTTTTTAAAACAGAAAAATAACTTGTCGGTTATCGTATCTAGTATCATTAAATATCATAGCACTTTATTAACATGAGTTAATTTCCTCCAAGGCAAAAGCTGCAGGGTTCTCCAATATGTGATTCACAATTGCATGATCAACATGGGAGCGCATACAAAGAAACAAACTGTGGAAAACATCAAGAAACCTTTACTCGTCATGGGTCAAACAACCCGAAGAGTAAAGGTTCTTATTTGTGTAGATAGGCAGGTTTCCATGCTACACTAGTCGTTTCTTTCTTGCTTTTCATAAATGACTTGTTTCAACCGATGCCGGATCATATTCGGATTGAAATATTCTATCATATTAATTCCCGGAGCCGAGTCGAAATAAATACAATATTTCTTGTATGGCACCATCTCGTTCATCTGAGCAAAACAAAGCTTGAGCGGCTTTTGAAACAAATCGACCGCCTCCGTTTCGTTTCTCCAGCCGTAATCGGCCAGCCTGCGCGACGTTTGCAAACCAAGTGTGCTGATCGTCTTACCGATTCCCTCTTGCCTGCCTGCCAGCGCCTCGAACATAGGAGCCGGCACGTATTTCGAACTGACAAGCGCAATATTGTGCGATACGACGAAGTTGCTCTTTTCACTGATTAGAATCGATTCTCTTCTATAATAAGGCGCTCCAAAGATTTCGCCAGAATGTTCGATCTGCTCTTCCTCGACCTGCTCCTGCGCGATCACGCGGACCGAAACTTTATCGTCCATCAGCGTTTCGAGCATATCCGTAGTACGTCCGTCGCTCCTTAACAAAATCTCGAACAACAGACTATGAAAAAATTCGAATTCCGTTTTCCCATGGTACGCATCCATGTCCATAAACTTTGTACTCGTCATGAACACCCCTCCTCCATTATCCGAACAAAAAGTGTTACGCCACCTTTCCGTAAAGGGGCGACCCAATGGTTGGCGCCCGCTCGTCCAGCATTCCATATGATAATGACGCAAATTCATCAACAACCGCAGGACGCTCCGGACTTTTTGCGGCTGAGCGGGCTACCGATTTTGACACTTCGTTCATTACAGGCACCTTTTATTTGTGATGGAGAGCCGAGCTAGTATCCTTCTTTCCGATTCGATTTTACACCTTGCTTCTATACAAGCCGGACCCGCGAAGCCCGTTCCAGAACGTGTAGAACTGGTCGATATTGATTTGCTGACCGCTATCAGAGAGTGCGGCCTGCGGCTCAGGGTGCATCTCGACCATAATGCCGTCCGCGCCGGCGGCGAGAGCGGCTTTCGCGCAAGGCAACAAAATGTCTTTGCGACCGGTCGAATGGCTTACGTCCACGAGCACGGGCAAGTGGGTTTCCTGCTTTAAGAGCGGAACCGCAGATATATCGAGCGTATTGCGAGTCCATTTCTCATAGGTGCGAATACCGCGCTCGATCAGCATAACCCGTTCGTTGCCTCCGGCCACAATATATTCCGCCGCATGAATGAACTCATCCAATGTGGCCGCAATGCCGCGCTTGAGCAGAACGGGTATTTTCATCTGTCCTGCCGCCTTCAGCAGGTCGAAGTTTTGCATGTTGCGGGCGCCGATCTGGATGACATCGATATATTGGGCTGCAAACTCCAGCTGCGACGGACTCATGATTTCACTTATCGTAACCATATCGAATTCGTCCGCCACTTCCTTCAAAATTTTTAAGCCTTCCAAGCCAAGCCCCTGGAAGTCGTACGGTGACGTTCTCGGCTTGAATGCGCCCCCGCGCAGGACGCCCACGCCGGCTTGCTTCATAGCGGCCGCCACGGTACGCATCTGCTCCCGGGATTCGATGGAACAGGGACCGGCGATCAAGACGTGCGCATTGCCGCCGATTACGGCATCCTTGACGCGAATGATCGTATCCTCGCTTTTGGATTTGCGGCTCACGAGAAGGTGGCGTTTTTGGTCTTCCTTAGGGTGCTCGGACGTAGCACGGAAAATTTCCTTGAACAAATGCATGACCGCTGCGTTATCGATAGGCCCTGGGTTTTGGTTCGCCAGCTCGGCGAGTATTTTGTTTTCCAAAGCCGGATCTTTAGGCAAACCTTGATTTTCCATTATTCGGCTTATTTCCTTGGCAACGCGCGCACGTTCGCTGATCATTTGGAGCAGATTCCGGTTGATTTCGTCCAACTTGCTTCTGAATTGCTCGATATTTTCATTCACACGTATTCTCCCCCTTTTCAACTAGAACCTTGTCGACAAGCTTCTTTTCCGGAATTGTTTTGGACGTCGACGATCTTCATAGGAGTATCTCTTGCTTCTACTGCTCTATATGTTGCATTAATTCTTTCGCTCTCTCGTTCTGCGGCTCGCGAATCAGGGCCTCTTGCCAGGGACTTGTCGACTGGTGCCATATACCCGCCTTTGCCGAGCGAAACAATGGCGGTTCCGAATGCAAATTGAAACAATCGCTGAAAACCGAGACCGGGAAGCGCTAATTCGTACGGAAGCGCAAAACTCTGTGTGTCTGAGTGACCGGTATTCTCCTCTGCCTAGCGAAAAAGCTATTCGGGAAGTGATAGTCTTGATCCCTCATAACAATGGTAATTTAATAATGAACCGAGAACAATCAACAGCGGCCCAATAGGTACAAAATTGGTACAAACACTGATGCCCGAAATGAGATAATTAGAATATTCGCATATTCTGATAAAAACGGCGGCCCGAATAGGGTGTATCAAAATGTACCGCGTATTCGCCATACAGCATGAACCGTTCGTTCACAGCCTTTTCCGGAAGCTGCTCTGCCGGAGCCCAATCAGCGAGCTACTAGATAAAGCGACTTGAGGGTCACTTTTACCTGTATCGAGCGACAAAAAAAGTGCGGGCCCGGACATAATCGTCCAACTCCCGCGCTTTCTCATTCACGACACCCATATATATTTATCCATTACATCCAGCCGTTCTAAGCGCCTATGAATATTTCAGGTTATATTATACCACTGAAAACCATAAGGGCATTAATCGACATATGCCATATAACTACAGGAACGATGCTTTTAGATTTGATCGTAATTCCCCCGAAAAATAACCCTCCAAGAGAAAATGCGATGCAACCCCCCCAAGAAAAGCCAAGGGAATAATGCTGTAGTCCAAACCCAAAACTTGTTACAATAACTGCCCATTTATCACCTAATTGCTCTGAAAATCGACTTAGAAGAATACCTCTCCAGATCATTTCTTCAAGCATAGCGTTTGTTATTAAAAAAATAATAGCCAATAACCAAACTTCTTGGATGTAGGTCCATCCGTTTCGAATCATAAATGGCATAAAAGTAAAAAAATTGATTGTTAACGCGATGAGTAGAAAATGTTTTACTTTTGATTGGTGGAAACCTGACCATATAAATGGGATGCCTATCAACTCGTTCCATTGCGGTTTCTTCCAATATCGCATGAAAGGAATTTTGTAAATAAGAGATAAAATAATCAACGGAATTATAATAAAAATCAACGACAACCTGTTAAAAAAAACATGCAATTCCTTAGGATTCAAATCTGTAATCCAACGCGAGTTCACATACAAATATAGAATGAATCCGATTCCCAAACATATAGTTGTCAAAATAAAAAATCTCATAGGCTTGTAGATAGAAAGCAACCCGGCACATACTCCCCAAAAACTCATCAGCAGGTAGTTATTTGTTTGAAGTAAGATAATAAGTGACCCAAACAAGAACAAGGACGCTGTATTCCTGAGTAATACGTGATTCATCATATATCACCTACTTATAAGCTTGAAATTAATTGTACAACCTCTCTATTAGTTCTTTCCTCCATAAACTTATGTGCCGCTTTGTACCCGCGGAATGGACAGTAGCGGAATTACTCCGAACAATAAGCGAGTACCCATAATATCGAGGAAACCCATACATATACTGTGAAAGGCAACAATTAACGGTAACCCGCTTGATCATGACACACTGGAAATTCTACTTTCCAAAGGAGGTTGATTTATTCAGGATCATGACCCAAAGCATCAAAAGTGTTTTTTCAACGTTCCAAACCGAACTTGCTCACGAAGCAGATGTTGATGGAAATCTTTGGATCCCAACGTTCAACATATAGTTGTAATGAAATAAGGACTGAAGGCAGAGTCCCCCTTTGTTCGATACAGATAGGTATTCCAAGTACAAAGGAAGTGAGAATTGAAGTGAATATGAAGAAAAGGGGATTTGCAGACAAAGCGATTTTCATTCTTGGAATAACATTAGCCGGTGTAATTACATTTGTTCTTGTGGCGGGCGTAATTGTAGCAGTCTTAAAATTTTATTTGGATAGCAAAAATCGATCTGTTCCAATTCATTCCAGCCCGATGGTAGATGATGAGCCGGAGGCGGCGTTGATTGCTGACTCATTCGAGCTAATGCTGGCTGAGACCATTCAACTTCATGATGAGGCAATGGCCGGAAATGCAGAAACTTGCGTACCAACAGGTCGACCGTCATCAGGAAGCGGAGTATTGATTGAAAAGGCTGAACAAGAAAAGACCGGCGAATTAAGTTCGCTAACTGCCATGTAAGATGTTCTCATTCTTGCACGAATGAGTAGCTTTCGAGAGGAGGTGGAGCACATGTCATCGGAAAGTCAGGATTTCTCGGGAATTGTCGGCAAAATCAAGCGAGAATTTCTAAATTTTGCCGACAGCTATTCAACGGCGGTGAAAAGTGGTGCAAATGTTGCCGGGAAACAAATCATAAAAGCCATAGAAGAATTGGATCAACCAGCCGATATTTCTGTAGGTAAGCTGATAACGGCCGTTAAAAGCGGTGTACAATATGCCGGTGAACAAATGGCAAACTCAGGAATGGATCTCGTTAAAAATATGAAAAAACAAGCAAAAAATAAAAAGTAGCGGAAATAAAAAGTTTTGTGTAAATGATTTTACCTGCAATAAGGCTGGCTTTCAGGGTGGTATTATCCCCTCATGGTCGATAACGAAAAAAGGCCATTTATTAAGATGAGCTTACGTTGTTGACCTTAGGGGATTTTTTTGGCTGAGATCCGTAGTAAACACAAGTTCAATATGTCCAAAGCGTGTCGTGGCCGTACATAAACGATTACAACCACCATGATACCAGAAAAAACTAATTTTTATACCGAACCGCTCGTTTTCTTCCACCAAGAGCGCTGCATAGGAAGGGGTCGTAGCAAGGACTGTAGCTTGGTATTCCTTCATCAATTCCAATGACTTATCGACGGGAGCCATGTATCCGCCTTGCCGATTGAAAATCAGTCCTGCGTGTACGACTTGTACTTTATAGTAAACTGTGGACAAGATATCTACAATCACCAGAAGCCTAAAAACCTGACGATGCGAGAAAATCGTTACAGATGGCGATGTTAAGAGATAGTTATGGAATGTTAATAAGTCCAGGATCCGGGGCAACTGAATCACTTACCGTTTGCAGACAAGCGTATATTTTTAATAAAGTAAGTATTTCATCCAATCGTTGTAGAGAGACTCACATATCGTAAAAGTATAATGCGTTCCGAATCATGGTGGAGGAGTATTCTGCGAATACCACACGAATTCTCAAATTGCTGCTTGGACGGCGAAATCTGTATACAGTCCTTTGGGAGGTTGATAGAAATGTCAAATGACAGAAAAAAAAATATGAGAAAATTCAAGGAAGCCAAAAAGCTCCATAATAAAGGTGTAGACGGAGACAAAAAAGCGGTGAAAAGCGCAAACGAGAAACTCTTAAAGCTCCGTGAGGCCGAGCCTGACAATGCGCTAATTGAAGCATTTTACGGCAGCACTCTAGCTCTATTAGCGCGGGATGCCGTTACTCCTCTGAAACAAGCAGATAATGCGCAAGAAGGATTAGATGCAATGAATCGGGCCGTTACTTTGGATCCGAACGAAAAAGAAATTCGGCTGTTACGCGCGAACGTCTGTCTGCGGCTGCCGGAGTCCTTTTTTCATTGCTCGCAAACGGCGATCGAGGACTTCTCCTTCCTTCTTGACCGCTATCAAGAAAATTCCAGTTACCTTACCAAAAAGCAAGTCAAAAAAATACTTCCAAATCTGATTGAAGCCTACCAAAATGCCGGAAAACCTGACAAAGCGAATGTGGTCTTGCAGCGTCTCGCCCAATATAAATCAAAATGACGGATAGAGCAACTGAGGCGAGCGATGCATTCAAGCCAATGCAACGAAGAAAGGCCCTAAGCCTATTGAAGGCTTAGGGCCTTTCTGCATTATCCTCACTCTAATTCCTCGCTGCTTTTACCTATTACATGTTGTCGTTCATTTTTCTGGCGAGCGCAGAGTCGGATCGATTTCAAGGGCGGCCGTATTGCCCTCGTCTTCCGCCAGTTTCCAGATCCACCTTCGTAAACCAGGCAGCTTCAAACAGGTTACTATGCTCTTGATCCCACGGAAATCCAGTTAATAGTGCCATTCACATCCGACGAAAACCGTACTCGCACAACTGTCAGTTGTGCAGAATTCGTTTGCTTTTGTTTAATAACTGCATAACAGGATGGGTGGCTAGTTGTAGCTGTCAGAACGTAATTTACATCCGCAAATGGTTCGTCAAAGAAAATGTTTACTTCCACGATTTCGTTATGCACCTTAAATTCAAAGGGAACCAGACCGAATTGTTGAACAGCTGCTGGTTTCGCAGCAGGAAGCTGTATCGTCTTGAAACTCAGCTTAGTCTCATCCACACTACCTGCTGCCAGCTTGCTGCTATCTACACTTCCTGCTGAGAGCTTTGTTCCGTCGACTGACCCCTCAGCCAGGTGTTCACTGCTTACCGTGCCGACAGTCAGCTTACTACCATCTACACTGCCTGCTGTAAGTTTGGAACCATCCAAAGCGCCTTCCGCGAGATGTTCGCTGCTCACTGCACCGACTGCCAGCTTACTGCCATCCACAGCTCCATCCGCTAGATGCCAACTGCTGACTGCGCCTGCTGTCAATTTGCTGCTGTCTACGCTTCCTGTCGCCAGCTTGCTTCCATCAACGCTGCCATCCGACAAATGATAGCCAATGATTGCCCCTGAAGCCAACTTGCTGCCGTCGATACTGCCTGCAGCCAGTTTTGCACCGAACAATGCTCCATCTGCTAAATGGTCGCCCGTTACAGCGCCTGGAGAAAGCTTACTGCTGTCTACACTATTTGCTGCCAATTTACTACTATCGACCGCGCCGTCCACGAGATGACTGCCGCTTACCGAGCCTGCTGCCAGCTTGCTGCTATCTACACTACCTGCCGAGAGCTTTGTTCCGTCGACTGACCCCTCAGCCAGGTGTTCACTGCTTACCGCGCCGACAGTCAGCTTACTGCCATCTACACTGCTTGCAGTAAGTTTGGAACCATCCAAAGCACCTTCCGCGAGATGTTCGCTGTTTACTGCACCGGCACTCAGCTTGCTGCCGTCTATAGCTCCATCTGCGAGATGCCAGCCACTGACTGCGCCTGCTGTCAATTTGCTGCTGTCTACGCTTCCTGTCGCCAGCTTGCTTCCATCTACACTGCCTGTAGTAAGTTTGGAACCATCCAAAGCGCCTTCCGCTAGATGTTCGCTGTTCACTGCACCGGCACTCAGCTTGCTGCCGTCTATAGCTCCATCTGCGACATGCCAGCCACTGACTGCGCCTGGTGTCAATTTGCTGCTGTCTACGCTTCCTGTCGCCAGCTTGCTTCCATCTATACTGCCTGCGGTAAGTTTGGAACCATCCAAAGCGCCTTCCGCGAGATGATCGCTGCTCACTGCACCGATGCTCAGCTTGCTGCCATCCACAGCTCCATCCGCTAGATGCCAACTGCTGACTGCGCCTGCTGTCAATTTACTGCTGTCAACACTTCCTGTCGCCAATTTACTACTATCAACACTGCCTGCAGCCAGCCTCGTTCCGTCCACCGTACCGACTGCCAACTTACTGCCATCTATGCTGCCATCCGACAAATGATAGCCAATAATTGCCCCTGAAGCCAACTTGCTGCCGTCGATACTGCCTGCAGCCAGTTTTGCACCGAACAATGCTCCATCTGCTAAATGGTCGCCCGTTACAGCGCCTGGAGAAAGCTTACTGCTGTCTACACTATTTGCTGCCAATTTACTACTATCGACCGCGCCGTCCACGAGATGACTGCCGCTTACCGAGCCTGCTGTCAGCTTACTGCCATCTACGCTGCCGGCTGCCAGCTTCGAAGCGTCCACCACACCGTCTGCGAGATGATAACTGCTAACTGCAGCAGCTACCAGCTTACTGCCATCTACACTGCCGGTTCCTAGCTTCGCGCTTGTGACTGCACCATCACCCAAATGCTCGTTTCTGATCGCACCATCAATTAGCTTGGTGCTATCCACACTTCCGTCTGCCAGCTTTGTTCTGTTCACCGCACCTGCTGCGATATGATCACTATTTACAGCACCTGATACCAGCTTGCTGCTGTCTACACTTCCGGGTGCCAGCTTCGCTGCACTTACCGCTCCGTTGACAAGGTGATCCGTGCCCACAGTACCAAGTGCCAGCTTACTGCTAACTACGCTGCTATCTGCCAGCTTAGACCCATCCACGATACCTGAAGCCAAGTGATTTCGGCTAACAGCACCCTCAGCCAACTTGCTGCCATCTACTGCGCTGTCGGCAAGATGTTCGCGATGGATAACGCTTGAGCTCAGCTTACTGCTATCCACACTGCCCGCAGCCAGTTTAGCTCCATCAACAGCTCCATCCAATAAATGCTCGGTATTAACGCTACCTGCGGTCAATTTGCTGCTATCCACGCTGCCTGTCGCCAGCTTCGCACCATATACCGCGCTATCCGCAAGATGATAATTGCTCACCGCTCCAAGGACCAGCTTGCTTCCGTCCACTGAATTCGCTGCGAGGTTATTATTTTCTACCGCACTGGCAGCTAGATGTTCATTGCTTACAACGCCAAGCCCTAGTTTCGCTCCGCTGACCGCACCATCGGCCAGTTTCACATTCGTGACAGCACCTGCTGTCAGTTTCGTGCTGTCGACACTATCCTTCGCCAGCTTTGCACTGCTCACAGCACCATCAGCGAGATGTTCACTACTTACTGCGCGCCCTGCCAGCTTAGAGCTGCTGACCGCACCATCGGCTAAATGCCTTGAGCTAAGCGCGCCGGCAACCAGTTTACTCCCATGGATGCTTTCATTCGCAAGCTTTGCTGCTGTTATGGCACCGTCAGCGATATGCTCGCTATGAACAGCTTTGCTAGAAATTTTTCGATTCGTAACACTGGACTCGGCTAATTTGGATTCTGTAACGGCATTCTCTTCTAGTTTTCCAGTCGTTACCGCATGATCCTGCAGAATCCAAGCAGAGACGGATCCGGCCTGCAGATGTTGCATTCCGACTGAGCCCTTAGCCAGCTTCTCTTCAGTTACCGCTCCTTGTGCAAGCGTCTCTGCTGTAATAGATTGCTCGATGAGCTTCGTGCCATCTAAGCTCCGATCTGCAAAAATGCCTAAAGTAATCGAGCCTTGCGCCAAGTGATCCGATGAAATTGCACCAGGCTTAATATGAATGCCGTCAATAATTCTTTCTTGCAGATGACGGGTTTCAATGGACATAGATGCGATTTTGGTACTTGTCACCGCTTCTTCCGCGATTTTACTCGTAGTAATGGTTTGATCCTGCAAATGATGCGTCGTAACGGCTTCTTCATCGATGTGCTCGCGATGAATAGCCGACTGTTCGATCTGTTCATAGCCGATTGCACCATTCGAAACATGCTCGGAACGAATAGCGCCTAAGCTTAGTTTATCACTGGTTATGACAGCATTTTGAAGATGTCCTGTACCAATAGTACCCAGTGAAACGTGTGTTCCTAGTACGGTACCGTCTGTCAAATGCTCACTTCCAATGATGCCCAGCTGCAAATGATCGGTCGTGATCGTGTTTGCTGCTATCTTTTCGGACGTCACACTTCCTTCCTTAATCTTCGAAGCATCTACACTGCCGTCAGATAATTTCTCAGTCGTCACTGCTCCCTCTTCGAGCTTAGCGCTAGAGATGACGCTATCGACAAGATGTGTATTCTTTATTAAATACTCGCTAATATGTCTTTCTTCTATGATGCTATCTGCCAGTTTGCTTGAAGTAATGGACTCATCTAGGAGCTTCGAGCCGGAGATGATGCTATCTGCCAAATGCCAATTCTGAATCGCTTGCTGACGAATATGTCTTCCCTCGACACTGCTTTCAACCAGTTTCGATGAGGTGATCGATTCATCTTGAAGCTTCGAATTGGAGATGACATTATCTGCAAGATGCCCGTTATGGATCGCCTGCTCTGAAATGTGTTTTTCTTCTATTGCATTTCCAGCTAGTTTGGCCGATGTAATCGATTCATCCTGCAGCTTCGAATTGGAGATGACATTATCTGCGAGATGCCCGTTATGGATCGCCTGCTCTGAAATGTGTTTTTCTTCTATTGCATTTCCAGCTAGTTTGGCCGATGTAATCGATTCATCCTGCAGCTTCGAGTTGGAGATGACATTATCTGCGAGATGCCCGTTTTGTATCGCTTTTGAACGAATATGCTTTTCTTCTATCGTATTTTCGGCTAATTTGGCTGATGTAATCGATTCATCTTGAATCAGATCCGTGTAGATGGCATCCTCAGCGATATGTTCAGTCTTTATTGCGCTTGAGGCAATGTGCGGGGCTCTAATGGAACCGTTAGCGATATGCTCTGCCTGAATAGAGGCATTCAGCAAATGCTTGGAATCAATGGATTGTGGGGCAATCTTCTGATTGGTTACGGCCTGATTGACTAGCTTTTCCTCTGTTATTACCAATGATGCCAAATTATCCGTTGTAATAGAATGAATGGCCAGGTGGTAGCCCTCTATCGCTCCATCAGCAATATGTGCAGCTTCAATTTGACCTGGTGCTATGTTTCGGCTCTGTACGCTTCCATCGGCTAAATGCTCATTGTAAATAATCTCATGTTGAAAATGTACGGAACTGATGCTCGCGTTAGCAATTTTCTCTTCTGTTACGGCTTGATCTCTTAACTTATCCGATGTGATGGCTGCATCCATCAGTTTGGCGGTGTCGATACTATAATTGGACAAATGTTTAGCATGTACGGAGCCGCTGCGAATTTTCTCCGCTGTTATTGATTGGTTATCAATTAACTCATTTGTAATGACAAGCTCTGATAAATGCTGCGGGAGAATGGAACCGTCCGCTAGCTTTAAGGAATCAATCGTTTGATCAGCTAGCTTATCCGCCGTAATGCTGTTATCAAGCAGCTTGCTTCCGGGGATAGAGTAATCTTGAATTTTATCGCCGGAGATACTTTGCGGAGCGATATGCTCATCGTGAATAACGAGATTTGCAATCTTATCTCTCGTCACACTTGCTGGCGCCAGCTTTGAATGATCGATAGCAAAATCCTTAATGACTTTGGCACCGATACTTTGCGGCTTGATTTTGCTCTCGTCGACGGAACGATTGGCGATTTTCTCCCATGTTACCGCTTCTTCGACAATATCATCTGTGTAAACAACAGGGTTTACAAATTTGCCCGTTTTACGCTCAGAAAGCAATAACAGCGGGGGTGCAGGTATCGCTGTATTAGAGAGACTTACTATGGGTGCATGTTTATTCGGTTTGCCTGACTCAACTGCGGGAGCTTTAATGGTTCCTTTGGATTGCAGTTGTGGCTGTGATCGCAGTTGCGATTGTGGCTGTGATTGCGGTTGCGTCTCATTCTTAACAGCTTTTTGACTTGTTTCCACTTTTTCCTGCTTAATTTGAACAGATGAAGACTCACGATCATCCAGCCAAGCGAGCTCATTCGTGCTGGAGTTCACTTTTTGCACATAAGGCCTACTGCTCTTACGCTTACTCATAGACTCCTCTCCATTCTCCATGATGTAGTCATTTGTAACATATTCAAGCTTAGAAAGAGATGTACGTTAGCCCGAAAAAATGTGCGCACACCTAGATAAATAGTTATTTCCCCAACATGCTTTTGTATAAACGTCCAATCCCAGATGATGGTGACTACTTTATGCTTAAAGATTTAGGAAATCGCTTTCGCAAGTATCGTACGAAGCGAGGCACAGCTTGTTCAACCGAACTGCTAATTCCTCAGGGTATGGGAAATGACCCTGACGTAACAATAACAACACGTTTAGCTCTCTGACTCACCTGTACTTCCCCCTTTGGATATCGCCTACTTCTATACATATGCGGATTAAAGCACAAAGTTTGGGTATTCGTCCCGTTTTTTCGGGAAAGCATCAGCATCCGTACAAACGAGCTGCATTGCTTTTCCATAAGCTGTATTAGAGCCGCTATTTTTCAATGACCCATAAAGCTATGACACTGAAAGCTTCCTGGCGAAAAAATCTAAGCGTATCATTTCGAGGCCAGTTTTTCTGGTGAAAAACTCTAAGGAGTGATGAAGATGGAAAATCCCTATGTGGGTATATTAGTCAACGATTCCTTGTACACAGGCATTCCCCTAGGGAATACAAAATACGAAGCCATTCAATATTACAGTGATGCAGGCAAAGAATATGGCGTCACCCCATGCTACTTCCGCATGCAAGATGTTCGAATAGATACGATGAAGGTCCATGCATTCGTTCAAAAAGGGATTCAATATATGCGAGAATGGATTGATATGCCCAAATTCATTCATAACCGAGCCATTTACTTGGATCGTGCTTCTTATGAAGAACTGGAGAGTTGGACACAGCGTGGCATTAGTATATTCAACAACTGGAATCGATACAGCAAGCTGCATATTCACCATATTCTTCTGAAGGATGAGGTTATTAGACCACATCTGCCTGGCACTTATCCTGCTACCATGAAAAACATAAAAATCATGATGAGTGCCTACGAGTCTATCATCATCAAGCCGAAGAAATCTAGCATCGGACGGGGCGTTATGAAAATGGATCGAGTTCCTAACGGTTGGCAGCTCATTTATCCAGCAACATTAAAAATCAGCAATAAAATATGGCGTCAGCTCCGCTTCCGCAGGCAGCTACCCATGGCCCTCCTACGCAAAATTCAAAACCGCGGCTATATCGTGCAGCAACGCTTACCTCTGGCTACTTTTGACGGGCGTCCATTTGATCTGCGTATCTCTGTTCAACGCGGAGCTAGCGGCGAATGGGGAGTGACAGGCATCGTAGCCAAAGTTTCTTCACGCAAGCTCTTCCTGACCAACGTCGCTCAGGGTGGTGAAGTACGAACACTGACCGATATTCTGACAACCGAATATCCTTCTTTGGATCAAGCTGCCGTTCTCGAGCAAATTACAGATTTTTCACTTAGAGTTGCCAAGCATTTAAGCATGAATCTACCGCATTTGGCCGATTTAGGACTCGATGTCGGGATTACAAGCGAAGGATTTCCCATGTTTATTGAATGCAATGGCAAAGACCAACGGTATACCTTCAGAGAAGCTGATATGATGGAAGAATGGAAAGCCACCTACTATAATCCTATTGCCTATGCGAAGTATTTGTTAGATGGAGGCACTCCTGTTTACTAGAAACGACACACAATGATACTGGTGATGCGCCTACGTTCACTATTAATAATCGAAAATCGTATCATATGCGTCTCCTTTTCACTGGAGCAATCCAGCATCATCAGAAAAACCTTTACTTCCCATGGTTACCCTGGGAAGTAAAGGTTTTTATTTTTCATCCAACACTCGCTGTACAGCTTTATTTAAAGAAGCGATGTCAGGTGTACGGATAGCTTCATCCTTCACCTTGTATTTTTGTTTCAGTTTCATAATCCGAACAACGCTTTGATCGATCGTATTCATAGGGATGCGTTTTTCTTGAACAGCTTTACGGAGCGCACTGATTACAGTAACTACCTTGTCGTAATCGTGACCTACCATTACGACATTGGATCCGGCCAACACCGATTTTACAGCCGCAGCGCCAATCTCATAATTTTTTTCGATGGCCCCCATCGTCATATCATCGGTCATGATGAGTCCCTCAAACCCCATTTCTTTTCGCAAAAGATCTGTCATAATCTTTTTCGACATCGAAGCAGGATTCTGAGCATCCACTTTAGGCAGCAGAATATGAGCGACCATGACCGCGTCAGCCTGATGCTTGAAAGCTTCTGCGAACGGAACCAGCTCAAGCTTACGCAAGCGGGCGAGGTCATTTTGGACGATCGGTAGTCCCACATGCGAATCTACCGAAGTATCACCATGTCCTGGAAAATGCTTTACAACAGGGACAACCTGCTGATTCTGTAGTCCGTTCATCATTTGAACACCAAAGCTGCTCACAATAGAAGCAGTAGATCCGAAGGAACGATCTCCAATGACCGGATTATTAGGGTTGCTATTGACATCCAGATCGGGTGCGAAATCCATATTTAAGCCATAGGCATTTAGTTCTTTCCCGAGCAGTTGGCCGATATTATAAGCGAGCACAGGACGACCGGTTTTACCGATGTCTTTGCTGGTCGGTGTTTTCGTAATCTCATCCGGCAACCGTGTCACTCTGCCGCCTTCTTCATCTACTCCCAGCCAAAGCGGCAGCTTATTCACGGCATTCGTTTGTTTCAATTCATTAACTAGACCTACCAGTTGAGTCGTATTTTTCACATTAGGCTTGTATAATATAATCCCGCCAACGTGATAGGTTTCAATCAGTTCGCGTGCATGTTCATTCATACTGTACTCATCAATTCCCGCTATAATCATCTGTCCTAGCTTTTCTTCCAGCGTCATCGCTACAACACCGCTTGTTGCGACTGGTGTTTGTGCTGGTGTTGATGTCGGTGTAGCTTCCACTCTCGGCGGTGTCGCGGCGGGTGCTGAGGAAGACGGATTGTCTCCCGGGTGAGACGACGAACAGCCAGTTAAAAGCAGTGAAAACACAGCTGCGAACACCGCGCTCCTGATCAACAAAGGTATATCTCGTTTCATCTTCATCTACCTTCCCTTTTGAACCTAATCTTCTTAACGATCTTCTACCTATAATTGTTGCAAGACAGATTATTCACTTCTAAGCTCCTGTAGCGTCCATCTCAGTAACGTGTAGATCCCATAACACCCCAAGTAAGCTCCGCTTAACAGGAATAGCCCATTTTGAAAAATGCCGTGAATATTCGTCATAAATACCGTCTCATCTCTTAAAATCTCGTATATAGCGAGCACGCTGATAATACCAAACACATAGGCACAGCCCACTGCCAGCACATGATATACAATTCGGCACATTGTGAACAGCCAAGCACTTATTATCATACTAATCGGAATCAGAATACTTAGTACCACCATTATTATAGACATTATGTTATTTCACCTCATCAACAGCATTGACGGTTTCCTTTCCGTAAATACCAAAGGCATATTGATCCATTTTGTGATATGATTAATATTGATAGTAAAGCGTTTACATAAAGGCTTCTCCTGCTAGGATCCGGGTCGCATCCATCAAAAGGAAAAGAGGTCTATTAATGAAGAAGAATATCGTCTTACAGTATTCGCTGCCCTTAGATGCTTCCTTCGAGCTAATCGCAAGCTGCAAGTCCTGTACGGGTATTTCTGATCATTCATCTCGAACCCCTGTCCAATGTATCAAGTTCGCCGGGTCCTCTGTTCCCATCTCCGTTAATCTCGCTACCTGCTATACCTGCGGGGATTATAAGCAAAGCTAGCATATTCCACCTCAAACAGCCATTAGGCTGTTTTTTTCTTGCGCTTACCATGCATTCCTTTCTCATTCGACAATTGATTCTTTTACCTTTCTGTGGCAAGATTAGCGAAGAACATAATATAGGGATCTTTGATCTTAATCAAAGTCTCTCTGCATGAAGGGATCTTTGATCTTGATCAAAGTCTCTCCGAATATAGGGATACTTGATCTTGAGCAATGTCCTCTAACCATGAATGAACAGGAGTTTTTTAATCTATGTCTAAACCATTTTTTCGATTGCTAACGGAGCTGTCTTCACGGAAATGGGTGTCCCAAGTGACAGGTGCTTTTGCCAGATCCAAAGCAAGCCGGATCTTCATTCCTCGCTTTGCCCAATCCTACGGAATACGCATCGAAGATGCTGAGAAGCATTTACAAGATTATAAATCTTTGAATGATTTCTTCACACGCAGATTAAAGCCAGGGTTACGCCCTATTCACGAAGACCTATCTCGTGTTGTAAGTCCTGTTGATGCCAGTATTACAGGTATCGGCGACATCAAAGAAGGCTTGATTGTGAATGTCAAAGGTCAAGACTACACCATCGAAGAGCTGCTTAATCGTTCCCCTCGTACGGTCAACTATAAGAATGGCTTTTATTTTGTTCTGTACCTTAGTCCTACAGACTACCACCGCATTCATTCGCCGATTTCAGGTGATGTGCTTGAGAGCGAGCATGTGCTTGGGAAAGTATATCCTGTGAATGAGTTTGGCCTTCGTCATATGAAGAGAGTACTAAGTCGTAACGAACGGTTAATCACCTTTATCCAGCACAATGCCGGTGAGGTTGCTGTAGTGAAGGTTGGAGCACTTAACGTAAGTTCTATTCAATATGTGAAGCCTCTTCCCAAAACGCTTGAGCGAGGTCAAGAACTAGCTTACTTCGAGTTTGGTTCAACAGTTGTTCTCCTTTTTGAAGATGATATGTTTGAGCCTCGCCCAGATCTGCAGCTCGGTTCTAAAGTTAAAATGGGAGAAGACCTCGGCCGCTTCCTAGAAAAATAAAGGGAATCTGTGACTGGAGAGGAGAGAACTATGGCGTCCATTACAGCATCATCTCCTGAACAAAGCTCAAAGAGCTTACATGGTACCGGAGACGTCAAACCTACCGTTTATCGTATTTTATTCGCAATTGGTCTTGTCCATTTACTCAACGATTCGATTCAATCTGTCATTCCTGCTATCTTTCCCATACTAAAAAGCGAGATGGGACTTAGCTATACACAGATTGGTTGGGTGCAGTTCGCCATTAACTTCACGGCTTCCATTATGCAGCCGGTTGTGGGCTTATACACAGATCGCAAACCTTCACCCTATATGCTGCCGATTGGCATGGCCTCTACCCTTACGGGTATGCTGCTGCTCGCATTCGCACATTCATATTGGGTCGTGTTATTGTCTGTTTGCTTTGTAGGTCTTGGCTCAGCCGCCTTCCACCCGGAGGGATCTCGTGTCTCTCACATGGCCGCGGGAAATCGCAAAGGTCTGGCTCAGTCCATTTTCCAAGTTGGTGGTAACGCCGGTCAATCTTTGGCCCCCATGATGACCAAATGGATTTTCATTCCACTTGGATTATTCGGTTCCATATGGTTCACAGGCGTAGCAGCGGTAGCTATCGCTGTGCAATTATATATTGCTCGCTGGTATAAATCTGTGCTGCTTGCCACACCGGTTAAAGCTAAGACAATCGTACAACGCACCGTGAACCCACAGCGGCGCAAGCAAGTCATGTTTGCGATTTGCCTACTTATTTTTCTTGTGTTCGTCCGTTCTTGGTATGGAGCAGCAATGAGCGGCTACTTCGCCTTTTTCTTGCAAGATACATACGGCATGTCAATCGACCGCGCGCAGGACTTTATCTTCTTGTTCCTAGCAGCAGGAGCCGTTGGAACATTTTTTGGCGGTCCACTTGCAGACCGCTTCGGTAAGCGGAATGTCATTTTCTTTTCCATGCTTGGTTCAGCGCCGTTTGCTTTGCTGTTACCGCATGTGTCGATAACTTGGGCTTACATTTTACTTGTGATTATCGGTATCATTCTATTATCCAGCTTCTCCGTTACCGTTGTATATGCCCAAATGCTATTTCCTGGGAAGGTCGGAACCGTATCTGGCTTAATTACAGGCTTAGCTTTTGGAATGGGCGGCATCGGAAGTGTCGTCCTTGGCAATCTCTGCGACACCATAGGCACGACACGTGTTATGGAAATGTGTGCATTTCTACCGCTCCTTGGCATCCTAACCTTCCTCTTGCCTTCTGATCGCAAACTAAAACAATGGACAGAAGAACAAGTATGAGAAAAAAACCTTGCACGGCAAGCTTAGTCATCAGCTGCCATGCAAGGTTTTATTTTTGAAAAATCTATAACGACTTATTCGTGGTTAGCGTCCAGAACATCACGCTGGTTACGACGGCGGGCCACACCGGATTCATAAGCAGCTTCCATGACCGCTTCTCTTACCTTCTCAACAACCGTATGGTTGAAGACACTCGGAATAATGTAATATTCGTTCAGTTCATCTTCATTCACAACCGATGCGATTGCCTTAGCCGCGGCCAGCTTCATTTCTTGGGTAATTCGCGAAGCACGGCAATCCAGCACGCCCCGGAAAATTCCCGGGAAGCAGAGAACATTATTAATTTGATTCGGATAATCCGACCTGCCGGTTGCCATGACTCGAACATAAGGCTCCGCTTCTTCCGGCGTTATTTCAGGTGTCGGATTTGCCATTGCAAACACAATCGGGTCTGAGCCCATTCTCTTCACATCATCAGCCTTAAGAACACCTGGCCCCGATAACCCAATGAAAATATCAGCGCCCGCGATCACATCAGATAATGTACCGCTTTGTAAAAATGGATTCGTATTGGCCGAATACCATTCCCACGCGGAATTCGAATAACTCTCTCCACGTACGATTGCACCTTGTCGATCTACACCTATCACATTCGTCACACCAGCAGCAAGCAGCATTTTTGTACAAGCAATCCCCGCTGCTCCAATGCCTGTAATAACCACTTTACAATCTTCCAACCGCTTGCCCACTAACTTAACAGCATTCAACAATCCAGCGAGAATAACGACCGCCGTTCCATGCTGATCGTCGTGAAACACAGGAATATCCAGTTCATTAATTAATCGTTCTTCAATCTCAAAACAACGAGGCGACGAAATGTCCTCCAAGTTAATGCCACCGAATGCTGGTGCGATCGCTTTAACCGTACGAATGATTTCTTCGGTATCTTGCGTGTCCAAACAAATCGGGAACGCGTCCACACCTGCCATTTGCTTAAACAGCATGGCCTTCCCTTCCATAACCGGCATTGCCGCTTCCGGACCAATGTTACCTAACCCGAGAACCGCTGTGCCATCCGAAACAACAGCAACTGTGTTTCTCTTGATCGTCAATGAATGTGCTTTGATCGGGTCTTCATGAATAGCCATACAAACCCGAGCTACCCCTGGCGTATATACACGAGACAGGTCATCTCGATTTTTAATCGGCATCTTAGGCGTGACTTCGATCTTGCCACCCAAATGCATGAGGAATGTTTGGTCTGAAACGTTAATTAAGCGAACACCTGGAATTTCTTTCAACACTCTTGTAATGGATTCCGTATGTTCCGGATCGCTTACTTTCACCGTAATATCACGCGTAGTCGTTGTTTTACTCGCTCGCGTTACGTCAATGGCGACAATATCGCCCCCGGCTTCGCCAATCGCTGTAGCGATTTTTCCAAAAGTGACTAATTCTTTATGTATTTCCAAACGCACAATGACACTTGTGCCTCCACCATTCAATCCAACCATAACTAAGGATCACTCCTATGAAAATAAATTAATTGACCAACAAGATAAATCATAGCATACAAAATCAATTCTGCCAAAAATTAAGGTGAACAATTTGAGTAAATGGGTAGATGAATCGGGTAACAGCGGAAGGCTTATTTACATACGGACGAATAGACTTTGTCATACTGAAAATTCATCCCTTATATTACAAAAAAGATTAATTAAATCGATTAGGCAGCAATGTTGTTCATGTTTATCTTGGTTGCCTAATATGATAAAGGGGGATCACAAAAAAGTGGATCAGAAAGGCGGTAGCCGATGCCAAATGTAAAAATCATGTGTATATTTGGAACCCGGCCTGAAGGAGTAAAAATGGCCCCGTTAGTAGCCCGTTTGAAAAAGGATCCCGATTTGGACTGTGTTTTTGTCAACACAGCGCAGCACCGCGAGATGCTCGATCAAGTTCTGGAATTATTTAGAATAAGGAGCGACTACGATTTAAATATTATGAGACCGGGACAAACGCTAGAGAGCCTTACTACTGAAATTATTCAAAGACTATCCATTATATTGGATAAAGAAATACCTGATTTAGTTTTAGTTCAAGGCGATACAACAACAGCATTAGCCGGTGCTTATTCAGCATTTTTAAAGAAGATTCCTGTCGGACATGTGGAAGCAGGGCTTCGTACCTATCAAATGTACTCGCCTTTTCCTGAAGAAATGAATCGCTCCTTAATTGGAAAATTAGCGACCTTGCATTTTGCAGCGACCGAGACAAACAAACAAAATCTGATTAAAGAAAATGTAGATGATAAATCGATTTTCGTAGTAGGCAACACCGTCATCGACGCTTTAATGGAGGTAACGAGTACTGGCAGATATACGTTTACTCCTGAGATTGAGTCATGCATCGATTCAGGGGATAAAATCGTTATCGTTACTACCCATCGCAGAGAAAATTTGGCGCAGTTGCAATCTGTATATACAGCTATTAATCGATTGATTGAGAAGCATCAGGATATTCAAATTATTTTTCCCGTACATAAAAATCCGATTGTACGCGACTTGGTAGAACAAGGATTAAAAAAAAATCCTCGAATCCAGCTCATCGAGCCATTGGATTATGAAGGATTTTCTCACTTAATGCAGCATGCTTATTTCATCATCACCGATTCGGGAGGAATTCAAGAAGAAGCTCCAGCCCTTGGAAAACCTGTTCTTGTGACAAGAACCACAACAGAAAGGCCAGAAGGTGTGGAAGCGGGAACGCTTAAACTGGTTGGACTGGACACGGATGTTATTTTCTACGAAGCAGATCGGTTGTTATCCGACATAACCGCTTATACCCTTATGTCGCAAACCAAAAACCCATACGGGGACGGTACCAGCTCTACCCAAATCATCAAGATTATTAAAGATTGGACCTTCTAAAGAAACTAAGCCACTTTTTATAGTTTCTTGGAGATGCGGTCTATAACCGGAGTGAACTCCTCCCCAGGATCAAACGGGTTGGATTGATGCCTGGCATACCATTCTTTAAACATCGTCACTACAATGTCAGAGTCATTTAAGAGAACTGGTGTCGGAGCGTCCGTAAAGATAATAGTAAGGGCGCAGCTAATGTTGTTGGAATGATCTGCTAGTATCAATGGGGAATAAAAGTATCTAGTTCATATAACTGTTGAACTACGCAACGACCATTTCCCGGTATTCCATCGGGGAATGGTCGCTTCGCTTTTATTAATATCAATCCCTTCAAATTTCAGGCTTAATTCACTCGTTTAATGCTTTCATATATGATTTCCTTCATCTTTCCTTGTATTACTCTTCTTTGGGAAGTATAAAGATATAAAACATTAAGCTTTTGTCTTAATAAATCATAAGATAGCATTTTAGCTGAGAGATCAAACACATAAAGATTGCTTTTTACAATGCTATGCATGATTTCAGAGATTGCTTTATGCTGGGAGTGACCATATTCCCCTTCAAGATTATGGGTTATAATTTTATTGTAACTCCCTTCTTTTAGTACTTTTTGTAGATCTTTCGTAAGGGCAGGCCTATCAAAATCACCTTCCCACTGATCTTTATAATTCCACATTACAAAATTTGATTCAACACATTTCATAACCTCGCTAAACTCTTTGGATCGAATAAGGTGATCACCGTTTGTTACACACACTACTCTCCATCCCTTTTCCGCTAATAATTGGCTTCCACCAAAGATGATCTCATCGTCTGGATGCGCCACTACCATAAGTTTATCAATCACCAAATCATTCACCTCTTATAAATGTTAATCAACAAACAATTATTTGTACAAATTGAATGTAGTCGTTATCTCTAGACATTCCTTTTCAGCTTCTAATACTAATGTGTTTGTAGGGGTGCATTCTTTTACTCTTCCCAAAAACCACCCTAATGGGAATGGCTCTTTTTGCCCTATCACATTTACGATAGAAAGATCCGAATCAGAACGAATAGATAGGAGACCGATCTCTTTTTTATCCCGAATCATCTCAATTGTATTCGTTTTTATAATGGGGGTAATATCCGGTGCCAAATGCCAGAGAATCTTATAATTATGTTTTTCCTTGGATGTGATTGTATCCTTAACTATAATTTTATTTTGTGATTTAATATATTCTAGACACCTTTTATGCTTAACCCCAGTAAGCCTTTCATTTACACCGGTTACCGAACACCGATCTTGACTCAAGCTATATTCAGTTAATGAAACATATTTGTACTTCCCATCTTCAGAGGAAAGTGTACGGTTATCTACAACTAAAGTGTTATGGCCGAATGATGAATACCCATATTGGGTAAAAGAATCATGATAATCATAACCATTTGGGCCGGCTTCACTAATAATATCCTTTCCGGAATAGATCCATAAACTTAAATCATCGCAATGTTTATGATAATAAGCATGGTAAGCCGCATTAAAAAAGATATAGGTGCCTTTATCTTTATTTTCCCAACTATCTCTAAATATTGCATAGCCCGCATCCTTAAAAACAACATCTGTTTCTTTAGGTGGTGTTCCTTCCAAGCCTTTTGTGATGGAAAACTGATAATTCGGATTGTCCTTCCAGAGTAATCTAGACGGTTTGTCTTTAAGAAACGTATCTCCGATAAGTGGCCAGCATCCATCTGGTTTTATCACAAAGGTTGCATATAAGGACATCTTTTCGTATAAATCTGAAAAAAACACTGCAATTACATCTTTTGAATCACGAAAATAATTACGATACTTTACGATTGCATTAGATATTACTTGATGATAGCTGGGCGAATGCTCTAAATGAACTCCATCTTTTGAAATCATAGCATTAAAATAATTTTTCAATCTCTCTAACGCCATATTTTTATACAAAACACTCTCTTCTATTTTTTGGAAATAATGACTGAATACAATTAAACTATCATCTTGAAACATCCCGTGGTTCGTATTCGTTGAATGGAAAATATGAGTTCCTAACAGTTTTGCATGTGCGACGATATTGCTTAATAAAAATTCAATATCAGTATTTGGAAGTATTTTTCTAACCCGATCGAAGAACCGTATCCATACAACCAATCTTCTAGCAGTGACTTCATCACTCCAAGCCATATGTTCAAAGAATTCTTCTATCGGGTGTTGTTTAATCCAATCACCGATAATTTGGTATGCCAATAGGAGGTACCTTTTATCATTTGTTTCGTTAAAGGATTCAATTAAATCATTTATAAAAAAGTGTGCGTGAAGCGAACGCATGAATGCCCTTGTATTAGTAGGGTTCTTTAACCAATTGATTGTGGCACCATATTTTATTGTCCCGAAGGGTGGAATTTTATAATTTCCTAATAGCATATCATTTGCTGATTGAATATAATTTTCGTTTAGATACTTTGAAAAAAATGAAGATACTTTTTCCATAACTTCAGTTGTTTCAATTAACTTGTAGTAATTTACAATCTCATCTTTTTGGCTAGACCAGTTGAATAATTTCCCCTTATCTATAGATATATTAACTTTATCTTTATTTGTCGTCTGTTCTGGGGAAATGATTTGACAAGGAAAAATACTTCTTATATTTCCCTTTATTATTGTCAGTGAGTTTGATTCCTCGACTATGTTAACATTGCCAATGAATTTACTCACTGAGTGAATCAGGACATAAACATCATTATTTAAAATTATTGGCGGAGACGTTAAACTGATAATTTCGTTTCCCCCTTGCCAATTATTGTTATTATTTGGAAATATATATAAAATTGCATCAAGACTTCCTGGAAATACAAACATTATTGAACCTTTCATTAATAATTCCAGGCATTTAGTGTGGGGATTCCATGTATTTGTTATTTCTAAACTGGATAAAACTTCTGAAAGTTTTACGTACTTCACTAAGTATTCATCTCCCTTAAACATCAAATACATTCATCCTTAGGATCTCGCCACCAGATACCTGCTAGCTACGAGGCGGCTTGGTCCCTACCTCGATTGGACTTTCACCAACTAGTTCTGCTTAGCTTTGCTAGGCGCACTATTGGGCATAAATTCCTATTTAAATGCCCAAACATCTCAAAAACGTTCATCATACCTTAGAAGAGAAGAAGGATATGCTAAATTGAACAGAAGGGAATGTTAATATTGAAAAATATATCGATTTTGATACCTTTTAAAACAGATAATGGACCGAGAGAAGCTAACCTTAGATGGGTTGAAAAATTTTATAAAGTCCTAATGCCTGAAATGGAATTAATTATCAGTGTTTCGAATACTGATCCTTTTAATAGATCACAATCTATCAATAACGCTGCAAAAAAAGCGTCAGGGGATGTGTTTGTAATAGCCGATGCCGATGCTGTTTATAATCCTATAAATATCTATAAATCTATTGAACTCCTTGAAAAATATGCTTGGATTATTCCATTTACTACAGCATGGAATACTTCAGAAAAAAGTGCATTAAAAATCTTGAATTCTGAGCCTACCTGGCCAATTAATTTTAATCAATTAGAAACACGGAAAGTAAGTAATATATCGGGATTATTAAACGTGGTGCCTCGAAAAAACTTTGAAGCGGTTGGCGGATTTGATGAGAGATTTAGTGGTTGGGGTTGGGAAGATGTAGCATTTCGCTATGCTATGAATACATTATGTGGCCATTATGGTAGAGTTATTACGGATATATATCACTTATGGCATCCTCAATTAGGAGCCTTGGGTAATCCCAACTATGATGCAAATACAAAACTTGCACAAAAATACACAGCCGCACTAGATAATTTTCAAGCTATGAAAAAGCTAATTACGGAAAAGGATGATAAAAAGTAAATCATTAAAATGGTGAATACTCCGAAGCAAATTAAGCCACTATAGTTGCCGGAATGGTGGCTCTTTAGCAACGCAATATTCATTAAATAGTAACTAAAATCCTAGGGACATATTCGTCCCTCACTCAGATATTGCGATCATTTTTCTTAATCAAGGAATCAATTAAATTTAACCATTTTCCATAGAGTAAGTTTCGATTAAAATTTTCTCTTGCATATTTCTTTACTTCGGATTGCATATCGGCAAAATTTTTACTCTTTGACCTTATCAGCTGGATGGCATCTCCCGGTGTCTCAAATATAAACTCATTAGGATAAAGTGCCCTTGCTCCACCCCGATTCCTAATTATCGGTATTGAACCTGAAGCCATCCCCTCTGCAACGGATAAGTGAAAGCTTTCAAAATCACTTGGTGATAGAATATAACCTATTTTTCGAAACCACTCCGATACATCGTTTTCCCAACCATCAAAGAACACTTGATTCTTAAAGGGACTATGCTGAATTCGTTCAAAAACCCAATTATAATATTCATTCTCTTCTTTCCTTTTCATTACCCATGAATATTCTTGTGGCAGCTTTCCTTTAATATACAAATGATATCTAGAATCTTCCCTCCATAATTGATCAAATATATCTAATGCGATATCAAGCCTTTTTAATTTAGGAACAATACCCATAATTCCTAAATTAAATTTGCACCCCGAAAATTTCTCTTTATTTAATTGTTTCGTATCCACTAGATTATAGATCACTTCCGACTTATTTCTCGGAATATCAAATTTCTCGGTTAGCACTTCGTAAAGACCTTTGGATACAAAAATAACTTTGTCAACATTGGTCCAATCGATCCCTTGCGGATATTGGGTATGTCTCTCCTGCCCATGCATTCGAATTAAGAGTATTTGTGATTTCAATTTATTACTTGAATACCATACTGCATTTCCTAGGCCGAATTCAGTAATGATTACATTAGCCCATTCCAATAAGCTTTTGGACTTTCCAACATCATGCGAATTATGCGATTTCCACTGATCCAACCTAACTTCAAATTGTGATTTCCTTTCAAAGGACTCGATCAATAAACGGGCAAATTTGAGATCATGCCCCGCAAATAAAATTTTCCTTTTCATTTCATTCCTCCTTTCTCTGGTCTAAATGTTCTTTTATTTTCTTAAATATACTGCTGTAAGTGTATTTTTGACTGACTGAATATGTTCTTTTAGCGGCTATTGAATAGACATCAGAGTCGTGAAAAACTAATTTAATTTTTTTCAAAAACTCTTCCTCAGAATTTGCATAAAGTGGATAATCATGACCATATAACTGTTCATGTTGAACATTTCTATTCATAATAACCGGCTTTCCGTATAAACCAAATTCGAGTATTTTGGTGGATAATTGCAAGGAATCATTCAATATCTCATCCCTCCATGACACTCCGACATCACATTTTCTTATCAAAGTTTGAACCTCCTCCCTACTCTTTCCTGCTTTCCAGACAATATTTTTTGAAGAGTTTAAAATGCTCCTCAAATTACTTCCATAATCAACGGTGTACGGATTATTATGAATTTTATCTCCCACTACATAAAAAGTAATAGAGGAGTCACCCAATTTATTAAAAGCATGAAACATATCAGGTATCTTCCATAATGGCGCAAATTTCCCAGCATAGATCAATCTATTGTTTTTATTCTTAAAATTAACTTTTTTTTGATAATCAGTAATCATTGGAGGAAGCTCTATAAATTTATCCTTTCGGAGTAAATCTGGGTTACTTCTCTTTATTATTGATTCCAAATGATACCTTAATAACGGAGTTTGACAAACAATTTTACCCCCTTTTTTTAACAAGAAATTCAAATATTCAATGTGTTCTTCTTTTACATCTTCCATTTTTTCTGGAAAATCTTCAATGTAAACCCAAGCACGATTAGCAAGATCCGTTTTCTTAGCAATATACTCAGACAATTCGTATCCCCTTACTAAAAATAAATCATAATGCCTTTGTTTATCCAAAAGCTTAATGATCTCTGTTGCTTGTAATATAGAGATGCGTTTTTGTTTCAAGAAATTTGGGGTTTGAAGAAAGGGCAGTTTTGCAAATGGAAATGGGTCTGACCAAGGATTAATGATGATTACATTTTTTTTGTTAACGATCCCTTTGATTAGAAGATCCCGGGTCAATGATTGATAGAGCAGCAATGTAACGTGAATATTGGGATCCTGTGCCAGCATTTCTACGACAGAGGTTAGCCAAATGGTCGACCCATCTATTAAATTCAAATTTATATCGGAGTAAACTAAAATATTCAAGATTATGCCCCTCCATTATCATTTAATGGTTTACCTTACTCAGATAAGAAGTGGGAATCTTATCATGAAAGGAGTAAAGGTTGGCTATAAAATGAGTGGGATTTGTTGCGAATGATTTTATTTTAGGTTGTTGTAATTGCTTACGTGCTTTCTCAGGTTGGAATAAACTTGACAAAGAGATGCCAAGCTTTTTAAATTTCATGGTCTTGTATACGCATGCATCATTTCTAACATTAGTGATGAATGAATAAGGAAAATGGACGTTTACCAAATTGACATTTGAAAGGTCGGCGTTAAAATAGCTGCCTTTTCCTACAACATCTGCCTTTGAATAGACTAAAGCGTGAACCAGATCCATTAGAAAATAGGGGCCATAATAGTTATGGGGAGCGAAAAAAGCGATATAATCGGCATTTTCCATCCTCTTATAAAATTGTTTCCTATCATATGTGACCGTAACCATTGAACTGTCTTCTTCAGTTAAGATCACGTGGGGAAAATTGAGCTTGTCACAATAAATGGTCAAGTGTTTTGATTTCCATGTTTGATTTTTAAAAGACTCATATACACACTTTGCTTCCTTTTCACTCTTCACACAACTGAATGCATTTACGTTTATTTCATAGGGTATTCCCACATTTAGGCCTATTTTCACCGCAATTTCATAAAGTCTATGTGCTATAGTATGCTTTTCAAAAATCACTCTAATCCCCATTAGCTCTTTTTGAAGTCTCCACTTTTCATCGCATAGGGTCTTATTTATCGTTTCTTTAATCACTAACGGATCCGTCGGCATTTGAATACACTGACCGAACATATCCTCAACCCCTACTGAATAAGTACTAATGACAGAAGTTCCACATGCTAACAATTCGAATATTCTTCTTGAAAACATGGTTTTGGAATTCTTTACGGAATTTACATTTAAAAAGATTTTATATACCTTATAAAAATCAACCAATTCTTTATATGGCAACCGTCCCACAATATAGGAATGGAAACGTTCAGGGAACTTAAATTCCCCTCCTTTTGACCCGAAATTTCGATCATATATTTCTAATCCAAATTCAGATGCCGCTTCCAAGAGTACTTCAATATCCTGACGCCTTTCAGGATGACGATTGGCATAATAAGAACCAGCAAAACAAATAGGCTTCGTTTTATATTTATTGATCGATATGGGATTGTGAATTCGCGGCTGTGCTGCAAACGGCAGAGCAAATACCCGATCATGTCCAGCATGTATTTTGTACTTTTGAACACAATTTATATCTGTTGTAAATATATAATCGAATTTTTTTGCGGTTTCTATAAACCTTTCGAAATGTACAGGATCTTCCTTATTCCAAAAAATTGAAGGTATCTGCTTCTTACGACACCATGACAATAGATGATCAAGTTCATCTCCCTGAGGAGAGCTATACCTGGCAATATTATATTGCCAAGTACCACTGTTCCCATGCCAGGCCGACTCAACCAAGAGAAAATCAGGTCTCTCCCTCTTCATCATCTCCCTCCAAAGGAGAGGTGTAACAGGTATTAAATGACAATCCGGGCTAAACGATTCGAAAGAAAATTCATCTAAAATACAGGCGATTTTTAAATCGGACACTGATCGTTTCATTCATGACCCTCCATTACAAAGTCCTGTTACTTACTTCCCTACTATCCGATGACAGGGATATAGTTTTCACCTAAATATCTTTCCTCTGTTTTTGTCTTACCGTACCATTCTTTAAAGGTCAGGACTTGAATTTCCGAATCCTCTGAAATGTAATTCAGCAAGCGCTCAAATGAGCGGACTTCCTTCTCATCCTCCCCATAGATCTCACAATATTTTTCACCTGCAAATTTTGACACACCTCTATATAGCGCAGAAGGATCATTTGGTTGATGTAATGGCTTTAATTTCATCTTGATTAAGGAAAAACTGTGCAAAAACAAATTTAACATTCTTAAATTATGATTTTTTGCCTGCCTAATAACCTCTATAAGTTCCTCAAAGGTTAGCCAATCAACATCAAACTTAGAATCTGAATAGCCCCCATTACTTTGTAAAACCCTTACATAGGATACGGGAATTTCAATAGTATTATTATAGGATGCAATTTTATTAATGGTAAAAAACCGCTCCAATTTATTATTTTTATTATTGTAAAAAAGGGAAGAGTCAATAGGGATTCCTAGCTGACTTAAAGCATTTAAAGTATGTTCATTCAAAGCATACGCACCGCCTCGATGGGCAATGGGTCGGGTCCTAGTCCATTCCAAGATGAGATTTCTCCCATACTCTATAATTTCGACTTGTTCCTTGAATGAGTAGTTATAAATGCATTTATTATAAAAATCTAAATTTTTATTTGGTTCTGTATGCAGTTCAACGGCATGGCCTCTTTGGTGGATTTCCTTGCCAATCGTCTCCAATACTCCAGGCGCATAATTAACATGGCTATAGACATCAAGAAAAAAATTCCCTTTAAAGTGGTATTTATCCATTATGTCCATCATTTTATAGATTCCCGGCTGATTTTTAATCCCTTCGCCTGTAATGAGTCGTGGGCTGTCGAAATAAGCGTCCTCCGTATCGATTGTGATAAAAATAGTTAGCAAAGGTACTTCTCCTTTCCATTCCTATACTTATAAAATCGAGTCAGATTGAAACAATATCTTTATAACTTTCAGGATGATGAGCTAACTCCAATCGGCCAAGATTCCAATTCCCCGAAAACATTGCTTCGTTTGCTTCGTTTAGAATAAATGTATAATTATATTTATCTGCCGAATAAATCCTGAATCCTTTTTGATAGCAATATTTCATGAAATGAAAATGATCGGAAAGGTTATCGGGAAACTTGATATGATCAAATATTTTCTTTTTTACAATCATGGCTGAACCGCATACGAATTCTACATACTTATTCTCTTGATGAGGATTACAAATCAAAGTAGTGTCTTTATTTTCGATGTGCGCATAAAATGTGTTTTTACCGACGATATCTGCATCTGTATAAGTAAAAGCGTGCATTAAATCGGTCAGGTAATTGGGGCCATAATAATGGTTTTCATTGAAGATCGCTATAAAGTTAAATTGGCTCTGTTTGACAGCCCGATTTAAACACTCTCCCGCAGATTCTACCGGGGATACGTGTTTTATTGAAACGTTATCGTACTTCTTCACCATTTTCTTCAGGCCTGATTCTGACACTGTCCCGTTGGAAACAACAATGAATTCTTTCTTTTTCCAAGCTTGACTCGTAAAATATTCAAGCAATCGGACGAGATGAGTCCGACTATTTGCATAGGCTATGACAGAAACCCCTTCGATCAAATCTTCAGTCCGATTCATCTCTATTTTTTCCAGGATAAGGTTGAATCTGTGC
The DNA here is from genome assembly GCF_059692155.1 of Paenibacillus sp. JT22N1. NCBI lineage: Bacteria > Bacillati > Bacillota > Bacilli > Caryophanales > Paenibacillaceae > Paenibacillus > Paenibacillus sp. JT22N1. The sequence goes on from NZ_JCAUAW010000007.1 coordinate 342,122, forward strand.
CGATACGTATGTTGGCTGAGTACGGCTCTGATACCCTGAATACTTAATTTCCCACTTAGTTCTGCCTCATTTATAAGTTTAGCGAGATGATCTGTTGTTCCGGATTGGGAACATGTAATCGGAACAATACTTTTGAAAATCTCTTCTATTCCCTGTGAATAAGTACTGAGGACATTTGTTCCGCATGCCAAAAGTTCGAACACTCTCCTTGAGAACATGGTGGGACTATTTTTAACGGTATTCACGTTTAAAAACACCTTATACAGTTTATATGCTTTAACCATTTCCTTATAATCCAACGTTCCAACCACATAAGATCGATATTTATCAGGGAAACTGCTATTGCCTTTCGAATATTTCCTGTCAAAAATATGCAAACCATACTCTATTGCCGGATCAAGCAAAATCGCCATGTCTTGTTTTCTTTCTAAGTGTTTGTTACTATACCATCGACCTGCAAACGCAACATTTTCTTTATCGACGGAAGAAAGGCCAACCGGATTATGAAGTGCCGGCTGTGCTGCAAACGGTAAATGATACACGTTTGGATTTCCCGTATCTCTCTTATACCAACTGATACAATTTGCATCCGTCGTAAAAATGTAGTCGAATAATCGGGCTGAATCAATAAAATGCTGATAATTGGGATAGTCCTCTTTATTCCAAAAAACGGTTTTAATTTTGTTTCTTTTGCAATAATTAACCAAGTCCGTAATGGGATGGTTCACCTTCGGTTTCATTCCTGCCAATTGCTCTCTCCATGTTCCGCCTATTCCCGACCAGGCAGATTCAACCAAAAGAAAGGATGGATTGATTTCTGCTAACTGTTTCTTCCAGGTATCAGGCCTTAGCTGAACCAATGAGCATTCATATTTGAGACATTCGTAACTAAACGTATCAAGTATACAGGCGACCTGCAGATCTGATTTATTACACGTGTGAAAACTGTGGTCGAGTTGATGAATTTTATTCCTTATTTCCTGTATGTCCATGCCTATCATCCTATCATCCGGCTGATTTAAATCTTCCTCATTCCAAATCTCCATGGTTCCATCCCTGCCATTTCGGCGGGATTCCTAATTTGCTAGTTGTATATCCGGACTCCTGTAGACAACGAACATTTAACATGTTTCTCGTATCAAAAATTTGTGGCGTTCGCATTTCGTCTTTGATGGAATCGAAGTCAATCTCTTTAAACGCACTATGGTCCGTTAACAATACTAAACAATCTGAACCACGAACAGCTTCTTGTAAGGTTTGAGCTTTATCTTCCATGTCTTGTTTAATGTAGGGATCATACAGTTTAAGCTTAAATCCTTTTTTCCTCAGCTCATCTCCAATGACGAGGGAAGGACTCTCCCGCATGTCATCGATATCCCCCTTGAACGCGATCCCAAGCAAAGTAACGACAGGTTCCGAGATATCCTGTACCAACTGTTCAATTCTACGAACTACGTGATAAGGTACACCATCGTTAATGATTCGGGATAATGTAATTAACATAGCTTCAGTGGGTGCTTTTTCAGCGATAAACCAAGGATCAACAGCAATACAATGACCTCCGACACCTGGGCCGGGCTTATGAAGGTGAACCCTAGGATGTGAATTAGCCAATCTGATCGCTTCCCATATGTCAAACCCAATCCGCTCAGCAATTTGTGCCAGCTCATTGGCCAAAGCAATATTTACATCCCGGTACGTGTTCTCCATCAATTTAACCATTTCGGCCGTAGTGGCGTCGGTAACATGAATAGTCCCTTTTACAAAACATTTGTATAGATCTGCGCACTTTTGACTTGATAGGGGATTAATCCCCCCAACGATCCGATCATTGGAAACCATTTCCTCAAACAACTTTCCCGGCATGATCCGTTCAGGTGAATAACTGACAAACAGCTCGGTGCCGATGGCCAAGTTCGATTGTTTCAACACGGGAACCAGTACAGTTTCAACGGTTTTAGGCGGGACAGTAGATTCAAGAACAACTAAATTTCCTTTTTTTAAATAGGGAACGATGACTTCGGCTGCCTTGGCGACATATGATAATTCAGCGTTTTTTTTTGTTGTGATTGGGGTTTGAACCGTAATAATAAAGGCATCTGCTTCTTCGGGCTCCATAGATACTGTAAATGTTCCTTGATTCATTGCATATAGCATTGCTTCATCCAGACCAGGCTCATGAAAATGAGGCTGCTTGTTCCTTAATTTGTTGATAACGGTGGGATTCACGTCTACACCATGAACCTTTAAACCACTATTTGCAAACATCACCGCTGTAGGTAAACCGATATATCCCAATCCCAACACACATAGTTTCACTCAGTTCGCCTCTTTTCCTGCGTAGAATTGTAGTTCTGCCAAGTTTGATACATAGTATGAAGTGTCGTTTAGTTTAGCAACGGGCATCTATTCTTAATGGGTCTGAAAATGGACGGACCTTCTTTTTCGCAGAGATCAAATTGTAGTTATCGATTATGGAAACTTCAAAAAAGAGAATCTAACTCTAATGAGTCAACTCGATGACCTCTCCTTGGTACCTAACATCGATATTTCCGACGCCCATCGGAATCTAGAGATCGGTCATACCTGGTACAATCCCCAAGTGTGGCGTACGCGCGTTAATACCGAATGTATATATTTACTGCTGAACCACTGTTTCGAAACCTTAAACCCTCTCCGCGTCCAAATAAAAACGGATTTAGGGAACGAACGCTACCAGTAAGTAGCACTTCCTCGTGATTTACCTGCATTTCCTACATCAAATTCATCCAAAAAACACCTTATTGAACCCATTTAAGCGAAATTAGCTGCACATTTTACAGGTAATTCCCCAAAAAGGATGTTAACTCAAATTTTTGATGCACAAATTGCATCTAATATGGTTTTGAACATCACGCAACTGGCTGCCAGCCTTGTCCCAATTATCATTTCTGGGCAGAACAAAAAACAGTTCGGAAACACCTCATTGAGGTGCACCGAACTGCTAATTCATAACGATTTATTCGTGGTGTGCATCATGTGTCTCACGCTGGTTGCGGCGACGGGCCACACCGGATTCATAGGCAGCTTCCATAACCGCTTCTCTTACCTTCTCAACAACAGCCGTGTTGAACACACTTGGAATAATGTAATATTCGTTCAATTCATCTTCATTCACTACCGATGCAATGGCTTTGGCTGCGGCCAGCTTCATTTCTTGCGTGATACGTGAAGCACGGCAATCCAGCACACCGCGGAAAATCCCAGGGAAGCAAAGAACATTATTAATTTGATTCGGGTAATCCGACCGGCCGGTTGCCATCACACGAACATAAGGTTCAGCTTCTTCCGGCGTAATTTCCGGTGTTGGGTTTGCCATCGCGAACACGATCGGATCCGTGCCCATTCTCTTCACATCATCTGCCTTAAGTACACCTGGCCCGGATAAACCAATGAAAATATCAGCACCTGATATAACATCAGACAGTAGTCCTTTTTGTAAAAATGGATTCGTATTGGCTGCATACCATTCCCAAGCCGAATTCGTATAGCTATCTCCGCGTACGATTGCGCCTTGTCGATCTACACCGATAACATTTGTAACACCGGCAGCTAACAGCATCTTCGTACAGGCAATCCCTGCAGCTCCAATACCCGTGATAACTACTTTACAATCTTCCAAATTCTTGCCCACGAGCTTAACAGCATTGAGAAGCCCTGCTAGAATAACTACCGCCGTTCCATGTTGATCGTCGTGAAACACAGGAATATCGAGTTCATTGATTAATCTTTCCTCAATCTCAAAACAACGCGGCGATGAAATATCTTCTAAATTAATACCACCGAATGTTGGTGCAATCGCTTTGACCGTACGAATAATTTCTTCAGTATCTTGGGTGTCCAAACAAATCGGGAACGCATCTACACCCGCCATCTGCTTGAACAGCATGGCCTTCCCTTCCATCACCGGCATCGCCGCTTCCGGACCAATATTTCCCAAACCGAGGACCGCTGTACCATCCGACACAACAGCAACCGTATTCCGTTTTATCGTTAATGAGTGTGCTTTAGAAGGGTCTTCATGAATTGCCATACAAACCCGAGCAACCCCCGGTGTATATACACGGGATAGGTCGTCCCGATTTTTAATAGGCATTTTCGGAGTCACTTCGATCTTGCCGCCCAAATGCATGAGAAACGTTTGGTCTGAAACGTTAATTAAACGGACGCCAGGAATATCCTTCAACACTTTAGTTATGGATTCCGTATGTTCAGGGTCGCTTACTTTTACCGTAATATCGCGCGTTGTTGTTGTTTTACTAGCTCGTGTTACGTCAATCGCGACAATATCGCCGCCTGCTTCACCTATAGCTGTAGCAATTTTCCCAAAAGTGACCAATTCTTTATGTATTTCCAAACGCACAATAACGCTTGTACCTCCACCATTTAACCCCGCCATAATAAGGATCACTCCTAAGAAGATAATTAATTGACCATCATGTTAGATCATAACCTACAATGTCAATCCTGCCAAAAATCATATTTATCGTTTGCGGCAATCATTTAACATGCCTAAGATAGCAACGCCGCAGCGAATCTCCTCCTCGGTTAGATGTGAAAAACCGAAGATTGCCCCAGCTCGCTCTGGGGGGAGGCCGTAAGCCGCTGCGTCGCTCCACGAGACGCCAACTTCACGGCATGCAGCTGCATAGGAGGCATAGCTGCAGGGGTCACCCCGCCACCAGCCGAACAGATGCAGCCCGCTATCACTCTCCACCCACTCGAAGAGGGTGGAGAGCTGCTCCTGCAGCAGCGCTTGCAGGAGCAAGAACTTGCTCGCGTACACCCGCCGCATACGGCGCAGGTGTCGCTCGTAGCCGCCGCTCACCATGAAAGCGGCGAGCGAGCGCTGTTCGAGCAGCCCCGAAGGGTGCGGCTCATAAAGCCGCTTCGCAGCCACAAAAGCGTCAAGCAGCGCCTCCGGCAGCACGACGTACCCGATGCGCAGCTCCTGCAGCATCGTTTTGGAGAAGGTGCCGATGTACACCACTCGGCCCTCTTCTTGGTCTAGCACCTTGAGCGGCTCAATCGGCCGCCCGCGGTGCCTGAACTCGCTGTCATAATCGTCTTCGACTATGACAGCGCCCTGCTCTTCCGCCCAGCTTAGGAGCTGCTGGCGGCGCTCTAAGCCCAGCACCGCTCCCGTAGGGAACTGGCGGCTGGGTGTCACGAACAGCAGCCGTGCGTTCCACGGCTGCGGGACAAGCCCTTGCCCGTCCACTGCCGCGTGGACGGGCACTCCGCCAGCCGCCAGCACAGCGCGGCTGACGCCTTGATACCCTGGACGCTCCAGGATGACTGGATCGCCTTCATTCACGAGCACCTGGGTCAGCAGCGCTATCGCTTGCATCGACCCGTTAACGATTACGATGCGCTCAGACGGCACATCGATCCCCCGCATTCGCCTCAGGTGCTGTGCGATCGCTTCGCGAAGCGCATAATGCCCCTCGGCGATGTAGGCCTCCTCCTGCGGCGACTCCGTCATCCTCCGCACCTGCTCGTACATCCCGCGGTTCCACAGCTCCCGCGGAAACTCATCCATTAGCGGTCGTCCCACCGCAAACGAAATCTTTCGCCCTTGCCCATGACCTTGTCCTTGTCCTTGCACTTGACCTTGTCCCTGCCCTTGCCCATGACCTTGTCCTTGTCCCTGCCCTTGCCCTTGACCTTGTCCCTGCAATTGTCCTTGTCCTTGTCCTTGACCTTGTCCCTGCCCTACCCAATCCCCATCAAGAACCCGTGTCCCCCAAGCCGATAGTCGTATCTCCTTCCTGCGAACATGCTCCTTCTTATCCTGCCCGCCGGCATAAACAACAAAAGTCCCTCTCCCTATATCAGCCTGCAAGTAGCCTTCAGCAATCAGCATCTCATACACCTGATTAACAGTTCCACGAGACAATCCAAACAAAGCTGCCAGTTCACGGCTCGACGGGAGCTTCGTATTTAACTTCAGTCTATTCGCAAGTATTTCATCATGAAGAGCATGATACAATGCGGCATACTTACTCGCATATTTCGTCCGATAGGAATGGTAGGGTAAATGAAACTCCATGCTTACACCTCCGATCATTATAGTAAAAATGCGTTATCCTGCAAATGAAGTAATCGATGAATAACTAGGACAATCTTCTGTAAAAATGATTCATCCTACGTTTGTTAGTTGCTTCAGCAATGATTAAGGGGAACCTGAGTGCACTATTTCTTGCAAAATGCTTGTTTTCATTCCCCAAAGGGAACGAGAATTAAGCTAGCACCATAAAATTGGTACACATAAATATAACAAAATTGGATCTTTTTATTACTCCACTTTTCTATTATGCTATCTAAAATCTCATAAATATGACCTTAAGACAAGGAGAACATTCCCAATGAATCTACAACCTCTTATTTTAGAAGGAGAGCGAGTCACCTTACTTCCTATGCAAAAATCCCATATAACCGGGCTACTAGAAGCAGCAGCCGACCCAAGCATTTGGGCATATATGACGCCGCTTCTTAATTCCGCAGATGTGGAGAAATTTGTTCACCAAGCACTAGAAGAACAACAGGCAGGACTAGGCATCCCTTATAGCGTCTACGACAAGCACACCGATGCTTTCGTCGGCAGCACACGTCTCTTCGATATCTCTGCCCAACATCGGAATCTGGAGATCGGTCATACCTGGTACAATTCCCAAGTGTGGCGTACACGCGTCAATACCGAATGTAAATATTTACTGCTGAACCACTGTTTCGAAACATTAAACCTTCTCCGCGTCCAACTAAAAACGGATCTACGGAACGAACGCTCCCAAACGGCTATCGCTCGATTAGGCGCCCAAAAAGAAGGAATTCTCCGTCAACATCGTATACTTCACGATGGCTATATACGGGACACCGTCATGTTTAGCATCCTCGATACCGAATGGCCTGAAGTTAAACAGCGATTAGAAGGTTTTTTAAATAAAGTTGGCGTGTAATCCATATCCAAAAACAATCCGAAAATATTTGTTTCGCGCAGTGACGTACACTTGTTAAAGTGGTATAATAACTGCAAAAAATGAATAGCTCATTGGAAGGAATGACCCACTCTTATGAATCCTCTGGCACGACAGTTAAACGAGACCCTGGAACGTGAAAATTCTCACGTGCATGACATGCTTTCTGCATTAGGTAGATCGATTTACTTCCCGAAAGAAGGCATTCTCAGCCAATCTGCTGAAGCAAAGGCCAAAGCCAAGAAATACAATGCTACTATCGGTATTGCTATCGAAAATGGTCAACCTATGCATCTGAAGGTCATTCAAGACACACTCTCCACCTACGCACCAAAAGATATATATGAATACGCACCACCTGCTGGTAAACCTGAACTTCGTACAGCGTGGCGTAAAAAAATGCTCGAGGAAAATCCCGAGATTGGCAGTAAACTGATCGGTAACCCGATTGTTACGAATGCCTTGACCCATGGTCTTAGCATTGCTGCTGACCTTTTCGCAGATGTTGGCGACGCAGTAATTATACCGGATAAAAACTGGGAAAATTATGAGCTCACCTTCGAAATCCGCCGCGGTGCCCAAATCGTGAATTACCCGTTATACAACGAGCAGCAAAAATTTAATGCAGCTGGACTTCGTGAAGCTCTTTTTGCTCAAAAGTCCAAAGGCAAAGCGATCGTTGTCTTGAACTTCCCGAACAACCCGACAGGCTATACACCAGGGGCTGAAGAGGGGAAAGAAATTACGGCTGCCATCAAAGATGCTGCTGAAGCAGGCATCAACGTTATCGTACTTACGGACGACGCTTACTTCGGTCTTTTCTTCGAAGGTTCCCTGCACGAGTCCTTATTCGGTCAATTGGCTGACATTCACCCGCGTGTGCTCGCTGTCAAAATCGACGGAGCCACCAAAGAAGAATACGTCTGGGGCTTCCGTGTAGGCTTCATTACGTATGCAGGCCAAAGCGAAGCACTTCTCAGCGCCTTGGAGCAGAAAACAATGGGTATCATCCGTGCGACCATTTCCAGCGGTCCTCACCCGTCTCAAACATTCGTGCTTCATGCGCTTAACTCTCCAGAGTTTGGTCAACAGAAACAAGAGAAATACGAGATCATGAAAGGCCGCGCTAACCGTACCAAGTCCATACTGGACAGTGGAAAGTTCGATGATGCATGGGGTTACTACCCCTTCAACTCCGGTTACTTCATGTGCTTGAAGCTCAAAACCGTTGATGCTGAAGCCTTACGTGTACACTTGCTGAATCAGCATGGTGTAGGGACGATCGCCCTCGGATCTACTGACCTCCGCGTTGCTTTCTCTTGTATTGAAGAAGGCAGCCTCGAGGAACTATTCAACCTCATTTATCAAAGCGTTAAAGAAATAGAAACCGTCTCTGCAAGCAAATAATATGAACAAAAAAGAGCCCTTCCTAACCTCAAGTTAGAGAGTGCTCTTTTTTGTTCTTCTCTTTTTGTATCCTTAGTATCCTCTTTCGTTACCAGGCACTGAACCTGGGCAAATAGAATGTTGATAAGCTAAGAGAATCTATCGATGGAACCGAAATGTTTGGCATGACTGTATGTTATACATCATCCGTTATAACACAAAAAAACCCTTAACTAGTAAGGTTTTTTTGCTTAAATAGGGATGCAGTCGGAGGGATTTGAACCCTCACGCCTTGTGAGCGCCACCCCCTCAAGATGGACACTCATATAGGGTATGTTCCGATCGAGTCTGATCTTCCTTGATAAATATGAGTTTTCACTGTTCGCATTCCGTTTTATTAGGCTCGTTTAGGATGTACTATGATAAATTTCGTCCCCAATATGCCCCCATATTTATGGTAACCTCACATTAATTGGAAAGTCCATCCCCTGTACACTTGGCGGTTTGCCCAGTTAACTCAAGGCTTACCTGCCTTTTTCAGTCTATGAAATTTGATTTACCAAAAATCACTCCAATACTTTATTTGTAAATCATTTAACAGCCAGTTTGGATTCCACCAATTTCGCATGGTCCAACAAGGTTTGCAGCGGAGTATCGAATTGGTACTCCAGAATGGATCGAAATGAATGCTTCATACTTACTGAATCGTACCCTCCCCTATGGGCTGATGCAGGTCGTCAATCCCATCGTTGTCATGCAGATGAACTGCGCTAAGCCGTGTGTCTAATCTGCGAAGCAGCTCTGGAGTATTCCAACCGTTAATATGAGCATGACCTATGTCAACCAAAGCGGATATCGTCGGTATTTCTTCGAAGAGTCTCACGAATTCAGCCTCGTCGAACAAGGCGAATTCACGAAATCCCACATTCTCTACGGCAAGGTCAATGCCGAGTTTCTTAGCGACCTCTCCCAATCGTTTCAGATTATCGATCGATCTCGCTTGCGACTGTTTCCGATTAAACAGCATTGTGGAATACAAGCTCGGATGCAGGACCATCTGCTCAGCTCCGATTCGAGCTGACCACTCCAGACACGCTTTGTACACCTCATAGGAGTATTGGCTGATGACCTCGAAGCGAGCAGACGCCAGGTTCAATTCCCATATTGGCGAATGGACACTAATCGGCCCTGAATAATCTTTGAACCGCAGGAATTCCTCATTCCAGTTGGTAGGCTCTTCCCAATTGGGCCATCCATTGGAATTTCCAGTCCGCCCGACCACTGATTCAATAATTCCTTGCAATCCTCAATCCGCTTCATATAAGGCAGTAGGTTGATCAATACAGTCATTGTATCCCTGCTTTCTTTGACAATAAATAATAGATTCTAAATGGAGTTTAGTTGATTCGGCGGTCATGATCTACTTACATCTTCATGCATGTTTAGCTAGTTCTTGGATTCAAAAAAATGGATAGCTATCCAAACGAAAGAAACCTCCACCCTTACCATCAAACCGTCTCACGACATATTGGTGGCGGTTGCTGATCCCACGCTGGAAGCTATATTAATGGGTGCGGTTCCGGACCAGGTTGTTGCCTGCATACATAATCAGGGTGGTGTTTGAAGTCGTATGATTAGGGGTATACGTTGGCGAAGCCCACGATTTTTACGGTTTGAATAAATCATAACCTAGAAACGAACTCAGCATGGCTTAACCGCCAACCGCACCGAATACCTTCAAAAATTTTCGCCGAGACATTTGTGTATCTCCCAGTTTTCGCTTCATACGAACCTCCTTGGATTAGTTTACATCGATCCGACAGTTTAAATAAAAATGGTCAACTTTCAGAAAGATTGTAACTTCTCAACACCTCCCTCCATCAGATAGAATTGAATTAGAATTACAACAAAGGAGCCCCACTATATGAACTTACTGGTGCACAAACTGCGGATGAATTCCTTGTTCATGAGAATGCTTGTCTACTTCTTTACTGTCATGGTATTGTTCTCATTATTTAACCTATGGTCATTTACAGTCTATAGCAAAAATGTAGACAATGAGATTGTAGCTTACAATCGCGCCATGATTAAGAATTCAGTCGATGGACTAGAGAATCAGTTCAAAATCTGGCGTGGACTCATGCTTAGCCTCCAGTTTGATGAACGTGTGCAGGCAATCGAGCGTCAAAGCTTGCAAGACGGTAAAGCTTCACTTGATTACACTATGGTCGCAAATACAATCCAGAATCTTCAGACGATGGTCTCTCAGCCCACGTATTTGTTCGAGAACGTCATGATCCTATACAAAAAACCGGGATTTTTGTTGGAGAAAGAGGCTTTGGTGGATGCAGACCGTATGTTCTCGCAATATTATGTGAACGAAATGTATCCCCTGTCCTACTGGTATCGCAAGGACGGCCTTACATCGGATCTGACCCCAGCCCCGAGCCGACCTTTTCGGGTTGGAATAAGTCAAACCCTAAAAACCTTAATGCCTGTTGAAATGAACTTGCCAAACAGCACCTATAGCATCATTGCTATGATTGATATGGAGAAATGGTTTAAGGCCAACCATAAAATTCAAGGCTCTTTGCAATTTATTCTTCATGCAAACGGTACCGTTATGTATCAATCTGACCAAAATTCTGAAATCATTCCTTCTTGGACTGGCAATTCCGATTGGCTCAAAGATCATGGAAAATATTTCTTTTTCGAAAAAGGCTCAGCAACCGGCTTTACTTATGTGACGGTCATTCCAACTTCACAATTAAATGCAAAAATTATACGTATGAACGAAATAGCATTGATATTATTCGTAGTTACTGTAACTCTTGCTCTATTAGCTTCCTGGTTGTTTAGCCACAACATCGATCGCCCAGTTAAACGGATCATGAAGGCGATGAAGCAATCGGAGACGGATTCCTTCCCCAGTCATATCCAGGAATTCAGTGCTATTCAGGATCATTTCCTGGGCTTGCTGCATGAAAAAAATCAGATTAGCCGGAAGCTTATGAGCAGCAGTTCGATGTTAATCCAATACAGCTACATAGTCCGGCTTAAAAATTTATCTCTAGACAGTCATCAAATTGGCGAAATGCCCGTCAAAGAAGGCAACTTCCAGATTGTTGTCTATCAATTACGATTTCGCCAGTCTGTGAAAAGCTCTTTTTCATCAGGTCAAATAGCTAAACGCATTCGGGACATGATTGGCAATGTCCTCATGTCCCAATTTTCTGACTCGACAACATTCCAGATGGAACACGACCAACTGCTCTCCGTAATTCATAACAATAACGAGCAGTCGGACGCGCTGCGGAATTGCTTCCAAGAGCTCAAGCAAATCTTTGATCAAGACACCCAGGATTATCTGGTTACAATTGCCATTAGCCCTCTAATTACTTCCTCGGAGCAATTCGATCAAGCTTATGTGGAAGCTCTGCGTCTCGTGTTACAATCCAGACCGCTTGAAGAGACGCAGATTTTGTGCGGCCATCCCGGTTCCGAGGATTTTGTAGGTTTCACGATGGATCAAGATCAAGAGTTTTACGTGCAATTGCAGACGGGCAATGAGATGGCTTGCCATCACTTGATCGACCGCGCCCTTGATGAAAAACTGACGCTCTTGACAACGTCTCGTCAAATCTACGCTTTTGCTGAGAATGTTCTCGTACGCACTAAGAAAACCATGGAACTACTCAAAATACCGATGCCCCAGTCTTTGGATAACTATTCCCAACAGATTTTGGAGTGCGTTACGCTGGAGCAATACAAACAACTTTTGAAAACGGCTATAAGCGAAGCGACACGGGCTGTTACTTTAAAACGGGAAGAAAGCTACGATCTGATTAACTATGTCATGGTCTTCCTTGAGAATCATTACCAGGAGGATATCTCACTGGACCTTCTTGCTTCCAAATTAAGCATGTCGCCGAGCTACCTCTCGGTGTACATTAAAGAAAATACCGGTAAAAACTTTATTGATCACCTGTACGGCATTCGTCTGAGCAAAGCCAAACAACTGCTGCTGGAATCCACGCTCACTATACAGGAGATTGGGGAGGCAATTGGGTACCGAAATGGCACCTCGTTCATCCGGATGTTCAAAAAAGAAACAGGACTGCCTCCGGGTGATTACAGAAAAACGATATTACGCAGTAATCCACAGATTAGTCATTAGCCTTTTACTGAGCCAATCAGAGCTCCCTTAACAAAATATTTCTGAATGAACGGGTATACCATCAAGATCGGAAGCGTAGCCACCATGATCGCCGCGTATTTCAAAGCAGTCTCGACGATGGTAATCTCGCCTGCAATCGGCCCTGAGCTGCTGGACGTCTCGCCGGAAAGGACAATGTTGCGCAAGATGATCTGGAGAGGGAATAAGTGCTGATCGCGCAAGTATAGGAGAGGTCCGATGAATCCATTCCATATCCCTACCGCATAGAATAAACCGATGGAGGCCAGAACTGGCTTGGACAGAGGCAGCACAATTCTGAACAGAATCCCAATGTCGGATAGACCGTCGATTCTACCGGACTCCTCCAACTCCTTCGGCATGCCCATGAAGAAAGTGCGCATAATCAGCAAGTTCCACGTCGAGACCAGACCAGGCAGCACCATGGACCAGATCGTATTGACCAAGTACAGCTGCTTGACTACCAGAAAGGTCGGGATCATACCTCCATTAAAAAACATGGTGAACACGACTAGCAGAATAAACGTCTTGTTCAACACCATTTCCCGCTTTGACAACGGGTACGCTCCAATTGCCGTCACCAGCAAACTGCACATCGTACCCAACATAGTATAGACCAGCGTATTCTTGTAGCCTGTCACGATCCTCCCGTCCTGGAAAACGTATCGATACATATCCAGATTTATTTCTTTCGGCCAGAGCCAGACTTCTCCTTGAGTAATTGGCCCTGCTCCGCTGAGTGAGATAGCCAGCATATAGAGAAATGGATACAAGCAGGCAATCATGACGCCTATCAGTAAAATCACATTCACATAGTCGAACCAAGTTCTTCCTTGCGCCATACCCTTTCCCCCTACCACAAACTGTTGTCGCTGATTCTCCTGCTAATCCAGTTCGCAGACAGAATGAAGCTGAAACTGATGATACCTGTGAATAAATCGATGGCTGTTGCGAAGCTATACCTTCCTTCTGACAGTCCCACACGATAGACGTAAGTGCTTATAATATCCGCTGTGCTGTAAACAACCGGAGTGGCTAGCAAATACACTTTTTCAAAGCCTATCTCAAGGATTTTTCCAATTTCGAGAAGCAGTATAATAATGATAGCCGGAGCAATACCCGGGAGTGTAATATGCCGGATCATCTTCCAACGGTTCGCTCCGTCGATTCGAGCGGCTTCGTATTGCTGAGGGTCTATAGCACTCAGAGCAGCCAAGTAAATGATGGTCCCCCAACCGATATGCTGCCAAATATCGCTGGATACATAAATCGTGCGAAACCAGGAGGACTCCACCATAAAATTAATCCGTGTGATCCCTATAAAATCCAACAAAGAATTAATCATTCCATTCCGTGGAGACAGGAACATCGTAACGATGCCGGCCACAATGACATTGGATATAAAATGCGGCATATAGCTGACGGTTTGCACGAAGCGTTTGAATATCGAATTACGTATTTCGTTGATCAGCAAGGCTAAGAGAATCGGTGCAGGAAAACCGAACAGCAGCTTGTAAACCCCCAATAAGAACGAGTTCCTTAGTACTGAGAAAAAGTCCGGACTTTGAATAAACAGTTGGAACCACTTAAAGCCCACCCAATTACTTTCCATGATACCTTTGTAGAGGTTATAATCCTTGAACGCTATAATAATTCCGAAAATGGGCACATATTTGAATATCAAATAATAAAGCAGACACGGCAAAAACAACAGCAGCAGATATTTATCGCGTTTTAGGTTGCGAACCCATGAATATGAGGCACGTATTGTCATAATCCCTCCGATTGCTAGCTTGTCATTCGGTTATAAGGAAAGCTCCTTCTCTTCAGGAATACCTGGTTTAAAGGAGCTTCCCCGAGTAACATTAAGTTATTTACCGTTCAAAAACTTTTGATTGCGCGCATATGCAGCCTTATTCACTTCCATTATTTTATCGACACCCAGCCGCTGAATTTCGGCTACGTATCCTGGCCACTCATCGAAGCTTTTTTGCCCCAATATAAACTTCGCAATTTGCTCATCCCGATATTTGGTTATCGCTGCATTGGTGGTGGTCAGGATTTCGTTTTCCGCTTCGGTATACGCTAAACGTGGCTGTAGCTTGGCTTCGTTCCCTTGTTGAATCTTTTTCAATGCATTGTTCATCTTGTCAGAATTCATATACGAATAAGCGTTCATATCTACAACTAAATGAGACCCATAAGTGGCAATACCGGTTTTGGTACGTATGTCTCCAAAATTGGCGAAATCCGGCTTGAATTTCCGTTTTCCGTTCTCTGTCGTATAGGTTTCGCCTTCTTTACCCCAAGTCGCCATATCGATGCCCTCAGGCGAATATAAGAAGTCGAGGTAACGGAGCGCAGCATCCTTGTTCTTGGATTTGGCGGCTACCGCAAATCCATTCGACAGCAGACCTCCATAAGCGTTGAATGATTTGCCATTGGCCCCGCCTTTAGGCGGCGTCATAAAATCAAGGCTGAAGTCCGCAGGCGACTTCTTGATGGTGACTGGAAGTTCGTCCATCGTTCCAACGTAATCACTGGCCATAAAGCCTTTGTTTTGTGCCATAAGATCGTTGAACTGATCTCGTTTCATTGCCATGAAGTCAGGAGGAATCAAACCTTCTTTGACAAACTTGTTAAGCGTCATCAACATACTCTTGAAACTGTCTTCGGTCGGACCATAGCGCCATTCATTCTTCTCATAATCCACATAGGAACCGTACCAAGTGTTGAATGCAGGGGCAATGTTTGTTACGGCAGTCAAATTATCGAAAATAGCCACAGGATAGCTATTGGGATACAGCTCCTTGAGCTTTTTGGATACGGTGTACATTTGATCCCAATCCGTAGGAGGGGTTAAGTTATTTTTCTTAAAGATATCGTCTCTGTACAACCAGGACCGTCGGGACCATTGCTCCAGGCCATAATGCGGCAGATAATAGCTCTTGCCGTCAGGTGAAAGGGTAGCCGCCTTGACCTCTGGATGCTGTTCGAGAAATTTTTTGTAATTCGGCATTTTGTCTAAGTTCTCAAAGTAGTTCAGCAGCGCGCCGCTGTTGCCGTTATTATTCGCTGCCGTAAGGCTGGGCATAATAAGCAGGTCAGGCATATCTCCTGAAGAAATGGCCAGATTCACTGCAGTGGTATAGTCGCCTGCCGGAACCGTAACCTTGAAATCAATGTTCGTCTTTTCCTTAATATACTTGTAGATGGGCCAGTCTTCTTTATATGGCCACAGCGGATGCTGAGTTGTCATCATTTTCAGCGTAACTAGCGGATTCGCCGCCGGCGTTTTCGTAGCGGTTGCAGGACTCTTAGCCTCCTCCTTTCCGCATGCTGCCATCATTCCTGCCATAACAACAATTAAGCCTAGTTTCGCAACCTTTGAACTTTTCCCCATTGCTTAACCCTCTCCTTAATATTCAGTTGCATTCGCTTACAGTTCAATTTTATATAACGGTTCTTGTTTAAACCACACACATTATCTCGAAAAGTTCTCTCGATTTTTGATTATAAAAAATAGGCAGTTATCAAATACACGGTAATCTCCAATAAACAACAAAAAATAAGGCAAGTTGGAATCAAACGTTCCCCTTGCCTTCTGTATATTAATGGCTCCCAATACGAAACGATCAGCAGCTTATTGCGCTGCGAATTGGAGAATTCGCAAAGCAGGTTTAGGATTGTTACAGGTCATCAAGGTCGCTCCGCAACCTAACGAATAATACACTTCTTTATCCGTGTCAGGACAATAACACCACGTCAACAGCCCCATGTCCTGAAACTCTTCAACTAGCTTCGGCGTCATCAGTGCCATACTGATCCCTATCGCCCACATTTTTGAATAGGTACCGCCATCACCGTATACGAAGTTTGACATACTTTCTGCGGGAAAACCCTGCGTTTTTAGCTTATACCTATCATGCATGTAAGCGATAATGTCTCCATCAAAACAGGTAAATACACATCGCGAAAGATAGCCATAGTCTGTAAGCATAGCGACGGCCTTATCTACAATTTCCCTAGCATCGACACCTTTTTTAATTTCTACGTTTAGTAAGAGCTCGGGATAGGGTCTAAGCAGTTCGCAAAGCTCTTCAAATGTAGGGATTTTAAGTCCCTCAAAACATGGACCAAACCATCCGCCTGCATCCATTTGCTTTAGCTCAGCCAGATTAAAATCACGAAGCTTGCCAGAGCCATTGGTAGTACGTTCAAGTGTCTCATCGTGGAACACCATAACTACGTGGTCTTTGGACATTCGCAAGTCAAACTCCAGCATATCTACCCCCAATTCCAATGCTTGTTGAAAGGCAAGGAGTGTATTTTCCGGATAGGCAGATTTATATCCTCTATGCCCGGCAACGATAATGTTCGGATCACTACATAAGCGTTCTATCATACAGACACATTCCTTCCTAGCATCCTGCATTCCTGCATTCCTACATTCCTACATTACTGATTGCTTATGCCGTATACACCGTGATGCCATAATCCTGAAACGGTTTGAGCTCTTGTTCAGGGGTTTCCTTCCCTGTTATAAGGGTATGAATTGAGCTATTGGAAACTACCGTATGAAGAGACAGTTTTCCTATTTTGCTGTCATCTGCAACAACTATGATTTCTCTTGCCGCTTTGATCATCCCCTGTTTAGTCGGAACGAGTAGAGCTTCTGGATGCATTAATCCATAATGAGGATCTATAGCGGGAGTGCCAATGAAAGCCTTCTCAACATGTAAAGATTTCAATACTTGATCTGTAAACATACCATTTAGCATATAACTGGAAGGGTACAGATCACCCCCAGTCAAAATAACTTTAATCCTTGCAGCATCTTTCAACTCCGCAGCTATATTGATGTCGTTCGTTACTACCGTAATATTGGATCGATGTACTAAATTTTTGGCAATATGCAAGGTTGTAGTCCCCGAATCGATGATAATGTGTTCACCATCCTCCACTAGACTAGCCGCCAACTTACCAATTCGCATCTTTTGATCCACACGTGTATTCGATCTTTCGTTGAAATTCGGCTCATCATGCGTCCATTGATCGATGGTGGCTCCGCCATGAGTCCTTTTGAGAAGACCCTCCTGCTCAAGATCCCCCAAATCACGTCGAATCGTCGCATCATGAACACCAAACTCTTGTGCAAGTACTGCAACAGTAGCAATCCGATATTGCCTTACATACTCAACAATCCGTAATTTCCTCTCTGCCGCTAACATAGGGACCCCCCTCTTGCGTAAATTCGTTCATATTCACGCAATTTCGTTATATTTTTGTTCATATATGCCCGTAAGATTACTTCAAAGCCTCTTACTTGTCAATATAAACTAAATAGACCTAAGGTTTCACGCTGGCCGTCACCGGAGATTACCAGTGAAAATCAAGCAAGGTTTTCTTGGGAGAAACAACAGAATGCCTCTCTCAGAGTCTCATGGACATCTTCCAGCATATTCAAGCGTTCCTCGTCGATTGGTGCTAGACAACGCAACAGGTGCTGGAAGGCGGGTTGGCGAGGTGGTCAGACTGACGCAGTTATTCCAGCGCTTTCAAGCTCATTTGGGATTCGAGGTTACCTTCTGCAACCCAGCCAGTGGGCATGAGAAAGGCAAAGTGGAGAACAAGGTCGGCTACGCAAGGCGGAACTATATTGTGCCGCTTCTTTCTGCGCCTTCGCTCCTAGAATGGAATGCAGAGTTGTTTCAAATTTGTACAAAACAAGAAGCCGAAAAAAGACTCGCCAAATTTGTTACAGAAATTGAAATCGGCGAATTCATCGCACCTCAGCAAATGTCTTTTAATATCTTTTACAGCCAATGGCTGGGATCAATAAACCTAAGGTTGTTCAAATGATATCGAATACTATTCAGAATTAGAAGCACAAGAGGTCACAATGGCTTTAAGCAAAGAACCATTAATGTGGAGAGTTTATTGTACTGCTGCTTTAGTCGGAGGTTTCAGAAGAGGAGAGTTAGTTGCTTCGGAGTGTCTGATGTTAATTTTGAAGAACAATCTATTTGGATCAACAAAAGCATTTCACTTACTAAAAACGGTCAAGCTGTTTTAGGAGAACCCAAGAGCAAAAGCTCTATTGGAAAAGTGGATATTTCGGAATGGTCTATTGAAATTATATCAAATTGAATGGGAAGAAAATAAAAAGAAGAAATGTTAGAGACTTATGGATAGGAGCAGAACATAGTTACGTATTTTACGGAGGTTTTGGCAAACCATTGTTTTTTACTTACCCCTCCGAATGGTGGCGAAGGTTTACTTAAAGACACAATTTAAAAAGAATTTCACTCCACGGTTTAAGACATACAACTGAACCATTTTACTTGAGAAACAAACCGATCTGAAAACAATTCAAGAACGGCTACGCCATGCTAATTTCGCGACCACTGTAAATATATATACCCATGTTACCCGGAAAATCAGCCACGAAGCTGCTAATAAATTCGATGGACTGAACAACTCGCGAAAAACTTTTCGTCCACAAGTACTTAAATGCAACATTTGTTTGAACCTTAATCAAGTAAGTAAAAATAATAAAAAGCCTTGATTTATCAAGGCTTTTTATCGGGATGCGGTCGGAGGGATTTGAACCCTCACGCCTTGTGAGCGCCACCCCCTCAAGATGGTGTGTCTGCCGTTCCACCACGACCGCATATGAAATTAGAAAACTGGGGATCTAGGATTTGAACCTAGGCATGACGGAGTCAAAGTCCGTTGCCTTACCGCTTGGCTAATCCCCATTATTGAAGGGAAAAGGGCGACCGATGGGACTTGAACCCACGAATGCTGGATCCACAAACCAGTGCGTTAACCCCTTCGCCACGATCGCCACAGTAGGGATTTATTCCCTGAAGACTAGATACGAAACTTACGTAAAGGTAGATCTCTTAGGTTTATTGGTTAAGCCCTCGACCGATTAGTATTCGTCAGCTGCATGCATTGCTGCACTTCCACCTCGAACCTATCAACCTCGTCGTCTACAAGGGGTCTTACATACTGGGAAATCTCATCTTGAGGGGGGCTTCGCGCTTAGATGCTTTCAGCGCTTATCCCCTC
>NZ_JCAUAW010000008.1:0-335139 GCF_059692155.1 Paenibacillus sp. JT22N1
GGACCGTAAGTACGGGAGGAACGGCGAACGAAAGTATTAGGAGCGTTCCGAACGGAACGACGTTAGCCGCATTCAAGGCGGCAATCACTCCAGCCGCGGGAGCCTCGTTTGAGATCTACGATGCGGACGGAACGTCCGTTGCGACCGAACTTGCAACGGGCAAGAAGGTGATCGTCATCGCCGAGGATCGAATCACTACGGTTAAGTATGCGGTGATGGTGAATGCGCCGATAAGCAGTGCGGCAACGCTGACTTCGACGATCGGGACCGTAAGTACGGGAGGAACGGCGAACGAAAGTATTAGGAGCGTTCCGAACGGAACGACGTTAGCCGCATTCAAGGCGGCAATCACTCCAGCCGCGGGAGCCTCGTTTGTGATCTACGATGCGGACGGAACGTCCGTAGCGATCGAGCTTGCGACGGGCAAGAAGGTGATCGTCACCGCGGAGGACGGGTTAACGAAGGTGACCTACACGGTGTCGGTGAACGCAGCGGAGCAGAGCGGAAATAGTGGAAGCGGTGGTTCGCCAAGTGATACTATCGTAAGATCGACGGACGGCAGGCTGACGCTTCCGGCAGGTAAAGCGGGAGAGGTTAGCTTGGACAATGAAGTCGTCGTCTCGATCCCGGCCAATGCGACGGACCAAGAAATAAAAGTCACCATCGATAAAGTAACGGACTCTCAGAAGCTTCTCGTAAATAATGAAGTTCTAGTCAGCGCGGTATACGAGATTCTAAAGAACTTCCCGGAGAACTTCACGAAGCCGGTAAAGCTTATCTTCACCTTCGATCCGAAACAAATAAAGGGGAATCAAAAGCCCGTTGTCTTCTACTATGACGAAACGAAGAAGGAATGGATGGAAGTCGGCGGTCTGGTAAGCGGCAATCAGATCACCGTAGAAGTAGATCACTTTACCAAGTATGCGGTATTCACCTTAAATCAAGGGGAAGAACCTGTTAAGGATCCTTCAACCGTCTTCAGCGATATCTCCGGACACTGGGCGGAGTCAAGTATCAAGCAAGCGGTTAGTATTGGCCTTGTTAATGGGTACGCCGACGGAACGTTCAAACCGAGCAAACCCGTGAGTCGAGCCGAATTTACTGTCATGCTGATGAATGCGTTGAAGTCGCAAGAAGCGGGCACGGAGTTGACTTTCGCAGATAACGCGAAGATCGGATCCTGGGCACGGAAAGCGGTCGGGCAAGCGGTACAAGCGGACATTATTAATGGTTATAAGGACGGATCATTCCGTCCGACCGCAGAAATTACGCGCGCCGAGATGGCAGTAATGATCGCGAAGGCGCTAAAGCTATCCATCGTGCCGGACGCCGCAACCGGTTTCTCGGATGACAAGAGTATTCCGTCATGGTCAAGAGGCGCAGTAGCCGTAATAAAAGAACATAACCTTATGGAAGGAACGGGCACGAACCGTTTCAGTCCTAGTGAGCAAGCAACTAGAGCGGAAGCCGTAACGGTTTTGATTAAGATGTTGACGCTTAAGGGTAATTAGGTTCATGAAAAATTATGGAGTCATGAAAACCGCGAAGGCTTATCAAATGCTTACCTATTGTTACCGATAGTACAATAAAACAGCGGCAGTCTAGGACTTTATTTTCTCGTCCATAGCTGCCGCTGTTTCTATTATTTAGATCAGTCTAATACATATTTTCCTTGAACAATAGTTTAACACCTTACATGTTTGCGTTTGAAACCAAGTTGCCCTTTATCTACTCCCTTTTGAATATTTTCGGAAGCATGTAGGAAACTACTTTTTTTCTTGTCCCGTTTGACTTCTACAGGGCCTACAGCCTTTGCGGTCTCGACCGCCTTATCATGGAGCGGCATATAGGATACCCCCACTGTGTAAATAAAACTATTCATAGCGTATTTAGTTCTTTCGGGAGAATCGTGAATCGTATTTCTCACAATTTCAAGCATATTGGCAATTTTGCTTTCGGAAAATTCACCGTCCGGGCGATTACCCAAAAGCCAGCAGTAACAACTCCAGCCCGCTGACATTCTCAGTTCTTCGCCGCTTGCGATCCATTTATCGGCAACTTTTTGAGCAATATCTGCTTCTGCCAAGGTTACTGCAACCACATAATCGGACAGCATATAAAAATAAGCCGCATCCATCCAACGCTCAAAATCCGCTTCAGTCATTGCATTTGGGTCTGCAATTATGCCAGCAAAGTACATTGCGTCGTAGTTCCCTGTGGTGTAAAGCTGCTCAGCCAAAGATTGATTTATTTTAATTTTCTTGGCGATAGGCTTCATATCGCCTGTAGCCACGCCAAAAAGCGGTTCGTGCGCGCCATTGGATTCGTATATTTTCTTGGTTCGTTCCTTGCCGAGAGCTTCTAGCTCTTGCATAACCATTTCTACATTCATTGTTTAACACTTCCTTCTAATTGGAGGTTTTCCCTTAAGGTTTATGCTATCTATTAAGACTATATCAGATTTTGTAAGTATTTTTAAATGCACTTCCATCTGAGCAGGAAGCAGATGCTTTTTCCAAAACATAAACACCATCCTTGCTTGGGGAAAGGGTACAATAAAAAATGAAAATATTGGTGATGCCTTTATAATTATCCATTTATGCGGTTGCCTTCGTGTCATATATACAAGCAAGCGATATGTATCGAACGTATAAATATACCGTAGTGATAAATCTCTGAAAAAAGACGGAAGCCAATAATGGCCGCCGTCTTTCTTGGTTACTTAGAATTTACTTACTTAATTAAAAGAAAAACGGGAACCCAAAAAACGGTATGGCAAATAAAAACGCAAGTGCTGCAAATGGAAAGAAGAATCTTTCAAAACCGAAACCAGGTAAAAAAGCTGATGTTTTTACTTGCTTGGCATTTTTGACTGACTTTTTTTTGACGGACTGATTGTTATTCAAAGCATATGTCCTAACTTCACCCTGTTGTCCAATATAGCCGTTAATAATCAATCGATCACCATCAATTCCCTCAATAGTCCCATAATAATGCGTTCCATCATGTAATACTGCGCAAATTGGTCTTCCTACGAAAGGCATTACAGTTGCCTCGCAAATCGGAAATATTCTCTCCACCTGCTCTCTTACCTCCTTCAAGATAAAGTCTAGTTTTATCATATGTCAGTGGTTATTAGGTGATTGGATTTATGACTTATGACCTTTCCAATTCCACCCAATTTGATACCCAATTCATCTAAAAGAATGCTAATGGAAACATTATTTGGCCCTATTCTCGGCTATTCATATGCACCCTATCCTATGGCATACGTCCAAGCAAGCACTATGTACCGAACATATAAATATAGTGAGTAAACATGAGCGCAGAGTGGGGCAAATCCCATACCTTTTCTTCATACATACGGCGGTGGATGTAATAATTGCTCATCTTCAAGAGAGCATAGTCCAAACATGACGAATCAACATAAGATGACAAGAAGTATGATTTCATTTAAAAGGATGAGTGAGAAGGGAATGAAAACTTTGCATCAGCGTAAAAAAAAGTACGGACGCGTGAACGTCGGACAAAAGGCCATTCCTGCATCATCGCCCTCTATCTCTTCGCAAGTTAAAGAGAACTTAGGAACACCGGTATGTGTAGTGCTCAAGGATGGTTCTCTGTATTACGGAGTGCTAAACGAATTACAAGGCAACCAAGTCATTCTTCAAGGCTTCAAGGGAAATCGGAAGCTCCCCCGAAATAAAGCCAAAGCTAAAGCACAAATATCCAATTTAGGAGGTTTGGGAGGCTTACTTGGCGGAGGCGGATTAGGAAACATGCTTGGCCTTCTTGGTGGCGGGGGTTCTGGGGGACTTTTTGGAGGAGGCTCTAACGGATTACTGGGTGGTCTTGGTAAAGGTGGTGCTGCAACAGGTACTGCTGGGGGTGGAGGTTTCTTTGGTAACATAGGCAGCTTTTTTAAGCTGGGTATGGGAGTCATTTCTTTTATCATGCCATTGATGAAAAATTTTTCGATTTGAGGGAGTAAACTTCTGCACGCAAGATATTATCGATAGAAAATAAAGAAGACAAGAACCGCAAAGCCTTGATGCTGCGCGGTTTTTGTCTTTTTATGCGGGAACGGGTAGACCCCTTACTGCTTCCCCTTTCCCTGCAATTCGTTCAAATATTCGTCCAATCGATCGAAGCGCTCTTCCCACATGCGGCGGTAAGATTCCAGCCAGGTGTTCATTTCTATGAAGGGCTGGGCCCGAAGCTTATAAATGCGCCGATTGGCGCTGGGCTGTACTTCAACAAACCCCGCGTCGCTTAGGACGCGGAGATGTTTGGAAACCTGTGGCTGTTGGAGGCTGAGACGCTCGGCGATTTCCCCTACGGTGAGGGGACCGCCCCGCAGGAGTTCGACAATGTACAATCGGTTGGGCTCTGCTAGTGCGCTCCAGGGTGTTGTGTTCAAGCCCATGATCATGCGCTCCTTCCTTCAGCATATACCGGGCAAGGGAGTTCTTGTGTAGTTCGGTTTATGCCGCTAAGCGGGGTGGCTGACTTAATGATGCAGCTCTTTGTTTCTTATGATAACACACATAAGACCCGCCGATGATAACAAATCCGAGGATGAAAAACGCCAAGCCGCCGGCAGGATCGCCCACCGCGATACTTGAATACATCGCACCCACAAGGTCAAATGTAAGCCCGGCATAAGCCCATTCCTTAATTCTCGGAAAGCCAGGAATCAGTATCGCTAGAATACCTAATAATTTGGCTACACCCAGGAAGGGCAGGAGATAAGAAGGATATCCTAAATGATCAAATAAAACAACCGCATCTGATGCATAGAGGATATCCGGGATAGCACCAATGCCCATCAAGACTACCAACAATGCTGTAAAAATCCAATACATAACTTTCGTTTTTTTCATGATTTTATTACTCCCTTCAATTTATAATTTGACAGTGATTTTGCTCCTTACATAACGGCAAGTTGTTCCTCGAGACGATCCAGTGTTGATTTAGCGCCTTCGATAGCCCCGTATTCCTTAACCACTTTTTCAAGGTCAGCAGCTGATTTGAATCGACTCGTCATGGTGAGCTCTGTCGTCGAATTAGCTTGCTCGGCAAATGTGACCGTCACATGAAATTGTTCGTCCTCATCGCCGTCGCCATGGGAGTATACGAGTTGCTCTGGGCTTACTATCTTGTGGTAGGTGATTTTATTATCATAATCGACGCCGTCCGGACCGTGCATAATGTAACGCCATACCCCGCCTGGTCTAACATCAATTTCTTGAACCGTAGTCGTAAAGCCCTTGGGTCCCCACCATTTCGGCAAATGCTCTGGATCTGTCCAAGCTTTAAAAACCAGTTCCCGCGGCGCTTGAAAGATACGTGTGATACGAAGTTCCTGACCTGCGATTGACGTGAGCGTGTTGTTTGAGTCCTGAGCGTTATTCATAATAATCATCCTCCAAATTGTTTTTGTTCTTTGTGTTTTGAATATACCATAACAGGAATATTCCTGTAAAGGAATATTTATAAATTATTTCAGTTATAGCCAGGAAAGCAGCTATATTCATTAACCCTCCTTTGCTTATTCCGCTTTCCATCTTGCATATTGTTCCGGTAAACAGACTGCACAAGGTCTGTATCCAGCGGCTATAGCGATTTCTTCATTCTCGATAAATACGCGATATTTAACATATCCCCCTTGAGCAATGGCCCGAAGTGCAGAGGGACAATCTAGGCGGCCATATATTTTTTGGCGTCGATAACCGCCCAAAGTACCCGGAGCTCTGCTTTGATAAGGACGTCGATCAGCCCCTATTAATGTGTAGGAAGATTGATTTTCGATTTTCTCATTACCGTTTACACCCATACAAATGACAACTCACCACCCTATGTAGTTGTAACATAAAACGACATTTAGCAATTTCGTTATCTTGCTGTTTCATTCGAGAAGGCGTACAAAAGCTGATTTTCGGGGTTATACTGTAATGAAAACGAAGGGAGGCTTACGGCATGTCTGAGAATCTGTCGCAAAGATTAGCTGATCTGAATTGGAATTTCATCCAGCAATCGCTGAACGAGTACGGTTATGCCAAACTACCTGGCTTGTTAAGCCATACGGAATGTAAGGAAATCATAAGCACTTACGAGGAAGAGAGCCGCTTTCGAACGACCATTGACATGGCTCGATACCGCTTCGGGATTGGGGAGTATAAATATTACAATGCTCCCCTTCCATTTTTGCTTCAACAGCTGCGCGAAGGATTGTATCCGGAACTTGCCATAACAGCTAATCGCTGGCTAGAACAATTGGGCCATAATGCTTCTTATCCGGCAACATTAGCGGAATTCCTCGATCAATGCCATCAAGAAGGGCAGAACCGTCCAACCCCATTGATCCTGAAATATGAAGCTGGGGGATACAATTGTCTGCATCAGGATTTGTATGGTAAAGTTTTCTTTCCCTTTCAGGTCGTATTCGCTCTTACTCAAAGAGAAGTAGATTTCACAGGCGGGGAGTTGCTATTGGTGGAGCAGCGTCCGAGGGCGCAAAGCAGAGGCCATGTCATCACACTGGAACAAGGAGAAGGACTGATTTTTCCAACCAATCATCGACCGGTTTTGGGAACGCGCGGCTATTATAGAACGACTCTTCGACACGGAGTAAACACAATTGCATCTGGAACACGATACAGTTTGGGTATTATATTTCACGATGCGAGATAATGAGCAAAGATCGAATGTCAAATAATAAGAAAGTGGGCTGTCCCAAAAATGATAAATACATTAGTGGGTCAGCCTCTTCATGAATATTTGCATCTATTTTCCCAAGGTAGACTTCCACTAAAGTGAACGTAGAGGCGCTATTTGTGTTAAATATACTCTAATTCAAGCAAACGAGGAACGTAGTGACTCTATTCCGTTGTCTTTAGCTTCGAATAGCTCAAATTTCATCGAATAACGCCCTCACGTTCCGCTAATTCAATTTTTAGCTCATTTCATCCACTTTAGCGCTTTCTCGTTCCACAGAGAACAACTCTGCCCCAAAAGGACCTCCCCCAAATGGCGGAAGTCCTCATGGATACGTGTAACCCTCTTCAAGATAGATACCCCTCAAGGACTATAACCCTATTGGGACAGCCCCCTTTTGAAATTTATTATTGAACAACCAGAGTAGCCGCTTGAAAATTTACGGGTAAATAATCAGTAAGATCAGTTGCGCTGCTTGTTATCGTTTCAACATACCAGGTGTAATCCCCAACAATAGTGGGAGACATCCAGTTGGTGAATGTAAAAGTCACACTCTGATTCCCGCTAAGTCCAGCATTATTTAAATACAGATAATTACCGGAAAAAGATAAATTGCCACTCAGTATGGTTCCATCGCTTTTTACAGCCGTCACGTTAGCTGCAGTTGGGTCTGGCCATTTCGGAGGCGCCATAACTTTAACTTTGGTAATAGGATAAGTAGAGGGAGCGCGCAGCGTTACTTTGACAGTTTGTGCAGTTGCTGCTGGAACGGTAATTTTATCGATCGATGCTGTCCCCCGGCCATAAGAACCGCGAATACGCAAGAATTCCGCATAATATTTGTCTGCTGTTGCCTTGTCATGGATAATCATCAAGTTTTCACTGTTCGTGTCGTTGGCATTCGCACTAGCATTAAAAGAACCCGTTGCGACAACACCAGTCGTATAACCTTTATCAGCAATCAACACCTTGTCATGCAGCTTACCGCCGTATGGGTTGTCAGCTATACTTACCGGAATATCGGCATCAGCTAGATAAGCTAATTCTCCGTAAGGTCCGTTAGAACCATATTGGCTCAAATCGAAAATACCCTCGACATTCACTCCACGAGTTTTAGCGTTGATGATGGCCGTTCTCAGATTATCATCTGTAAAGGAAAAGTAATCGAAGTATAAGTTGTACTTGGCATTGTTCACAACGTCAATTAGCGGTTGAATAGGATTATCTTCGGGTGCAAAATAAACTTCAACTGGAAAGCTTCCGGTTGATGTGTTAATGGTTACTTTTTGCTGAGCGGGCGTAGATGGAGATGCAGTTTTGGTGAATTGACCATATACATACATCTCTTCAAAATCCGTTTTATACACATTCGCAAGGCTAGAGGAATTCCAAAGAATCGTGTTATTAAAATTGTTGGCATTACATGTATCGGTCACATTGGTGCTGCCCATCCAAACCTTTTGCCCATCAATGATGGCATATTTATTATGCATTAGCGCGCTGCGGTTATCACCTTTCACACTAATACCAGCATTTATCAGCTGTTGGGTAAATGTGTTTGTGATGTAGTCGGAATCTGTGACGATACGAATATTCACACCTCGGTTTTTGGCACGAATGACAGCATCCACAAATGGTTGGTAGCGAATTTCATAAAATGCACCGTCAAAGCTAGTTGCAGCTCCATCAATAACAGGAATAAAAGCGTCAACAAGATTGGTACCAGTACCAGGACCGAAAGAAACGGTCTCCGTGTCGTAAGTAACAGCTTGAACCACAGTCTGATTTAATGGCAACATGATTCCGAGGGTAAGGAGTACTGCTTGCAAAGGAATTAGCATTTTTTTAAATGGTTTTACAATAAACAAGAAATTCACCTTCTTCTATATTGTTGTCTTCCTATGAGAAAGACTCATTCTATAGATTAGGATGAATTTGTTATGAGAGTAGACGAAAAATGTTAAATAAATATATAGAAATTTATTTCCAACCCGGGTGCCCAGCGTCCGGGTTTTATCATGAAAAGAATATCAGTGCAAAAAATGTGTAGTCCTCGAAGCAAAAGAAGCGGAGAACATCAAATAGTGAGACTATCCATATAAAACGGTGGTTGTTATGGTGGGTTCAAGCCGAATCACAAGAGGCTAACAACAGAAAGGAAGGTGAGCCATGCATGCTTTCACAACCAATCGCCAAAGCCGGAATCCGTGGAAGCGCTGAAGGGAAGGCTTCAAGAAGATCGTTATGGAGGGATCTGAAGCGCCGGCCGTTTCTTTATATGCTGCTTATCCCCGTTATCGCCTACTTCATTGTTTTCAAGTACTTTCCGTTATACGGGGAAATCATTGCATTTAAGGAGTTTCGGCTGGCTGACGGTATTTGGGGCAGCAAATGGGTGGGGCTGGAGCAGTTCAATCGGCTGCTGCACAGCAGTGATCTGTTCAAGATTGTTCGCAACACGCTCCTATTAAATCTTTATGGACTGTGCATTGGTTTTCCTGTGCCGATCGTGCTCGCGATCATGCTGAACGAGGTTCGGGTGGAATGGTACAAGCGAGTTGTGCAGAACCTCCTGTATTTGCCGCATTTTTTATCGTGGATTATCCTCGGCACGATCGTCATCGGACTACTTTCCCCAGGCAGTGGGTTTGTCAATTATGTCCTGAAGGCGTTCGGGTTTGAGCCGATCTATTTTATGGGAAATACCTTTTGGTGGCCTCTTGTCTATGTGTTCTCCGGCATATGGCGGGATGCAGGCTTCAGCACCATTCTTTATTTGGCGGCAATGTCCAGCATTGATCCGCATCTGTACGAAGCTGCCCGAATAGACGGTGGCGGCAAGTTGCGACAAATATGGCATGTGACGCTTCCTGGCATCCGAAGTACGATAGCGCTAATGCTTGTTCTGCAAATGGGCCGTATGTTCGACGTTGGCTTCGAGCATGTTTGGGTGCTGACTAATCCAATGGTGACCAGCGTTTCTGACGTGATGAGTACTTACATTTACAGACTTGGCCTCGTCAACCTGCAATACAGCTACACAACTGCGATTGGATTGGTGCAATCCCTCGTCGGCTTGATACTCGTGCTTTCGGTGAATCGCATCATTCGGGCGATGGGAGAGCGGGCGTTATGGTAGCGAAGGATGCAGCTGGAGGCAAATTCAATCACCGAAAGGAGGGGCTGCGGATGGCCATTTGGAAAGAGCGTGTGCCCCGCTTACTACTCTACCTCTTCTTAGCCATATGCACGTTCTCGACGTTATTCCCGTTTCTGAATGTGCTGGCGGTTTCCCTTAGCTCGGGCGAAGCCATACGTGCCGGCAACGTTTCGATATGGCCAAGACATTTGACGTGGGATGCCTATCGCAACTTGATTGATGACGGGCAGCTGTTCGTAGCGATGAAAAATACGGTTGTGATGACCGTTGTAGGCACATCACTAAACATGCTGTTTACGATCATGGCGGCTTACCCGCTGTCGAAAATGGATTTGCGTGGACGGGGTCCCGTCCTTGGCATGATTATTTTCACGATGCTATTCAGTGGAGGGCTGATCCCTCAGTTTCTACTCATTAAAAGCTTGGGACTTATGAATACGTATTGGTCACTTTGGTTGTCTGGCCTTATCAGCACGTACAATTTGTTCGTCCTGAAGACGTTCTTCGAAGGGCTACCGAGTGAGCTTGAGGAATCGGCATCCATCGATGGGGCGAAGGACTGGGTCGTGCTTGTGCGGATCGTTCTTCCGCTGGCACTTCCGGTTATCGCAGCCTTGACGCTCTTCTACGCGGTGGGGTGGTGGAACGCATATTACAACGTGCTCATTTTTATTAAAAGCTCAACCCAAATGTCTCTGATGGTGAAGCTTTACCAGATGATCGATAACCTCGATCCGGCACTGCTGGTCGGGGATTCTGCGAACGCGAACAACACGCTGCCGCCGGAAGGTGTACGTGCGGGAGCCGCTATGCTGGCTTCTCTGCCGATTCTGATTATTTATCCGTTTCTGCAAAAATATTTCGTGAAGGGCGTTTTAATGGGCTCCGTCAAAGGCTAGCTTATTTAACGTCAGTTATTGGCTCCGTTCATAATGGCGCTAAAAGCCTTGTGATATAATCAATCCATGTGGGAGGTCATCGTATGAAGAGTATGAAGAGAACAAAACGATGGGTGTTAGGTTCAACGATTTTGGCAATGACGCTGGGAGCGGCTTTAACCGGCTGCAGTAAAACGGAGCAAGGAGCGAGCGGCAGTTCAGCCCCGACAGCAGCAAGTAAGACGGAGGACAAGTACGATAAGCTGCCGAAGAGCGTTAGCGTTTCCATGTACGATCGAGGCGCCGTCGCCGCAGAAGAAGGTTCCTATGAACAGAATCGCTGGACCAAGTGGATTCATGAACAATCGGGCGTTCAGGTTAAATATGTGCCGGTTCCCCGTAACCAGGCGCAGGATAAGCTGAATACGCTGATTGCCTCTGGCGAAGCGCCGGATCTGATCTGGGATTATGACCGCAATTATATTGGTACGCTCGTCTCACAGGGCGTCGTTCAACCGATCGATGACTACATCAACCAATACAGTACGGTAATTAAGAATTATATCAACGAAAATCCGGAATTAAAGCCGCTGATGACATTCGACGGCAAAATATATGGGATCACAACAAAACGGCCATTAAACGGCTTGGCCAATGGCGGCATGTGGATCCGGCAGGATTGGCTGGACAAGGTTGGCATGAAGGCGCCGACGACGGAGGAAGAATTTTTTGTAGTGACGAAAGCATTCAAGGAAAAGGGTTTATCCGGGAATACGAACGCCCCTGTTGTTTCTATGTTTGTCTGGCCTAACGTGATCGCTGGCCTTTATGCGACACATAGCACGCAATGGTACCTCGATGGGGGTAAAATGATGAATGCGAACCTCGTTGACCGCAACGTGGGTGCGCTTACTTTTGAACGTAAGCTATACGAGAACGGGTACATCGATAAGGAATATTTGACGGATAAAAATAGTCAGAAGATGATGGCTGACTGGGCGCAAGGCAAAACAGGCATCCTGATCGGCACCGTCGGCAATGGCATAGACACTTATATGAAGGATTTGATGAAGAATTTCCCAGATGCGAATCCGGTGCCATTAGCTGCTTTCTCGACGACGCATGGCAAGTTTGGAGCCTATCAGGAAACGCAAGCAAGTATTTATGTCGCGTTCAATAAAAATATGAAAAATCCGAAGGCAGCGATCCAATATCTCGACTGGATGCTGGATAAAGGTTGGTACACGCTGTTGAACGGTACGGAGAACACGCATTTCAAATTGGTGAATGGCGTTCCTCAGGTGCTGGATGCTGACAAAGTCAAGAAAGAAGTTGCTTACGCTGGTGAGTATGCGATTTTAAGAAACGATGCCAAGACGTTCAAGTTGGAGGATTTGATGATCAAAGCCGCACAGGATCCGCTTTCGCAGCGCTGGGCGAAGTTGAACGCTGAAGCGATGAAGACGGCGCTTAGCGTACCGTTCCGTCGGGATATTCCGTTTTCGCCGAACTCGCCGGAAATCAGCAATGTGCTTGCGAGCATTGGGCCGAAGTTGACCGAGATCCGCACGAGAGCCATCATCAAAGGTGACATCACCCCAGAACAGGCGCTTGATATGATCCGTAAAGAGTACAAGAGCGCTGGCGGAGACAAGGCAGATCAAATCGCACAAGAATGGTACGAAAAGAATAAAGCGAATTTCAAATAACTTGATGTGGATTTATTAAGAACTCGAGGGGGCAATGGCATGTTTTGGCGACCAAAGAGAAGCCGTTCGAAGCGTACGATGTCGATTATTTTGCTTTTTTTGAGCCTATGTATAGTTTCGACAGCAGGCCTGTCCTATTTCATCACGACCAACCATCTTGAGGCAGAAGTCGAGCAAACGAACATGTCGCTGCTCCACGAGGTAAACAGCAAGCTGCTGCTGGTGCTGAAAGCGGTCGACGCTGAAGCGATGCAATTTCTACGCAGCCGTGATATGAGGATGTTCATGGAGGATGATGCTGCAGATCAGCAGGACACAATTAATATCAATACGCGAATTGGGGATATGCTGCTGAGCAATGATACCATCTTTTCAATTGATCTGTATTCCTATGCCAAAAAGCGTTGGTCGCAGACCAATCCATTTCAGACGACGGAGCCGGGCATTGATTATCAGTGGATAAATGCGTTCGAACGCTATAAAGGCTTTTATCAGTGGGTCGGTACGCGTAAGCTTTCCCTTGATGAGGCAGGTAACATACGGCAAAATGTGATGACGCTGATTCGCTCCTATCCGCTTACACATGGGGATGGATACCGCAAAGGTGCCGTAGCTTTCAATGTGGATGAGCGATCCATTTACAATTTAATTAAAAATGCCATAGATCCTTCATTCGGCTACTTGTTTCTGGCAGATGCAGAGGGAACGATCCTCAGTCATTCTGATAAATCTTTGATCGGCGCGAAGGCAGGAGAACTCCTCTGGTCACAAGAAATGAACAAGCGGGAAGAAGGCATGTTCCGTACGAAAATTAATGGGATTAACCGAACTGTCTTCTATATGAAAAGCCCCTATACGGGTTGGGAAATTATTAGTGTTGTATCCGATGCTGAGCTTAGCAAGCCGCTGGTACA
This sequence comes from Paenibacillus sp. JT22N1, assembly GCF_059692155.1. Lineage (NCBI taxonomy): Bacteria > Bacillati > Bacillota > Bacilli > Caryophanales > Paenibacillaceae > Paenibacillus > Paenibacillus sp. JT22N1. The sequence goes on from NZ_JCAUAW010000008.1 coordinate 13,379, forward strand.
GGTACGAAATACATTGTTTGGCATTTCTATTCTCTTATTGCTTCTAGCCGGAGGTATGTCGGTGGTGCTCAACAGCTGGATGTTTCGGCCGGTGAATCGGGTTCTGACGAATGTGACGAAGCAGCTTCAGGCGTATGGCCGATTCGAAAGACAAAATGAGTATTCGGCAGAAGATGAATTCAGCGGAATTGAAGTATCCTTGTCGTACATATTGGCCGACAGCAATCGCATGTATAGACAAATGCGGGAAACACAGCCGGTTATTAAATGGCGGCTTGTGATGGATGCTCTAATCGGCGCACGCCAAAATCCATCGGAGCTGCTTCCCAGCCTTGAAGCGATCGGATATCCCCTGCATGTGCAGCAGTATATGGTAATGACTGCCGAGTTTGATCGTAAATCGGTGATTGCGACTCCACAGGATCTGCAACTATATAGTTATGCGCTCTGCAATGTGGCGGAGGAGATGATCAACAGTGAGTATCGAGGGGTTGCCATTGAAGCAAGGGATGGCATGGTGGTTATTGTAATCAGCTTTGACGAAGCGGACGTGGAAGCTAATTTACTGCGGACGTTGGCGGTGGCTGAGTTGATCAAGAGCTACGTGGAAGAACAGTTCAAACAGACGATTTCGATTGGGCTGGGCCACTTGACGCAAGATTTGGGCATGCTCCAGCAATCTTACCATGACGCAATGTCGGCGCTGTCGTACAAGATGATTCTCGGAGGCAATGCGATCATTTCCAGCGAAGATATTCGCGAGCCGGCAAGCGGAGAGTTTATGCGGCTGCTTGGCATGACGGATGGGATTGTTGACTCGCTGCGCCTGACAGATAGCGAGAAAATGGCGAAGCAGACGGAGCGCTGGTTCGGTGAGATGGCTGGCAGTGGTGCTGCGCCTGATATGATTCGGCAACTGGTTGTACATTTCATGATGAAGGCAGCCAAAGTTGTAGGCGAGATCGATCCGGCGCTGCTCGAGGAGGCGCCTTCACATCGGCTATTCGATCTGCTGAGCCAATACGAAAGCATCCATGAGTTGTCGGATTACGTCATTGAGCAGCTTGCTCGATATGCAGGGCAAATTGAGGAGAGACGCAGCAATCGAGAGCGAAACGACGTTGTTGAGCGGATTACTGCTTTTATCGATGCGCACTATATGCACAGCGATTTATCATTAAATTATTTGGCAAGCGAGTTCAAACTGAGTGTGTCGCATGTGAGCCGCATATTCAAGGAGCACACGGAAAGAAATTTCATTGATTATTTGATGGATATTCGCATGAGGAAAGCGAAGGAGCTGCTCGCCGGTTCCGATCTGCTGATCCGCGATGTTTCCGGAGCTGTGGGCTACACCAACGTCAACAGCTTCGTGCGAATTTTCAAGAAAAGCACGGGGTTTACACCAGGCGAATATCGGGAACGTGAGCAAGCGTAGGAAAATGGAGAAGTCGGTGCCAACGATGCCGGCGAAGCCGAATAAGGATGCAATGGGAGGTAAGAACGATGCTCAAACATACATCATTTACAGATACAATCACGGGGCTGCCGATCCTGGCCATTGGGTCCGAAGCAGGCGATACGGGACATCACTACTATACGGCGATGTCGTGGCTGTCGGACAGCCGACATGTGATTGTATACACGGATATGGACCGGGAGACTTGGAATGGTAACATCGTGCGTTTCGATACGGAAACGGGGGATGTGCAAGTGCTGGAGGAAGGCCTGACTTGGGGGAGCGGGGTTGTCTCATGCGATGATATTTTATATCTGCTCCGCAAGAATGAGTTATACGCAATTGATGCGTGGAGCGGGGAACGGCGTACGATTTGCATGTTGGATGAGCGCTGTACGTTCTTTGGGCCATTATCGGTGACGAATGATGGCAAGGTGCTTGGTGTCTACTGGAAAGAGCAGCTTGTTCGCTCCGAGGATGCTGCATCTCGGGATGCCGATTGGGTGATCGGCACGGTTCATACAGAGAGCGGAGAGGTACGAGAAGCTGCCCGTCCCCAATTCGAGGAACCTTTTCCGGTGGCGAATCATGCCATGATTAATCCGGTCGATCCGAATCAACTGTTCTTTTCGCACGAAGGCGCGACAGAGCAAATTCCGGATCGGCTCTGGACAGTCAATGCGCGAACCGGGGACATGCGCAACCTGTTTGCGCAGAAGAGGGCGGAGAGCGGACAGCCAGTCGAATATGTTGGGCACGAAATATGGGCGTTCGATGGCAGCGGGCTATATTTCGTGAAATATCCGCATAGTCCGGTTAAACCGACAGGCGTCTATTTCGTGGATCGCCGTGGCGAAGGTCACGAGTTCATTAACGGCGACTATAGGTACTGGCATGTCGGCATCAGTCCTGACGGCAAGTATGCAGCGGCGGATACGCAGGAGCCGGGCATTTCCAAAATCGTACTGATTAACACGGCTTCGAAACAATCCGAGCTGCTGTGTGAGCTGCCATGCCGTGGGATGCATCCAGGGCACCCGCATCCATCGTTTAGTCCAGACAGTCGTAAGGTTACCTTCACATTTTCGGATGAGCATGATCGGCTCCATGTCGGGATTATGGATATTGGCGACCGATTGTAGAGAGGTGAGGATTCGCGAGGGGATGGAGATGAGCAAGCATAGTTCGGCTGCCCGTGTTGGCTTATTAATGAAAACGCTTTCAAATATGAGAGGGAGTGCGTTTACTTGGTGATGAAAAAATGGATGTTAAGCCTTATGCTGATTTCGTTATTGTTTACCTCACCTTTGTTTGGACTACGATCATTAGACAACACGACCGTTTATGCGGCAGACACGTTACAAAATACAACGATTGGCGGATTTGAAAGCGATGAAGAACTTTGGAATTTTTACTTGGGAACCGAGTTTCCCGGAGCCAAGGGCGAATATGTGCGGGATACGTCCGTATTTAGGTCGGGGACCTCTTCGGGTAAGCTGCGCGGGGATTTTAGCACCGGCGGCAAATATGTCTCGGTGAGTAAAAATTTTATTCCTATGGATATACAGAAACTTGAATTTTGGGTAAAAACAGTTGACGCTGCTGCGATCGTGCTTCGGGTGACGGATTCGACCGGGCAGGTGCATCAGCAGAAGCTCGCAGTGGCGTCAAATGCGAATTGGCAGAAGATCGAGATCACCAAATTTAACACGGGCACAAGCTATCTTCATTTCGGCGGGGCCAACGATGGGGTGTGGCATGGAGCAGCCCAGGGGATCGGACTTTTGTTAGAGAAATCTGGTTTAAGCGGTGGGAAAACAAGCGGGAATGTCTGGTTTGATGATGTATCCGCGACGGTTCCGCAGCAAGAACTTCTATGGGACTCACCGATCGGCAACTTCGAGAACGTCTTTGACATATGGAAACTAACCTTGGGAGCAGGAGCTAAAGGCCAATATGTCCGGGATCCGTCCATGTTTAAGGAGGGAAGCTTTTCGGGTAAGTTGAGCGGGGATTTTAGTGGTACAGGAAAAAGTGTTTCGCTGGGAAGATATTTTTCTCCTCGAGAAATAAAAAAGCTTGGATTTTGGGTGAAAACAACGGATGCTGTAGCCATCCTAGTTGTGTTGAAGGATTCGACCGGACAGGTGCATCAGCAGAAAATGGCTGTAACGCCGAACGGCAATTGGCAGAAGATCGAAGTATTCAAGTTTACCGAGGGAACGAGTTATCTTCATTATAACGGGGCAAACGACGGGGTTTGGCATGGTCCCGCCCAAGGCATCGGGTTTATCCTTGAGAAGTCTGGCTTGATCGGGGGCAAAACGAGCGGAGACATTCGCTTGGACAATATCGTGACGACATCCACCTTCCCTGATTTATCCATCGAGCAGTCCCGAATGGGGAATGTCTTTCTGGCGAACGAATCTGTAGCTTTTCCTCTTGTAACAAGGGGAGATACTGTAAGCTGGAGCGTATATGACCACTTGGATCATCAAGTATTGGCAGGCAGTGAGGGGGTGCAGGATAGGCAATTGAATTTGACGATTCCTATTCAGCAGCTTGGTTATTATAAGCTTTCGCTTGCTGCTGAGAAAGATGGTCAAACGATCAAGCGTGAAGAAATTTCGTTTGCCCGCTTAGCAGAGGATGATCCTACCCTGGCGAACAACTCTCCGTTCGGAGTGTCCACTCACCTTGCAAGAACAAACACCGGATGGACGCCTGAGTTAAGTACGCTGTTAAAGCGTGCCGGATCCAAAAATTTCCGTGACGAAATCACTTGGGTAGATGTCGAATACGAAAAAGGGAAATACCAGAAGCCGCCAGGCCGCGATGCCTTTATGCGGAAAACGCAGCAGGACGGATTGAAGCCGTTCATCACCTTCGACTTTACCAATCCGTTTTACGATCAGGACAGTACGCCTTATTCGGACGAAGGCCGTCAGGGTTTTGCCAATTATGGCAAGGCTTTGCTGGATTTATACGGCAATCAGATGGAATGGGTGGAAGTCTATAATGAGTTTAACGGAGGGTTCGGTGATCGAGGGAACGGCCCCGCTGACTCACGTCCGGACTATTATTTTAAGCTGCTGAAGAAGACCTACGAGACGGTGAAAGCCGCCAGACCGAATGTCACGGTTGTCGGAATGGCATCGAATGTAGATATAAAATGGATGGAGGAAGTGTTTAAGCTTGGCGGGCTTCAATACATGGACGCGGTTTCCATCCATCCGTACAATCGAACGTCGGATGGCATGCTGCAAGATATCCTCGCTGCGAAAAGCTTGATCCGAACTTATAACCAAGGTCAGGACAAACCGCTTTGGATTACGGAAGTCGGCTGGAAGACCAATATTGGCGCCACGGGCGTAGTCGAAAAAACGCAAGCGGATTATTTGGTGCGTGCTTATGTGCAAGCGTTGAGCGCCGGTGTCGAGAAAATATTCTGGTATGATTTGATGAATGATGGCATGCAAGCCGACTATGGCGAAGATAATTTCGGGCTCATCCGGCATCAGGAAGATCCCAAAGGCCAGTTCACGCCGAAACCCGCTTACGCGGCTTATGGGGCGATGACACGAGAATTGCTTGGCGCAACATTCGTTGAACAGGAAGCCGTCGGCACGGGCATTACCAGCTACAGATTTGATAAAAACGGCCAGAAGCTAAGAACTGTTTGGGCCAATACCCCCGTGCAGGCAGCGATTCAAACGGATTCGCCGATTCAGGTCACGGATATTATGGGGAACACGGAAACCTTTACGCCGCTTAATGGCAAGGTGTATATGACACTAACTGCGGAGCCCATTTACATCCAAAGCGAAATTAACGGAATCACGGTTGATTCAACGTTCGCCGTGACTGGTGACAAGGCTGTAACTGGCGAGCCTGTTGCACTAACAGTGAAAGCAAAGAATTCATCTGCATCGCCTCTCGCTGCTTCCTTCACGGTGGAAAGATCGACATATTCTTTGAACGCGGGAGCCGGTCAGAATACGTCTCAGCCGTTCGCCCTACCAGGATTGGTCCAGGAAGGCATTCGTTATGTCACAGGAGATTTGACCGTGAACGGAAATTTGATTGGAAGGCTTAAACATGAGGTTCAGACGCTTCCATCTTATCATGCACGAGTCATTCCAGTTATTACCGACGTGGCTACGAAAGCAGAAGCATTGCACATACAAATCCAGAACAATTCCAAGCAGCTGGCTCTAACCGTCAGGAAAGCGGATTGGCAGTTCGGTACCCAGTCAGGCACACAAGATTTGAACGCTGTGATTCCTCCGGATACGACTATGTCGTTTGATATTCCGCTGAGCGGTTTTAATTACGGTGTCAGCAATCAAGCGCAAGTGACCGTCCAATTTGACGGAAAACAATCTTTCGTTTATGGAGGGAAGCTAGATTTCAATCCGATCCTTCCTGGAACGGTACAGATTGACGGCTCAGCTGACCCTGCGATCGTAGCGTCGCTGCCGGTTGCGCTTTTGTCGCAAGGGACGGTAAAAATGCAAAATTATACGGGTGCTTCGGATTTGGACGGCAGCGTATGGGTGAACTGGGATCAGGATCATTTCAATCTGACTGCGACGATCAAAGACAATGTTCATTACACGACTGTAAGCGGAGCTGAGATTTGGAAAAATGACAGTCTCCAATTTGCTGCCATGGCGGGTATTCCTGGTGAAAATCTGGCTTCCTATGAGTTCGGCCTTTCTCAGACGCCTCTGGGGCCGCAAATCTATCGTTGGTTATCGCCGAATACCAGCGTTAGGGAACTTGTAACGAACGGTTCGTTGCAGGTATCGAGAGACGAATCACAGAAGGTTACGGTTTATGAACTTGCGCTTCCTTGGTCTGAGCTTGCACCGATCAAGCCGGAAAAGAATGGAGCCATCAGCTTCTCATTGCTCGTTAATGATAACGATGGAACCGGCCGCAAAGGGTATATCGAGTGGGGCTCAGGCATTGGTGAAACGAAAGATCCTAAAAAATTCAGAACCGTGCAGTGGATCATAACGGATGATACGCCTCCGGTTACCGTCGCCGGATTGGAAGGGACGAAGCAGAACGGTTGGTACGTCACCGATGTCAAAGTAAATCTGATCGCTACGGATGACAAGTCCAGTGTTACGGAAACTGTATACAGTCGGGATGGAGGAACCACTTGGACAAAATATCAGACCGCGCTTGTTTTTAAAGAAGATGGAGTCCACACGCTTTCGTTCCGATCGACCGATCAGATGGGAAATAAGGAACAGTCGCAAGCGATATCCTTCGCGATCGATCAGACCCCGCCGACTGTTCAAATCAGCGGAGGGGGGACGTATACCGTCGATCAGACGGTAACGGTTACCTGCTCTGCCACGGATACCGTATCCGGCGTCGTCTACAGCTCATGCTCGGCTCCTTTGCTGAGCAACCCGGCCTATCTGTTGAACGTGGGCGACAATATAGTTTCGGCATATGCTACCGATGCTGCAGGCAATTCCGGAACGGCGGCAACCACCATTACCGTTAAGGTAACAGTGGATAGCCTGATCCGGCTCATCGAAGCTTGGATCACCAGCAATGGCAGCCAAGGTATTGTTAACTCGTTTGAAACTAAGCTCCGGCATGGACAGTTTGACGCCTTTATCAACGAAGTTCATGCGCAGAAAGGCAAGGAAATTTCCGAAGAAGCTGCAAATTACTTGTTGAAGTTTGTCAATGATTTGAAGTGATAACAAGATTTCATGAACACTTGCTCCCTCAATGGGGGCAGGTGTTTTTACAAAATACGAAAGCCAGGTGGTCCATGATGTCGAAAGTCGAAACTGAGCAGTTTTCACAGCTGCATACACCCTATAAGCTCGGCCGTCCGGTGCTGCAAGGATCGGGAGTGGAAGGCAATTTTGATTCGCAGGCCGTCGATTGCCCCTTTGTTTTTGCCCATCAGGATTGTTTCTATATGATGTACGTCGGATATGACGGAATTGGCTATCAGACAGCACTAGCAACAAGCTCCAATTTAATGGAATGGGAGCATAAGGCGATTATCCTCCCGCGATTGAAAACGGATGAAAGATGGGATCATGTGGGTGCTGCGGGATCTTGGATGCTGCTGGAATCAAATGACTTGTACGACCTGCCACGACTCAAAAAGTTAGATAATCGCTATTGGATGATATACCACTCCTACCCGGATAAGGGCTATGAAGCAGGTGGAGCCGTGATGGGATTGGCATGGACAGAGGATGAGAACTTACTGGAATGGCATAGGCTGGATCTGCCTATCTTTACACATAAAGATGGAGCGGATTGGGAAAAGGCAGGGTTATATAAAAGTTGTGTCATCGAGCATGAAGAGAGGTATTGGATGTTCTACAATGCGAAGAGAGATGAGAAGTGGCCATGGAAAGAAGAGACAGGACTCGCCTTCTCGAGCGATTTAATCCATTGGGAACGTTATGAGAAGAACCCCGTACTTGAAGTAAAGGAAGGGAGCTTTTTCAGTCGATTTTTCAGTGATCCGTGTATTAAACATGATGGTCATCAGTGGGTAAATTTCGCATTTGGTTTCGATGGTGATCATGCACAGGGTGCTCTGGCGGTATCCGACGATTTAACGGTTTGGAGCTGTGGAGAACATCCTTTAATTCCATACGGGGAACAAGGGGAACTTGACGAAATCCATGCCCTAAGTCTAATATCATCTATTGGAATGGAATTCTATATCATTTTTATTGCGCTTGCAGGTATTATAAACAAGATGACCTTACAAAGTTGGAAATATTTGAAGGACAATATGAGTTTCGTTGTATTGCAGTTGCGACCAGTAAATCAATAACTATTGAAGAGATTAATTAATGAAGGGAAAGGGCTGCAGATATGCCTAAAATCATGATGGCTTTTCCTCAGGGAAAGCATAAAGTTTTGACAATGAGCTATGATGATGGTAAAACCGCCGACATCAAGTTAGTGAAAATTTTCAATAAGTATGGCATGAAAGGAACGTTCCATCTTAACTCGGGGATGCTTGGCATAGATGGCCGTATAGCGGAAGAGGAGGTTGCTACGCTGTATCGCGGACATGAGGTGTCCGCACATACGTTGACGCATCCTACGATTGCAAGGTGTCCGAGGGAGCAAATCATAGAAGAGATCTTCGAAGACAGGAAGAGATTGGAGCGTTTGGTTGGCTATCCAGTAAGTGGCATGTCATATCCTAATGGTTCTTACAACAAGGAAATTAAAGAGATGCTGCCTTATCTGGGAGTGGAGTATGCAAGAACTACGCAGAGTACGGGGCAATTTGCGATGCCTGACGATTTGTTCGAATGGAAGCCTACATGCCATCATAATGCGGACTTGATGAATGTGGCGGAAACTTTTGTAAACTTAAATAAAAAGCAATATCTGTACATGATGTATGTATGGGGGCACAGCTATGAGTTCGATCATGATCATAATTGGCCATTGATAGAAAGCTTCTGCGAGTTTATCGGGAACAGGTTGGATATCTGGTGTGCGACCAATGTGGAGATCGTGGATTATCTAAAAGCATTTCAAAATCTCAAATTCTCAGCTTCATGTCAATTCGTGTATAATCCCTCCGCGTTATCCGTATGGCTTCAAGTAGACAATCAAATTGTTGAAGTTAAGGGCGGCAGCCAAATCGCATTCACGAGTTAAGCTCCGAATTAATAACAAAGCAGCTGTGATGTTTACCACGCAGCTGCTTTGTTTTTTTATGCCTTACTCCCAACCGATCGTTTGAAACGTTCTGGTTTCCGCAGATTCCCTCGCTTTGAGACATTGGAGTGCACTGATTAACCCATCATCAAGCGTGCTGACGGATGTGCCGCGCCCTTGCATGAGTTCGATGAAATTGCTGGCGAGCATGCGATCACCGCCAAAATGATCCTCCTCCGCACTGATCTGATATGTCTCAACTCTCGGCGTATGATGCATGAATACCTTGACGATGCCTGTATTAAAATCGAATTCCACCGTCCCTTTATAGCCGAGGAAGCGGGCACCGCGCGAGGCTGCTTGTTTACGTGCAAAAAAGTTCTGTGAATACGAAACGTGCATACCGTTTTCATAATAAAAGAGAGCACTTCCGGAATCCTCATTGCCGGTATCCTTGGCGAAGCTGCAGTATGCCCATTGATCTCGGATGTCAGGAGCAGCGAAAGCAGTGCTTTCTTCGCACGTTTTGTTCTCGTTGCAATCCACACATTTCAAACCAGCGGGTTTGTCTCCTTTGAAAATTTGTTTGGATGTCATTGCACACACGCTTACAGGCTGCATCTGCAGCACATGGTTGATGTAATCAAAATCGTGTGTCGCTTTTTGCAAAAACAATCCACCCGTTAACGCTTCATCACGGTACCAGTTATGGAAATAGACGCCGCCGTAAGGGACATTATTGATGGCTTGCACATGCTCAACCGTGCCGATTTTGCCTGAATCCACAATTTCCTTGACCAACTGAACAATGGAAGTCACCCGCAGCGGAAAAGATACGACTACAGGCGTTTGAGTTTGTGCACCTCTTGCTTTTAAACGGAGAAGGTCTGTCATCGTTGTGGCTACTGGTTTCTCAAGAAATAAAGGAATACCGGTCGGCAGTACCTTCAAGGCCATTTCGGTGTGCAGCAGGCACCGCGTGCCGATGAGGATGCCATCCAATTGCGTTGAAGCAATCATCTCCTCGGGTGTATCCCTAAAAATTGTGTCCATCAATTGTGGCAGTCGTTGCTGCTGAATTTCTTGTTTTCTAATATCCGCGATCGCTGCTATTTGGCAAGAAGCGTCCTCTTTCATCATTTGCTGGATAACACCTTGAATGCGATTTCCATAACCAATAACACCTAACTTCATTTTATTTTCCTCCTTGGCAGTTGTTAAACTATTTCCTATTATAAAGAGGAGAATTGTAGATAGATTTGTCATCAAAGCCGCATTTTTTGTTTTTTAAGAAAGAGAGGACGACATGACAATAGAGCTGGAACGTGTTTATTTGAATCTAACGATAGAGATCCGCAGTATCATTACAATGTATTATTTTGAGTTTGGCAAAGATTATGTTTTCTCGGGGGAAAGTCACGACTTTTGGGAAATGGTATATGTGGATAAAGGGGAAGTCGAAGTGCTGGCCGATACTACTAAGCATATCCTCAAACAAGGCTCCCTGATTTTTCACAAACCTAATGAATTTCATAGCTTTACGGCCACGCATGGAAGAGCCCCGAATGTGATCGTCATTACGTTTGACTGCTACTCGACAGCGATGGAGCAATTCGAGAACAGGGTGTTTCAGCTTCAAGATGAGGAGAGAAACTTGCTTGCTCAGATTATTGAAGAGGGAGCCAACACCTTCATCTTTCCTTTTAAATATCCGTTAATCCGCAAAGAGAATTCACTGATCGGCAGTGAGCAGTTGTTGAAGAACTATCTGGAGATGTTCCTCATTATTCTGCTGCGTAAAAAGACGCATCAAGAGAACGATCAGTCGCTATCGTTCCTGCCTAAGGAGAAGGATGAAGTACAGTTGGTAACGGCTATTATCCGTTTCCTGGAGGAGAGGCTTGAATCCCAAATATCCTTAACGGAAATTAGCCATCATTTTCATGTAGCCAAAACGAAGCTGAAGGACTTGTTCGCTAAACACACAGGTAAAAGCATTAAGGAATACTTTATGCTGATGAAGATCGAAAAGGCCAAGGTTTCCATTCGGGAAGATGTGCACAATTTTACAGAAATATCCCGGCGACTTGGTTTCAGCAGCGTTCATTATTTCTCCAAAGCTTTTAAACGGGTATGTGGGATGAGCCCTTCGGAATACGCGAAGTCTGTGAAGGCAAGAAGTCGGATTGAGACGGTGGAGTAATAATTTAGCCAAAAACTGTGAGAGGCCCATGCAATTGCGCATGGGCCTACTCGATTTCTTTTCGTTCAAGCCATAATTAGCTTTCCAATACTTGTCGGTCCTCTAACAAGCGATTGCGCAATTCAGCGTAATCGACTTCCTGGACCGATGTACCGTGCTTGATGGCTAATGCCGCTGCGGTAGCAGCCGATTGTCCTAGGGTCATGAACACCGGCTCCATCCGGATGGAGCCGTAAGCGATATGGGAAGAGGAGAGGCAGATAGGCACCAGCAAGTTGAGGCACTCTTCACCCTTGGGAATGATGGATCGGTACGAAATGGAGTAGGGGCCGGAAGGCCGAACCTCAACGTTGCCTTCATTGATGCAACGGCTATCAATGACGATGCGCCGGCAGTTGTGAGAGTCCATCTGATAAGCGGCGAGCCCAACGAAATCGGACACTTTGCGGTAGCCACGACAGTCGTCTTCGGTCATCACCAGGTCCGAAATCATTCTTCGCGCTTCGCGAATGTAAAGTTGTGGAGACCAGCCTCCGAAATCCGTATATTCATCAGCGGCCAGAATGACGCCTGAAGATATATACTGGGGTGCTAAGCTTTCGATGGCAGAAATGATCAAATCAGGAACAACAGCTTTTGCCGACATGTACATCCATATGAACGAAATTGCTTCAGCGGTACAAGAAGTTGGTATGCGTGCTTCATTGACGAGAGGGTTGGTTTTTCTTCAGGACGATGGAGGTAAAAGGTTAACAGAAGCACTGAAACTGGTAGAACGCTGGAATGGAAAAGCTGAAGGTAGGATTTCAACTATGTTGGGCCCCCACACCGTACACGTGTCCCCCAGAAGCATTAAGGAAAATCGTAAATATTGCAGAAGAGATGAACCTTCCTATACATATCCATTTAGCCGAAACAAAGGAAGAAGTAATTAAAATTCAAGAAAAATACAACCAGACGCCCACGGAATATTTGTATAATGAAGGTCTCTTTGAAAGATCACATGTTCTCTTAGCCCATGGTGTGCATCTGAACCGACTTTGAACTGGAATGATCCAGCTTCACCTTCTCCTTGGACAAAGATACAAAAACAAGATTTTATTAATCGTTCTAACGCGGTATTCCTAAAACTGTTAGTGGAATTGGGAGAAGAATTTGAAGTAATCAACGACGTAGACTGCTGTATACTAGGAGAATAATCCAGAATGTCTTATCACGATTCGTTGAGCTAACGGTGAACGATAGTTTAGAAGCTTGCGTTGTCACGGCTCCTTTTTGTTTGTTGAACTAACAGAAGAGTACTATGAGATATTCAACTATACAGGAAGGGATGAATGGAGCTATGCGTAATTCACCGAGGATTTCAGAGGAACACCTTCGATCCTGTCTAAAGGAGCAGTATGATTTGACTCCCGCCACACTTGAGTTTCTTCCCCTTGGACTTGATTACAGCTCCGCAGTGTATCATGTGGTTAGCGAGCAGGGTACTGCCTATCTGCTCAAAGTCACGTCTAGGCCTTTATACGAACCACAATATCTGGTTCCCCGATATCTCAACGATCAGGGGATTACATGTGTCGTGGCTCCCATTTCTACCAGGAGCGGCACCCTGTGGACTCATCTAGAGGATTGGACTGTCGTTGTCTATCCCTTTATCAACGGGGAGTCAAGCTTCAAGGGGATGTCAGCCGAGCAGTGGAATAAGTTGGGGACCATCTTTAAACGGATTCACCAGATCATTTTGCCGCCTGAAGGATTTAAGTCGCTCCGACAGGAGACCTTTGATCCGACGGAATATGTTCGATGGATACGAACCTTTGAGGATCAATTTGCACTCTTTGAAGGCGGAAGTACATTGGAGCGTACACTTCGTGCTTCTTGGGTAGAGCATAGGTTGACAATACACACGAAGCTGACCTCATTGGAAAAGCTGGCAGGGTTGCTCCAATCGCGAACAATCCCGTACGTAATATGTCACGCGGATCTGCATCCAGCCAATTTGATCCGAGATCAGGCTGGGCAAGTGTTTGTAATCGATTGGGACGAGGTGATGTTCGCTCCCAAAGAGCGTGATTTCATCTTTGTCAGGCATCCACATGCCCATGCATTTTTTCAGGGGTACGGAGCCGTAGAGGTAGATGAGAAGGCGCTCACATACTACCGCTTAGAAAGGGTCCTTCAGGATCTAATTGAGTGTGCTCGATACGTGTGGATCAGGGATGATTTAGGGGAAGAAACCAAGGCGGATGCCATCAAGTTGTTTCAAGGTATCTTGGCGGAGGAAGCAGCTTGGTAGATCGTAGTATTCATCTTTTTTATTAATACCCATTTTGCGTGAATCATTTCGATAGTTCTATCACGACATGAAGGCAGCCGGTAAGATTTTCTGCTGCTTTTTCTAAGCTAACGGGCAGGAAGTTTAGTAACGGTGAGCCATGCTTACTGTAGCGACGTGTTATAAAGGAAAGGAAGCGTGGAAAGAGTTCACGCTGCCATTGTAAATCAATTGTATCATCTCCCCTAGACCTCTGCGGTGGGTAAAACCAAAATCAAACCGCCAGAGGTCTTTTTCTTTTTTTGCAATCAGGTTCAGGTCGGGAATGGGATCAAGTTCTTGTCATTTATGACATCAAGTTCTTGTCGTCATCCGACGACGACGACATGTCCAATGACACAAAAGTGCCTACATAATTTTATAAATAAATGCCTGAGAATCAGGCTTTTTTATTTTTATGTGGGAAGATTTGTGTCATCAAAAAATGCACAAATGTCCCTGCATTGTAGTCTTACGACACAAATTCACCTACTTTGTAGAAACTTGAATTCGTGATTTCACCACCTTATTTCATTCAACTAACAGGCAGTATACTGCGGTAATAAATTCAGGTACTAGAAATAGATAGCACTATTGAAGTAAATCAAAACATCCTATAATTTAATTGAAAGTAGATTTATATGGGAGTCAATAAATTAGATTGTATTTCAAAATATAAATTATGCAAGTAAACATTATGATATCCTCAGCTGTGCGATCAAGCAGAAGCCACTCCTCTTCACATTGCGATGGTCTGAGTTGGCATCACGTGGGAAGGCATCTTAACGTACACTACGTCGGCGGCCGTTAGTAGCCGCTTTTGGTTTTCTCCAGTACCAAAGTGTGCTAAAGATGAGATAGAGTCCCATGACTGCCGCAAGCAGAATAAGGGTGAAGTCCGGCATGTTCTCCATGGAATCAAGCCAACCGATTCTTTTCATGCCGAACAAACTGATGTTAAACACGATCCCAATCAGCATAATGGACCATATGGATGAAAGGCGTACATAGATGGATCCATAAATGAATCCTAACGCTACACCCAGAAGCTGCATCGCAATTCCTCCCGGCTGCAACGCCGCAATAATCAAAGCGATGACTACAATTGGCCAGAATACGTGAACATGTTTCCGGGCTTCGTTAAACATGATACCAAAGAAAAGGATCAGCTCAAGTGCGGTGGTGAGCACTGAGGAAAGTATAATGTAAACGAAAGGAACAGAGGCGAAATATTCTTCTGTAAAATCATTGAACGTTGTAATGTTGTAGTAAAGAAGTAGTTTCATGGAGGCAGCGTTTAATAAAGTGAACGCCAGTCCGATTGTTATCATGTGAACCGAAAAGCTCGGACTGATCGGCGAGAAGCTACTAAGTCTCCAGAAGCTTACCGGTGTCTGTTTCAAAAGCCGATATTTAATGGCGTAAACAATTGCGGAAAGAGCGATTGTAATTACAAGTACCATGAATACCTGGATTGGGATGTTCTTTCCTTTTCCGAACTGCCCCCATCCTAATACAGGATCAATGACGATATTATAGAGGAAGATCACTAAAATGATGATCGTCAAATAGAGTAAGTAATTTCCCAGCATCGATAAATATCTCTTCATGAGAATCGCCGCCTTTCATTTTCGATAAATAAACTAACTCACCCATTTTCAGATTATTCCTTATCCGTGAATAATATAATAACTCGTTTTTTATTTAGCGAAATATAGTGCATTCCTGCAGGATGGTTTGAATATTTCGATGAAATAAAGAGTGATTTATTATGAATCTCCCCCTTCTGTCGAATAGATGCTTAATAGGTGGAAACAAATTTTTATGACTCAAGGAGTAGAAGGACTTCTTGAAGCTCGGCGAGGTAAGGGTAGTACCAGAGGAGTGTATTAAGTTCCCCTTAAAATGGGGATTTTTTAGTTTAAATCGCCAATGTTTGTGTCGTTTAAGATGTAGGGAAGTGGTACTTCATTGTGCTAACGGGCAGGATTGTTGAATGAATTGTTGAAGTTATAAAGGTAAGTACATTAATCTGATGAAGAAGTGGTATAGGTGAAACTATGAAATAAGATAAGAACAAACTGATGTGGGCATTTCTATCAAGTGTTCTATAATGCAGGGGGTGAAGACTTGAATCCGAAATTCAATCATCCAAAATTCGTGGTTAGAAAACAGATACTTTCTCTAGTTGGCGCTAAAATCGATATTTTCGACATTGATGAAAGGGCAATTCTGTTCTCGAAGATGAAAGCCTTCAAGCTGAAGGAAGACATCCGAATATACGGGGATGAAACAATGCAAAAAGAGTTGATCAGCATTCAAGCGCGAAGTGTTATTGATTTCTCCTCAATCTTCGACGTAGTTGATGTAGAAACCGGGCGCAAGGTAGGTTCTTTGCGGCGCAAAGGGATGAAGTCTATCTTCAAGGATGAATGGGCCATTTTGAGCCCCAATGATTCGGAGATCGGATTGATTAAGGAAGATAACGCGCTGCTTGCTCTTTTGCGAAGGTTCCTGACGAATTTGATTCCTCAGCATTACAACGTAGAGATGAACGGGACCAAGGTCGCAGAGTTCAAACAAAATTTCAACCCGTTCGTTCAAAAGCTAAACCTTGATTTCTCCGCTGACAACAACGACAAGCTTGATCGCCGCTTGGGCTTAGCCGCCGCGGTGCTATTGATCGCCGTCGAGGGCAATCAGGGATAGAAGCATAATAGTTTTAAAACAACGTCACCACGAAGCGTGGTGACGTTGTTTTGTAAGTATAAGTCCACCTACGGTTCATTATAGCTCCATTAAGTTAACGGGGAGGATAACGCAACACCAACAATAAATAAATTTGTAGAGAAGGTACTGTGAAGGAGGAGTTAAATGGCTGACTTTATCTTGAGAAAATAAAGTATTTTCTTAGTGCTTATACTAAAATAAGGCTCTTTTTAAAGCACTACATGTCAATAAATGCTCAGTTAAATATCTCCGTTCTGTTCATTCGTACTTTTGATTAAATCACAAATGACCCGCAGGATGAGCACTTTTTTAAAATGTCCATCTTACGGGTCACCGTTCAGAGTTGAGGTTATTATAATCATATTCCCCGACTATCCCAACACTGACTGTAATTGCCTTGAACAATACCGGAGAGAACAGTTTAGTTGAGTCCTTGTCCTTTTCGGTGTAATTCAAAATGATCGTTTTTGGTTCTGAGAGGTACTTCACCTCGAACGTTGCTTGCATCGATAATCTTGAACGATTTTGTATCTGGAAATGCGTTCTACAGCTTTCTCAATCGATGTTTTGCCAACCTCATGCGCCTTGACTTGTTATTTCTTCGATGGTGTTTCAGTTTTGTGTTCAATAACTTGTAATACTTTTGGTTCAATAGCTTTTGACAATTGTTCATGTGAAAGATTGTTTTTAGGAACATCACCATTATTTTCACCTTGAATTTGTAAATCAGCCTGTGTTTTTGCAATGACATCAATCACTTGTTGTTTAGAGATATTTTTAGATGCTGCAATCTCCACAACAGATTTGCCTTTTGCTAATTCTTGTTTTAATTCTGTTGGGCTAATTTTTAGTAAAGAAAACAGTTTTGCATCATTTAAAAAGACATCAGCAAAATAATCAGGCTTACCATCTCTAGAGAATAAACCTTCTACTTTAATGTTTGAAGGTGTAGTCTCACCTCCGATCAGAGAAAGACTAATTGTATTGCCCTGAACAAATACCTGGTAGAACGGTGTTTTTGATCCCTTTTTGGTGTAATTCAACATCAACGTTTTTTGATCCGGGTTCTCCATTTGCTCCATAGCAAACTCGTACTCTTCGATGTGGCCATACATTTTATCAATGAGATAATCTACCTTTGCCTTGATTTCCTGATCGGTTAAAGCAATGAGTGGCTTCACCTTAGGCTCCCAATTCTCTTGATTCACGTGTTCAATCTCACCCGTAATACTGTTTGTATGTAGGGTAAACTTTTTGCCGGTTCCTCCTTTTTCCTGGAGTATGATGCTTGTTTGGACACCTTGAACGTTGCTTGCATCGATAATCTCAAACGATTTTGTTTCAGGAAATGCGCTATACAGCTTCTCAAGTGTTGCATTGCCAACCTTATCCTCTTTGACTTGTTCAGCAGTCAATGGTGTTCTAGTAAGCATTTCAATCAGGGTGGGGGCCGCAAATGCTGCGGTTGGAATCAAAAGCGCAGCAGCAACTATTCCACCAATTAATCGTTTTTTCATGTTTTTTTCGCTCCTTTTTGGTTGCAAATA
This sequence comes from Paenibacillus sp. JT22N1, assembly GCF_059692155.1. NCBI lineage: Bacteria > Bacillati > Bacillota > Bacilli > Caryophanales > Paenibacillaceae > Paenibacillus > Paenibacillus sp. JT22N1. The sequence goes on from NZ_JCAUAW010000008.1 coordinate 31,309, forward strand.
TTGAGAATAGGATTGTTCTATTCGTTTGGAAATGACCGGTGGGCACTCCATAGTTTCTGCCTCTTTGCGCAGATGTTCACGGATTTTGCGTTCAATAGTCATTGATCTTTTTCATCCTTTCCGGGGGGGAGATTCCATGAGTTTTTCGAAGCGCCTGGAGGCCAGCGTGATATCTGGACTTGACTGTACCCAGCGGAATATCGAGCAAAGTCGCAATTTCCTCAAGCGTATAGTCGTGAAAAAAGCGAAAGATAATCACTGTCCGCTGTTTGTCGGTCAGTTTTCGTATTGACTGCGAAATCATTTGGTTCGTCTCATCCATCAAAGCAGTATGTTGATCCCAATGAGACTCTTCCCGAGAGAAGGCACAGATACGTTCAAAAATTCGGAATCTCCTCCAGCTCTTGACCCGAAATCTCTGCACTTGACGAATTACCAAGCCGTGTAGCCAAAAGTGGAAAGGACGGTTCGTATCGTAGTTAGCAAGTGAGGTCCACATTTGCATATAAATCTCATTCATGACATCTTCCCGATCCTGCTGATGATCCACCAGAAAGGAGACTGTCCGGTAGATGTCCTGATAGGTGGTATCATACATCGTATGAAACGCCTGCTGATCACCATCTTTCATTTGTTTGAGTAATTGGTACATATCATTTTGCATTCAGAGGGCCCTCCTGAGTAAGCAGCTTACACACTATATTGTCCCTCAATTAAAAAAAGGTTCGGTTCTTTATTTTTTTTTTTTAACGGCTTAGTGTCGGCGGCCATCGATCAGGAAGACAAACAGGAGTGCAACGACCGTATGGCAGCCGTGGCCAGTCTAGTGCTTTAAGATTGGCTGCCTTTTATTATGTTAACGGGCAGGATAGTGCGAAAGTTATTGATCAAAATGTTGCCCTTAATTTCTTTAATGTTGATCAAATAAAAGCAATAAGACAACCATCATTTCAATAGTTGTCTTATTGCTTTTATATTAATTTGTAATTTTGGTTGGATCAAATCCAATAGGGAATATTTCTTCAAAGCGGTCTTTTATCTCATACATGTTATACCAAACATCAGCAATGACATCCGGATCTCCGACTGTTCCGGATTGTATCATGGTCCCGATTGAGAGATGACCCACAAATACGCCTTTTTCTTTCAACTCGTTGTGCAGGTTTGTAGCATAATTACGAATACCAGACATAATGATTCCGCCATTCCCAACAATAGGCAAAGGGAACATAGCAGACAAACCTGTTGTAAATAGGATTGCACCAGAACCGTTATTTATCATCTCAGGCAATACCTCATTGACCGATAGAACGGCAGGCAACAAATAGCTGTTTATTTGTTCTAATACGCTCTCAGGTGTTGTTTCCAACACGTTTGTAAATTTATCCCACCCTGCATATGGGCTGAATTCTAGCACATCGATAGAACCAAACTCATTTTTAGCAGCCTGAATGGCTTGTTTTAAAGCAGCTAAGTCTGTGACATCGGCTACAAATGATTGTGCTTCAATATTAAGTTCTCTAAGTTCTTTCAATATAATTGATAATTTGTCTGGGTTACGCGAAATGACAGCCACCCTGAACCCTTTCTCTCCGAATTTTTTGGCTAGAGACAAACCTAATCCAGGACCTGCACCAACTATTACAATAGTTTTCATTTTTCATTAACTCCCTCATCTGTGATATATTAAAATAACACATGTTGCTTTAATAGATAATATACAGCCCAATATATAATGCAACAACCAACAATCGGTATGAGAATGTTGCTATAGCAACAAGATTAATAAACTGTCGGGTGAAAGGATGGAGAGATATGGCCACAAAGGTAATGAATGTACGAACGACACAAACGAAGCAGTCATTGATTAACGCATTTCTCCAATTAGTTTCAAAAAAGGATTTTGAGAAAATAACAATAGCTGATATAACAAAAGGAGCACAAGTTAATCGGGCTACATTCTATGCACATTTTAATGATAAATACGAATTATTGGACTATATAATGGGGGACTCCGCATCAGCTGCAGTCGTAAAACGAACTAAAGGTGAAGTGAAATTCGATCAAGACAGTATATTCCAACTAGTTTTAGCATTATGTGATTTTTACCAACAACCGAACATTCAATGTCGCAGTAGCTATGTAGGCTTAGTTGTACCGCAATTGAAGGAAAAAGCAGTGAATGAGTTAAAGGTTTTTTTGTCTCAAAGTCTAGAATATATCTATACAGATGATGAGAAGAATATTTATGTGCCTATTTTTGCACAAGTTATCCATGAAGGTGCCTTACAATGGGCCACTGGAAATACTCTTATGGGTAAAGAAGAAGTCGCCAAAAGGGTTGCAGTATTAGTAATTGGTGGATTTCAATCTTCTGAACGTACGTTAAGCTAACGGGTAACTATAGCACAATAAACAGGGAGCATATCACCGCGGTAGCTGCTCCTTGTTTTACATTCAAGTAACGGGCAGCGGTTAAGCGAGATACGATCCAGGCGAACGCGCATAGTATGCGCAGCTGAATTCACGATCTAAGAGTGGATAGCTCCTGCCGTATGAAGAGAAGGAGACTACAAAAATGAGTCATATGGCAAAATAAAAAGCACCACTTGGGTGCTGTAAGCTGAGCTGATATTTCGGCACTTGGGGCTGCGCCAGGATTTTATTTATAAATCATCGTAAAAGTTCGGTTGTGCATGCGTCAAATCCACGCTATATGACTTTTTTCAACATGAGCAAACACAGCACGATATCTTGTATAAATACCCTCTTGATGTAAGCCCAGTATAAGTGTTTAGAATTTCGTATTTTTACACTGCTAATCAGTTGCGCCCTTATATAGGTATAGAATTTATTCTTCAGGACTGTCTTCTCTTTTGATCAATTCAGAAGAAGCTGTCTTTTTTTACACCCGATTTTTATACACCCTCATTGCAAAGAAATAGGCTACGAACAAAATCCCGACGCACCACGCAAGAGCGATCCATATATCATTGCCCACCGGCTGCCCTGACAGTAGCGCACGGATGGCTTCCACGATTGAGGTCACCGGCTGGTTTTCGGCAAAGGCTCTAACGACCGACGGCATCGACTCGGTCGGCACAAACGCCGAGCTGATAAACGGCAGGAAGATAATCGGGTAGGAAAAGGCGCTTGCGCCATCCACCGTTTTTGCGGAAAGTCCGGCAATCGCCGCGACCCAAGTTAATGCCAACGTAAACAGAGCGAGTATGCCGGCTACTGCAAGCCATGACAGTATCCCCGCGGACGAACGAAAGCCCATAATTAACGCTACAAGAATGATGACGAGAACCGATATGGCGTTGGATACCAGCGAGGTCAGCACATGTCCCCACAGTAAGGTGGAACGTGAAATTGGCATGGAGTGAAACCGTTCGAATATGCCTCGTTGCACATCCGTAAATAAGCGGAAAGCCGTGTAGGATATGCCGCTAGCAATAGCAATCAGTAGTATACCGGGCAACAGGTAATTCACATAGTTATCCGTTCCGGTTTGAATTGCACCGCCGAACACATAGACGAACAGCAACATCATCATGATCGGCATGATGGTGACCGTGACGATGGTGTCCATACTGCGGGAAATATGGCGCATGGAACGTCCAAGCATAACGCCCAGATCGCTGAAGAAATGTTTCTTTACCGTCTCCATTTACTTTCCCTCCTTTTTGCCGACGATTGCGAGGAATATCTCTTCTAATGTCGGCTGTTTTTCAACATACTCCACAGTTGTGGATGGGAACAGCTTTTTTAGATCCGAAAGCGTGCCGTTAGCAATAATTCTACCCTCGTGCAAAATGGCAATTCGGTCGGCAAGCTGCTCAGCTTCTTCCAAATACTGAGTGGTCAGGAGTACCGTCGTGCCACCGTCGGCAAGCTCCTTGACAATCTTCCAAACCTCGATACGCGACTCGGGATCAAGTCCAGTGGTTGGCTCGTCGAGGAAAATGATCTGTGGTTTTCCCACAAGGCTCAAGGCGATGTCGAGCCTGCGGCGCATACCACCCGAATAAGTAGACGCCCTGCGGTCGGCGGCGTCTGTCAAGCCGAATCGTTTAAGCAAGTCATCCGCAAGCTGACGCGGATTTTTGAGGTATCGCAGCTTGGCAATCATGATAAGATTTTCCCGTCCGGTCAAAATTTCGTCCACTGCGGCAAATTGCCCGGTCAGACTGATCGCCTGCCGCACATTCTCGGGTTTTGAAGCAACATCGAATCCGTTTACGGTGGCGCTTCCGCCGTCTTGTTTTAGCAGTGTGGTGAGGATTTTGACAACCGTTGTCTTGCCCGCCCCGTTGGAGCCAAGTAGCGCGAAAATACTACCTTTTTCAACCTCAAAATCCACGCCCTTTAAGACTTGATGCTGCTTGTAGGATTTTTGCAGCCCAATCACTTTAATTGAATTGTTTTGCATAATCTTCCCCCTCCTTATCGAACAGTAACCTTAGACAAATCGGCCCCCATGCCCTTAAGAGAGGCATATGTCAACTTATCCATCATCGCTCCGTCAAAGCAGATGGTTTTGATGCCACGGTAATACTTATTGGTCAACGAAAAGAATGCCTGAAAAGACACATTCTTGAGTGTAGCGCCCCTAAACGAAACTTCTTTTAACGCCGACTTGTCAAACTTAACGCCGATAAAGGTTTGCCCGTCAAGACGCAGCCCGCTCAGGTCGGAATCTTTGAAGACCACGCCGTCAAAGATACAACCTTCAAAGATTGTTTTTCTAAGGTCGATCTTGGTTAACGTGACGTCGGTCAGTTTTACGCCTGTGAATTTTGCTCCGTCCAGCCCCGAAGTGCTGAAGTTGGTACGTATAAGGATCGATTCATTGAAGCTCGCATCCGAAAGGTCTAGGGCGGATAGGGTACAGTCAGTCAGATTTGCGCCGTCAAAATTGGCTTCACGTGCGTCGCTGGCCTTAAACGAACTGCCGGTCAAGTCTGCGCCAGCAAAGTCGGAACCGCGTAAAGCGCTCGATGTAAAATTTCCTTTATGCGCAATAACGCCCGCAAAGTCGCTCATTGGCAAGTTGCTCGCGCTAAAGTTTGTCAGCACCTGCCGCTCCAGAGAGCGGGAGAGGTTCGCGACCTCAAGGATTGTTTGTTCGATGTCGCCGATGCTCTCAATGGTCATCTTAAACGCTGTTTCATCGTCTTTGCCCTCGGCTTTCAGTTCACGATATCGCTCCTGCAAATCGGAGTGCAGGTCCGTCTTTAATTCGGTGACGCTTTTTACCCCATCGTATGGCGTGAAAACGCCGTTCAAATAGTTCGTCAATTTCGGATTCATCTCATCAAATCTCCCTTATAATAAATTTTCTAGTACGCGCTTCGAATACTCCCAATTGCTTTTGTTGCGGACATAAGCATCCTTGCCTTTTTCGGTAATCCTAAAATACTTGCGCCGTCCGCCCTGAGATTCATCGCCCCAATACCACTCGATATCGCCGTCTGTTTCAAGCCGCCGGACGCTGGAGTACATCGTGGCTTCCTTTAATTCATACTCGCCGCCCGAGCGCTCGGCGATCAGTTTGACAATTTCGTACCCGTAGCGGTCAGCTTCGGATAAGAGTCGTAAAATCATCGTATCGGTATGTCCGCGAAGCAAGTCGGATGTAATTTTGTTCTCGCTCATTTCATCACCTCCGTGTTTTTATAATACGACATACTACTGTGACTGTCAAGGTATTATTTTAAATAAAATACTTTGTTTGAAAATCATGATGTATTCATAACAATATCTAACGGATTCATGCTATTTTTTCGTGCTTTATCTAATTAGGAACTTTCCAATCAAGTATTATTTGTCGCTTAAGGAGTAAGTCGTGGAGAAGTTTCTGCGTATAAAGAACATAAATATACCGATGCCCACTCCGCCTTATACATCGGTGTAGGCATCGCGGATTTAGTTAATTGGGCAAAACAGAACAATGTGCAGTTGGTCAATAAATCTTTTCTAAGGTGGCTATAAATTATACACCAGATTATTGAACTAACGAGAAACGATAGTGGAGGAGCTTGCCGAGGCAGCTCCTTTTTTTGTTGAGGTAAGAGGCGCTTTTATTAACATGTAATTTACAATGAGATAATTTTGTCCTAATGAAGATCAATTATTATTGAGGTTATTAGTTTTTTGAGGTGAATTCATCCATCATGATGTGGTTGTGGGAAAAAATAGTGCTCGTAATCGGAAGAAGCTTTAAGATCAAGCTCATTATCAGCCTATCCATTATTATTTTGATAGCATTTGGCGCGGCTGGATATTTCACATACCACTATAACCTTGATTTATTTGAAAAAGAAATTAGCAAGCAGTTTTCCCAAACCAATGAAGAAGCTTTGGCCAAATTGGATCTTAAACTGCAGGAAATGCAACGTATATCACAGTCAATCGTTTTTAATCCTCAAATTGAAAATAAGATCAGTGAAATCAATTCAACTGGAAACTATGATACGTTTCGCTCCTACTACGAAAAAAAGCAAATAAAAGAAATAATCAATCAAATCAAATTGGATGCGCCGTACATTACGGGATTGTATATGTTTGATTTAAAGGGGAACCCGTCTTATTTTCGTTTTAATACGCCGTCGATTAACGAGCTGGATGCTTCCTTTTATCAAGCTATTCTTCCTAAGATCAATCAATCCTACGGGGATTTGGTATGGTTAAGATTTCCTTTGCCGAGTTCGGTAGAGCCTAACGGGGTTAGGCCATCGATTGTTTCCGCTCGATGGATGAAAGACAGCTCTTTGCATACTTATGGCATGCTGATCATCACACTGGATGAAACTTTTTTTTCCAGCAGCCTTGAAGGGTTAACGAAAGACGACTTGGGAAAGGTTTATTTGTTTAATCAGTCGAACGATTTATTATATAACAATGTGGCTCTGAAGTCGGAAGAAGAGCTCAATCAGTTGAAAGCCTTGAATCATGCTCAAATCAGGGACCAGTATTTATTTGTTCAAAGCAACTCGAAGGCGTTTAAGTTTTCACTTGTCAGCGGCACTTCCCTGGTGGCGGTCCGGTCAAAAAACGAGACGATTTTACAAGTGATTTTGTACACCGGTGTCATCAGTGTGATTGTGATAAGCCTTCTGATTATGCTGGCAAGTAAAAAACTGCTTCGGCCGCTTGAAGATTTAGTAAACGGCCTTCAAAAAGTGCGCTCCGGCAATTTCGATACCCGCATCAAGATCAGATCCAGAGATGAACTGGCCTACATCGGAGAAAGCTTTAATGAGATGACAGAAAAAGTTGAGCGTTTAATTAATGAGGTCTATCTCACACAATTGAGTGAAAAGAAGGCGGAACTAAAAGCGCTGCAGGCTCAGTTGAATCCACATTTCCTCCATAATATTTTAAATGAAATTTATTGGAAGCTTTATTTGCAAAATGACAAAGATACAGCTTCTCTTGTTACAGCCGTATCAGAGATGCTCAAATACTCGTTAATGCCGATAGACATCCCATCGACATTCAGAGATGAAATCGGCCAGGTCCGTAACTATGTCAAAATACAAACGGAGCTGTTTGAAACCGAATTAGAAACAGTTTTCGAGGTGGAAGAGGAGGCGCAAGAAAGCGAAATATTACGTTCTTTGCTCCAGCCTCTTGTAGAAAATGTGTTTGTACATGCTTTCCGCAACCGATTATCACATAAGAAATTGATAATTAAAGCCATTCGAAATGATGATTTGTTGGAAATCGAAATAGTGGATAATGGGTGCGGGATCCATGAGGAGCGTCTATCGAAGATTGTTGGCGCGGATGGCATGTCTCCGCTGCATCGGAATGATGGTCGAGACAGTCTTGGGGTAAATAGTGTGATAAGAAGGATTAAACTGATGTATGGCGCACCTTATAGGCTAGAAATTAACAGTGTACTGCATGGAGGAACAAAGATGCGTCTCATTTTACCATTCAGAAACGTTGAAAAGAAAGGGTTTCAAGTATGATAGTCAGTAAAGTATTAATCGTGGAGGATCAGCCTCATTTTCGTAAAGGTCTGGTTACAATGATTGAGCTCAATCAACCTGAATGGATCGTTGTAGGCGAAGCAAGCAACGGAGAAGATGCGTTACCGTTGCTGGATCGATTCAAACCGGATGTGGTGCTTACGGATATTAACATGCCGATCATGAACGGTATTGATTTCATCTCGCTTTTACGGAATAAATATCCCGATCTTATCGTTATTATTTTGACCGGTTATAGAAATTTTGAACATGCACAAGCGGCAGTAAAGCTCGGCGTTTTTGATTTTTTAACAAAGCCGTGTTCGGAACAAGATGTTAATCATGTGCTTCATAAAGCCTTTCTGAAGCTAAATGAGTGCCATTCGAAGCAAGAGCAGCAGTTAGAGCTTAGCTTAGAGGAAAAGCGAATTTCGGATTTGGAGGCGCAGTTCATTTCCGCCATATTAACTGGAGAAGCCAGTATTTTGCAGCAGTTATTGGATCAATTTATAGCCTACCTTAAGCCTTTACCTTATTACAAATTAAAATTGGAAGCTTTGTCATTGGCCGTTGCCTTACAAAGAACTGCACGGAACTATTTGGATATCGAAGAGAGCGGTCTGTATAACAAAACTTCAATGGATATGACCGATTTAACTTCCGATAAAATTTTTGTGTGGACAAGGGAGCTTAGTGACAACTTCATGAGTTGCTTCCAAAGATGGCAGTTATCGAAAAGTAAAAATACAATTGATAAAGCTGTAAAATATATCGAAGAACATTATGAACAGGATTGCAGCTTGACGGATGTGGCCTCTTACGTTCAAATGAATCCAAGCTACCTTAGCGTTTTATTTAAGAAGGCAACCGGAGAGAGATTTAAAAACTACTTAAACCGCATGCGTATGGATAAGGCGGCGCTGCTGCTGCGCAATTCCGACATGAAAATATCAGAAATCGCCAGCGCTACCGGTTTCGACGAACCGAATTATTTTACCAATGTTTTCCGGCAGCAGTACCAAATGTCACCGAAGGAATTCCGCAATTCGATATCCATGTAAGCGTGTATGGATGCGTATAGCCATCATTTTGATGAAAAAGAGGATCAGAAAACGATTATGCTGAATAAGAAGCTGTGGATTGGAGTTACGTTAGCGTTTATCATTGCTGCGGCTGTTGTGCTAGTTGATTACACACTTTTTAATGATAATGGAAGTGAATCAGGCAACCATACAGCCAAAAATGAGATTACGGTTTCTGTTTATGACCGGGGTATGATTCCGGTTTCTGAGGGATCTTACGCAGAAAATCGATGGACCGATTGGATCGATCGTAATGGACCGGTACATGTAAAGTTCGTTCCCATCCAGCGAAGTGAATCGAGGCAAATCCTGATGAAATTGATTGCTTCCGGTTCAGCTCCAGACATCATTAACGAATACAATACAACTACTCGCAACAGCTTGTATGAACAAAACCAATTGTTGCCTTTAGACAATGTTTTGAAGTTTATGCCGGAATACGAGAAATTAATCACGCAATATCCGCAGTTAAAGAAAGCTGGCACCAAATCGGATGGCAAGCTGTATGAAATTGGGAAGCTGAATGAAGCTAATCCCTTACATGCTTTTTTTATTCGGACGGATTGGTTGAAAAAGCTAAACTTAGAAGTGCCTAAAACGCAAGAGGAGTTTTTTAGGGTTGCTAAGGCTTTCACCGAACTGGATCCGGACGGTGATGGAATGGATGATACGTATGGGACAAACCTTAGTTATTATTCAGAGACTGCTCTGAACGAAATGTTCGGTGATTCATCATCAAGCACTCAATTTTCTTGGGGGATTAAGGATGGAAACATAGTACGTCAGTGGGAAAACGAACTGGCTTCTCTTACATTTAAGAAGAGTTTATATGATCATCACATCATTGATAAAGATTATATGCACGATAGCAGCGGATCTAAAGCTAAACAGGATTTTCTTAAGGGAAAGATCGGTATTTATATTAATCCAAGCGTCAATTGGACCGAGTTTACCTTATCAGACCTTGCTATTCTTAAGAAAAATGTACCGGGAGCAGAAGTTGCACCGATGGCTTATCCTAAAACAAGCATGGGAGCGTTCACAGGCGCAATTAATAATCCGATTCAAATGACAACCGTAATCAATGTCCATACGAAATCCCCTGAAGCTGACGCGCGATATATCGACTTCATGATGAAGCCGGAAACATCGGTAAAATTTGTTGGAGAAGAAGGGGTTCATTGGCAAAAAAACTCGTATGGCTGTCCGAGCGTATTGGATACGTATAAAGAAAAAAATGAGGTCAGCTATAACGCGGATTATCGGATGTTTGTTACTGAGATTAATAAAAAGTGCGAATATATTACCAACAAATTGAACCCGGAAGTTCCTGAACAAAAGATATCGCTGGATATGTATAAAAGCGCCCAAAACATGTATCTTGATCCGAGCAAGCAGTATCCCGGCTTGACGGTGGGAGAATATATGCCTGTGTTTCCGAACATTCTGAATATGATCCAAACGATACTACTTGAGGAAATATCGGATCTCTATGTCAAAGCGATCATCAGCGGCGGGAGTTACAGCCCGGAGCAAGCTATAGCAGACGCACAGGATGTTTGGAATAAAGCAAACGGGAAGCAGCTTGAAGATTATATGAATCAATGGTATGCAGAAAATAAAGACCAAGTCTTTCTTGCCAAAGATATTTGGGAGATCGTGAAGCGTCAAATGGCAGAAATGCAGCCGTGAGGTTTACAAAATGTTTAAAGTAGCCCAAATAATTTATAGGTCTATCTATAAATTATTAAGGGCTCTTTTTTTTTGGATGATTATAATAAGTTTGAACATAGAAAAACTACAGGAGTGGATACGATTTGAAGATGAAAGTAGGAAGAAAACATTTATCAGTTGCATTATCGCTGCCATTACTGCTTAGTTCCCTGGGTGGAAGTTTTGCGAATGCGGCAACAATACCATCAACAGTGACTCCGGCATCACCGCCATCTTGGGGGTACTTTGTAGATAATTACAAAACCAATACGTCGTCTAATACGACGGTACCCAACGCGGCCATCGGAACGCTATCCGAGTTTCTGAAGCTTTGGACACCTGGTGACAAAGTTACGGATGCTGTGTATTACTGGAAAAACGGAACCAAGCTGAACCCGGCTGTGCTGGATGCTAACATGCAGTATGTGGCCAATATCGCAGCTAGACGCACGGCTGATCAAGAAACAGCGGCCTATTTGGATGACCGAAGAAACCAAACTTATTCAGTCACAGAGGGTCTTGGATCACTTACCGATGTATATCGGACCAAATCGAAAACGTACACAACGATTACAGGCGTTGAGGCTGATGCCACAACGATTAAACACGACGACGGCAACGGTTCCAATGGCGCCGGCGACGTGAATTCCGAGCTTGGCAAGATGATCACTCTGATCGGAACGCTGCGTGGCAACTATGCATCAGGCAATCCATCCAAAAATTTCTACCAGTACCCTCGCCCGTGGCGTCAGCTTGGCGAACATGTCATTGTCCCTACCCTGGTTCCTGCAGAAAGCAGCACTCCGGCCTCGGACGGCGGCTTCCCGAGCGGTCATACCAATGCTGCGTATCTCGCCGCTTTGTCGTTGGCCTATGCTGTGCCTGAACGGTTTCAGGAACTGTTGACCCGTGCCTCGGAGCTTGGAAACAACCGGATTATAAGCGGTATGCACTCCCCTCTTGATGTCATGGGAGGACGTGTCTTGGCAACATCCCTGGCGGCTGCTACCTTGGCTGATCCGGCCAATCAAGCCATCAAGCAGGCTGCTTATGACAATGCCCATGCGAATTTGTTGACGCAAACCGGTACAGCGGTAGATCGGTTCAGCGACTACTCAAAGAACAAATCGGATTATACTCAACGTTTGACATATGGATTTAGCCAGATAAATCCAACGACTAACCCAATGGTGGTTCCTAAGGGAGCGGAAGTCCTGCTGGAAACACGCCTGCCTTACCTTGATAACACGCAACGTCGCTGGGTTTTGGCTACTACTGGTCTTCCATCAGGCTATCCTGTGCTTGATGATGCTGAGGGATGGGGACGGCTTAATCTCTTTGCCGCTGCGGATGGTTATGGTGCTTTTGTCAATGACGTTACAGTGACAATGGATACTAACAAAGGCGGTTTCCATGCATTGGATCGCTGGCGTAACGATATCTCCGGTACAGGAAAGCTGACCAAAGAAGGAACGGGTACTTTAAAGCTGCAGGGCAACAATACTTATTCCGGAGGTACACAGATCAACAAAGGAACACTTGAGGGTGATTCGAAGACGGCTTTCGGAAGCGGCGATGTTGCGAACAACGGAGGAACCGTCGTTGAAAATGTTTACGGGAAGATGACTATCGGCGGAACTTACACACAATCTGACAATGGTACTTTTGAGCTCAACCTTAACGGTAAAGATGATCTACTCGAGATTAAGGGTGCGTTAAATGCAAATGGGAAATTACGTTTGAATTTTACGGGTAATTATGTTCCTAACGGCGTCGTCACTATCATAACCCATGGTAAGGATCAACGGAATGGACAATTCTCATCGGTTGAGACCGCGGGTTTGCCTAGCGAGTCTAAAGTTAAGGTTATCTATAATTCCGATAGTATCCAGTTAGCAGTCACCAATGACACAACAACTCCAAGCTCGGGTACGCCTCAAACATCAGGTGGAGCGACAGGCGAAAAGGGAGCAGGGTCCAATCCTGAAACGAAACACGAAAAGTCCCCGTCCGGTCAAAATGTGGATCATGTTGTGGTTGAAAGCGACTGGTTAAGCAAGGCTATAAGCGCACTGAATGGAAAAGATGCAAGCAAGCAAAGCATCACGATAGCAGTTTCCGGCAATGGCGATGTCGCCAAAGTCGACTTGCCTATGAGCGTTCTTGCCGATTCGAAACAAACCATACCTCAAGCGGTCATTTCTATTCAAAATGACGACGGTACAGCGTACCATTTACCGACATCGGTCATCGATACGGCGAAGGTGGCACAAACGCTAGGGACTGACGCTAAAAACGTGCAAATCAGCGTGACCATTCAGAAGGTGACAGGAACTGTTGCCGATCAAATTTCGCAAAAAGCGATACACAATGGCGTTACCCTCCTTGGTGGATCTAATGCGCAAGTTATCGAATTTAGTATAACGGCGAGTGCAGGCGGCAAGACAGTGGAAATCAACAATTTTGGAAATACGTACGTAACTCGCAATCTTGTCATTAATCATTCGGCAGATCCAAGCACTGCGACAGCCATTTTGTATAATCCGGCAACCGGGGAAATGACCTTTGTCCCTGCAGTCTTCCAAATCGTAGGAGGCAAAACTCAAGTCATGATTAAGAACCGCAGCAACAGCATCTATACTGTTGTTCAGTCGAGCAAATCCTTTGACGATCTGAAAAGCCATTGGTCCAAAGCGGATGTGGGTCTGATGGCCTCCAAGCTCTTGGTTAAAGGGCGGACGGATTCTCAGTTTGCTCCTGACGAAACGATCAAACGCGCCGAATTCACTTCGTTGCTGGTTCGTGCTTTGGGGCTTAACGATAACGCAACGGCGGCTTTTACGGATGTTAACGGCAAGGATTGGTTTGCAGGTAGCGTAGGTGAGGCGGCAAAAGCCGGTTTGATCAGTGGATTTGAGGACGGCTCCTTCCATCCGAATGCTAACATAAGCCGCGAGCAAATGGCTATAATGCTATCCAAGGCGATGGATTTGGCAGGAAAAAGCTACAGCGTAAATGGGAAACAAACAGAGCTGCTCGGTAAATTCACCGACAGAAGCAGCATCAGCAGCTGGGCCCAAACAGCGGTTGCACAAGTGACGGGAGCTGGTCTAGTTGAGGGTCAAACGGACAACACATTCGTAGCCGACGCCAATGCAACTCGTGCAGAAGCTGTAGTGATGTTAAAAAGATTTTTGCAGTATGCCGGATTTATTAACTAAGAATAATGATAAAGGAGTTAAGCACATACAAGCCGCTTAGCTCCTTTGTACTGTGAAGAAAAATTTAGGAATAAGGAAATAATATTGTGTATTGGACGATAAGGATACTTGATCAACAGCAATGTCTCCAGCTCCTGCGGCCATTGCGAGATGGTTATTTGACGGGAAACGAGAGCACAACAACAACAGGCTGCCGGCGTAATCGGCAGCCTGTTAAACTAAAGGGCAGATTAGCGTGGCGACAGTTCTAAAGGAGTCTTCCTGAATAGACTGAACTTGCATAATAACCCGATTCTCCTTTACATAGACCTACTCGTTTTGTTTCAGCAATCAGCTTTCAACTCTCCGCACTTGTCTGAGAAGTATTTTGGTATCATTCTTCATAACTTGTCTTCTCCTTAATTCGCTAATTATATATCAAGCCCCAGTAATCTGTTCTGCTATCTTGCATCTGTTCTATTACCTACCATGTATAATACATCTCAAGTGGGGAACATCAGTCTCAGATGCGTCGCTATTTTAGCTCTTCTATTCCTCGGGCGCCCTATATTCCAAACGGGTCATTCAGCGATAACAAAACGAAATATGGGAGGGGAGATTTTAGTGGTAAAACTTGAATATTTCAAACGTACCGACTTTACACAACTTATTGATTGGATTGATTCACCAAAGTTTTTACTTCAATGGGGGGGGCAAACTTTTTGCTTTCCTTTAAATGAACAACAATTGGAAAATTACATTAACGGTGCTAATACTAATGCTGGTCAGACTCTAATATATAGGGTGATGCATGAAGAATATGATGAAGTTATTGGACATATATCTTTACAAATTGATCGGATAAATAAATCGGCAAGGATAGGAAAAGTTTTGGTTGGAGAAAGAAGCACGAGAGGACAAGGCATAGGACAATTAATGGTAGAAAAGGTTTTAAAGATTGCTTTCGAAGAATTAAAATTACACAGAGTTAGTCTTGGTGTGTTTAGTTTCAACCTTTCTGCAATTGCATGTTACGAGAAGGCTGGGTTTGTAAAAGAAGGATTACTTCGAGAAGCAAGAAAGGTTGACAACGAATTCTGGAGTCTGTGGGAAATGAGTATTTTAGAAAATGAATGGTTTGAAAAAAAGAATTAATTTATTAAGCTTTATTGAACGAATTATTAAAAATAAATATGAAGAGTGGGAAGTCATGCTAGAACTGACAAAAAACGTACTCGAAGACATGGATAAGCAGCTCGACCGGATCATAAAGAGCTTAAACCAGCTTGATGATGAATTAATTTGGAAAAAAATGAAGGTTTCCATGAACAGCATCGGTAATCTTTGCTTACATTTAGCAGGAAACGAATATCACAATCTTGTAAGTGCAATCGGAAACAAACCTTTCATTCGGGAACGCTCTCGACGAGAATTTAATTCTGAAGGTGGCATATCGAAGGATGAATTGAGTAGCCTTCTTTTGAGGACACGGTCCGATTCGACAAGAATATTATCAGCTTTGTCCGAAGTGGATTTAAAAAGGGAAGTCATAATCCGATATGGTCTAGAGGATTGGAATAGAATGCTTCGAGTTAACGCCTCAGAAGATGAAACCTATGAAGTAAGAGTAATTAGCCGTCTTCTTATTCAGGTTGCGGCACACTACGGCTATCATGCAGGACAAATTGTGTTACTTTCCAAAATACTGAAAGATACGGATGAGCACATAACAGGTCAGTATCATTGATCATTCATTTAACTAACGAGGAACGAGAGCTGAATAAGAAAACGACAAGGCTGCCGAGGAAACGTTCGGCAGCCTTCATTACGTTTTTGGGTAAATGTGCTCAGAAATGCCCATTCGATTGCGTCAGTGCTCTACCCTTACTCTTCCAATAGCCGACAGAGTATTTTTGCTTTTCCACGCCGTTTTCCATTTGTACAACTCATTATCTAAAATCGGTATTCCCCTTATATCGAAGGTCATCTTTTTCTGGTCTCAAACGCTTCTGGCTTCGTTGCTCCTCCAATAAACGGACCATATGCAATCGGACGTTTTCCGATTGCGGCGTGGCCCAAGAAGGGTGAGCGAGATTACGGGTTTCCAACGGATCCTCGGTTAAGTTGTAGAACTCGTATTGCTCAGGAACCGGATCGGTTTTGCAAGTAACATGACAAGTGGGAGTAGATGTTTGTTTTGGATCTGCACATACTTCTCCAAACAGCTGAATCGTGAGGTCTCGTACACCCGGTTCGCTCCAGAACTGCTCGTTGTCGAAGTAACGGGAAAATTTCCATAGCTGATTTGGCAGTCCGAGCTGTCCGGGTAGATCGGCGATAACGGTCTCGATGTGGTTAGGCTGAACGACAGAGGTGTAAGCTCTCCCTAATGGATTGAATTGATGCTGGCCACGTGTTATATCGTCATCGGTCATGAAATAAACCGGCTCCCTACGGAGGGAGACTCCCCCAAGCTCTTTGCGACCGAGTAAGTAAGGCGTAAGATCGCGGCCAACGAAGGGGCGGACTTCGCTGAAGCAGCTTTGCAGCCGGTATTGAATTCCGGGAATGTCTGCATCCGCAAGTCCAAGCATCGTAGGCAGAAGATCGACATGGGAGGTTAACTCTGAAAAGCTTTGCCTTTGCGGGAAGAGGTGCTTGTTGTGAATGAGGAAGGGCACATGCAGAACTTCTTCATAGGCGCAGTACATTTTCTGGTGCAGATGGCCGTGGGCGCCCAACAGCTCGCCGTGATCTGAAGTGAAAATGACAATAGTGTCGTCACTGAAAGAAGAGCGGCTCAGCGCTTCTAAGACTTTCATTATTTGCAAGTCGACATTTTTTTGCAACTGATAATACAGCTTTCGATAAAACGACTCATTTACGATTGGCTGCAGGGCTATTGGATAAGTATCCCGGTAGCTGGCCTGGCAACGTGGCTTCGTATTCAGAAATTCACCAATCGTGGGCGGAGGAAGGACTTCCGGCATCGGATCGACCTGGAAATGAAACAAGTTCGGTAGATGGTCGGTCAGCATACCATACAATGCAATATCGTGCGGGTTTACAAAGGAGGCGACGACGAGCCATGGCTTTGCACCAGAGTCGGTACGCTTTAGATGATCCAGCGCTTCAATCAGCTTAACAGTCTCAGTGCTGTAAACGACATCCCTGCCGCTCAAGCCTGTAGCTGCCGATGAAGCGGAATTACGAGGATTGCGGCCATGGGGTTCAGGCCCGATCCAAGATGAGAAGCCGAAGGCATACAGCGGATCTGCGGACAAATAAAGCTGTTCCCGCTGTGGGTCCGGCACACCAGTTGCAGGATTGTAGCTAGGCATATCATCTTTAGTTCCAGGAACCAGAATATCTTCATACGAAATATGCCATTTGCCTTTGTAATATGTTTGGTACCCTGCCTCGCGAAAGTAATTGCCCATCGTAGGCACAGTATTCGGCGGCAACCAGAACATATCTGAGTCGAAAGCACTCTTCGCGATGCCGTTCGTTTGCGTGACACCATGGAGTGAGGGGTAATGGCCGGTAAACATCGTAGCCCGGCTCGGACAGCACGCAGCGCTACCGATATAGTGACGGTGGAGTTCCACGCTATTCGTGCGCAACCGTTCGTGGGCGGGGAGATTTGTGAGCCGCCAAGCTCTAATCTCGGGGCTTTCGTAGAGAGGAGGATACCGCTCCTCATCGACAACAATCAGGAGGAAGTTCGGCTTATTTATCATATACACACCCCCGAATTAACCAGTTCTACCCTAGATGTATGCGGGGAAGGTAATCACCATGCTGATTAAAATGGGGACTCTCATTGCTTAAGGGAGCGTTAAGCTACGGGCAGTTATACGCAACTATCAAAGCATTTACAGTGTCTAAATATATGGGATTATTTGTTAGGAATGGAGAGTGGAGTGATGATTCCTTTAGGCTGCATATTTCAATCCATGGAGGACTGAAAAATCGATTACTCTTCGATTCGAACGCATAAAATCAGGATGGTGTACAATCATCTATTTTATGTAACGTCAAACCATAAAAGCATCTATATCAAAGCGAACAGGCAGCATACCGGTTGAGGTATTATTAAAGCATGGAAAACAGCAAATGGCTTCCAGTTTGTAAAAGTACGCGGCAAAGCAACCTTTATTTCATCCAGTCAGGATATTTATCCGCAGCTTCATCATAAGTGTAGAGTACATAAAGACCTAGAAACATTAGTATGTCTAGGTCTTTTCTTTGAAAAGAATTTGAATGTTCGTTTTTTGAGATCTATGACCGCATCAGAGCGTAGATGTTGGAGTAGCATGATGCTGTTGTGGATGCTGAGTATGGTGAGTATGATATGGATGCTGAGTATGGTGAGCATGATGGTGTTGAGGATGGTAGGCATGTTGATGCATAGGATGGTAGGCATGGTGATGCATGGGATGGTAGGCATGGTGATGCATGGGATGGTAGGCATGGTGATGCATAGGATGGTGGGCAAGATGATGCATAGGGTGATAAGCATGATGCTGATGTGGGTGATAGGCATGATGCGGATGGTAAACTTGTTGAGGCTGGGTATGGTAAGCCTGTTGATGATGTGGATGCATAGGATGATGCGCTCCAGGTGTTACGGAAGGCTGTTGATAAATAGGGAGATTATCCCCCGTCATTGTCGGAGTTTGTTGCGCTGGAAGGTGAGTCTCCGTTCTTGTTGCAGTTTGATAATCAGGAAGGTTAACCTCCGTTGATGAATTACGTTGTGTCATGTTTTTTCCCCTTTCGGTGTAGGCATACGTCATCCTATGCAAGGATTAGAAAGAAGGGCACATGACTATGCAAATTGGGCTCAGTAGTCTTGTTTTGCTAAAAAAGCCAGCTTTTTCGAACATATATCCAGTCCCCTACTTTCGCGATAATGGGGTTATTCCGACTCCGACTTTGAAAAAGGGCAAAGTAGGAGAAGTCCGGATGAACATAACGATCCGTCAAAAATGCAGATTTTGTGCTGCCTGGCATTCTGTGATTATTCAGGACAGTAATAACTTCTTCCTTCGATGCGATTCCGAGGCCATAACCATGTCCAAAAAAGAAACCGTTTTCCCCCATCATGACGACGTTTTCTCCTTTTCCCCAAGGAGTCTTAGGTTCATACTCGGGGTTCTCAAAATAGAGGATATCACCAGTCACAGCTTCCTCATTAACAGTCCGGTCGATGAGGTGCAAATTGCTATTAGAATAATAATCAAATACTAAAAGATCCGAATTCAGAATGTCAAATTGCCTAGCATCTATGGACTCTAATATGGCTTTGTATAAAACAACGACCACAGCCATTGAACATTCGAAAGCGTAAGAGGTTCCATTCGTGAATATATCCCGAATCGCATCTTGTGGAGCAACGCCACATTTCAACTGGAACCTGCCCTGATCTGTAATGTCCCAATACGTCGGGTTGCACATAGAGTTTTTGAAATCAGCAAAATAGACACCGCTTTTACTCAGCGCTCTTGAGGACTCCATGATTTGGCTTCGCATGTACAGTTCAAACAACAGGGTGTAAACCGAATCATACCGATACTCTAAAAGGCTGTTCTGTTTCTTTTGATAAATGGATAGTTCTAACTCAGACAGGGTGCCTTCTTCAAAGGCTACTTTGCTGGTACCTTCGATTACAATCATGGACTTCTCCTCATTTTGAAAGATCAGTAAGAGTGACACACCTATTTTTATGTGGAATATTGATTTTGTGTGCTTGATTATTTACTGATAAATATGGAGGAAGTGATTATGAATTACTTGAGAAGAGGCAGCAAGTAATTTAACATAAAAATGTAGCCAGATCCGCCTATATTATCAAGGCTATGTAAATGTATAATGGTACAACAAACAGAACTAACAATTGGTGAGAGCGTCGGAGCAATTAAAAAGCAATATAAGAAAGGTCTTACTTTTGAAAACGAAATGGCGACTAAACTTCCCGTTGGAGTAGAAATTTTTGATGGTGGACGATCAATACTAATTGTTAAATTAGAGGGGAAGGAAATTAGGTATCTTGGTATGATCGAGGGATGACTCATGGAACAATAGCTCAATAAACGAAGTCAGATATTGACATAATCAAGCGAAAAACGGTCGTCTAAAAACAGACGACCGTTTTTCTTTTTTATATATTTGCTCCGTTTAAGATACTAAGCGAATTGTTAAGTGCTGATTTGCACTGGCTGACATCAGGGTTTCCTGAACGAACTGCTGCCAATACAACGTCAATAGTTTCATCAATTTTGGTCCATGTTGTGCCATCTATTTTTCTAAGCTTAGTCTCCGATGTATCCCATTGGTGTTCTAAATCGTCAACGCCTTTTTTCGCTGAAGCAAAGTCATTTGAGTTTATATAGTTTAGCATATCACTTTCAATTTTAACGAAATCTGTTAATTGTCCAGCTAATGTATCTTGTGTAGAATCAGTTTGCGACGCTATATTATTGCTTAACCCAACATAACCGCCTATACTAACAACTAAGAAAATACACAGTACCACAACGGTTTGTCTCAAAACATTTTTCTTGCTACCATTTGCTGGGTTTGTTTCGGCTTTTTCATTTTTTGCCGTTGTATCAAATTTTGTAACAGCAAGAAAAACGATTAACGCTAAAATAGCTATAAGAAAAATTACACTAGTAACTGTTGTCCCCAAACCTAACGCCCCATTAGTTTTTGGTTGAGATAGGTAATCTCCTAATGATGCTCCGAGTGGACGAGTAAGAATATACGCAATCCAAAACGCTAATATCCCATCAAGTTTCATAAATTTCCATGCCAGGAATACACAAGCTATTATAATAACGACTATTATTCCTGTGTGAAGATAACCAAGACCGAGTTGTTCGGAAAATAAATCGCCGACTGCTGTTCCAAGTGCAAATGTGAAAAGAAGGGTAAGCCAATAGAAAACTTCTCTTTTTCTTGAATAAATCGAGTGTATCGAGAGTGTTTTTTCACTTAGATACCAAAAAAGAAAAGTTAATCCTAGTAGTATGGAAAAAATGACTGTACTAGTCTCAAGAGGTATTCCGACATTGTCTGTCAAATTATCAGTTACCAACGTCCCAAATACGCTAATAAGCACAACCGTTAGCCAATAAATGCCTGGAACATATTTCGTTGCTCTAAATTGAAAAATCAATACGATGAAAAACGCTATTCCCATAATTATTGTAGTGAGAGTTAAACCAAATCCGAGACTGAAATTTAGGAAATCAGCAAAAGTTTCACCGACAGTTGTGCATAATACCTTGATTATCCAGAAGAAAATAGTAACTTCTGGCACCTTGTTAAGTAAGATTTTCAATATATTTTGGTTCGCTTCCATACATAATTTCCTTTCATTGCAGTGGTTTCCCACAACTTGATTCTTACTGTTTTTTTAAAACACACTATAGGGAAAAATATAAAAACGAAAATTGAATTTTTTCCATCTCCTTTTAAACATTTTTTAATACGCTCAAAAGTCCCGAACAACCTCCCGTTTCATAAACACTCGAAACAGCTTATCCATTTAATAATCCTTTTATCTCCCCATACTTTGTATAGTACATGCTTCACATTAAAAAATAATGAGAATGTATTTCATTAATTTTAAGAGGATGATTAAGGTTTGGGAAACCACCAATTACCGGATGCTACTAACATACAAAGCAGCTTAATTGTATTCCCGTAATAATCGTTATTCTCGAAGCTGCTATTACTCATGTGCGTCCAAAGCTTATTAAGCCATTCCTGATTGCTGGAATGGATCATCGCGCTTACGGCAAAGGGAGAAACAAAGGCCAGATGATTATTAAATTCCAATGGCAAATCATTACCATTCAAAAAGTAGCCTTCACGAATTTTTCCCGGATCCCCATTTGTTTTCTTTTTGATCCAACTGTTCAACTTTGTGAATTGAGGTACGGCTCTTCGATCCCCATTCAAGATATAATCCAAAGGGATGCGCCATGGTGTCCGGCAAGCGTTCATGTAGTAGTCGCCATCAAAAGGACCTTCCAAATAATCAGGGGGAGCCGGTGCAAATTTGTGGTTTCGTTTTACTGCAAAATCAGGCAATAACCCGGTATTCGCGCTGTAATCATGAAAGAGTTGCTTGGTTATGGCGTAAGTTTTATTGACAACCCATGTCCATTTGGAATCCCCTGTAGTGATTTGAAAGGCTTTCATGTGATCAGTCAAAAAGTCAGAGGGCCGGGTTGCTGTATAATATTTGGGCGTAATATCCTTCTTTACCCAGTCCCCTAGTTTTAAGTACCATTCCTCCTGATTTACATCATGGATCAATATCGCATGGATAATTTTCTTAGCTTCTGTTAAGTAATTTATCTTTCCCTTACTTCCCCACTGGATATGTGCCAATAAAAGGGAATAAGCAATGTCCATATCACCGTCCGTGGCAGAGTCTCTGCCTTCAGCATCTATAATATTTCCGTTTTCATCTTTAATTTGTTTCCACGCCATTAACAAGGGATTATTGGAACTAGGATGAGCTTTGTAAAATCGGAACAACCCGTCAAAATAACTCTGGGCATTTGGGTCATAGCCAGCCAAAAAAGCAGTAAGAAGCATGCCATGCCCATGGCTTTCCGATGTAGATATGGAGCTCAACTTAGTTTGTTCCTGCACGACCAGATTGTAATAAACGTAATATTGATCTTGTTTCGTTGGATTTTGGATGAGATAATTCAATTTCCAAATATCATAAAAATCTTTTACAACCTGATCCAACTGTGCTTGGTTAACGTTATTGGGTCTTATGGTCCCTGTTTTATATTTCGTATGTTGTGGGAAAGGTCTTTTAGCTTTAATAGCACGTGTGTTGAAACGTAGGAAGCTTTTCCAGTTTTTAATATTCATTTCTAAAACCTCCCGAACCGCATAATATCATGAGATTATTATGAGTTTGGTAAGAAGTTAAGAACAGGTTTTTCGTACCTCCTGCGCAAAAATAAGGTAAGAGGAGAGAACACTCCTATAAGTTGTCTAAACTTGCCTTGAATGGATTGACACAATTGGTAGCTGCAGAAATCAAAGGAGATATCAAAATAAACGCGGTCTGTCCGGGAGGGGTAAGTACAGATATGGGTGGACCATCTGCTCCAAGAACTGGCGCAATGAAATTACTTAGGCGATATAATTCCGACTGGAGCGGCGACGAGCAAAGCTGCCGCGTGGCAGCTCTTTGCTCCGTTAGACGGGCAGAAATCTTGAATGAGCGTTGCAACTTACAAAGGCGACACTTATGATTGTTTTTGACAGGTTTTTTTTCAATTCGGAGTGGAGGCGTTGTGAATGGCGAATAACCTTGAATCTCAAGTTGGAGAAGTTGTGTCAGTCAGCCGTAGTGCAACTCATACTTTTAGCAAAGAGACTGTCGATGTCATTAAGCTTCTTGCTGGACTGGGAGTGGAAGGCGACGCACACATGGGAAAGACCGTAAAGCATCGTTCACGAGTTGCACAAAACCCGAATCAACCCAACCTGCGACAGGTTCATTTCATTCATTCGGAGTTGTTGGATGAACTACGAAATGCAGGTTTTCATGTCGAGACAGGGCAGATGGGCGAGAACATTACAACCCGTGGGATAAACATACTCGGACTGCCAACAGGCACAAAGTTGTATATCGGTGAATTAGCAGTTGTTGAAATCACGGGACTTCGCAATCCTTGCGCACAAATAGATAATTTCCAGGAGGGTCTATTACGTGCGGTTTTGGACCACGATAAGAACGGCAATCTAATCCGAAAGGCTGGTGTAATGGCTATCGTGCTAACTGGGGGAGAAGTTCGAGTTGGGGACCCAATCAGAGTTGACCTACCACCTGAACCATTTCGTCCTTTAGAACGAGTGTAAACTGACCCTGTTGTTAAATTCAGGACCGCTTTATTCCAATTCTATTCTTGAAAATTACCCCAAAGGTTGTCCGGATGCTTTCCGTAAGGCATTTGCCAATCGGTGTACCTCATCCTGGGCTAAACCAGCGTTATATAGACCCTTTAGTATTTCGATCAGTTTGTTTGCATCTTCAACTGTCATGGTTTGTACCTCCTCTTTTAAAAATTGATTATAGTACTTGGTTACATCTTGAATTACGTCGGCCCATCTTTTACCGTGTTCCGCCAGATAATCGATGGGGTCAGTATGAGTGCTTTCGTGCCATTTTTCAGTACATTGTAAATGGGAATTCAGTGTCTCGTTATCAATTACATCCAACGTTCTTTGATATAATTGGTATGCCGCTAACCAAACCCATCTATCATAAGCAGCAAGAAACTTTATGTGATCATGGGTTTGACAAAGCTCATTACCCAGGTACCGCTCGTTTGCAGTATGTCCCGCATTCCACGAGATATAGTTAAAATCTGCGACCTGAAGAATCTGCGTATCATCAGTAAACGTATGAACGAAAGCATCTTCAAAATGTGTCGTTTCGTAATTCCTTTCTCCAGCGGGTGTGTCATTATAAACGGCTGTAGCATGCATAACTACGCCTTCATATTGCCCGACACCCTTCCTAAAAGGTATCTGTGGCAAATTGGGGATAAAGTTTTGATTGATCTTATACTTTTCTATTGCGCGCATTCCCTTCATCTCCGTAACTAGTTTGTTTCTTTTATTCTATGAAGATTGTAAAAAGGTGTGTGGACGGGCAGGTTAGCAGTATACGGTGGTGTTATAAGTAAGTAAAATAACCGCTAAAAACTAAGCAATATTACTGCATAGTTTTTAGCGGCTTTTTGTTTTCAAACCCATCGTTTCATTTCACCACAATGCTGTTAATTAATCCGCCATAACTGCTGCCGCTTAAAATGACTTGGAAGGTAACGGTTCGGCTCTCACTTGGCAGCAACGCGAAGCTGTAATACTTCCAGTTGGACTTGTTAATTGCGCAACCACCAGTGCTGCCCATCACTTCGACAAACACATTCGAAAAGAAGTATGGCTGGGCTACCACTAGATTTACGGTACGGCTCCGAGCCGTATCGTTAGTTACGGTCAAGGTATAAGTGTTGCGGATGCCCCAGTTGCCCAAATTATCACCGTTGGCACACGTAAACGTTGTGTAGATTGGGTTGTTCGTATCCGTCAGTGGGCAGGTTATGCTTACCATATCGCTTCCCGGACAGTCATTTGTTTGCCAGGCGGCACTCTGCTGTAATAGAGACGACATAGGTTTGTTTAAGGCAGCGGCAGCAATAAATCCGGTTGCGATTCCTTTGTAGACAAGAGCCTCATTTTGGCCGCTCGGATCGATTCGCGTTACATACCCCAAATATGTGGCTGTACCGTCAATATTTGCGAATTCGTCATATGCGTAATTAAATACATATACGCTGCCACCCGTTACATCAAAGCCGACTGCGCCGTTAAAGATCGCACCCGGCGAAATGGAATTGTCGTTACGTTGGATCCATAATACTTCTTTCGGTTTAACCGTAAATGTACCTACCGTTCCCCCGCCTCCGCTCGTCTTGTTGAAAAACTGCATCCAACATGTAAATGCGTTGTTTCCGAATCCGACCCCAGTCACTCGGACGCTTATCGGCGTGTCGTTCGGATTATAGATTTGTAGTCCATATCCAATCGTGAGTCCTGTCATATTTTCATGCTCATAATAGGCTTGGCATTCCCCCGTCACCATCGACCATAAAAGATAATGGTTGCCAAATCCGGTTGCTTGATCGCCAAGATCGGAATCAAATAACTGCTCGGGATTGTTGCAGTACACAAATGTTCCATTATTGGGCGTAAAATTTAGAATTGTATTGGACGCCGTTGGTGCTTTACGCATTCTCGTTCCACAGGACGAAAACATGGAATTCTACCTCCTTCTGCTCTTCTCATAGTATATTATTAAACGTTCTAATAGCCTGAACCGGTATTATATCAGGTAGTTATTGCACATTATTTGACTGAAATAAGTTACCGTTGTTATTAGCGCGGTTCATTGAGAGATACTTTGGTATTTTCTAAAGTTCGCAGTGTTAAGTATTAATTATATTAAAAATTTCTTTACATAGAATCTATAACATTGACAAAGTATATTGAGAACGCTATGATATCTCTTGTTGATTTATGAAATAACAGGAGGTGTTTTGACTATGGCTGTTCCTCAAAGAAGAACGTCCAAAACACGTCGCGATAAGCGCCGTACTCACTTTAAACTGGCTGTGCCAGGAATGGTGAAGTGTGAACAATGTGCAGAATTAAAAATGGCACATCATGTTTGCAAAAACTGCGGTTCATATAAGGGTAGAGAGATCGTAAAAGCTCAATAATATGAATTGCATCTTAAATGACACTCTACAATTAGAGTGTCATTTTTGTATTATAAGACGGGAAGCATAATTAAAATGGAGAAAACATTTTTACATAAAAAGGAAATTTAAAATGTTTAACGAAAAGTATATCTTAGTTTAATCAAACTTTTTTTAAATAATCCATTATGAAAGGACGTTTGCAATGCCACTTACAGAAAAGAAAGTATTGGATTCAAATAATGGATTGGAATTACAGGATTTAAGAAATGAAGAGATACACAGGGTCTGTTTCAAAGAGGCATCTTTTAATGATGTTGATATGAGAGACTCTTCATTTGCGCATACGAATTTTGTGAATTCTAAATGGGAACATATTTATTTCTCGGGTGTAACCATTAATATGATTCAGATGGGAGGAACTATATTTGAGAATATTGTTCGTCCTAAAGCGGAAAAAAGCCAGTTGCTTGGAGAGCCTGGTACGGGAAATTGGGTAAATGTCGAGCCAGTTATGTTTAAAAACAGTGATTTGAGTACAGCCGTATTTGACTCATGCAATCTTACGAACGTGGAACTCAAGAATTGTAATATTGATGGGTTAAGAATTGATGGGATTTTGATTAAAGATTTAATAGAGAAGGTTTAGTAGTTATTTAGTATCAAAAGGGCTGCAGGGGGCAGCCCTCGGTATTCGCTTGCTTCTAGAGGCCCAGCGGTACTGCAAAAAATCGGGGATTAATATAATATCAACGTAAGTTATTTGGAGAGCAGTTTCAAAAACTCGCGCATGAAGCCTGGTAAATCCGGCCAAGCGTGACCAGTGACTAATTTCCCATCCACATGAAGTGGATCTGTCGTATACAATGCTCCGAGCTGCTCCACATCTAAACGACAAGCGTTATAAGCAGTCATGGTGCGGCCTTCAAAAAAACGATTGTCTTTTAAAGCGGAGAATACCAGTGCAGCATGGCAAATAGCGCCGATTGGTTTATCAGCTTCAAGGAAGTGACGAATGATACGTGGAACATGCTCGTTCGAACGAATGTATTCTGGGGCTCTGCCTCCAGGAATGATTAAACCATCATATTGACTAGGATCCACATCAACGAAAGCAATGTGTGACGGCAGCAGATGCCCCGGCTTCTCTGTGTAGGTCTCCCAATCGTCGACAAAATCGTGAACGACTGTACGAAGTACTTTCTTCGTCGGTGAAGCAATTACGGCCTCGTACCCTTCCTCTAATACACGAAAATATGGGTAATAAACTTCCAGAACTTCTGCAGCATCACCAGTTAGAATTAAGATCCTCTTTGACATGAAATCACTCCTTGGAAATAGATGGTAGCCCACCTATAATTATGAATAAACCTCGTTTCGTTGTAAACGGGTGGAATTTGATACGATTTGTCGAATCGAACGAATGAAGCTATTTATCCCAAAGACTCTTTACCACTCATCCTACTAAAAGTATAATAGGCTTAGAACAAATGTTCTGGGATTGGAGTTGAGTACTAATGAGTATAAGTAATCGTGAGAATAAAAAGATAGCAAACGTAATGGCTAATGCTTTACTTAGCCAGCAATTTATTATTGTAAAGATTTATAATGAGGCTGGGGATGGGCAAATTACAGGTCTAATAACCAAAATTGATCAAGAGATAAGAAGAGTAAAGTTATCCCACGAAAATGGTACGGATTGGGTAGCATTTGACGATATTTTGAATGTAGAATTGGTGGAATAGTACTTTTGCAAGGACAGTGTTAAAAGGAGGCATGCTGGGAGCTCAGCATGTCTTTTTTCTTTGGTTCAGTCTCAAGACTGATTGTGATTTCATACCCGGGCTTGAATGAAAGACAGTGTCGTCATTATATAATGAAAACATTAGTAGTATTCTGCTTGGAGACTTGCTTGTAGGGGAGGGAAATGGAATATGGTGAGTACAAAAATAAATTCGAACTCTTTGGATTCGTTTACCCATTCAACCGTAGTTTCGAAGGACGGGACCACAATTGGCTACCAAAGTATAGGCAAGGGTCCGAGTCTCATTGTAATCCACGGGGCGCTTAGTACTTCGAATGATTTTACCAAGTTTGCCCGAGAATTGTCGGATTCCTTTAGAGTCCATGTTATGGATCGACGTGGACGTGGAGGGAGTGGACCGCAAGGGAATGACTATTCCATCAGTAAGGAATGTGAAGATGTAAATAGCGTACAAGAAGCAACGGGAGCAACCTATGTATTCGGACATAGCTACGGCGGGCTTGTAGCTTTGGAAACTGCGCGAACAAATACCTTTAAGAAAATGGCCGTCTATGAACCTGGCGTTTCAATTAAGTCGACACCAACAGAATGGGATTGGCTGCCTGAATATGAAAATGATATGAATAGGAAAGATTTTAGGGGGGCATTTGCCAGCTTTGTAAAGGGTGCAGCTCACTCGCCCTTAAAAAAGTTACCGAAATGGTATGCAAAACTTATTTTACGTTTGGTGATACGAGGGAATCATTGGGATCAGATGGAAAAACTATTGCCAGAAAATTTAATTGAGCACAGAGAAGTGAAACGTTTGGCATCCACTTTCAGTAATTACCAAATGATTGATGCGAATGTCCTATTAATTTCTGGGGGGAAGAGTCCAGATTCTGTACATCAAATGATTCGCGTATTGGATGAAACAATTTCACGAACACAAACGTTGATTTTACCAAATCTAGATCATCTCGCTCCGGACAATAAATACGCACCGGTCGAAGTGGCACAGCATGTAAAGCGGTATTTTCTAAGTTGAACTTTGGTGCCTAAATCGACCATATTATTGTATAATCAAATAAACGTTTTGAAAGTGAGCTGAAAGCTGATGATGTGGTCACCATTATTTGAAAATGATGTACCTGCAGTTATTCTCCCTTAACGGTAGAATAACTACATCTCATCTTTATTGGTGTACTGTTGGTCATTCGAAAAGAATAAGTATCATAAAAAAGCTGATAGGTGTTATATTGCCGATCAGTTTTTTTGAAAAATGAGAGCTAAGGCACAAGAAATACTAGCAGGAATGTCGAAAGGGAGGAACCAACCTTGGTCAACGCCATCATAGAAGTGGACGGACTCGTTAAACGGTATGGGAAATTCACCGCGGTGAATGGCATACATTTCGAAGTGCGTGAAGGGGAAGTGTTTGGACTGCTCGGCCCAAATGGGGCGGGCAAAACGACAACGATGGAAATGATCGAAGGTCTGCGGCGACCGGATGAAGGGAGAGCACTTGTCGCAGGCTTCGATACGAAAAAAGATTTGAAAAAGGTCAAGGAAATCATTGGCGTTCAGCTCCAATCGACGTCACTGTTCGACCTGCTCCACGTTCACGAGATTATCCGCATGTACGCAAGCTTTTATCCAAGTTCAGTTCCGATCGAGCCGCTGCTCGACGATATGTTATTGCGCGAAAAAAAGAATGACCGCGTCAAAAACTTATCCGGCGGCCAGAAGCAACGACTCGCCATTGCGTTGGCGCTCGTGAACGATCCAAAGGTGGTCTTTCTGGACGAGCCGACAACCGGACTCGATCCTCAAGCCCGTCGTACGTTGTGGGATATTGTCCTTCGCCTGAAGGAGCGCGGTAAGACTGTGGTGATCTCAACACACTACATGGAAGAGGCTCATGTGCTTTGCGACCGCATCTGCCTCATGGATAAGGGACAAATCGTTGCACTGGACACGCCGGAGCAGCTCGTCCGCAGCCTGCAGTCAGACAGCGCCATCGAGTTTCGCTTGTCGGAGCAGATTCGAGAAGATGAGGCGCGAAAGCAGGAAGTGCTGACGCTAATCCAATCATTGCCTGATGTAAAGCAAGTTGACCAGCGTAAAGACACGTTTGTGCTGTACACGGATCATTTACAAAATACGCTGACTGCATTTGTACAACAAACTGCTGAGCAGAACATCAAGGTTTCTGATCTGCAAACGCGCACGGCAACGCTCGAGGACGTGTTCATCCACATGACGGGAAGGAGCCTGAGGGAAGAATGAAAGCGTATCGTCAATTGACCTTAGCTCAGTTACGACTATTTGGGCGAAATCGGCAAGTATTATTTTGGACGCTCGTTTTTCCAATCTTTTTCATGGTGATGCTGGGTTCATTCTTAGGAAAAGGGGACAGCACATCGCTCTCCGTCACCGTTATCGACCAAGACCAGACGACTGCGTCGAAGGCGCTTATATCCTCTATGAAGCAGCTATCCATATTAAAATTAACTGAAAGCACAGATCTCAACGCGGCGATGAAAGATCTTAAGCATGGCGATCGGCAGCTTGTCGTTGCTGTTCCAAAAGGGTATGAAGCTGCTGTGAGCGCTAAAAAAGCCTCTATGGAAGGGTCCAAACTCACCGTCTACTACGACGAGACGAGCCAAACAACCAATCAGATCGGGCTCCCCATTATGTCTCAGATCGCCGATGGGATTAGCAAGCAGATCGTGGGCTACAACCCTGTCATCACGATTCAATCAGAGGCGGTCCAATCTCTTAACCTGAAGTATATCGACTTCCTCGTCCCAGGCATCGTTGCTATGATGATTATGAGTAATAATTTGAATGGCGTCGCCGGCCAAATTGCATCTTGGCGCGAGCGGGGTATACTTCGGCGTCTTCAGAGTACGCCGCTCCAACCTCGGAGCTTCATTGCCGCACAAATCACGGCCCGACTGGTGTTGAACGGCGCACAGGCGATCATCGTGCTGCTAATCGGGAGCCTGATTTTCGGAACGCAGGTGAACGGTTCGTGGATACTTCTGCTAATGTTCGTGGTACTCGGGACACTGACGTTCATGTCGATCGGCTTTATCATCGCCGCGCTCGCCAAAACGCCGGAAAGTGCTGGCCCGATTGCTGGCTTCGTCTCCTTCCCACTTCTTTTTCTAGGTGGCGTCTTCTTTCCGATCAAGAATATGCCTGACTGGCTGCAGCCCGTAGTCAAGTTGCTGCCGATCGCGCATCTGTCCACAGCACTGCGCCAAATCATGAATGTCGGAGCCACACTTACAGACATGTGGCCTGAAGCCGCGCTGCTTGGCGGCTGGATGCTTGTAGCCTTCATTATCGCCAGCCTAACATTCAAGTGGGAGTAACGGAAAAAGCTTATCCATGTATACTTTGCTTTTTATTTGGCAATAATACTGTTTATTGCGTTAAAAACGGAAAAGAAAGAAAACCTGTTTACCGGATAATGTTCGAATTATAAAATGTATCCATATTGGAATTGAAATTGAATGAAGTATTGCCTGCAATATGGTAATTTCTCTTTTCAGGTAAGACGCAAGAATGAAGAAGCTGAGATCAATGATCCAGCTTCTTTTTACGTTTCAGCACGGAATTTGGTCCCATCATCACGGAAGTAATATGCAATTTCATCTGTTCTCGTGCTCAGTCTTACGGATTTATTAGTAAACTTTTCGATGATTCCGCGATCTACTTCGCAGTAAACACCATCAGCATCCGTCTGCCACACAGAAACCGGAGTTTGTGATAATGCTGCGGCAAATAGATCTGCATCGGATTCCAGCATCTTAGGCATTAGCGTCGACCTCACCTTCGGATAGGTCAATTGCGACCAGCTTTATACAAAATAATACTTGAGTATATGTAATAGCTTATCATGTAATCACGGCGGTTATGTTAAAATAACAACATAGACTAGGCTCATGAAAGTTTTGTTTGGAGTTGAAAATTAATGTACTTGAGAAGCCTTGAGATTCTGAGGAATGATCATACCGATCCGAAAACCTATCCATTTTCTATACCTGCTGTGAAATCTTTAAAGTCACTTTCTTTTCGAACGAATGTCACCTTTCTTGTTGGGGAGAATGGTTCGGGTAAATCAACACTTCTTGAAGCAATTGCTTATCAAAGCGGGTTTAATACGGCTGGAGGAGGGAAGAACAACTATTATGATGTGAAGGCTTCGCATTCCATTCTGGGGGATCATATTCGTCTTTCATGGATGCCAAAAATCACGAATGGTTTTTTCCTAAGAGCAGAGACTTTTTATCACTTTGCCTCCCATCTGGATACTTTGCCCGAAAGCCTGCAGTATTACGGTGGTCGTTCTTTACATGAGCAATCGCATGGTGAAGCGTTTCTTTCTCTTTTTAAACATCGTTTTGGAAAAAAGGCGATTTACCTTCTCGACGAACCTGAGGCAGCTTTATCCCCTGCAAGGCAATTGGCATTAATGCGTGTTATCAAGGATTTAGAGAATGAAGCTCAGTTCATCATTGCAACACATTCTCCGATACTTCTCGGATTTCCAGATGCACAGATTATTAACTTTGATGTTCATCCCATAGAGGAAATTAGATATGAGGACACGCTGCATTACATTATCACAAGAAGGTTTCTTGAAAACAGAAAGACGGTCTTGCAGGAGCTATTTTCCGATTCTGATGATAACAATTAACGAAAAACATAATTTAACAGGAGCTGCTATGAAGCGGCTTCTTTTTTATTGCATTACTGAGAAAAGGTCTGCCGCGTAGCGTACCTTTACTCCAATAATGGGCATATTAAATATTAAGGGAATTTAAATTGAGATAATGGATAAAAATAATCAATAAAACAAGGGAGTATAACTATGAATTCAAACCATGTACCATTGACGTCATCGGAAATAGGAAACTTGTGGATGACTTATCAAGAAAAAACAATGTTATTGAGGTTTTTAGAGTATTTCCTTGAGCATGTAGAAGATGAAGAAATTCAAAAAATCTTAAAATCAACTTACGATTCATCGGAACAAATTGTAGAATCCATTAAAAATATTTTCCAACAAGAAGGAGCCGTTATTCCACTTGGCTTTACAGTGAATGACGTTAATAAAGGAGTTCCTAAGTTATTTGATTATCTGTATGAACCCATGTTTTTACATATGATAAGCAAGATTGAAGCTAGTCTTTTTGCATTGTACTCAACGATGTCCTATCGTAAAGATATAAGACAACTATTTAAGCAATTAACAGCAAACGCACAAGAGATGTTTGACCAATGTGCACAGTTTCTTTTAGATAAAGGGGTTCTTGTTCGCCCGCCTTTTATGACAATGCCCAAAGAAATTTCCTTTATTAAGGATGAAAATTATTTATCAGGGTTCAATTTGCTAAGGGAAAAAAGATCATTAAATGCCATTGAAATTTCCCTTATACATCATGCCATTGAGGCCAACCTTACAGGCATGCAATTAATGATTGGTTTCGCCCAAGTAGCTAATGATACGAAAGTAAAAGAATATTTTGTTGAAGGAATGAAATTGTCAAAGGAAGTTGAAACAACACTAGGTGAATATTTACGTCAGGATTACATAGAGCCACCTGCTTCTCATGCAGGGAAAGCGACGAATTCTACGGTTGCTCCATTTTCGGATAAGTTAATGATGTATATCACTAACTTGTTAGGATCATTTGGTATTGGGAGCAATGCACTCGGTGGAGCTTTTAGTTTGCGAAGTGATTTGCTGGTGACGATGGCTCGACTTACTCAGAAAATTATACCCTTTGTTAAAGATGGTGGAGAAATAATGATCAAACACGGTTGGATGGAGGAACCACCACAAGTAGAAGATAGAAAACAACTAACTAAATCATGATGAAATTTAGGCTGCCGCAATTTATGTGGCAGCTTATTTTTGCTAACGGACAATTGAAGCACAATAAACATTTATTTGGGATTGATTGTTAATTTGGCAATTTAAGGAGGTATAATGTCTTGAGTAGAGATTTAGATGTAGTGGCAGGGGTTTATCAATCGGTTATGTTTTTCATATAATATTCAATAATATCTTTCCGGCGAATAATTCCTATGAAAATATTTTCGTCATCTACAACCGGAACAAAATTTTGATCGGCTGCTAGCGCAAGCATATCCTCCATGTATGCATTAATTGAAACGGACTCATTATGAATATGCTTCTCGATTTCGCTCACTGGCACTTGATGGATATTATCAAAATGAATCCCAGGTGTATTCTTTAACGTCCATAATAGGTCACCTTCCGACAATGTACCTACATATTTCCCGTCACTATCCACAAGGGGAAGTGCTGTGTAATAGTGATTTTCTAATTCTTCTAAAGCTTCCCGCATGGAAGCTGACGATGTGATAAAAGTAACCTTGTCTTTGGGTAATAGAAAAGAGGCTATTTTCATGGTTATAAACTCCTTTTCTCTGAAATTTCAATTAATTATATGTTCATTAAAACATAAATGTCTTAAAAAGGCATTGAAAGATGTTTCCATTTAAACAGGAGACACTAGTCTTAATAAATGATTTCATCCAAAACTTGCGTTAGCCTAACCAGATCCTCCCTAATATCCCGGCAAGACCTACTGATCATACTCAACTCTCTCCAGCCTTCCTCTATCTCAGCAATCATCAGGTCAATATCTCCATTAGTGATCTTTCTTTCATCCATATTGGTCAGCATTCGATGCTCCTTTAATCATGTTAATTGTTTATTGTTTCAATATTATAAGTTTCGTTATGTTCTTCAAGAATGAGGGTGTAGAAGATAGTCGAATAATGAACAGCAGCTAAACGGACAAATTGTGATTGCATGTCAGGAAATACTGGAGTTCATGCCAGCGTACCATCGAGCTCCTAAAGTGTTGACTTTGGCTGCTGAAACCCATATTGTGGAATCGGAAGCATAAAGAGATGGATGCAGCTGAATCAGAGACGCATCGCGAGGATTTGCAGCATCGTGACGGTTCTTTTTTTATTTGAGAATATTGTTGATCGAGGGAAAATGAACGATTGTTCTACCTCACTTTTCAGTTGTACAGTTGGATCGCAGGAGAATTTTAGTACTTCTGTTAAACTACAAATATTCGAATTCAACTTTAAGGGAGAGATAAGATTGTCTAAGCATTGGCAAGCACGTTGGATAACGGATACCCCGTTTAGATCGATGCAACCGTTGGATTTATTTCATAAAGAAATGGATGCAGTTGAATCAGAGACGCATCGCGAAGATTTGCATCATCATCATTGGCTTGTGAGGACCACATTTAATCTGGAGTCTATTAATCTTGAAACCGCTTCCCATTATATGGACATCACAGCAGACGATTACTATAAGGTCTATCTAAACGGCTGTTTTGTTGCTCAGGGCCCGGCTCAAAACGATGCCGGCCACTACTATTACAATCGGATCGAGGTTAGTCCCTTTCTCCAAGCGGGGGAAAATGTCATCGCTGTCCACGTATATTACCAAGGACTAGTTAACCGGGCATATAACAGCGGCGATTACAGGCAGGGGCTTATCGCAGAGCTGACAACAGGCGACCGTGTTCTTCTAAAAACGGATGAGACTTGGCGAGCTAAACGGGCAGAAGATTACCTGAAAGGGGAGACTTTTGGTTATTTGACTCAATTTGCAGAGCATATCGATGCTCGAAAGTCGGAAAAAGGCTGGAAGGATCTTTCCTTTGATGACTCCGCTTGGATTCCTGTCCACACGAACGATCAAGCGGACTATACGCTTGTGGAGCAGCCGACACCGATATTGTCGGTTTATGATAAGAAACCGCATAGCGTAGTAAGAAGGGCTCCCGGTCATTACTGGATTGATTTTGGTGAGGAAATCACTGGCCAGTTTACCATGGAGGCGGAAGGGGAAGCAGGCGCAGAAATCGAAATCCGCTGCGGTGAAGAACTGGAAGAGGATGGACAAGCGGTGAGATTTAACATGCGCTGCAACTGTACTTATCTAGATCGCTGGACGCTATCCGGGGATAACGATAAATTGGACCTTTACGATTACAAAGGCTTTCGATACGTGGAAGTGTTCGGCCCCGAACAAGCGATTCGTCCTGATTCGTTCCAAGCGATCGTCAGACACTATCCCTTTAATGAAGAAAGCTGCCGTTTTCAAAGCTCGGATGACTTGATGAACCGAATTTTTCAAATATGTAAAAATGGCGTCAAATATGGTTCGCAAGAAAACTTTGTTGACTGTCCAACCCGTGAGAAAGGACAATACTTGGGCGATAATACGGTGATCGGGCATGCTCACATGCTCCTCAGCGGCGATCTACGGTTGTATAAGAAGGCAATAGAGCAATTTGCTCTTAGTTCCTCTACGTGCCCAGGTCTCATGTCAGTCGTTCCAGGGAACTTTATGCAGGAGATTGCTGACTTTTCACTTCAGTGGCCGCTGCAGCTGCTGGAATATTATCGATACAGCGGGGATCTCACCTTTTTGCGAGACATGTATCCTTATGCGGAGCAACTGCTCCGTCATTTTCAAGCCTACGATCGAGGCGACGGATTGTTACACGAAATCACCGATAAGTGGAATTTGGTTGATTGGCCGAAGGAGCTGCGCGATGAATACGATTTTGAGCTAACGAAGCCGATAGGTCCCGGCTGCCATAACGTGGTTAATGCGTTTTATCTTGGCTGCACCCAAGCAGTGAATGAGATACGTGATTTGCTTGGGATTTCTTATGAGAATGATCTTCCACGGTTAAAAAAACGCTTCATCGAAGTTTTTTATGATCCGACCCGCCGATTATTTACAGATGCGGAGGGAAGCAGACATCATGCGCTGCATGCCAATGTGCTGCCCTTGCTTTTTGATCTGGCTCCGGAGGAATCCGTTCCATCCATTGTAGATCAAATTCGCGAGAAAAGATTTTCGTGCGGCGTGTACTTTTCCTATTTTGTCTTAAAAGCTTTGGCGAGGGTTGGAGAACATGCGTTGATATATGAGCTTATGAGCTCAGAAGAAGAACATTCATGGGGAAATATGCTGAAAGAAGGCGCTACGACTTGCTTTGAGGCCTGGGGGAAAGACCAAAAGTGGAATACGAGTCTTTGTCACCCGTGGGCAAGCGCTCCAGTACCCTTGCTGATCGAGGAAATCATCGGATTGAAACCATCCAAACCGGGGTGGGAGGAAATTTCATTTTCACCAAAAATACCGGCACACTGGGAGCATTTTACGCTGCAAGTCCTCGTCCCTTCCGGATTGATTAGCCTTGCATACAACCATGGACAGTGGGTTGAGGATTTCCCGCAACAAGTACGGGTGATCCGACACTGACAGCGAGGGGGGAAGCAATTGTTTCGCGAAGTGGCTTTCAAGCGATTAAGCGTTGAAATCGGCTATAATCCACAAGTGCAGGAACTTTTGTCGATCCGCGAGCCTCTGAAACCCGAACAATATTTTTCGATCTATAAAGTGTTTGAAAATTTGAAAGTATTCCAAGCATCAAGTCGTTCCAATCATTTTTTGGTTTACTTCAGATCGATTGATACAGTAGTAACTCCGGATATCAGCAATACGAGCGAAGTGATCTTCAATAATTTATACGCTGGGCACAATGTTTCTTATACGGAATGGATCAAGGGGCTCAATCATTATTACAATGGCGAGTATGTTGTAATGGGCGATGAACTCGCCTTTATTCGATCGCTCCCTTTAGGAAGAAATGGAGTCAGTTTGGGCAGCGTAGTCATTTTCCTGGATCAAAATAAATTTTGGGTTCAGGGCGGCGAGGATTATATTCATAGCGGAACCGCTGCGATTTTGGATAAAAACGATCGGATTGTAGCATCCTCGGAGCCTTTGACGGGGCCAATGCCGTTAACCTATAGTGAGCTTCATGGAAAGAGCGGTGTTGTCACGGCCAAATTGAATGATCAAGATGTGGTCGTCTCTTACATCAGTTCCAGTGCAACCGATTAGAAGTATATGATTATGATGCCGCAGCATGTGTTCTGGGATAAATCGGAATATATCAAAAAAGCGACGGTCATCAGTTTGCTCGCGTGTCTGATCGTCGGTGGCGGACTGTCTTATACCTTTGTTCGTAAAAACTATTCGCCGATTCGAGCGATGATGGAGCTGTTCAAGGAACAAAAGGAAGATATAGGTGTGGAGAGAGCGCCTTTAAACGAATATGATTTTATGCGTCAAGCGATCCATTCCACTTTAATGGAAAATACGGACATGAGCAGCAGGCTTTGGCGGCAAAAAAGCTTCATGCGCGGCCATTTCATCGAGAAATTGCTCAAGGGCAGGGCAAGTGCCATTCCGCTCGAACAATCGCTTGAAACGTACGGAGCCCGCTTTGTTTCCGATGCGTTTGCCGTCATGATATTTAACAGGAAGGAGGGTATTTGCAAGCTTGTCCAAGGTACCAACAATCCCTTATATTTCATCCTGAATCTCCACGTACGGACGGCTTTCCACAAGCAGCAATATGATTGCCATGGCAGCGAATATCATCCTTTTGCCGATAATCGTTTTGTATTTGTTCTTACAGCGTTATTTATTCGACGGTATTGTTTGCGGTGCTCGTGAAATCTTGGCCGGTATTGGTTCTCGATGATTTAATCCGCTCCCTGTTCAGGGAGCGTTTTTTGTTTGCCGTCCCGATAATGCTGCGGCGCAACACCCTCGAACTTTTTGAACAGGCGGCTGAAGTAAAACGGATCCGGATATCCGACTTCTTGTGCGATTTCTTGAATACTTTTGCCGGTATGGTGCAGCAGATGCTTGGCTTTTTGGACCCTTAGCTGTTGAATGTAGTGGATCATAGGGATCCCCGCGTATTTCTTGAACACTTGACATAAATATTCGTATTTGTAGTCCAATGCTTGTTCAAGCTTCTTTCTAGTGATATCGGTTTCGTGAAAATTGTTTAAATGATTGATCAGCTTGCGGAAGGTGAAGTAAGAAACCGGGAAGCCCGTGTCCAGATGTCTTTCCTCCAGA
This sequence comes from Paenibacillus sp. JT22N1, assembly GCF_059692155.1. Lineage (NCBI taxonomy): Bacteria > Bacillati > Bacillota > Bacilli > Caryophanales > Paenibacillaceae > Paenibacillus > Paenibacillus sp. JT22N1. Next base: position 70,370 of record NZ_JCAUAW010000008.1, read on the forward strand.
AAATCGTTAGCGATGAGACCGAGTATTTCGGCGATCAGCTGAGTGCTTTGGTAACGAAAGTAGCCCCGCGGTTGCTTCAACGTGTCCACAAGCTCTTCGAAGCGGCTGAGCAGTTTATAGCGCTGCCGATTCCGGTTACGCGCTGTGACGCTCATAGTGTGAAATGTAACGGTTTAGACGGGACCCCAGAAAAGTATCTAAAAAATCTAGAAAAACTATGGAACGAACAGTGCGTTCGCTAATCTAGCCGTCGTATTTTTTGTGAAATATTCACATATGTGAATGATAATAAAGCACTAGCTGCATTTTTCTTATTGGACAGGAGTATAACGGGTATCTATAATTATTTTCGACAGTATACTGGGGGCTATTAAGGGGGGGCGTAAAATGATTTTTAAACGTAGTATCATATTCTCATGGCTACTATCATATATGGCAATTTTACTCGTACCTGTATTGACAGGTGTTTTTATTTATTTGAAATCAAATCAAACAATTATTGATGAGATTAATCGATCTAATAATCTGATTTTGTTAAAGATGCAGAAGGATATGGACACACTGCTAGAGGATGCGAATCGTTTAAGTGTGGAAATTGCTCTTAACCCTCAAGTGCAGGAACTGCTGACAATTCGGGAACCGCTGAAGTCAGAACAATATTTTTCACTCTATAAAGCATTTGAAAGCCTGAAGGTGTTTAAATCCTCTAACCGCTGGAATGATTATTTCGTATATATCAAAGCAATGGATACGATTATTACACCGGATATAAGTAATTCTAGTGAATCCGTCTTTCATAGTTTGTATGGGGCGGGTGGTGTAGGATATGGTGCTTGGATCAAGTATTTGGACGGCTATTTTCAAGGTAATTTTGTGAAACTGGGTAACAATCTGGCCTTTATTCGCTCGATTCCTATAGGTAAGAACGAAACGAGTCAAGGCAACATTGTCATTTTTCTGGATCAGGCAAAGTTTTGGGTGGATAACGCAAAAGACTATTTACACAATAGTGCAGCTGTTATTATCGATAGTAATAATCAGGTGCTTGCCTCTACTCAATCATTAAACGGGCCATTACCGGTGTCATATAGCGATTTAGACAGCAAGAGCGGTGTACTCAAAGTGCAGGATGGTGAACAGGAGTTAGTCATCTCATATATTAGTTCGGGTGCAAGTGATTGGAAGTATATGATAATGATGCCTGAGCATATTTATTGGGATAAGTTGGAAGGTATCAAAAAAGCGACCATGATGAGTTTGCTCATTTGCCTATTCGTGGGCGGTTGCCTAACTTACGCTTTCGTACGTCGCAACTATTCGCCTGTACGTGGCATGCTCGAAATGTTTAAAGAAAAGAAAAACGGAGATAGGGCTGGAAGCAAGAAATTCAATGAGTATGAATTTCTCCAACGGGGAATTCACTCCACATTGCTGGAAAATAAAGAAATGGGTGGAAAGCTATGGCGGCAAGAGAGCGTTATGCGCAGTCATTTTATCGAGAAACTGCTTAAAGGCCGGGATAGTGCTATTCCGCTGCAACAGGTGATGGATTTGCATGAAATCTCCTTCATATCCGACGAGTTTGCTGTCATGATCATTAATGTCGAGGATTACAACGATATCGCACCTTCCTTAGTGAGATTTGCGGTAATGAATGTGACAGAAGAATTGGCGAGGCAAACTAATCAAGGATTTGTTATTGAGATGGATGATTTTATCGTTTGTCTGGTAAATTTTCGAGAGAGGCAGGAGCTTGCAAGGAAAAGGGAACTCTCTGAAGTTGCAGGCAGAGTACTGGAATTTATTGTGAACAATTACCGGGTTCCGGTGACGATTGCGCTGAGCGGGCTGCATATTTCGAGAGCGGGAATCTCAAAGGCGTATTATGAAGCGCTTGAGGTTATGGAATATCAGAGCATTTACGGCATGAGCGGAGTCATGGATTATAGTGATATGGAGATGCCCTGGGCAAAGGGCGAGTATTCATATTCTCTTGAACAAGAGCAGGCGTTGATGAATTGCATCAAGGCAGGCGATTATGTCGCTGCCGAAGAAATTATCGATGATGTATTTAAGGAAAACCTAGATCAGCGCAATCTTCCACTCAAACTTGTTAAATGTCTGTTTATAGATCTTGTCGGTACGATGATGAAAACGATTAATGGATTAAGCGGCATGTATGACGACGCTTTTTTGGAAGAGCTTAATCCGATAGACCGTTTGCTAGCTAGCCAGACGGTAAGTGAAATAAAAAACCAGTTGAAATACATTTTACGCAGCATTTGCGATTCTGTAGAACAAAAGCACGTGGGGAAACGGGCGAATGACGTAATGCAAAGTATAAAAGATATCTTAGCAGCACAGTATAACAACGTTAATCTGAGCATTGCATCCATTGCTGAGCAAATCGGTTTGCATCCGGCTTATGTATCGAAACTGTACAAAGATGCTACAGGTGCGTCACTGCTGGATGATATAGGAAAATACCGGATTGAGCAGGCGAAACAAATTATGAAGGAACAGGACTTGAATATGGAGACTGTAGCTTTGATGGTCGGTTATGCCAACGTTCGTACCTTTCGCCGCGTTTTCGCTAAATATGAAGGAGTTACCCCCGGTAAGTATTCTGAGATCACGGAATAATGCATAACGACATGAGGCCAGCCGGAAGATAGTTCCTGGTTGGCTTTCTTTTTGCAATAAAGTCCCTTGCTCTTAGATATTGTCCCGTCGCCTATTAACGATTTTGCGATATTGTCCTCCATTTTTAGATTCTGTCTCTATCTGTTTGGAGATATCGCGGCTAAGCTTAATACTGTCGACGTCGACTTTTGCAAAACGAAAGCTCAAAAACATGGGGGAGGCTTACAATGAAAAAACGTGCTAAGGGGATATTGCTCATCACGGCAGCGGCTATGCTTGTCGGGACTACGGTAGGGTGCACCAAAGAGAAAGAATCAGAGGTAAAGAAAGAACCTCAGAATAAGACGGAAGGGCCAGCTTATCCTATCAGTGGGAATGTGAAGCTCAAGTATTGGCTCCCGATACCTGCCAATACTTCAGCCACTGTAAAAAATCTTGCTGAAACGGAATTTGCCAAAGAACTAAAAAAACGTACAGGCGTTGAAGTAGAATTCATTCATCCCACAGCAGGCAAAGAATCAGAGCAGTTCAATCTGATGGTTGCTTCCGGCGACTTGCCTGATATCATTTGGTACAATTGGGCCCAATACCCCGGAGGTCCGGAGAAAGCTATTGCCGATAAAGTAATTGCCAAGTTGAACGATTTGCAGCTAAAGCAAGCACCTAATTTATCTATGTATTTGAAGAATATGCCAGATATCGACAAAATGGTCAAGACAGATGAAGGCAGCTACTATTCATTCCCCCTTATTCGCGGTGATAAAAGTTTACTTGTCTCCGCGGGGTCGGTTATCCGTAAAGACTGGCTCGACGAACTTGGACTCCAGGTGCCGACGACGATAGACGAATGGCACACCATGCTTAAGGCATTTAAAGAAAAGAAGGGGGCGTCAGCTCCGCTTAGTCCATATTGGAATATCCAGAGTGTTCTGTCGTGGGGAACATTTATCGGTGCCTACGGGATTACCAAAGGCTTCTATACGGATGCAGGACAGATTAAATACGGTCCGATTGAGCCGGCGTACAAGGATTTTCTTGCCACGATGAATCAATGGTTCTCCGAAAAATTGCTCGACAACAACTTCGCCACGCTGGATACGAAAACGGTGGATGCCAACATGATGAATGGCAAATCAGGTGCAACCGTTGCCAGTGGAGGCAGCGGTGTGGCGAAATGGACGACGACTATGAAGGACAAAGATCCGAAATTTCAGGTTATCGGCGTTCCGTATCCGGTGATAAACAAGGGGGATCAGCCGCAGTTTGGGCAATATTTCTTGCCATTCAATGGTTTCGGTGCAGCGATAACAGCCAGCAGTAAGCATAAAGAAGCGGCTGCAAAATTTTTGGATTATTTATACAGCGAAGAGGGGGCGCTGCTCGCCAACTTCGGCATTGAAGGCACTAGCTATAAAATGGATAACGGTAAGCCTGTGTTTACCGATCTGATCTTAAATAATCCGAACAAGCTGCCGATTAGCCAGGCAATGGCACAATACACGCTGTCCCATGATATGGGGCCGTATATCCAAAATCCCGGAGTGATGCAGACGATGATCCCGGTACAGGCAGATGCGGTAAAGGTATGGTCAAATACGAATGCGGCCAAACATTCCGTGCCTCCAATCTTTGTTGCCGATGGGCAGCGGGACGAGATGGCCAAAATTATGGCTGAAATAACGACTTATGAAAATGAAATGCTGCTAAAATTCATCATGGGCGCAGAACCGCTTAGTAACTTTGATAATTATGTACAGCAAATGAAAAAGCTCGGGATTGATAAAGCGATCAGTATGCAGCAAGAAGCATTGGTACGGTACAACAAAAGATAGCATTACGGCTGTCGGCCGGGGAGGATGGCATTCTAGTTACATGATCCTGCCCGGCTGATGAACAGAAAGCAGGTGTAAGTCATGAGTGTGCATGTCCAAGAGACAATGCGAAGCAAAATCCGCAAGGACTGGCTAAAAAATTATTCATTGTATCTAATCGTTTCGCCAGTTTTACTCTATTATATTATTTTTCATTATGTGCCGATCTATGGCGCAATCATTGCTTTCAAAGACTATGTGCCGACTAAAGGCATATGGGGTAGTCCATGGGTGGGACTTAAACATTTCCAAGAGTTTTTTGACAGTTTTTATTTCTGGCGTATTCTTAAAAATACGCTTGTCATCAGCCTGACTTCACTGATCTTCGGGTTTCCGGCCCCGCTAATTTTAGCATTGTTGATTAACGAAGTAAAAAGCCGCTTCTTCTCCCGTTTCGTCCAAACCATTACTTACATGCCCCATTTTATTTCACTGGTCGTAGTGTGCGGTTTGATTATCGATTTCACCCGTGATACTGGAATAATAAATACGGTCGTAGGCATTTTTGGTGGTGAGAAAGTTACGATGCTAAATCATGCAAACTATTTTGTTCCCATCTACGTATCTTCAGAGATTTGGCAAGAAATCGGCTGGAGCTCCATTATTTATTTGGCTACGATGGGATCTATCGATCCACAACAGTATGAGGCGGCAACGATTGATGGTGCCGGTCGTTGGAAACAAACACTCCACGTAACACTGCCTGGTATAGCTTCGACTATCATTATTCTGCTTATTTTGAAAATTGGCGGTATTTTGAACGTTGGCTTTGAAAAGATAATTTTGCTCTACAATCCGGCCATTTATGAGTCATCTGACGTCATTTCTACATTTGTGTACCGGAAGGGCTTGCAGGAATTTGGCTGGAGCTTCAGTTCTGCTGTTGGTTTATTCAATTCTTCGATAAATTTTTTATTGCTCATCGGGGCGAATCGGCTCAGTAAAAAAATCAATCAATCAGGATTGTGGTAGGAGGAAAACAAAGTGAAGACAAGTATCAGCAGAAAAGTATTTATTGGCGTTAATGTTACGATACTCACGTTCCTTTCATTAATTACCGCCTATCCAATCTTATATGTATTGTTCGCTTCATTTAGCAATCCGGCGGATTATATGGCTCATCAGGGGCTGCTGCTGAAACCGGCCGGCTTCTCGCTGGACGCCTATAAATTGGTGCTGGAAAACCGGATGATTACAGGCGGGTACTTGAATACGATCATTATTGTTGTTGCAGGAGTAACAATCAATTTGTTCATGACCTCGCTCGGCGCCTATTTCTTGTCACGCAAAGATGTACTTTGGCGCGATGCCATCATGATGTTCATAGTATTTACAATGTTCTTCGGTGGTGGACTAGTTCCTTATTATTTAACGGTTAAGGGTCTTCATCTGGACAATTCGTTGATGGCGCTCATAATACCGACCGCCATCAATACGTTCAATCTCATTTTAATGCGAACTTCTTTTATGAACATTCCGGAGGAGATTGTAGAATCCACTGTATTGGATGGGGCTTCACATCTGACGATTTTATTCAAAATATTTATACCGCTATCGATGCCTGTTGTTGCTGTGATGGTGCTTTATTATGGAGTCGGGCACTGGAATGCTTGGTTTAACGCGATGCTCTTTATCCGTGACCGCGACTTGTTTCCACTCCAGCTTGTATTGCGGGATATTCTCGTACAAAACAATACTGAAGCAATGCTGGTGGGGTCCGATTCGTTTGATAAAGGTTTAGTGGCGGAAACGATTAAATATGCCGTCATCATCGTTGCAACGGTTCCGATTTTGGCACTGTATCCCTTCTTACAAAAGTATTTTGTTAAAGGGATGATGATCGGCGCATTAAAGGGCTGAAGATTCTAAATGGAAGCAGGCAAATCCATGAATGAAAAAATGGAGCAGGGAAAGTCAATATTTGAGGCAGGGGTTGCTGATCCCGCTAAAGTGATAGAAAGAGTATCGAAGCGAATGCTTGTAACCCGTCCGCGGAAGAGTATCCGACTACGACCCTTTATGGAACAGCCCATTAAGCAACAATCTTCTTTCGGACCCTACGGAGCTGATTTTTCAGTATGTTGGCCGGATGCCAAGGAAGGCTCCATTGCTTATGCAGCAGCCAGGTTTCATGCCGATCAGGAGCAAGACGTTATTTTTACTGTAGAAGGTTGCGCAAAACTTTGGATTAACGGCGAGTTATTTGCTGAAAAAGAGACGATTCCCGTAAGGATGAAGCAAGGTTGGAATGAACTGATGCTGCTATGTGTCAGGGAACACCATCGCTGGGGATTTAATCTTATCATCGCCTTTCCCAGGTATCCTGGTATGTGGGCCAAAGACTATTTATTTGCCACACGTCCAACGTTTCCGCAGCCTGATCTGGAGGGTGAGGAAGGATTCGCGTACATCGGTCCTTTCGATGCAGAAGCCATCGAACAAGGAAGTCATGAGTTAATAGAAAGAGAGGCACTGTCTGGTCAATTCTCCGCATGGGAGCCTATTATTTCTGCACCGTTAGGGACGCAGTTCGTAGATTTTTTCGTATTGTACGGTCCGAACGCTGCATGTGCTTACGGGTTGACCTTTTATGAAAAGAAAAATAACAGTTCCTTAGTGCTGAATGTCGAGCATGAAGGTCAGATTAAAGTATGGATTGATGGCAAGGAGGTATTACGATCAACCACTGTAGGCCAGACTCAAATCCCTGTTATTTCAAATACTCCAGTTGGACAGGTGCTTATTAAATGTGTTCGTCCGGGTACCGCTGATAGTTGGGGATTTAAGGCGGAAATAGTGGATACTGCAACCGGACAGCGGGCAGATGAAATACCCGAATTGGAGACCATGCGTGGCGATTCTGCACGTTGGCTCTATATAGGGCCATTTGGTAGTTCGGCAGTGGAACCGGAAGTACTGCTGGATATGAGATTTGCTTTAGAATCAGCAGCTATCTGCTTTGAACATCTGTATGCCATAGGTGAAGGCGATGCAAAAACTTACTGGCGGCTTTCATCCCCTGATACCTATGTCAGACCCTATATGGATGGTTTCTTTTTCGGGCAATGGTTTTATGCAATCCAGGTTGGACTATACGGGATGCTGCGTGCAGCCGAAACGTTAGGAGCAAGAGAGGTTGTTCGTTACGCAACAGATAGTATGGCTGTTATGGCGCAGTATCATGATTATGCGCTTTGGGATGCTGGGCACTTCGGCGTACCTTCATTAATTCCGCGCGCCCAGCGATTAGAAGAACTTGATCCATGCGGTACAATCGGTGTTATGTTTATCGAAGCCTATGAACGCACGGGATGCAACTCCATGCTGCCAGTAATCGAACGATTAGCTAATGCTGTGATGAACGCAGTTCCACGAATGGAAGATGGCACGTATTATCGGATCGAGACGATGTGGGCTGATGATTTATTTATGAGCTGTCCATTTCTGGTTCGCATGGGCCGATTGACTGGTGACACGAGATATTATGAGGAGGTGATCAAACAAGCTAAGGGTTTCCATAGCCGCCTTTGGCTGCCAGACAAACATCTGTATGCCCATATTTATTTTCCACAAAAAGGTGTAAACAGTCGCGTACCTTGGGGGAGGGGGAACGGATGGGTCATTTTCGCATTGTCAGAAATACTCTTAATTCTCCCTAACGACTATCCAGAGCGAGATATGTTGCTTAGATTTTACAGGGAACTGGCAATCGGTATTGCATCGTATCAGAACGAATTTGGTATGTGGCATCAAGTTTTAGATGAAAGCGCTTCATATCAGGAAACATCGTGTACGGCAATGTTTGTGTTGTCTTTAGCCAGAGGAATCCGCATGGGATGGCTGGGAAAGGAATTTTTGGATGGGGTTCAAAAAGGGTGGATTGCGCTGCTGAAACAATGCGTGGACGCCGAAGGGAATGTATATGGCGTATGTCTTGGTTCAGGCTGTGCAATGGAATCTTCCTATTATTTCGATATCCCCACGTATATCAATGATGATCATGGAACAGGTATCGTTCTTTTGGCAGCCAAGGAAATGTTTGAATTGGCAGAGATACATTGATTTCGCAGGTTAATTTTGAATGAAAATATATCAGTATCAGAGAGGTGAGTATAATGCTTAATTCCAAAACAAAATATCTTCACTTTTTGCTTGTTTTTACAACTTTTATTGCCTTGGTTATTCCGATAAGCGCGACCCAAACCGCCATTGCTGCCACGGAGGATGTGAGTTGGACTGATAGTTTTGACAGGCCCGATAACACTGTTGTGGGCAATGGCTGGGTCGAGATGCGCGGTGATTGGTCAATCAAGGGGAACACACTTCAATCAAATGGCGGAATGCAAGAGCAGGTGATCGCCCAGTCCAATTACAAACTGGGGAAGACGTTCGCGATTAATGCCACTGTACGTAATACTGATTACTGGCGCTGGAATGGTGTAGCATTCAATATCACCGACAATGGCGACGGTACTCAAAACTACTATGCGCTCCGGATGGTGACGTATCCCGATCAACGTCCAGCGGCCTGGCAGTTGCTGCAAGTGACACGCTCCGCGATCAACAGCGGGATTTTGATCGCTTCGGGCGCCGTCCCTGTCGTAGTGGGCAAGGACTACAGCGTTCGAGTAGCATCCTCCTCGAACGGTGTAGTAGACTTCACGGTTTTTGACGGTGCAACCAAATTGCTTGACCGCTCCCAAGCCCTCCCTCTTAACACGCTTCTCACGGGTGGTTACGCGGGGTTCTACTCGCAGCAAGGAAATTTGCAGGTCAATGATGCCTATCTCTCCATTGCTGTCCTGGTGGATGGGAGTTGGTCTGATAGCTTTGACAGGCCTGACAACACTGTTATTGGTAATGGCTGGGTCGAGATGCGCGGTGACTGGTCCATCAAGGGGAACGCGCTTCAATCAATTGGCGGAGTGCAAGATCGGGTAATCGCTCAGTCCAATTACAAACTAGGGAAGACATTCGCGATTGATGCCACTGTACGTAATACGGCTTACTCGCGCTGGAACGGTATAGCATTCAATATCACCGACAATGGCGACGGTACCCAAGATTACTATGCGCTCCGGATGGTGATGAATTCCGATCAGAGTCCATTGACCTGGCAGTTGCTGCGGGTGACACGCTCCACGATCGGCAGCGGAAGTTTGATTACTTCTGGCACCGTCCCTAATGTCATAATGGGTAAGGACTACTCTGTTCACGTATCATCTTCCTCGTATGGTGTAATAGACCTCACGGTTTCTGACGGTGCAAACAAATTGCTTGACCGCTCTGAGGTCATCCCTCTTGACACGCTTCTCGTGGGTGGATACGCAGGGTTTTACTCGGCCCTAGGAAATTTGCAGGTCAATGATGTCCGTCTCAATACTTCAACCGTACCCGCTGTTGCGCCCGTATCAAGTCCACTGGTTTGGACCCCCGTAGTGGGGACAGGGGAGCCGTACCAGTTTCCGGATGCTCAGCAATACGTTGTGGAGAAAAGCGTAGTTGACACTACGTGGTCCGGGCATCCGGTGGGACAATCGTTGCTTACACATGGTGACGACCAGTATGTCGCCTATTATAATGCCAACCGCCAGATGGTGGTTGCTCACCGTAAAGTCGGTGAAGACACTTGGGTGCGACAAACGCTGGATACGTTTGTCGAATGGGACAGTCACAACTATGTCACCATGGCGCTTGACCGTGCCGGTCAGCTCCATGTATCTGGTAACATGCACGTCGTTCCACTCATTTATTACCGCACGACGACTCCGGGAGACGTGACAACACTTACCCGGATCCCGAACATGGTTGACCCGGCAACTGAGCAGAAGGTAACTTATCCATATTTCACAACTACCTCTGATGGAGCTCTGATTTTTCGGCATCGCGATGGCTCAAGCGGGGATGGCAATGATATGTACAATATCTACGACGAAAAGACACAGCAGTGGCGAAGGCTCCTTGACGTGCCGCTAACTGACGGAGAAGGCCTGCACAATGCCTATGTCGATGGTCCGAAACTTGGCCCTGACGGATATTACCATTTAGCATGGATCTGGAGAGACGCTGGTAATGCGGCGAAGAACCACCGCCTGTCTTATGCGAGAAGCCGAGACCTTCTACACTGGGAGAGGAGTGATGGGACCCCGCTCACGTTACCGATCACGTATTCGACTAGTGAGGTAATCGACCCTGTTCCGATGAATGGGGGGATCCTCAACGGCAATACGAAGATCGGATTTGACTCACAGGGCCGGGTGATGGTCAGCTACTACAAGTATGACCAGTTCGGTAACACACAGATCTACATTGCGCAGCTCATGAATAATGGTTGGGTGATTAAACAGATAAGCGACTGGAAGGGCCGATGGGTGATCTGGGGAGGTGGAAGCTTGGTCACCGAGGTGACGGTCGGTCGTGTCTCCGTACTCCCGGACGGCAATCTCCGCTTGGATTTCAGCGTTAATGGCAAGAGTCGTACCTGGGTCCTAGACCCGGACAGCCTGCAACCGATCTCTGAGATCGACAAGCCGCAACCGCCGAGTGAGTTGACTGATGTTCGCTCAGAATTCCCAGGGATGGAGGTCCAACTGGCTTCGGATATTGGTTCGTCCGGTAATGGGCAGGATCGCTACATGCTACGGTGGGAGAGCCTCCCACAAAATCGTGATTTACCACGTAATCCTCCGTTACCGGATGCAGGAACGCTCGAAGTGTACCACCTGCGGACTGACACGGAAGCTCCTGTAACTACGGCCTCCATCACGCCGTCCCAACCGGATGGAGTTAACGGTTGGTATGTGCACCAAGCGACAGTAACTCTAAGCGCATCTGACAATCTCTCGGGTGTAGCGAAGACGGAGTACAGTCTGGATGGCGGAACGACATGGCAGCCTTATACGTCGGCGCTCACGTTTGACAAAGAAGGCAAATATACCGTCAGCTACCGTTCGACGGACAATGCAGGCAATGTGGAAACAGTGAAGACCGTCAATTTCAACATGGATACAACCGCTCCGGTCACAACGGCTGCAATATCGCCTGCCGCTGCCGACGGGCAAAACGGCTGGTACGCCCATCCGGTTACGATTACCTTAAGCGCTGCCGATAATCTCTCGGGCGTTGCCAAGACGGAGTACAGTCTGGATGGCGGCAGCACCTGGCAAACCTACGCGGAGCCAGTAACGCTGAGTCAAGACGGCAAACATACGGTGAACTACCGTTCGACGGACAACGCCGGCAATGTGGAGGCTGCCCAAACGATCAGCTTCAATCTGGATGCGACTACACCTACGATTACGGTTTCCGGCGTAGCATACGGTACGTACAGCGATTCCGTGGATATTACCACGATCCTTACGCTGAACGACAACTTGTCCGGGGTTGACAGCAGCAAGACAACGGTAACTCTGGATACGTACAGTGTTCAGCAAGGGGCGACCATTCCACTGTATACGCTGCCTCTCGGCTCGCACACACTTATCGTAACGGCAAGCGACATGGCAGGGAATACGAGCAGTCAAAGCGTCCTGTTCCAGACAACGACAAGCATCCAGTCCATGCAGGCCTTGATCACGCGTTTTACGAATATGGGATGGATCGACAACACAGGTATCGCCAAGAGCTTGCAGAGCAAATTGGCTGCGAACGCTCTAGCCGATCTTGTGAACGAAGTGAATGCGCAAAACGGAAAGCAAATTTCGAGTAAAGCTGCAGCTTACCTGCTGCGAGACGCTCAATATTTGATTGACCAGCATTAAATTGTGTTGCCCTTTCCCCTGCCTATGGGGGAAGGGCATATTCACATTTGTAAGAGCCAAGTCGCCTCAAGTTGTTGTAACAAATCAAATATAGTGTGATAACGGCGATCAACAACGTGTTTTGAAAACGGAACTAGCCCCGCGACAGCATCGTCGTGTCCACAAGCTCTTCGAAGCGGCCGAGCAGTATATAGTATCGCCAAATTCACATGGCCGATCTCGATTTTTCGAAGCCGAGTCCGTTTGCCATGGACGATATTAAGCTCGGACGTTCGGCTCGTACTGCAGTTGTCCATGCCGAGACCACAGGAAAGTTAGGTCCAATAAGATTTGCCTTGCCGTTCGTTCGGATGCCATCCGTTTGCTGCTCCCACTATCCGAGCAACAGCGAATCCCAGGCCAACAAGACGGATCGTTTTACGCCGACTTCCAGATTTATCGTTCCGTCGGCCACACGATCAAATTCAAAAACGAAGGGTTAGCATTCGCGTCGAAAAGGTCGGCCCACATCACCTCAAGTAAGGACAATCGCGACAGGAAAATGAAATGACTCCCTTTGATGTTTTTTCTTAAAACATCTCAATCGTGTTCATGGCTTCGTCAAGAAAGCGTTCTTATAATTGAATTATGTCGATTATTACAAATTTGAAAAACGATGGAGAGGCGGCATGAATTTGAATATTTTAAATGAACGAGATTATTATCGGATTGTATATGGGGGATGGCTCGGAAAAAATATTGGGGGAACGCTCGGCGCGCCGGTAGAGGGCGTTAAGGAGTTAATGGCATTGATTGTCTGGTCTGGTCACGGAAGCGGATCAACAAGTTTGGATTTGGGAGGACTTAGTCCTCTATGTGCACCATGTCGTTGCGGTTTTCGACAGTCGTTTTGTTCCATTATTTTTTTATAATTTGTTAAAGGCGGCTTGCTTGTTTTGGCTATTTAAGATGTTTTGATTATCTGTTAAACTACAAATACCTGAATTCACCTGCTTGGGATTTCTTACGAGGATGATTTCATTTAAATATTTGTTAAAAAGGAGAGTAAACGATGATAAAGAACATCTCGCTGAACAAGACATGGTTTCGTCGTCTCCTGTTTTCCTATGTAACGATTTTCCTTTTTATTGTGCCTCTCCTCATGTTTGTCCTGTTGATGGCATTCAGCGAATTGTCGCGAAAAACCGCAGTCGAATCGAATAAAATTTTCACCAAGCAAGTGCTCCAATCCGTAGACAATCAGATGAAGTTGATCGATAACACGATCACGAATGAGATCGCCAGCGATGATACGCTATTGGGTTTTTTTAATCCTGCCTTGCAGAACGATCGATATTATTCGGGCTATTTGTCGTCTGTAAAAGTGAAAAGTCTCATGGCAACGATGCCTCTCATCGATTCGATCTATTTATACAGGCTAACGGACGATACGGTGCAGACGCCATACTCCGTTTCCAAGCTAGCTGCATTTAACGATAAGCAATTGATTGTGGAAGCATTGAAGCAATCCGGGCTAAATCATCTATGGACAGATGTTCGGAAAGGTTACACGGAGCAAGGCGAACCCACCGAATTCGTATCGTTAGTGCGATATGTCCCATTGAATTCCGGTAATGACGGTCTAATCGTTGTCAATGTGCAGCTTCAAGCGATTGCCCATTTTGTTCAAACACTGACGACGGAAAATTCCAATCATCTCAGCCTTTATGACCGCGAGGGTACGCCTATTTATGGTGATATTCATGCGAACGATTCCCTAATGACGAAGATGCACTCCGATTATTCCGAATGGGCCATTTCCAGCAGTGTGGCGAATGGTAATTTGTTTCGTCTTGTCTCCGCAATATCTAAATATTGGATATTCGTTTGTGCGATTTTCTTTTTTATCGGCGTTGTATGGATCGTTGTGGTTACCCGACGGAACTATAAGCCTGTAGAAACGATCATACAGCGTATCCAATTATTCTCCCAGCAAAAAAGCGCTGAACTGTTCCGTAAAGGCAATCAAGATGAATTTAAGTTCATCGATACCGCCTTGCTGAATTTGATGGAGCAGTCAAATGCCTATCAGAAGCAGCATGAGGAAGATTTGGTTTTTAAGCGAAAGCATTTCTTTTTCGAATGGATGGAAGGGAATCGCCCCTTGAAGTATGAAGAGTGGCAACAGGAGATGGAGAGCCTCGGAATGCCTTGCGATTTTGACTCGCTATGTGTTAGTGTGCTCGAAATTAATAAATACAGTAAATTCGCCAGTCTATATTCAGATCATGATCAAAATTTGCTTAAATTCGTTTTGTCCAATGTAGTAAAGGAAATCGCAATTGGCCGAAATGTTACCATATGGACCGAGTGGACGTCCAAGGATCAATTGACTTTGCTGCACTTGGTCCAGAAAATTTCGTCGGAAAGTAAGCCCGAGCAGATCGCGAGTGATATAGCGAATGACCTGATGCAATGGGTGAAGACCAACCTTGATTTCAATATTACGATGGGCATAGGCTCAGGCGTCGATCGCATAGAGCTTGTACATTACGCATACGTCGAAGCCTTGGAAGCACTTCAATACAAACCTTCAATAGGTGAGGATAGTGTGATCTGTTATTGGCAGATTAAGCCCGAGGGTAAGCAACAGTCGCTCGACCTGCTCGAATATATCCGTGAGATTGCGTTTTCATTACGAACGGGAGAAGGCGATTGGCTGGGCAGCTTCGCACAACTTTTCGATGGCATTCGAGCCGGTCTGTATGCGCGTAAGGAATTGGACAACTTAATGAGCTACATGATATTTTTTCTTGATAAGGAGTTTACGGACCTACCAGCGGATGTGCAGAAAATATGGGCAAACGGCGTGCAGGATAAATTGCAAAAAGCGGTAGACGACTGGGACACCGTGGATGAATTACAGCAAATGTTGAGAAGTGTTCTTTCGGAAACAACTGAAGCAATCGCGACATTGCGTGAGATGAGCAGCAATTATATGCTTATCCGCAAAATTAAATTGTATATGGAGGAACATTACCAGAATCCGGATCTATCATTGCTTCATTTAAGCGATGTGTTCCATGTGCATATGAAAAGCATTAGTCGTACGTTTAAGGAAGAAATTGGTGAGAATTTTATTGATTATTTGACGCGAATTCGTACGGAACACGCGAAAGAGCTTTTGGTTCAAACCGAACATTCCATACAAGAGATTACGGTCAGAATCGGATATCTGCATCCGAACACGTTCATTCGATCATTTAAAAAGCTGGTTGGTCAAACCCCAGGAGACTTTCGGAAGACTGCTCAAGTAAAATCATAAAGATGAACTTTGTTGATTGGTGTTTTTTTGTTGATTAATAGGATTTGGATTGCGATAGAATCGGATTCACTGGTGAAAAAGCCAGGGATGACGGTTCTTTTTTTATTTGAGAATATTGTTGATCGAGGGAAAATGAACGATTGTTCTACCTCACTTTTCAGTTGTACAGTTGGATCGCAGGCTACAACAAAGAAAGAGGGAACGATATGAAAGCAATAGACCGAAGGGGAATCGACATGAAGAGATTAAGGGAGAATATTCCACTTCTCCTTATGTTCATACCCGTCATTTTGTTTTACTTAATTTTCAAATACGCGCCAATGGCTGGACTGATCATTGCTTTTAAAGATTATAACTTTTTTGATGGGGTGTTTCGCAGTCCTTGGGTTGGATTTGAACATTTTCAAAAGCTGTTCAGTAACCCAAATTCGTTAAAAATTATCCGAAACACGCTTCTACTTAGCAGTCTAAATATATTCGTGGGGTTTCCGTTTCCGATTCTATTAGCTATTCTTTTGAACGAAGTGAGAAAAATGTGGTTCAAGAAGATCGTTCAAACACTTGTTTATTTACCTTACTTTTATTCATGGATTATTGTCGGTGGGATCGTCTTTAGTATTTTCGGAATCGAAGGAAGCTGGTTAAGTCAATGGATGACCTTTTTTAACTTTGAACCATTTCCGTTCTTATACAATATCAAATCATGGATCACCATCTTTGTTGGTGCAGGGATATGGAAAGATATGGGCTTTAACGCCATTATCTATTTGGCGGCAATGACGACAATCGATCCCTCGCTTTACGAGTCAGCAAGCATGGATGGTGCTAATAAATGGAAACAGATTATTCATATTACGATTCCCGGAATTGCACCGACTATGATTTTGCTCTTTATACTTTCCATGGGGCGTGTGATGGAAGTCGGATTCGACCCCATTTACGTCTTGCAAAATGCTGCGGTGAACGACGTTTCGGATGTCATTAGCACGTATATTTATCGCGTTGGACTGCAAGGCGCGCAATTCAGCTTAACTACAGCAATGGGTATGTTTGAATCTATCGTTGCATTAATTTTACTGCTTTCTGTCAATTGGATTGCACGTCGTTTTCAGAAGGGCCTATTTTAGAGAGGAGGAATCGAGATGCGTGCATCCAATGGAGATAAAATCTTTTACATCATGAACTATATCGTATTAGCCTTAATTGCCTGCTCTAGCTTGTTTCCACTTCTTCATTTGATTGCGCTTTCCATTAGTAGTTCATCCGCCATTGAAACCGGGAAAGTAAATCTTTGGCCTATCGGCTTCACCTGGGAAACGTTTAATGTTTTGATCAAGGGAACACCGCTTATCCGATCATTCAGCAACAGTGCTTTGATCACGTTGGTAGGTGTTACGTTATGTATGCTCACCACCATTATGGCCGCATATCCCTTATCACGTCCCAACTTTTATGCACGTCGCTTCTTTACGCTTTCGATGATCTTTACGATGATCTTTACGGGTGGCATTATCCCTACTTTCCTGGTCATCCAAAGTCTGGGACTGGTTAACTCCTATTGGGCGCTATGGTTACCGGGTTTAGTAAGTACCTATAACATGTTGCTGTTACGTACGTACTTCGAGAACATCCCGTCTGAAATTGACGATGCAGCGCGAATGGATGGCTGCAGTGAAGTACGTCTTCTACTTCAAGTTGTATTGCCCATTTCTATGCCTGTTCTCGCGACATTAACGCTTTTTTATGGTGTTGCGTACTGGAATATCTTTATGAGTATGCTGATTTACATCAACGATACCGATAAGCACAACTTAACTGTGCTCGTACAGCAAATGATTCAAAGCCAGAGCGTGCTGCAGCAAAGCATGGCGGTGCAGCCTGACGATCAGGTTCATGTGGTGGAGGAAGGAATTAAAGCTGCAGGCGTGATCGTCATGATTACCCCGATGTTGGTGGTTTATCCATTTTTGCAAAAATACTTTGTCAAAGGCGTTATGCTTGGTTCCGTGAAAGGCTAAGGGAAGCATGAGGGCGATAAGGAGGTGGTGTTACAAAGAGAAATATGGTTCCCAAAGATTCGATGAGGTAAGCTTAAGCAAACAAATAACGAATTCAAAAGGGGTTTATCAAACATGAAAAAATGGTTTGCGACATCACTAACGATGGCATTATCGACTTCAATGGTTCTAACGGCATGCAGTACGAAATCTACCGTACAACCGAGTTCCTCTGCTAATTCAACAACTCCAACAGCATCAACAACGCCAGCCAAGAAAGGCGATATATCCGTATCGGTTTATGACCGTGGAAGTATTCCTGCTGCAGAAGGAACATTAGAAGATAATCGTTGGACAAAATTTATTAATGAAAACGGCCCTGCGAATGTCAAATATGTTCCAATTCCGCGCAACGATGCGGCACAAAAATTCAATGTACTGTTTGCTTCGGGATCGGCGCCTGACATTATTAACGAGTTTGATCCGAATATACTTAACCCGCTCATCGATCAGAAGCAACTTATGCCGATAAACGACCTGATCGAGAAGAACAGCGTTGAATACAAGAAGGTTCTTCAGGATTATCCCGCATTGAAGAAAGTAGCAACCAGTCCCGACGGGAAGATGTACAAAATTGGACGGGTGCTGGAATCATTTCCAAGTTATGCGGTCTTCGTCCGTGCAGATTGGTTGAAAAAATTGAATCTGGACGTACCGAAAACGACCGAGGATCTGTATAAAGTAGCAAAAGCGTTTGCGGAGCAAGACCCTGACGGCAACGGAAAGAAGGACACATACGGAATGGCATTGAGTTTTCGTTCGGAGTTTGCGATCGATATGATGTTCGGGAACCCTGTTGAGCTGTATGGTCTTGTAAACGATCAACCGAGCCGGGCATTTGAACATGCAAAATTGGCGACGGAATTCAAAAAACGACTGTTTGATGAGGGGATAATCGATAAAGACTTCGTGAATGACAAAAATGGGGCAAAGGCCAAACAAGACTATTTGAATGGTAAGCTGGGCATTTTCCCGACTTTTGTAGGAAGTTGGTTCGATTCGACAGTAACTGATATACAAACCTTGAAAAAGGCTGTTCCAGATGCCGATGTGATCCCTATCGCACTGCCAAAAAGTCCAGTAGGTGAATTTATTCCGGACGTACAAAGTCCAGTGCAAATGACAACTGCGATTAATGCAAAGACTAAAGACCCGGTTGCAGCGATCAAATACATCGACTTTATCAATCGTGTCTCGACGGGTACCAGCCTGCTTTTCGGTGTGGAAGGTACGCATTATAAGAAGGATGCAAACGGATGTCCGCAAAACATCGACCCCAATAAAAGCAAGTCTGAAGTTAGCTGGGCGGGTGACTATGCGCAATCCTATTCCCGTTTGCTGCTCGGCAAGTGTTCGTTCTTCCAAAATCAATTCAATCCTGACATTCCAGAACAGAAAGCCGGACTGGACATGTTCAATAAAGCCGAGTCTTTATATCTAGATTCGACTAAAAAATACCGTTTCGTAACCCTGCAAGAGCTTATACCGTCTTTCCCTAAGGATATGCAAACGTCATTTAACACCGTCAAAAAGCAAATTACCGATACGTGGTTAAAAGCAGTCTTAAGCGGAGACAAATATACTGTTGATCAAGCCTTCAAGGACGTTCAGACTTCATGGGATAAAGCGGGCGGCAAACAAATGGACGACTTCATAATCGAGTGGTATAAAACCAATAAGGACAGCAGTTTCATGATGAAAGATTTATGGGAGACCGTTGCAAAACAAACACAAATGAAGAAGTAAGCAACGCGCATTTAACAAAGAATGAGGGCCGTTATACGAATCTGCGGTCCTCAGCTTTACTATATCCTTGCACGAACTTTATCCTTACATGAATATGAGGAGGAGAATTATGGGTAAGTATAAGAAATTTGTTTGCGTTTTGGGGCTATTATTTTTTATGGTAATTGGAGCACGTGCTGCTCATGCGGCGGTTATACAGCAGCTGCCGGTCTCGAACCCAGGATTTGAAACACTGACTGTAACAAACGGTGTTTACAGTCCGAAAGACTGGAAGACGTGGTGGTGGGGCGGACCCGTCAACAATCCGCCGATTGCGGCAGCGAATTATACGGAGAATGAAAAAAACGGTGGGCAGCGCTCTGTATTTATCAGCAGTGTCAGCACGGGATATGCCGGGTGGGTCTCGAATCCCATATCGCTTCCTTCGAATATGAGTTCGTTTCGAATTACTGCCAAACTGAAGACATCGGAGGATTATTCGGGAAACAAACCGCGTTTGTGGGTTTCCTTCCAGAACAACGGGACTTTTTTAGGGTCCTACACGACGGATCAGACGGAGGGGGTGTCGCTTGCGGATTGGACGGAGGTGTCGTTTACCGTCGATCGAAGCCAATTTCCGGCTGGCACCAACACGCTTGTGCTGAACTTGTCGACAACCAGCCTGAATACGGCGACTCCAGCAAGCGGCAAACTTTACTACGATGATGTGATGGTGGAGGCGTCGGATGAACCGATTCCGGTTGTTCAGCAGCTGCCAGTTTCGAATCCGGGCTTCGAGATATTGAGCGTGACGAATGGCGTTAGCAGTCCAAAAGATTGGAAAACATGGTGGTGGAACGGATCAGCGAACACTCCGCCAGTTTCGGCAGCGAATTATTCAGAGAATGAAAAAAGTGCCGGTCTCCGCTCGGTGTATATCAACAGTGTCAGCAGCGGATACGCGGGGTGGGTGTCTAGTCCCCTAACGCTCCCTTCGAATATGACATCGTTTCGAATTACAACCAAGCTGAAGGCGTCGCAAGATTATTTAGGCAATAAACCGCGTTTGTGGGTTTCCTTCCAGAACAACGGGACGTTCTTAGGGTCCTACACGACGGATAAGACGGAGGGGTTGTCGCTTGCAGATTGGACGGAGGTGTCATTTACCGTTGATCGAAGTCAATTTCCAGCCGGCACCAACACGCTTGTACTGAATTTGACGACTACCAGCATAAATGCTGCGACACCCACAAGCGGCAAACTTTACTTCGATGATGTGAAGGCTGAAGCGTCGAACCAATCGCTGGGACCGGTTGTTTTTACCTTGAAAGGCAATAAATTTGCTAGCTGGTGGAATCTGGGGGACCCCGTAGTGTATCAATTGAACGCCGGAGCAGTAGCGAGTTCCGTTAATGCCATTATTGGCAGCGTTTACAATTCTGATAATGAATTGATCGCACAAGTACCTGTATCGAGGCAGACATTTCTCGATCAAGGCTGGAGCTGGACACCTCCAGAGCCGGGGTACTACGAAATTGCTTTTGCGTATCAACAGAACGATTCTACGGATTTAACGGATCTACCCGTCAAATATACGTATTCACAGACGGATCTGACTACGTTTTCGCGTGAGCGATATTCATTGGTAGTAAGTCAGGGTCCTACTAAACCAGTATCGCAAAGATGGCCGACCATGGGCTTTAGCTATCAGCTTTCGGAAGGCGAGAATGCTATGAAACTGGCTGATCTAGTGGGATTTCGCTTTGCGCGGATTCATGCAGTACCATGGGGATCGCAGTTCCGCGATACGAGCTGGGCGATTGAACCGTCACGCGGTGTTTATGAGTGGTCGAGATTCGATGACCAAATCAACAAGCTGTCAAGTTACGGCTTCGATATGATTGGAAATCTGTTATACACGCCGCAGTGGGCATCGCCGCATCCGGAGCAAACGCAGGCAAATATTAGTGTGCCGGCCTATTCCGCTTATGCTCCGGTGGATATGAAGGACTGGGAAGATTTTGTTCGTGCCGTCGTTACCCGGTACAATACTCGAATTAAGACGTGGGAAGTATGGAATGAGCCAAACTTGCCGGGGTTGAGCGTGTTTTGGTTAGATTCGACGGAACGCTTCGTGGAGCTGTTGAAAACAGCGTATCAGACTATCAAAGAGGAGCAGCCGGATTCGGATGTATGGATTGGCGGACTTGCAGGACGCAACTATTTATCATTTTATAAAGAACTGCTCAGCTTGGGCGGAGCGTCCTATTTTGATAAGCTCTCGCTGCATGGTTACCTGCCAGATCCGCGCGAATTCCAGCGTATAGATCAGGTTTTTGGAATTGCTTCCAAGCAGTGGGCCGATTCAGAGAGTCATGCGATTTTGGTTAATTCGAATTCGGTAACAGGCACAGTGCCTACGGAATCTGCGATCGCCAAGCGCATGATCGTTGACTTTCTGTCGCAGCTCAAATGGGGAACGCAAAAAATTGCCTTATTTCATATGTTGAATTTATCGGAGATGGAAACTTTATCTTATGCAAAGAGCACCGGTACTGTTACGCACGCATCGGGTTTATTCCGCTCAAAGCCACGGGTGGAGCCGAGGCTCGCAGCGTCAGTAGCCCATCATTTTCTCGATCTTGCTGGCCAGTCTCTCGTTTATAAAGGTGAATACGTTCTCGAGGGAGGACAAAAAGCAGTTGTACTTGACAATGACGGAGCCCGGCTCATAGGTTTGTGGTCTGACGCATCCTCAGAAGCTCCGATCGATGCGCGTCTAGCGGCTGCTTTCACGGGTGAGACCCTCGTTACGGACTGGGAGGGCAAAGCGCAAAGTGCCAATAACCTACTTAGCGTACATCCTGGCAAGGTATATTGGATAAGTAATGCGGATAGCGCAGCATTAGCGCTACTACCGATCTCAGAGCCGTTTTTGATCTCGGATTTCGACCGTAATACGAGTAATATTATTGTCCCTGAGTCGAAGGGCACCAGTGGAGAACTGTTCAATCCTGCCACATTAGAAGTCGCTGACCATGCTGTTTGGGCCACCGATAATTGGGCGTATAAAGCAGCTGCCCAGTCGACGAAACCCACGGATTTTGACGCTTCGTTTGCGGCGGGGTATTCGGATAGCGGGCTAGACCTGATCGTTCGCGTGAAGGATGAGACATTTGTTCAGGATAATCCACTCGGAAGCTTCTGGAAAGGGGACAGCGTACAGTTCGCGATTGATACATTCGGACAGGGATTTACGGGAGATCAGGTGGAGTTCCAGGCAGCACTGACACCGCAAGGCCCAGTGCTTTATAAACAATCGGTGCCTTATGTTGGCGGCAATTTGCCAACAAATTGGACACCGGGTAACAGCGTAGCACAGTACGCATCCCTAAAGGTAGATCAAACGGTCCCCAATGAAACAACTTATTATATCCATGTGAATTCTTCTGAATTGTATCCTTATGTACATGATCCGAAAAGTCCACTTCGACTGTCTGTGCTGGTTAACGACAATAACGGCAGCGGTCGGCTTGGATGGCTTGAGTGGAGCAGCGGAATTGGCAGTGATAAAAATCCGGCGAAATATGGGAAAGTGTGGACGTTGAATGGGCTAGTTGTTGAAGCAGTTCAAACGAGTATGACAAAGGGGCAAACACAGACTCTGGGTGCCCGCGGACTGACGGTAAACGGGTTTGTAGATTTATCTGGCAAAGCTGCGTGGCATTCATCCGATCCATCAACCGTAACCGTGGATACTTATGGCACAGTGAAGGCGATTGGGGAAGGCAGCGCGATCATTCAAGCATCGTACGGTCCCTTCGTCGGCAGCATAGCGATAACGGTAGATAACATGCCAACTGCAACGGTGGCCTATAGCGTGGTAAACGCACAAAGTGTGACTGCGACAATCACACCGAGCGAATCGGTAACCATCACGAATAATGGCGGTTCAACCAGCTACACGTTCTATTTTAATGGCAGCTTTACCTTCGAATTCGTCGACGCAGCAGGAAATCACGGAACGGCAACGGCAACTGTGAACAATATTGCAGCAAAAAGTAAAGCTAAACCGGGTACAGTGGTGCTATCCGATGACAATGGGTATGATACCGGGCTTCTGGACGGTACCTACAATGTTACGATGAACATGTGGTATGGAGAAAACGGTAGAATCTATAAGCTTTACGAGAATGATGTATTAATCGATACAAAAATCCTTACTGACAATTCACCAAACGCACAAACGGTGACAACCGCAGTTTACGGCAAAAAGAATGGGACCTATCGTTACTATGCAGAGCTTACCAATGCATTCGGCACAACAACGAGCGCTACGCACGTGGTAACGGTAACGAAAGCAGCGCCAGAAAAACCGGTTCTGTCGGGCGATAACTGGGATGGCGACGGCAACTTTAAAGTCAGCATGAACATGTGGTGGGGAACCAATGGAACAACTTATCATTTATATGAAAATGGCGTTCTTATCGATACGCAAACACTTTTGGATAAAACACCCAATGCTCAATCAGCAGTAACGACTATAGCAAATAGAGCAATAGGCACCTATGAGTATCACACTGAGCTCATCAACAATGCGGGTGCCATATCCAGCGATAAGATGATTGTAAAAGTAACTAAGTAAGCTTGGTATAGGAAATAAGAGATTAAATATAACCATGTATAAACATTAAACAGCACCTAGTTATAAAAGTAATCTGTGAGTTATAATACTACATATATAAATCATCATGGCAACCGTTCAGTGGACGGTTGCCATTGCACATTGGTTTCGAAGGGGAGAGAGGAATGACAGTAAACAAAAGGCAGTTATTTTTCTCGCTTCGGCTCAAGTTTTTACTTGCATTTACGTTGTTTATTGTGGTTCCTATTTTATTAATGTTGTATCTATACTTCGTTCAATCTGACAAAATATTTATGAGACAAATGACCGACACACAAACTCAGGTTCTAAAGCGGGTTACGGATCGAGCCGACGATATGTTGAATCGGACTTTAAATGTTTCGAATTTGCTCACCAATGACTATGATGTTTTGCAATTGCTAAGAAGTTCGGGGCAGTCGGATTTAAATGACTATCCAACTTACCAGAGGGTAATTGGTCTACAGAGCAAGATGGACAACTTGATCTCCTATATTTTGGACAACCATGCCATTGTTGCGGTTTATGGATTTAATGGCAGCATCTATGCGACCAATCAAGACGAAGAGATTCTTAAAGTGATGCCAGATTATGCGAAACAAGCCAAAGAAAAAAATGGAGCTCCTGCTTGGGACGTGAACCCTTCTTTGAAAGTGAAAGGCCTTGAAGGGAACCAAGAAGGGGGCTTTATTACTATGGTCCGATTAATCAGGGGGGAGACGACAAAAGGCTATGGGTTCGTCTTTATCGCCTTTCCAATCAAGGAAATGTTTCTCGTTTCCAATGGTTTAGAGGAGGACTCTCCCGCCCAATTCCTGATATCTGATAACAACCGTTTGCTGTGGGGACGGAATGAGCTATGGAACAGGACGGAATCGGGAGATGAAGGATCCACATTTGCACAAATCTTAAAAGCAACTGGCTGGCAATTGCGATGGATCCCCATGCAGGAACAATGGATGCAGCAGTTGAAAAACGTACGTACTGCAACGACATGGAGTGTTATCGTTTTATTCGCGTGCTTTCTTTTCATCTATGTCCTATTTAACCTCCGTTTGATGAGACCTATTCGCTCACTCGTGCAGGCAATGGGGAAAGCAGCATCCGGAAATTTCGAAAGGCCTGCTTTGGCAGGAGGAAATGATGAAATTGGACTGCTGAGCCATCACTTCAACCGTATGCTTTCAAGCTTGAAGGAAATGGTTAAGACTCTTCGAGAAGAGCAGCAGCTTAAAGAGGAAGCAAGGTTTCATGCTCTCCAGGCCCAAATTTCTCCTCATTTCTTGTTTAATGCACTCAATTCTATTAAGTGGCTGGCTTTATTCTCGGGTGCCAAAAACGTTGGGGATATGATTACTTCCCTAGGCATTATGCTCAGCTACAGTATGAAGCAGGAGAACGAAGTTGTTACACTGCGAGATGAGCTTGATTTTATACATCATTATTTTTCGCTGCAAAAAATTCGGTTTAACGATAACATAGAATTGTCGATTCATGTCGATGAAAGACTATTGTCTGCTTGCATGCTTAAATTCACCCTTCAGCCTATTGTGGAAAACAGTATAATCCATGGGAATCGTATGCCTCTAAGCATCCGTATTGCGGCTTATCAGGAAGATGATTTGTTGTTGGTTACGATTACAGATAATGGACAAGGGCTGTCTGAGAGAAAGCTTGCAGCCGACGCTACTGAGGAATCCGATCCCATCAGACAAGGGAAATATAGTGGAATCGGACTTGAAAATGTTCAAAGTCGGATTCGGATGCATTTCGGGGAACCCTATGGATTATTTATGCACAATGGCACGGATGCTGGAGCGGAGACGGTTATTAAGCTGCCTTGGAACAGGATGGAGGATCCAGCATGACCAAGCTTTTATTAGTGGAAGATGAATTTCTGGTGAGGCTCGGACTCAAGACGTTTATTCCTTGGGAGGAATTTGGCTTTGAATTGATCGGCGAGGCAGTTGATGGATTAGATGCGCTTGCCATTCTTGCTGAAAAGCCATGTGATCTGTTGATTACCGACATTTCCATGCCGAATATGGATGGAATTTCGCTAATGGAACGGGTGAAGGAACTATATCCGCACATCAAAATTTTAATTTTATCTAATTATAATGATTTTGGGTATGTAAGGCGGGCCTTACAGCTTGGCGCTTCCGACTATATATTGAAACTGACCATGAGACCGGAAGATCTTCAAACCAAGCTGCAGCAAATGCAAGCGGAAATCGAGAACGAGCGTAAAAAGCAGGAGGAAACGTTACTGCTTAATCGGAATGCTGTTCAATTTCGCCAAGAAATAACCATTGAAAAGCATTTGCGTGATCTCTTGACCATGCAATACTCGAAAAGGGAAGCGGATGATCTCTCAGAGGAATATGCGAATCTGCTTCCGTCATTTCCATGGACGGTTTCGATGATGAAAATCGACCGATACGAGTCTGTAGTAGATGAGAATCGCTTTAAGAGTGAAAAGTTGCTGCGCTTTTCCGTAATGAATATACTCCGGGAAATTATGC
This sequence comes from Paenibacillus sp. JT22N1, assembly GCF_059692155.1. Lineage (NCBI taxonomy): Bacteria > Bacillati > Bacillota > Bacilli > Caryophanales > Paenibacillaceae > Paenibacillus > Paenibacillus sp. JT22N1. The sequence goes on from NZ_JCAUAW010000008.1 coordinate 96,918, forward strand.
GCAAATATAAGGCAGGACACATTGTCGAATTGGGTGGGGGGTGTTTCGGTATGATATCCAGTACAGGGGCGGAGCCGATGCTTCAGGAGATGACGGAATGTATACAACGCTATCTCAAATTGTCTGTCTATTTCGGTACTTATTCCCCTGTTGAACGAGCATACGACCTGCATGAAGCGTGTAAGTTTGCCGATGAAGCCCTTTTGGAGAGATTTTACAATGACTCGAATCGTGTTATTCATTATAGCGAGCAAATGTTTGCAGATCATGCTTTACCCATTACGTCACAAGATGATTGGCTCGATTCGATGGCCCGGCAAGATCAAGAAGCGCTTGAGAATGCCATAAGGAATATGGCTGAGACCTATTTAGAAGACGGAGTACCGAGACCTTATCCAGATCTGGTCAGAGAACGTTGGCTGCATATTGTACATCTATTCGAGGTTTTTCTTCAACATAAAGGAGGAGACCTTTACTCGATTGAGCCCTACGAAGGAAGTTATCCTCATCATGTCGTGAGAACAGCGGAATCCATACAAGAAATAAGCGAATGGTTGATGGGATGGATTGCAGTCTTCCTCGAGCATTTGCGCTCAAGCGTGGTTCATCAGCCTCGCCCGGAAATTCAAGCCGTTCAAAGAATGATCGAAGAAAAGTACAGCACTTCCTTTAAAATGTCCGACTTGGCAAAAGAAGTTAATTTTACGGAACCGTATTTAAGCTCCTTATTCAAGAAAGAAACAGGCGAAACGATGATCGATTACATGATCCGTATACGAATGAAGAAAGCCAGGGAACTGCTCAAGGATCCCAATGTTAAAATTTATGAAGTCGCGGACGCGATCGGCTATTCGGACCCTAATTATTTCGCTAAGTTGTTTAAAAAAATTGAAGGCATATACCCGCAAGAATATCGTAAGCGCTATATTCACTAAAAGTGGATAAAACAAGACAGGTAAGATCTTAAATGAATTCATTACGCAGGAATGATCACTTTGCTATGCTAATGATGTTCCAAACGGATGAAAACAAGTAAGAGAGGGGTTTTGCCTGTATGAAGAAATCGATTTATTCCGCACTATCACTTACAATGGCATTTAGTTTGATGCTTTCCGGCTGTGCAAAAGGTGACAACCAAACAAGCTCATCTCCCGCTGTAGCGACAACTGCCAGCTCCGCAGTTCCGAAGAAAGCCGTCAAACTTAAGATGTGGGGCGGCATTCCTGAAGAGAGTGGACCCAAGGATGTGGTCACGAAATGGAACAGTACACATCCTGATATCCAAGTGGAGTATACACGTTACGTGAACGACGATAGCGGTAACACCAAGCTCGATACGGCTCTTATCAGCAACTCCGATGCTCCGGACATCTTCTTCAGCTATGGAGAAACCAATTACAATCGCCGAGCCAACGCTGGCGTCACCTATCCATTGGATGATTTGATTAGCAAATATAAGCTTGATGTGGATGATATTATTGGCAAAAATAATGTCGTCCCGTTCAAAGGGAAAACGCATTATTTACCGGCCATGAAGCTGTTATCTTCCGTTATGATTAATCAAACGGCTTTGGAGAAAGCGGGAGAGAAGATTCCGGCTCAAGGATGGACATGGGATGACTACATGGCGCTTGCCGAGAAGCTGCATACACCGGACCAGAAGGGCAGCTTTATCAAGGTTCCAGATGATAATATGGTACGTTTTGCGATTCTTGAGAATAAGCCAGTGGATTCCTATTATACCGCGGATGGATTGTCCACCTTCGACAGTCCTGCCGTCAAGAAGGGCTTGGAATATCAAAAAGCGCTGCAGGACAAAGGATTGTCGGTCAAGTGGCCGGAAATTATCGCCAACAAACTGCTTCCTCCTAACGAGCTTCTGACCGGTAAAGCGGCGATGATCTTCGGAGGGACACATTTGCTAAGGAATGTGAAGGATACGAAAAGCTTCCCGCATGAGTTCAAAACCATTTTTGCACCGGTGCCTCAGTTGGAGAAAGGTGGCAAAGTGAATACGGCAGGCTTCAACGACTTCATGTCGATTAACAATACGTCTTCGAACAAAGACGAAGCCTTTCAATTTATCTCCTGGTACCTAACAGAAGGAAATCTTCTAATGATTCCGGGTGGACGTTTGCCATCCTCTAAGAAGATCGATGTGGACAAAGTGGCTGAGCTTATGGTCGGGGATGCAGCAAGCCTAATAAACGTGGATTCTCTGAAAGCTCTAATCAAAGGCGATTACACGTTCCCAGTTCAAACGATTTCCACCGCTTTGCCGGAAATGACCAAAATTATCAATGAGGAAACAGAGAAATATGTAATGGGCGTGCAGCCCTTAGAGAAAGCGATTCAGAATATGAAGACAAGAGCGGATCAAGCGATTAAGGCTGAGAAAAAATAACTGTTGTGTTAAAAAAAGGACCTGGAGGACTTCAATTTGAAGTCTGCCAGGTCCTTATTCGTGTTGAGCGTGTATCCATATCCCCCAAGTGGTTCGATACGGAAAATAAGGCATCTGTGAGTGCTTATTTGTTCGAATGGCTCCTGTTAGGGAGGCATAAGCAAGCTAGGTTTATCTGAGTTGTTTCCCTACATCTTAAAATCAACGCTGTAACAACCTAAATCACGCCATTCCACTCTGATTCGCTACTGTTTATGATACGGGTATGGGTTGAATATAGCTAAATGAGGTGGCATCATGCGACGAGTGTCCAAACATAATATGAAGGAACAATTGGCGGGTTATTTGTTTATTTTGCCGAACTTTCTCGGCGTTTTTTTCTTCGTCATTCTACCTCTGCTGTTCAGTTTTATGCTGATATTTGCAGATTGGGATTACTTAAAGGGCTTTGCTGGGCTGAGTTTCGCTGGACTAGGAAATCTTGAAAAATTAGTGAATGACGTTTACTTATGGCACGCACTGAGGAACAATTTTATTCTAACTGGTGTAACGGTGCCCAGTGCAATGGCGATTGGTTTGGTTGTAGCAGTATTGCTTAATCGACATGTCTATGCCAAGGGTGTATTACGAACTTTGTTTTTCCTTCCTTATGTCAGCAGTTTGGTTGCCGTTTCTGTGGTATGGAGCGTGCTTTACAATGCCCAGGATGGTCCCATCAATGCCTTCCTAAGATCACTAGGAGTTGCCAATCCTCCTGAGTGGTTGGGCAGTACGGCGTGGGCATTGCCGGCTATCATCATTATGGTCGTGTGGACTTACATCGGATACACGATGGTGCTGTATATGGCGGGATTGCAAGGGATTCCGAAAGATTTATATGAAGCGGCTTCGATTGACGGGGCCACAGGGATGAGGCAGTTTTTCAGTATCACAGTACCTATGCTGAAACCAACGACCTTTTTGATTGCTATTACACTGATTATTTCCACATTCCAGGTTTTTGCGGTTGTGAATGTGATGACGCAAGGCGGACCCGTCAATTCGACGATGGTTATCGCGTATCATATTTATCTCACTGCCTTCCAAAATTACAAAATGGGTTATGCGGCAGCGATGTCCTGGGTTTTGTTCGTTATCATATTTTCGATTACCTTGATTCAATGGCGCAGTCAGAAAAAGTGGCAGCAGCATTTTTAATGGAGGAGTGGGTTCGTAGTGGTATCTTTGCGAAAATTAAGCTTAACGCTTGTCATGTTGGTTTTGGGTGTAATGGTCCTGATTCCGTTTATTTGGATGATTTCTTCGTCTTTCAAAATCCAAGCTGATTTATTCAAATACCCGATCAATTGGATTCCCAAAAATCCGATTCTCTCGAATTATGAAGAGGTTTGGGGTGGCAAATATAAATTTGCTTTGTTTTATTGGAACTCGGCCAAAATCACTTTCTTTACGGTTGTTGGCTCCATCATCACCAGCTCGTTGGCTGGGTTCGCGTTCGCTAAATTGAACTTTAAGGGAAGAGATCTAATCTTCCTGATGTACTTGGCCACGATGATCATCCCCGCTCAGGTACTGCTTGTCCCTAGGTTTATCCTGTTCGATCGCGTTGGCTTGGTGAACACCCATTGGGCCGTCATTTTACCGGGAATTTTTACCGTATTCGGAACGTTCCTGATGCGGCAATTTTTCAGTACAATTCCGAACGAGCTGCTTGAAGCGGCAAAAGCGGATGGAGCGGGATTCTTCCGGATCTATTGGCAAATTTGTTTGCCATTAACGAAGCCTGCCATCGTGACACTCCTCATACTAACCTTTACATGGCACTGGAATGAATATGAGAATCCGTTGATCTTCCTGCGTTCGAGTGAATTGTTCACACTACCGATAGGTCTTTCCAGCTTTGTAGATGAATACGGTGCGAATTATTCCTTGATTATGGCTGCTTCGGTTTCGGCGCTGCTTCCTCTCATCATCGTCGTAGCCATCTTCCAAAGATTCTTTGTTGAAGGCATTGCCAGCAGCGGCCTGAAGGGGTAAACGTAATTTTATTAAGGAGTGATAACCATGAATGATTTGACAAACGATTTTGATATTGTGATTGTTGGGGCAGGCGTAGGCGGCATTTGTGCAGCTTTAGCTGCTTCAAGATTAAACAGCAAAGTGCTGCTTATTGAAAAAATGAGTGAGATTGGTGGAACAGGCGTCCATGCCGCTATTGCTTTAGTGTGTAAATTTCGTGATCATCATGGACGGTGTGTGAACACAGGCATTCATAAGGAATTATTCCCACTGGCCTACCAGAACACAGGCTTGACCTTCGACGAGGAAACGGTACCCAGTTATGACGAACAGGAATTAAAAGAAACCTATCATCGATTAATTCAAAAAGAGAAAAATCTGACCGTATGGACGAACTGCGAAGTGGATGCCGTTGAGGTGGAAGATGGGAATATTCGTTCATTGACGATCACTGGAGTTAAGCAAACGCGTGTATTTGGTCGCGTGTTCCTTGACGGGACGGCAGACGGGAATTTGTCCGCATTGGCAGGAGCAGGGTTTCAGAAGGGGCGAGAAAAAGATGGAAAGATGCAGATGGCGACGGTTACTTTCAAGCTTACTGGATTCGATCCCTCTTTATTTAAAGTGAAAGATGTCACAAGCTGGGGCTGCTTTTTTTGGCTGGAAGAGACGCTGAAGCCCTATTATCTTGCGATGAAACAGAAAAAGAACAGTACCAATATGCGTCAGGGCGTATTAGCATTCCCTTATCCAGATGGGAAGGCGTTCCTGTTCAATTCGACTGCTGTGAGCGATGTTGATCCGACCATTCCAGGGTCAGTTGAACGTGCGTTTGAAATCGGAAAAGTTCAAGTTTATGAATTAGTTGAAGCGATAAGGGAGCATCCTGCCTTTCGGGATGCCAAGATCGAGACTATTTTTACGAAGCTAGGGGTTCGTGAAGGCCGCAGAGTTATCGGTGACTATATGTTAACCGGAGAAGACTGTCTGCAAGTACGCAAGTTTGATGATATGGTGGCTGCTTGTGCTTATGATGTGGATGTACATGATCCTGATGGAAATAAAAATCACCAAGAGTATATGACAATTCTGCCAAGCCCAGGGTATTATCATATTCCTTATCGCAGTCTCATTGCCAAAGGATTTGGTAACCTGCTGTTAAGCTCGCGCTGCATTAGCGGTACATTTGAGGCCCACGCTTCTTATCGTGTCATGTCAGGAATTAGTGCTATCGGTGAAGCAGCAGGAACCGCAGCAGCTTTAGCAGTCAAATCTGGCTTCAGCGATGTTCGTATGGTCTCTGCCGAAGAGATACGGTATATTCTGCAAACCCGAGGCCAATTCGTAGAAGGTCCTGTAAAGGAAACACACGTGTTGAATCAGTAATGAAAAAGCTAATTTGAAGGGAGATGTAAGGCAATGAAAAAAGTGTTAAGTCGTTTAAGTTCTGCATTTTTGGTGTTTTCTCTACTCGCAACGTTTGGGGTCTCCCTGATTTCGGGAAACCAAGTGGCTTATGCGGCAGCATTAACCATTGAGCAAAACACAATAGGGAACATTTTCTATGAAAATGACACCAAGAGCTTCCAGATCCATACAGATGGGGACTCGATTGATTGGGTTTATTCCGATTATTGGAATACAACCGTACAGTCTGGAAGCCAAGCTGTAAGTGATGGAACGACCCTGCTAACCGTTAATCCTGGGAAAAAGGGATGGTTCAACTTAGTTATTACAGCCAAGCAGAACGGGAATGTCATTGCCTCCAAAGACACCTCGTTTGCGGTCGTTTCCAATTTCGATCTGAGCCAAGTGGCAGATTCTCATTTTTCTGTACAAACGCATGCTGCTCGAACCGATCTTATTGCTCAAGATTCGGCAGCGCTGATACCGATTGCTAAGAAAATGGGGGTTAAGTATGTCAGGGATGCCTTGCGCTGGGGGGACATCGAGGATACGACGAAGGGGGTTTATAGCTTCAAATCCTTCCATGACGATTTCATGTCGCGTGTGGCGGCGAATGATCTCAAGCCTTATATGACTCTGGCGTTATATAATAATTTATACGATGGGGGAAATGCGCCGACGAGTCCGGAGGCAAGGGCGGCATTTGCCGAATATGGTAAGCAAGTATTGAGCAGATATCCCCAGATCGGACAGGTGGAGATTTGGAATGAACCGGACATTCCTTCGTTTGGAAAGGGACTTAACACAGAGGCAGAGAAGGCGGATTTTTACTTTAATCTGTTAAAAACATCCTACGAACAAATGCATCCCCTTTTTCCAAATGTGAAAATAACAGGATTCGTCTTTGGCGAATTGGGTTCTGATGCATTTTTGGAAGCGCTTTATCAAAAAGGTGCGCTGAATTATATGGATGAGTACTCGTTCCATTCATATACGAGGAATCCAGAAGATTTCGTTAAAGATATCAATAGGCACAAAAATATAATGAAAACTTATAACAACAATCAAACGATCCCTATCAATCTTTCGGAGACAGGATTTAGTAATTTTAATTTCGACGAGCATGTCCAAGCCAACTATGTGGCTCGAAGAATTGTCACTGCTTTGGCGAATGGCATCCAAAAAATCAATATCTATAATTTACAAAATAAATCTACCGTTCCGAATGAATTTGAGGGAACGTTCGGTTTGATTCGGAATCCTGACGATGCCAAAGGGGCCTATGTTCCCAAGCCGGCCTATGCCGCTTATGCGACCATGACCCGTGAACTAACGGGAGCGGATTTCCAAACCACGGAGGATGTTGGACCTGGCATTTATAGTCATAAGTTTCATAATGGAACAGAAGATATTCGGGTCATGTACGCTCCTGCGGGAGCCGACCTCAAGCTTTATACTAGCAGCCCCCTTAATATCACAGATATCATGGGGAATATGTTAACATATACGCCAACGAATGGTTACGTGCGGCTGCGGCTCGATGAGAATCCGATTTATGTAAGGGGTGGGTTGGAGGCTCCTTATATCGAAGAGATTCCGCCTACGATTACCAATCCGATCACCCTATATAGTGGTTACAGCATGGGAGGCTATGCCGAAGTCAATGGGCCGCTTGGAACAGCTACCAATAAATGGGTAACGTCTTCCGTACTCAAAGGCTATAACGGCGGTATTTCGCGAGCGATTACGAATCCAACTGGAGCTTCGGCCAAATGGACACCGAATGTGTCCGCTTCTGGAAGATACCGAGTTTCAGCATATCTTCCCGGAACGCCCGCCACTCCGGTGAATACCACCAAGATGGCTGCGTATTCGATCTACATCAACGGAGTCAAACAGGAGACGAAAGCTGTTGATCAATTCTCTCAGCAGGGATCTTGGCAGGTATTGGGTTCCTATGAGTTTCCAAGGGGAACAAGCAGTTATATCCTGCTCGAAGACACAAACCCCGCTCATGATCGACCGCTTAGGGCGGATGTCATCAAGTTAGAGGCCATCCCGCCGACAGGAATTGCTCTGGATACCGATTCACTGGACCTGGGGGTAGGAGATACGCATACCTTCAAGGCAGTGTTTACGCCTGCTGAGGCTACCGACCAGACGCTGGTTTGGAGCAGTTCGAACAGTCAAGTCGTGACTGTGGAGGCCGAAGGGCATGCGAATGCGATGGGGGTCGGGGAGGCAGTAATTCGTGCCACGAATCCACTAACTTCCCTCTATGCCGAAGCGAAGATCCAGGTAACGATGCCCGTCATACAGCAGGTTGCGATCTATAATAGCTATGGCACAAACGGGGGATACACGGAAGTCAACGGGCCTCTAGGAACCGCTACGAATAAGTGGGTGACTTCCACGGTTCTCCAAGGTTATAACGGCGGCATCTCGCGAGCGATTACGAACCCAACAGGCGCATCGGCCAAATGGACGCCGACAATCACCCAGCCTGGACGATATAGGGTATCTGTTTATTTGCCAGGAACACCCGCGACTCCGGCGTATACGACGAAAGCAGCCGAATATTCGATTTATATCGATGGCACAAAGAGTGATTCCAAGATCGTCGATCAATCTACACTGCAAGGCTCATGGCAGGTACTGGGCATCTATGATTTGCCGCGAGGAAGTGCCAGCTACATCACGGTCGAGGATGCGAATGCAGCTCATGACAGACCGCTTCGTGCGGATGTAGTCAAGTTCGAGTTCATCCCCCCTACGGGCATCAGCTTGGATAGCCAGGCGCTTGATTTGCAAGTAGGAGATACGCATCTATTTACGGTGGGGATAACTCCGAACGATGCAACGGATCGAAATCTGCTTTGGAGCAGCACGAATAGCGATGTGGCAGCCATTGATGCCCAAGGACAGCTGCGTGCTCTGGCTGTTGGCAGCGCGGTGATCCGCGTCACGAATCCGTTGACGTCTCTTTATACTGAAGCTGAAGTGATAGTGACCCCGAATGATAAGACAGCACCAACGACAACAGATGATGCTCCGACAAGCTGGGTAAACCATGATGTAACCGTAAGCTTGAACGCAAGTGATAGCGAATCAGGGATCGCAGCTACAAACTACACCGTAGATGGCGGCCCGCAACAAACCGGTACTACGGTTACATTGATAGCGGAAGGTATTCATACGCTTGTTTATTGGAGTATTGATAACGCGGGGAATATCGAAGCCAATCACACGACAATTATTAAGATCGATAGGACGCCTCCGGAGGATGCAGCCTTGGCAGCAGATATTACACCACCAACCAATACCAACGTTAGCATAACGATCAGCTATCCGGCTGACGCAGCGGTGAAAGAATACAAAGTGGGTGCAAACGGTGCATGGACAGTGTACACAGACCCTGTCGTTGTTTCCGCAAATAACACGGTGTACGCAAGAGGAACGGATGCCGCAGGCAACGTATCCAATGTAACCCATTATGTAGTCAGTAATATCGATCATGCTTTACCAACTGCAACAGTGGCCTATAGCGCGGTAACCGCACAAAGTGTGATTGCCACAATCACACCGAGCGAAGCGGTAACGATTACGAATAATGGGGGTTCAAGCAGCTACACGTTCATCTTTAATGGCAGCTTTACCTTCGAATTCGTCGACGCAGCAGGAAATCACGGAACAGCAACGGCAACTGTAAACAATATTGCATCGAAGAGTAAAGCTAAACCAGGTACAGCGGTACTATCCGATGACAATGGGTATGATACCGGACTTCTGGACGGTACATACAAGGTTACGATGAACTTGTGGTACGGAGAAAACGGTAGAATCTACAAGCTCTACGAGAATGATGTATTAATAGATACGCAAATGCTCACTGACAATTCACCATCAGCTCAATCCACCGTAACATCCATTACCTACAAGCAGAATGGGACTTATCGTTACTATGCAGAGCTTACTAATGCGTTCGGCACAACAACGAGCAGCACGCATATTGTAACGGTAACGAAAGCAGCGCCAGAAAAGCCGGTTCTGTCGGGCGATAACTGGGATGGCGACGGCAACTTTAAAGTCACCATGAACCTGTGGTGGGGAACCAATGGCGGGACGTATAATTTATATGAGAACGGTATTCTCATCTATACAGAAGCACTGGCCAATCATACACCGAATGCCCAATCATCTGTAATGACCGTGGCAAATAGAGCAAAAGGCAACTATGAGTATCGAGCTGAGCTTATTAACTATGCAGGAGCCACATCTAGCGAAAAGATGATTGTAAATGTAACTAAGTAGTTAAGTTTTGAAGAGGCTCCCCAACTCATTTACGAGATGAGTTGGGGAGCCTCTCCTCTCCCAGATAAAAGATAAAGCTCAAACGAGAGGGATATTTTAATTAAAATCAATTCCTAGCTTCTATTTTTAAATTATTTATTGCATCATTAGTAGAGAATCATAAGTTCCAGACTAAAGGGGATGTACTAGCTTGAATAAAATTCAGGAGTTTAACGCATTGCATGAATCAAATGAAGTTTTATTGTTGGGGAACGCCTGGGATTTATTATCCGCTCTGTCACTTGAGAAAGCCGGATTCAAAGCAATCGGTACAACGAGTTGGGGAGTAGCGAAAAGCTTAGGATATTCGGACGGGGAAATGATTGAATTAGCAATGCAGTTTAACGTTGTGAAAATGATCGTAGATCATGTAAAAATACCTGTTACTGCAGACATTGAGTCAGGTTATGGAGAAGATGATCAAACGATAGTTGATAATGTGTTAAAACTTGCAGATTTAGGTGCATCAGGAATCAATATAGAGGATTCGCACAAGAACTTAGTGGGGCTCAAACCATTGGACCAACAATGCAATCTTTTATCGAAAATTAGAACTGCATTAGAGAAGAATGGCTATCAAGGTTTTTATATAAACGCAAGGACTGATACTTATTTACAAAATCAAGATCCACTAAATGAAACGATTTACAGAGCAAAAGCCTTTGTCGAAAGCGGAGCAAGCGGTATTTTTGTTCCCGGATTGAAAGAAGATGACGAAATCAGAACAATCATCTCACAAACAAATGCACCGCTAAATATTATGTCTTTGCCGGGACTTACTAACTGCAATAAGCTCAAGGAGCTTGGAGTCAAAAGGTTAAGTATTGGAGGTGCGTTATATCGGAAGGTTAACAATTTATTGGATAATTGTGCGGCTCAAATTTATGAGTCTCAGGATACATCGATATTATTTAATTGATTATAATTTAACATGTTAACGTAAGACTAGGATTCGAACTGAAACAGTTTAGTGAAAAATTTCATTGAATCGGGACTACAACTGCTTTTTAATCGAGCGTGCAATTCTTGTTTGGCAATCTTGGGGTCAATGTCGAATGCGTGCAATTTGGCGCTCTCCATCCAATGATTCGCTGTTTCGAATGAAGTGCTTTGCCATGCGCTTTTCTCATCTAACGAAATTCTACTTTCTTTGACACCAGAAATGACGATATCCAATGTGCATTGTAAATCCAATAAACCTTGTCCAAAGGTTTTTTTCATTTCTTTGGCATTCATGCCCGTTTTAACTCTTAACGACCTTGTTTCAATCCCTTCTTCTTCTTTGATTTGCCGGAAGAGCTCTAAGGAAGCGTTGGAAACAAGGCCGTTCTTATAACGATCTTCAATAGGTTGAGGGCTTCCTAATATGGCTTTGACCCATGGAAACAATTCGCGTGAAATGAAAACTGATTTTTTTTTAAGGAATTTGCCATAGGCAGCCGTACCGTCGCTCGGAAACCGTGCTCGCCACACCCAAGGATCTAAATCAGTGCCAGTTAACCACGGTTCACCGTGAGTGACCTGATAGAGTGACGGGTGATCTGGGATTAAGGGAGCTAATGGTAGAATACCGACTTCATGAATAAGTTGAACGGCCTCTTCATACGTATGTATTTTTAGTTCTTTCATAGCAGTTCACCTCAACCAGTCGATTTAATTTGAAAATAAAGGTTAATCCATATAATATGCAGCATGTGACAGTAAAACACAATATAATGATCTAGAATCCCTTTCTAATTGGAATAAATATCTATTGATTAATAACCTGAAGCTAATTAAAATAGTAAAAGTTATTAAAACTAAATATGAACCCTCATCAACCTAGATGAGGTAGAGGTCGCGATGTTGAAGAGTACATCAGAGGAAGTCCAGTAAAGACTGTTGATTCCGATGAAAAGGCAACATTGCCGAAGCCGCACGGTATACTGACCGCGCTCGGCTGGGGCCGTTTCCGAAAGGAGCGGAACTGTCATACTGTTTAATCCAAAACAGTGTGTTGTGCTATCTTGAAACAGGATAAATGAGGGAGTAGAAGCTGCCTGACTTATTTATAGAGGCGGCTTTTTTGCGTTGTTAGCCTTCTATTTTAAGAAAGCTAACGGAAAACATGTAAAGGGAGCGTACAGAAATTGAAAGAGAACAAGTTACGTAGAGGTCTAAAGTCGCGCCACATGACGATGATTTCACTTGGCGGATCCATTGGAACAGGGTTGTTCCTAGCCAGCGGCGGGGCGATTCATACGGCAGGACCAGGGGGCGCGCTGTTAGCATACTTGATCATTGGTATTATGGTTTACTTTTTGGTAACAAGCTTAGGAGAAATGGCGACATTTATGCCGGTATCTGGAACATTCAGTACCTACGCAACGAAATTCGTAGATCCATCCTTTGGCTTCGCGCTAGGGTGGAATTATTGGTACAACTGGGCAATTACAATTGCGGCAGAGTTGTCCGCGGCGACGTTAATTATTAAGTTTTGGCTGCCCGATAGCCCGTCGTTTTTATGGAGTGCTTTATTCCTTGCATTGATGGTAGGACTTAATTTATTGTCTGTTAAAAGCTATGGTGAGTCGGAATATTGGTTCGCTATGATAAAGATTTTAACAATTGCTGTGTTTATCGGTATCGGATTGCTAATGATCGTCGGTATCTGGGGTGGAAAAGCGATTGGATTCAGTAATTTTACAGCAGGTGATGCGCCGATTTCGGGCGGTTTGCTTGCAGTACTTGGTGTTTGTATGGCTGCCGGCTTCTCTTTCCAAGGAACAGAACTCGTAGGTATTGCAGCAGGGGAATCCGAGAATCCTCGGAAGAGCGTACCTCGCGCGATCCGCAGCGTGTTCTGGAGAATTCTATTGTTTTACATCTTGGCTATTTTCGTTGTTGGCATGCTGATTCCGTATTCCACAGATACATTGGCTAGCGACAGCGTAGCGGCAAGTCCGTTTACGATTATTTTCGAAAAAGCAGGCTTAAGCATAGCAGCTTCTGTGATGAATGCCGTTATCCTAAGCTCGGTTCTATCCGCGGGTAATTCAGGGATGTACGCTTCCACACGCATGCTGTGGGTATTGGCGAAAGAAGGTAAAGCACCTAAATTATTCACTAAATTAAGTAAAAGCGGGATTCCAGTTTACGCCCTGCTCGCGACAGCTGCAATCGGAATGCTTACCTTCCTTGCCTCTTTCTTTGGCGATGGTCAAGTGTACATTTGGCTATTGAACGCATCAGGTATGTCTGGATTCATCGCATGGCTTGGTATTGCAATTAGTCATTACCGTTTCCGTAAAGCTTACGTTGCACAAGGGAACAAAGTAGCTGATCTTCCATACCGCTCCATGTGGTTCCCGTTCGGGCCGATCTTGGCAGGCGTAATGTGTATGATTGTCATTATAGGCCAAAGCATTAGCGCGTTTTCGGACGGACAGGTGGATTGGATTTTCTTACTCGCTTCCTATATTGGAATTCCGTTTTTCTTGGTGTTGTGGCTGGGTTACAAGTGGAAATACAAAACAAAAGTGTTGAAACTGGAAGAATGCAATTTGGACCCTACAGTAGATTAATTGATCAAAAAGAGCAAAGGCGTAACCGCCTTTGCTCTTTTTGCATAGGGACTGTCCCAAATTGTCGCACAAGTATATCTCTCAGACATCTTCGACTACTTTTTGGACAGCCTATCTTTTATTTATGTAAAGAATACTTGATACAATGTATGCTTGATAATATACTATGTAAATAATACTTTACTTATTTATAAATATTAACAGAAAAGGAGAGGTGAATATGTCCTTTCAAGAAAAGAGAAACATCGTATCTTTAATATCCACCTTACTAATTTTTTCTCTCTATAGTATGTATGTGTTTCAAAAGTACCAAGAAGGGAGCTTTCATACATCGAACGCATTCAGCTTCTGGGGAGCTTTCATCTTAATCTTAATCCCGGTGTCGATTTTAGCAAAAATTATCATTCATATCGTATTCAGTATGATCAATACCATAACAACGAAGGAGAAAGAACCTCGAATCACGGATGAGCTGGACAAATTAATTGAATTGAAATCCACGAGAAATTCTCATTATGTATTTATTATTGGTTTTCTTCTAGCAATGATACCGCTGGTTATGGATCAACCACCCTATGTTATGTTCATCATACTTATTAGTTCAGGGTTATTATCAGAGGTGATTGGAGTCATCACACAGCTGTATCTTTATCGGAGAGGAGTCTAAGATGGGCAAAGCACATATTAGCAACAAGATTCGAACTTTACGCTTTAATCATGATGAAATGACCCAACAACAATTAGCAGATAAAGCGGGGGTGACACGACAGACCATCGTCGCCATCGAGAAAGGAAATTACTCCCCTTCTTTGGAATTGGCTTTTCGTATTGCTCGCGTCTTCGGTTTAACGTTGGAAGAAGTGTTTTCTTTTGAGGAAAATTAGGAGGGGTTAGAAATGACAAACCTTAACACAGGAGCCTCACCGCTTTATTATGCTAGAGTCGCAGGGTTCGGGCTTCTACTTATGGCCATACTTGCTATGTTCTCTAATTTTTCTGTTCTTGAGGGTCTTATTATACCGGATGATGCAGCAAAAACTGCTAGTAACATTATAGCCAATGAGATGTTATTTCGGAGTGGATTAATTAGCTTTGTCATCGTGCTTATTCTTGATGTGCTGGTAGCTTGGGCACTGTATGTTCTACTCAAACCCGTTAATAAGAATCTTGCCATGCTCGCGGCGTGTTTTAGGTTGATATACACCGCTATTTTTGGAATCGCCTTGTCTAATTTGTTGAATGTTTCACCACTTCTAAGTGGTGCTAAATACTTCACGGTATTCACGAAAGATCAATTACACGCTCAGGTGATGCTACTGATCAATGCATTTAACAATGGATGGCTTATTGGATTAGTATTTTTCGGATGTCATTTGTTGGTCGTTGGTTATTTAATAATCAAGTCAGGAGGATATATACCAAGAATAATTGGGATCTTCTTGATCCTTGCATCTGCTGGATATGTAATAGATAGTATGGCACATTTTCTTCTACCCAACTACGCCGACTACAAAACGATATTCCTACTGATGGTAGCCGTACCTGGTGTGATTGGAGAGCTATCATTAGCTTTCTGGCTTCTGATTAAGGGTGTAAAGGTTCAACAACAGCAATAGCTATCATCCATTCTTAAATTGATATTCACAAAACCAACCTCCCACGATGGGAGGTTTTTCGTTTTCGAACAATATGACGAATTACGCCGAACAAAATTCCCCCTCACCCCCTCGCAACTCTCAATAGGCAACAAATTACCTACCCATCACAAACAACTGTCGGTTCTTCCCCAGATCTCCATTCGGTACAATGAAAGCGCATACTGCTTTCGTAAAGGAGAATTAATCATGAACTTTGACCTTAACGTTGTACCTTTCAGCCGGAGAGAATCCTTCCTAGCGATTTCGATTCTGCCTGAAGCCCAAGATAGACAACAAGGCCTGTATCTGCGCACCGTTCGTGGCGGCGACGATAAATTCGGCGAGGCGTTCCATATTGATGTGCTAGATGAAAGCGGTCATTCCGTGTCATTCCAGGCAATAGCTTGCCCGGAGCTGATCCGGCTTGAATCGACGGCAGGCTTAACAGCTGAGATCTGTATCTCCGATCACCGAACATTTCGGATTCGCACGAAAGGCTGTGGAATCCGCTTAACCTTCCGCACGGCTGCTTACGATTACGCCTATCAAGCAGACTCCAGCAGCTGGGAAGTGAACAGCTTCACCCATGAATGCCGATTCATGCTGACAGCGCTGGTTGGCGACTTGAAGATGGAAGTGCCATGGGACAAAATTAAAAGTTCCTATGTAATTGCAGACTTCCTGCCTGACCGCAAATCGGGTGTATCCGAGTTTGCTGTAGAGGAATTCCGCACCGTATGGGAGCCGCGCGCTGCTTTGGAATCCTTCGATGACGCTGTCAAGCAAGTGAAGGAAGAGTTTAACCTGTGGCTAGATCGTACCCTGCCTCTGCCAGAACGTTGGCATGAAAGTCGGGAACTTGCAGCTTATATCACGTGGTCCTGCCTCGTTCCAGATGAGGGGTGCCTGACCAGGCCGGCGATGTATATGTCGAAGAACTGGATGACGAATATTTGGAGCTGGGATCACTGCTTCAATGCGATGGCGCTTGTTCGCCATGATCCGAAGCTGGCGTGGGATCAATTCATGATTTTCTTTGACCGCCAGGATGAGAGCGGCTTGATTCCTGATTTCATCAATGATAAGTATGAGCTCTGGAACTGCAACAAACCGCCGATTCATGGATGGACGCTTTCCTGGATGATGGCCAGAACGGACTATATTAAGGATGCCCAACTTCGAGAGGTCTATGAACCACTCTCTAAATGGACGAAATGGTGGTTCCGATATCGCGACGGCGATGGAGATGGCATTCCGCAATACAATCACGGCAATGACTCTGGCTGGGATAACAGTACAGCCTTCAATAATGGCATTCCGGTAGAAAGCCCGGATTTAGCGGCCTTTCTCATTCTTCAAGCAGAACTGCTTGCTGAGATTGCGGGACTGCTCGGGAATGCGGAAGAAGCGAAAGAATGGCGGCAGCTGGCTGAGGGCACACTTGAGAAGATGATTTCCCATTTCTGGAAGGATGGCCGCTTCACGGCTTGCCGCTCCGGCACGCACGAGTTATCCGAAGGGGACAGTCTCCTCTTGTTCGTTCCCATTCTTCTAGGCAAACGTCTGCCCGAGCCGATCCGCACAGCTTTGCTGAAGGGGCTAAGGGATGAAGATCGTTTCTTAACGAGTAATGGTTGGGCGACAGAGAGCGTGATTAGTCCTTTCTATAATCCGGACGGCTATTGGCGAGGCCCGATCTGGGCTCCTTCGACCATGCTGCTCGTGGAAGGAGTGGCCGCAGCGGGTGATCGTGAATTGGCAGAAGAGGTAGCACGCCGATTCTGTACCATGCTGGATCGCAGCGGAATGGCTGAGAATTTTGACGCGATTACGGGACAAGGCTTGCGTGATCGTGCCTTTACATGGACATCGAGTGTGTTCTTGATTCTAGGAAATGAGTACACAACCACCTAAATAAAACCTGCACTTCTCCCTGCTATAAATTCGCAGAGGGGAGGTGCTTTTCCGGTTTCGGGGATCGGGTCTCAATTTGAAATGTGAAGCCATCGCCGTCAGCGGACTCTCTCAATGGATGGAAGATACAT
Source organism: Paenibacillus sp. JT22N1 (assembly GCF_059692155.1). Classification (NCBI taxonomy): domain Bacteria; kingdom Bacillati; phylum Bacillota; class Bacilli; order Caryophanales; family Paenibacillaceae; genus Paenibacillus; species Paenibacillus sp. JT22N1. The sequence continues at coordinate 114,343 of NZ_JCAUAW010000008.1, forward strand.
TGTTCGCTTAAAGTGTTCCATGCTACACTTCAAGTGTATGATTTTACAGAGAATGCTGGAGGGAGGGTGCGATCATCAAAGATTATTTGCTTAAGCGACTCAACATCCGCCTTTTGTCTGGCTCTTATCGGAGCATTCGCACGAAGCTGCTCTTCTGTTTTCTCATTGTGACGATTATTCCGCTGCTATCGCTTGGGGCCTTGTCTTATTACCAGTCCGCGAAGGTCATTAATTCACAGTTTGGCAAATATGGGGAGAATGCTGTGGCGCAACTGGAGCAGCAGATGAGTTCGTATTTGAATCGGATGAATCAGACGACGGAGACGGTTTATTCCTATTTACTTGATCCTGCAAGGGTCGATCTAGGGAACCAGGTTCCGACAACTTATAAAGAGATTATGGATAAGAATGATTTTGAAGTTCTTCTGAAAGCGCTTAAAACCGACCGAACGACAGGCATCTACATTATTACCAGTTCTGGCTACTATTATGGAGAAAATAATCTCGATGTGTCGAAGCTCAGCCGTATTCCAGCTTGGCAATCCATGTCGGATGCTAATGAAGGGAAGTACTGGCTGGGTTTCTATTCTCAGAATCATGGGATGACGGAAACCGAAGATTCCGGAATGCCCGTGCTGGGCTTAGCTGTACCGATTAACAATCCTTACGGCGCGCTTCGGGGGAGCAAGATTCTTATAGAGGAGAATGCGGAAGATCTGCTTCATATGTTCAAGTTATTCGAGAACGATACGAAGGCTCATCTAAGAATAGCAGATCCACAGGGACGAATTATATATGAGTCAGCAACTGCCTTCACTTCGCAAACCAGTGATATTGTCTGGAACAAAACACTTGCAGCTAATCATTGGACGATCGAGGCGAGGCTGCCTTCCCAGTCGTTCTATCGCTCCTCCAGCATTATAAGATCGAATACGATTATGGTTGCAGTAGCTTCATGTCTGCTGGCTTTTGGGCTTGCGTATTTATTCTCCTCCCGATTCACCGCACGGATTCGCCGTCTTAAGGATGCGATGCAGAAGGTCAGCTTCGGTAAGCTGCATACGAGGACTCAAGTAGAAGCCAAGGATGAGCTGGGCATTTTGGATACGAGCTTTAACAATATGGTGGGCGGCATACAGACTTTGATTGGCGAGGTTGAACGGAGCGAACGGCTCAAGAAGGAGGCGGAGCTGAAGGCATTTCATTATCAGATCAACCCGCATCTGCTCTTTAATACACTTAACTCCATTCAATGGAAAGCCAGGCTTCAGGGAGCGGAGGATATCCGCCAAATGCTGTACCATCTCACGATGGTACTCGAAGGCAATCTGGATATCTCGCAGGAGCTGATACCGCTTGGCCGAGAGCTGCGGATGATTGAGCATTTTCTGAAAATCCAAGAGGTCCGTTATGGCCCCGTATTCGAGTATGAACTGACATGCGATGAATTGCTCAAGCGCTATCTGATTCCCCGCATGACACTGCAGCCGTTGTTCGAGAATATTTTCTTCCACGGCTTCGAGGATGGCAAGGGAGTGATCCGCTTAACCGTTCAGGAAGAAGGCAATCATTTGCTGCTTACACTATCTGATAACGGAGTGGGCATTTCAGCGGATAAGCTGAAGCGCCTTCTTCGGCCAAGCGATACGAAGCGTAAGGGTAGGGGAGGACTGGGTGTGCAAAATGCCGATCAGAAATTCAAACTACATTTTGGACTGCAGTATGGGTTAAAGGTGCAATCCATCAAGGGTGAAGGGACTACGATCATCATGGAATGGCCTAAGAAGGAGGAGAGTCCGCATGGAAACAATCAAGACCATTAAGGTAATCATTGCAGATGACGAAAGCATTGTCCGTAAAGGACTTCGTTCCACTGTTCCTTGGGATAAATATGGGATGGAAGTGGTGGCGGACGCCCCAAATGGCCGCAAAGCTTGGGAAGCTTTCCTTGAGCATCGGCCTCAAGTAGTCATTACCGACATTGTTATGCCCGAAATGGATGGTATTGAATTGTCACGCCGAGTCAAGGAAGCAGCTCCCGATACGAAAATCATTCTGCTCAGCTGCCACCGGGATTTCGAGTACGCTCAACAGGGAATGAAGCTGGGAGCAGCTGGCTATCTGCTCAAAACCGCCTTCGAGGATGAGGAGCTGGAAGGCATGCTGGCGAAATTTCAACATGAGCTTGCGATAGCTCCTTCGGCACCAACAGCTGCTCAAGTAGCTGACAGCGAAGACGAGGATGAGCGGCTGGGTACCTTGCTCTATGCTTGGCTGAATGGCCATAATGACAAACTTATTGGAGAGATGGGGAAACGTACCCGCGAGGTGTGGTCTTTCCATGGTGAGCCGGTTTACATCTATCTGATCAAGACTTCCGGGTGTGAGGGGTCATGGCTTGATCTGTTAAAGGAAGCGCTAGAGGAAGATCGCCAGCTATGTGAAGGGGCAGTCATTCCTTATGGGGATGAGCGCTGCTACTATATAGTGCCAGAATCGCTTCTGAATGCTGCGGAAAGCTTGCTTGTGGAGAGAAAGAGCGAGAATGCGAAGCTGCAATGGGCCAAAAGAGGGCCGCTCACAAGCACGGAGGAACGTCTTGAAGCATTGTTAATCCTGCATAAAGCAGCAGAATTGGAGAAAGCCTATGGCGTAACGGCCACAGATTGGCCGGAGCCGATCTGGAAAGCGGTTAAGCTTCTGCATGACAATCCAGCGGCTGAGTGGTCTGTCAGCGATGTGGCTGGACAGGTTGGTCTCAGCCGAAGCCACTTCTCTATCATTTTCAAGAAAACGCTGGGAGACAGCTTCGTGGCTTTTCAATACAAACGTAAGCTCAAGCTGGCCTACGGATTATTAAAGGATACGCCGCTGACGATTCAGGATATCGCTGAGCGTACGGGGCTTGGAGACAGCAAATATTTCAGCAAATGGTTCAAGCGCTGCACAGGCCAAACGCCAAGTCAGTACCGCGCCGAACATAAAGACGGTACCGTCCGAACATATGGACACCCACCTCAGTGAATCGAACAAAAACGCACAAACATTCGAATAGTTATCGGTTTTGAACCGCTTTCATTTTAGTTATGATGAAAGCGGTTCAATTATTATATACTCATTCACTGATAGGGGAGCTGACAGAATGATCAAGAAACTTTCACTCATTGTTCTTACGACTGCAATGACGATGACTGCGCTTACAGCATGCGTCGGTAATAACGAGGGTACGACTAGCAAGGCGACAACAACACCGGCGAACGGGAACAATGCTGCCAAAGAGAAGACGCTTCGATTCGCTACATGGGATACCGGGGATGCGCTTAAGATCGAGCAGGATATCGCGAAGAAGTTCGAAGCGAACCATCCGGGAACGAAGGTCCAGGTAGAAGCGTACGCTGACGGTTTCGACCAGAAGCTAGCTGCGGGTTTCGGTGCTACGAATCCTCCGGATGTCATGTACATGTGGGATTTCCCAACGTATCATCAATCGCTTGAGCCGCTCGGCAGCTACGCTGACGGAGACAAGGACTTGAAAAAGGATGATTTCTACAAAGGGTTGTTCAATTACGCGACGATCGAGAACAAGCTCTATGGAATCCCGGCTGGCTTCACGACTCGTGTCGTGTATTACAACAAGAAGATGTTTGATGATGCCAAGGTTCCTTATCCGAAGGACGGCTGGACATGGGATGATTTCCAGGATATCTCCAAGAAGCTGACGGATAAAGCCAAGAAACAGTATGGTTTCGGTGTTCGGGCAGAGAACGATACGTACGATCTGCAAGGATTTGTATGGAGTAACGGCGGTTCCTTTATCTCTAATGACGGCAAAACCATTAATGGCTTCATGAATAGCAAAGCAACAGCCGCAGCCATTCAAATGTTCGGGGATATGGTCAAGAACGGTTCGGCCGTGCTGGCCGGAGGTAAAGGACAACAAAGCGGTGAGGATATTTTCAAAGGCGGCAAAATCGCCATGTGGGAAAGCGGTATCTGGCCGCTGGAATCGTTCAAGGAAGCAGGGATTGATGTAGGGACAGTGGAGATGCCTGCGTTTCCAGGTAAACCAGTCAAAGGCGTGATTGCTGAATCTGCCTTATCTATTGCGAAGGATTCGAAACAGAAGGATCTCGCTTGGGAGTTTATCAAATATTATGTTTCCAATGAAGCGATCAAGATGCGCGTAGCGGATTTGCCGGTCAGAGTAAGTGTCGTAAACGAGCTAAAGAAAGATCAAGATCCTCTGTACAAGCCGTTTTACACGATGCTGCAGCGCTCCGACAATTCGCCGGCATTCCTGCTCAATGCAAAGTGGAATGAAGTAAATCGTCAGCTATCTTCGGCCGTAGAAGCAACCGTACTTGGCAGTAATGCACAGGAATCGCTGGATCAAGCAGTCAAAGACAGTGAGCGTTATTTGAAATAACATTTCTACAGAAAGAAGGTTAGGGAGATGGCTCAGACCTACCCGCAGCAAGCAAACGCAGGGAAACCAATGGCCAACCTCAAACCTAGAAGGAAACGAAGTTGGGGTGGGGTAACTCCCTACCTCTTCATTTTCCCATGGATCTTCGGATTCCTAGTGTTCACTTTAGGGCCGTTGTTATTCTCGCTTATTATTTCGTTTTTCGATTGGCCGATTGTAGGTAAAGTGCGCTTTATCGGTTTAGGCAATTATGTGGATATGTTTACGAAAGATCCGCTGTTCTGGAAGTCATTCGGCGTGACGATCAAGTTCGCAGCGCTGTTTGTTCCGCTCAATATAGCGGTTGCACTTGGACTTGCGATTCTGCTCAATCAGAAAATTCGCGGCAGCGCGATTTTTCGAACCGCGTTCTACCTGCCCTCTGTGATCTCGGGCGTGGCGCTAGCTATGATCTGGTCCTGGGTGTACAGCGGAGATTACGGCATTCTAAATTATTTTCTGTCGATCTTCGGTGTGCAAGGTCCGAACTGGTTGAATGATAAACAATGGTCTCTGGTTGCGATGGTCGTTGCAAGCCTATGGGGACAAGGCTCGATGATGCTCATTTTTCTCGCAGGGCTCAAGGGGATACCGAAGGATCTATACGAATCCGCTTCCATAGATGGAGCGGGTAAGCTCAGACAATTCTTCAGCGTTACGATTCCGATGCTCAGCCCGACAATTATATTCAATCTGATTACGTCCATTATCGCGGCGTTCCAACAGTTGACCCTCGCGCTTCTGCTCACTGGAGGCGGTCCGATGAAATCAACGTATTTCTACGCGATGTATATGTACGAGAATGCATTTAAGTTTTTTAAAATGGGTTATTCCGCAGCAAACGCATGGTTCATGTTCCTTATTGTGCTAAGTCTGACATTCCTTGTATTCAAGTCGTCTGAGGCTTGGGTGTTCTATGAAGGCGAAATGAAGCAAAAGTCACAGAAGAAAGTGAAATCCAGCGGAAGGAGGCGATCTGCATGAAACGGATAATCGTATATACGATGCTGATTATCTGCTCGCTGCTGTTCGTCGCTCCGCTGTTCTGGGCGGTGACGACGGCGGTGAAATCGCCAGCGGAGCTGTACCTTTTCCCACCAAAATGGATTCCTTCGGTTTGGAAATTCAGTAATTTCGCCGATGCGTGGACGATTCAGCCTTTTAACTTATTCCTGAAAAATACCGTCATCGTGACGTTGATGTCAACGCTCGGCCAACTGATATCTTGTACGCTTGTAGCCTACGGGTTTGCGAGATTCCAATTTATAGGGCGCGATCTGCTGTTTCTGATTGTGCTTGCTACAATGATGATCCCTTGGGAAGTCACCATGATCCCGCAGTATATGGAGTTTAACTACCTCGGCTGGATTAATACGCTCAAACCGCTTATTGTTCCGTCGTGGTTCGGTTCGGCTTATTATATCTTTTTGCTGAGACAGTTCATTCTGACGCTTCCTCGCGAGTTAGATGAGGCAGCAACGATCGATGGGGCAAACAAATTTGCTATTCTTATGCGGATCATTGTTCCGCTCATGGGACCATCGCTCATCTTAGTCGGCGTGTTTCAGATTATGAGCTGTTGGAACGATTATCTGGGACCTCTAATTTTCCTCAATGATCAGTCGAAATATACACTGACGCTTGGATTGTCGCAGTTCAAAGGGATGTTTGGCGTCGATATGCAGTCCATTATGGCTATAACCTGTTTGATCTCCATTCCGCCGCTGGCCGTGTTCTTCTTCGCGCAGCGCTACATTGTCGGTGGAATCGCGGGTACGGGGATTAAGGGGTAGATGGGCTATAGTGGTTACCAATGTTGTATTCTATACAACAATTTGCACGCCTAAAGGCTATTTTGCAACTTGAAGTTGCAGTTTGTACAACATTTTTAGCCCAGTTGTTGCGAAATGGCCTTTTTAGGACCTAATTGTTGTACATTATGCAACAACTAATGGAAAAAGGCGAGATTTAGGTAGCAATTGTTGCACTTTCTACAACATCATTCATCCGCGAACATGGATTCATTCATCTAGCAACCTCAATTGAGCATAGTTGAAGATTGAACCCGATCTAAGACACCTCAATGCAAAGCAAGATTAGATGAATGAATCGACGGTCTCCTTATTCCAATGGATACGCGTCGTGTGGACCAGATTAGGTTTTTTTTAACAGAAGATCAATAGAGACTCATATAGAGAGATTCGAGAGGAGAAGCAGCCATGCGTAACGAGAAAGCGGCACGTGATTGGGATAATCTTGCGGTGTTAGAGCGTAATCGCGCGAAAAGCCGGGCATATTTTATCCCACATTCCGATCAAGCCGGAGCTTTGAGCTATGACCGAGGAAGCTCACCTTGGTTCAAATCATTGAATGGCAGTTGGAAGTTTCATTATGCGAAGGGGCCTGAATGGGCGCCGGATGATTTTTACAAAGAGAATTATGACTTGTCTGGCTGGGATGAGATCCAAGTTCCGAGCCACTGGCAGCTGAAGGGATATGGCAATCCGCATTATACGGACTTATATTATCCGTTCCCGGTAGATCCTCCGCATGTGCCTAACGATAATCCGACAGGCAGCTATGTGCGAGAGTTTGAGCTTCCACAGCATTGGGACGGCAGAAAACTGGCAGTGAAATTCGATGGCGTGGATAGTGCATTCCATGTATGGGTCAATGGGACATTCGTTGGTTATAGTCAAGGAAGCCGATTGACATCAGAATTTGATCTGACACCGTATGTAAAGCAGGGAATCAATCGTATGGCAGTGCGCGTCTATCAATGGTCAGACGGCAGCTATCTGGAAGACCAGGACATGTGGTATATGAGCGGTATTTTCCGGGATGTGTATCTGATTTCGGAGCCGTCCTCCATACGGATCGTGGACTATCGAATCGTTACCGAACTGGACGCTAACTACAGCGATGCGACTTTATCAGTTCAAGTTGAACTGCATGGAAATGCGCTGCAAGGAAAACTCCAACTGCAGCTGCTGGATAGTGAAGGTTCATTCGTTGTTTCAGCTGAAGAACAGATCACAGTCGCCGCTGCTGATCAGACGATTCTGGAATTTTCAATTCCACTCACGAAACCTGCGCTTTGGAGTGCTGAAGCTCCTACTCTTTATCATTTGACGATAGGCGTAGTGGATCAGAACGATAAAGTGGTGGAGACGGTTGCTCAGCGAGTTGGCTTCCGCAAGATCGAAGTGAAGGACGGCCAGTTTTTGGTGAACGGCAAGGCGATCATGCTGAAAGGTGTAAACCGTCATGATCACCATCCGGATACAGGACGCACAGTGACGCTGTCGACCATGATTCAAGATGTAAAGATGATGAAGCAGCATAACATTAATGCGGTCAGAACTGCTCATTATCCGAATGATCCGCGGTTTTACGATATTTGCGACGAATATGGTTTATATGTCATGGAAGAAACCGATTTGGAAACTCACGGCTTTGAGCCTCTGGGCAATATTTCACGGCTAAGCGATGATCCTGCTTGGCAGGAAGCATATGTCGACCGCGTACGCCGCATGGTAGAGCGCGATAAGAATCATCCTTCCGTCTTGTTCTGGTCACTTGGCAATGAGTCCGGCTTCGGCTGGAACTTCCGAGCAATGTCGGCGTGGTGCAAACAAGCAGATCCAACCCGGCTCATTCATTATGAAGAAGATCGTGAAGCGGAAGTGTGCGATATTGTGAGCACCATGTACTCTTCTGTTGAGAAGATGGTAGGCTTCGGTCAGATAGCTGATCATCCTAAACCGCATATCCTATGCGAATTCGCCCATGCCATGGGGAATGGTCCAGGCGGACTCAAGCCGTATTTTGATACCTTCGATGCTTATAGAAGACTGCAGGGCGGCTTCGTCTGGGAATGGATCGACCACGGAATCCGCAGGAAGACGGCTGATGGTAAAGACGACTACGCTTACGGCGGAGACTACGGCGATGTGCCGAACAACAGCAATTTCGTTATTGATGGTCTTGTTCGACCAGATCGGACACCCTCCCCAGGTCTTATTGAATACAAGAAAATTATTGAGCCTGTAAGGGTCGAGTATATAAAAGATAATCGCATACGTATCATGAATCGCTACGATTTTGTAATGCTCGATCACCTCTATGCAGATTGGAGTGTGACCGTAGATGGGCGGACCGTCCAAAGCGGTGTGCTTGTTCTGCCGCGAGTTGGCCCTGGTGAAAGTGCAGAGCTGTATGTTCCAGTAAAAGCAGATCTGCAGTTAGCCATATTGGATCAGGGTGCTGAGCGCTGGTTGAATGTCGGCTTCACGCTTGCGGCAGATTGCATCTGGGGTGAGCAAGGACATGAGGTAGCTTGGGCACAACTCGCTCTAGAAGCAGTTGGGAACGTAGATGATTCATCCGCTTCTGAAGCAGCTAGTTTGCATATGCGGAGTTTATCCTGCACAGAGGAAGGGCGTCAGCTCATCCTCGCGAACGATTCATTCCGAATCGTATTAGACACCCGGCAAGCAGGAATCAGTTCGCTGCGAATGAATGGCCAAGAGCTAGTGAACACGGGGCCGCGTCTTAACTTTTGGCGTGCGCCAATTGATAACGATATGTATGTCCTTCCCGACTGGTACAAGGCGCATCTCAATAGGCTCAGCGAACGAATTGATGATTGTCGCTGGGAGCGGCTTGATGAGGAGACGATTCGTGTAATTTGGGAGTCTCGCATTGCACCTCCAGTATTCGACTGGGGCTTCCGATGTGAAACGACTTACACCATAACGGGCTCAGGTCTTATCGTGATCGACGTGCAAGGCGTCCCAGAAGGCAAGCCGCCTGCTATGCTTCCGAAGATTGGACTCCAAATGGAGATACCGGGAGACATGGACGCTGTTAAATGGTACGGACGTGGTCCGGGAGAGAACTACTCCGATAGTAAAGAAGCAGGACGGTTTGGTGTGTATCGGAAGTCTGTAGATGAACTATTCACGCCATATATTTATCCGCAGGAAAACGGCAACCGCACTGATGTAAGGTGGGTATCCATGACAGACGGTGCCGGAATCGGCTTACTCGCTGTAGGAGTACCGACTCTTGAATTCAGTGCACGACGCTATACCGATGCTGACATAGAAGCAGCCAAACATGCTAGTGATCTTGTTCCACGGGATTTCATTACACTCAACTTGGATTACAGGCAGAATGGTCTGGGCAGCAACAGCTGTGGACCGGCTCAGTCTCCGGAGAACACAGTCAACTCAGAAGCATTCCGTTTCCAGATACTGCTTAAGCCATATCTATCCGAAGATGCCTCACCAGAGCGGTTGAGCCATCAAATGAGACTAGAAGCGAAAGTGAAACATCTACAACAGGAGGGTACAAACCATGCTTAACGCACATGACGTATTGAACTTAACGGGAAAAATAGCAGTTGTGACCGGCGGAGCCTCAGGGATTGGTCTTGCGACGGCTGAACTGCTGGCCAGCTTTGGAGCATATTCCGTCCTTCTAGATATTAACGAAGCGCAGGGTGAACAAGCGGTGGCTGGAATTAAACAGCAGGGAGGCCAAGCAAGTTTTTATCGCTGTGATGTGTCTTCTTCTGCTGATTGTCAGCGTGTTGCGGCAGAAATTGATGCTGCACACGGACGAATTGATATTTTGTTCAACAATGCTGGGATTATTCGTCGTAAAACGGTCGTTGAGCTGGAAGAACGTGATTGGGACTTGGTAATAGATGTTTCCTTGAAGGGCGTTTATCTACTGTCCAAATATATCATTCCGATCATGGAGCGAGAGGGCGGAGGCAGCATCATTAACTCTGGCTCCGGTTGGGGCCTAAAAGGCGGAGACCGCGCTGCTGCCTACTGCGCTGCCAAGGCTGGCGTTGTGAATTTAACGCGGGCTATGGCTATCGATCATGGCATCGCCAACATTCGCGTGAACTGCGTATCGCCAGGCGATACGGACACGCCGCTGCTGCGTGATGAAGCAAAGCAGCTTCAGCGAAACGAGGCCGAATTCCTAATCGCCTCGGCCGGCGGACGCCCGCTGGAGAGGCTCGGTACACCGCGAGATATCGCTAATGCGGTCCTGTTTCTAGCGAGTGACATGTCTTCTTGGGTAACGGGAAGTGTGCTTGTTGTGGATGGCGGGGGCATTGCTTAAGGGCGATTCCGTCCAGCTCCCGCTTTGCAGTTAAGAATCTATAAGTTCGTGTTTAAAAAGTCCGCTTTCAGAATCGAGAAGGTTGGACGAAATCCGGAGAAGGAGGAACGGAGTGTAGCTTTGCTACGTGAGTACCGGACTTCCCGGATTCGTTCAAGATTCGATGTCGATACACTTCCTGAATTACTTCGTTATGAGAGTGGATTTTTTAAACTACCTTGTAAGTATACAACGATGAATGGAGGCGTTACCTTTGCCTAATAACAGAACTTATGCCCATCCTTATATACCGAATACCGTGCCTGAGGTTCGTGATGCGATGTTGAAGGAAATCGGCCTGACCTCGATGGATCAGCTTCATGACGCCATTCCAGACAGCTTGAAGCTGAATAGGGAGATGAACCTCCCGCCAGCAATGACGGAATATGAGCTACGCCGTCATATTGATGGTCTGCTCGCCAAGAACAAACACGGTGCCGCATATTTGAATTTCCTCGGAGCAGGCTGCTGGCAGCATTTTATTCCGGCTGTCTGTGACGAAATCAATCAGCGTTCCGAGTTCGTTACGGCTTATGCCGGTGAACCCTATGAAGATCATGGACGATTCCAAACCCTGTTCGAGTATCAAAGTCTAATGGCTGAGCTGGTTGATATGGACGTCGTTAATGTCCCTACCTTCGACTGGGCACAAGCGGCTTCAACAGCGATTCGGATGGCGGGCCGCATGACAGGCCGCAGTGTTGCACTGCTTCCAAAGTCAGTCGACCCTGACAAAGTCATGATCATGGGCAACTACTGTACACCCGTGATGGAACTGCGTTTTGTTGAAATCAACGAGGCAACGGGCAAAATGGACTTGAATGATTTGCGCAGCAAGCTATCTAGCGAAATAGCTGCGGTATACTTTGAGAATCCGGGTTACCTCGGCATCATCGAAGACCAAGGACATGAAATTTCGGAGCTTGCTCATTCCGTGAATGCCATCTCCATTGTTGGTGTGGACCCGATCTCACTTGGCGTTCTTCAGCCTCCGAGCCAATATGGCGCAGATATCGTCTGTGGTGATTTGCAGCCGCTGGGGATGCATATGAACTATGGCGGCGGGCAAGCCGGGTTTATCGCGACGCGCGATGAAGAGAAATATGTCATGGAATATCCCTCCCGGCTTTTCGGCATCGTGCCGACGGAGGTTGAAGGCGAATATGGCTTCGGCGATGTAGCTTATGAGCGCACATCCTTCGCGCTTCGTGAGAAAGGGAAGGAGTCCGTTGGTACCCAGACGGCATTATGGGGCATAACCGCAGGTGTCTACCTGTCCTTGCTTGGACCAACCGGTATGCAGGAAGTCGGCGAGACCATCATGCAGAAGTCGCAATACGCGGCCAAGAAAATCTCCGCCATTCCAGGCATTTCCCTTCGGTTCGCAGAAACAGCTTTCTTCAAGGAGTTTGTTGTTGATTTCAACGAAACAGGCCTAACTGTCGCTGAAATTAATGCGCGCCTGTCAGAAGCGGGAATATTCGGAGGCAAAGATTTATCGACTTCTTTCCCGGCATGGGGACAATGTGCCCTCTACTGCGTAACTGAAATTCATTCGCAGGCTGATCTAGATCGTCTAGCAGACACCATTCAAACCATTGTTCGCAAACCGTGATCGACTTATATAGAGAAAGGACGGAACGCCATGAAACGAATTCGCAGAGACCATAAAGTCCGTAATTTTCATCAAGCCAAATGGGATGAGCCGGTTATATTTGAGCTTCACCGTCAGGGTGAGCGAGGGGTTATTCCGCCAGGAACGGAGGCTGCCATTGCAGCTGAGGTGGGAGACGGCATTGGACGTATACCTTCTTCTATGAAGCGAAAATCAGCGCCGGCTTTACCCGAGATCGGTCAAGCCAAAGTACTTCGGCATTATTTGCGCCTGTCCCAGGAGACTCTTGGCTCCGATATGAATGTTGAGATCGGACAAGGCACTTGTACGATGAAGTATATTCCGCGCATCAACGAAATGCTTATCCGTACGCCCCATATGATGGAGCTTCATCCCTTGCAGGACGCAGATTCTGTTCAGGGCATGCTGGAGATTTTCTATAAGCTGGACCTTGCCATGCGTGAGATCAGCGGGATGGATGCCTTCTCGTTCCAACCGAGCAGCGGCACGCAAGCCTTGCTTGCGATGGCATCCATCGTTCGTGCTTATCATGATTCGCGAGGTGAGGGAGATCAGCGGGATGAGATCATTACGACGATTTTCTCCCACCCCTCCCAAGCTGCGACAGCTGCGGTCAAGGGCTACAAAATCATAACGCTGCACCCAGACGAAGACGGCTTCCCGGATCTAGAGAAGCTGAAGAGTGTAATCTCCGAGCGAACAGCTGGTTTTGTCGTTGCGAACCCGGAGGACACTGGCATCTATAACCACCGCATTCGCGAGTTTACCGACATTGTTCACGAAGCGGGTGGAGTCTGCTTCTACGATCAGGCCAACGCAAACGGCCTGCTTGGCATCACGAGAGCGAAAGAAGCGGGCTTTGACATGTGCTTCTTCAATCTGCATAAGACGTTTGCGGCTCCTCATATGTGCGGCGGTCCGGCTACGGGTGCTCTTGGTGTAAGCGAGGAACTGAAACGTTTCTTACCTGGACCGCTCGTAGATTACGACGGAAGCCGTTATGTTCTGAAGAATCAGACGGGAGACAGCATTGGTAAAGTTCGCAGCTTCCATGGGGTTGCACAGACTGTACTGCGTTCCTACGCTTGGATTATGAGCCTCGGTCCAGACGGACTGAAGGATGTCGCCCAAATTGCGGTTCTGAACAACAATTATCTTTATCACAAAATCCTGCAAATCCGCGGTGCAAGCGCACCTTATATCAAAGGACGCCGCCTTGAGCAGGTTCGCTACAGTTGGAAGCAGCTTACAGATGAAACAGGTGTCACGACAGAGGATATTACTCGCCGCATGTGTGATTTCGGCCTGCATTACTGGACGTCTCATCATCCATATATCGTGAAGCAGCCGTTTACTTTGGAGCCGACAGAGTCTTATTCCAAAGAGGATCTGGACGAATACATCCATGCGCTGGAGCATATCTCGAATGAAGCCTACACACAGCCGGAAATTGTGCGGTCAGCTCCGCATAACAGCACCGTTCACCGGAACGATGAATCGTCCTTAGATGATCCGAAGCAGTGGTGCATTACTTGGCGTGCGTATTTGAAAAAGACTCAACCGGTATAAATCGATCTATCATTATCATCTATAATTATTGTTGAACAGAGAGGCTCCGTGAGGGGTCTTTTCTGTTTGTAAGTATGAGGGACAAACTCTAAACACAAAAAGTGGAATCCAATATTTTAATAAGGGATCCCACTTTATTCATTTGTGAATTTAATTGTAGAAAAATCATTGCTTTCTCATAGCTTCTGAAATTATTGTGAAATCCGTTAGATCAATTTCAAAGTGTCCCATGCGAAAGCGATATCCCCAATTTCGGTTTCCCTTGGTGAAACTCATTCTCTCCAAGAGGGAATGGGCGGGAGCCTCCGTACACTCATAATAATCTATGTTGCGTCGATATGGAATGAAGGATTCACTCATAGGATACTCGTACACTTCGTCATCTCTCACTTGTCCAATTGCTGTAAATGCCTGTAAAGGTTCACCGCCGTTTAAATCCGTTTTTGGGGAATAATAGATTAGCCAATCTCCCTGTCTCATTCGCTTTAAGGGAGCGGCTTTTCCGTGACACAATTGTGCAAAGCCGCCTTCTACTCCTCTCATGACGTGCGATTTAGAAACGACTCCGATCCAATAACGAAGATTATTATTTTCCATATAAATCACACAGCCTCGAGTTCAATTTTTCTGGCCAACTGGACAAGTGATTGGGCCGTAGAGGGATACGTTGTGAAATTTCTCCTCCGATTTGTGGCCCTAAAGTTTCAGCATTTGGACCGGTAATGGTCATCGTGTGAGTTACCCTCGTACCGTTTTCTTTCGAATCGATGTCATGTGAGAAACTAATACTGATGCCGGCCGCAGGCATATGTGTTATGTCTGAAAAAGACCGTAAAGGCTTTACTTCCACGATCATGTATGCCAGCGCATCCCGCCCTTTCGGCTGTAATGGTTTCCGCCTTTGCATCGGTTGTAACGCTGTGATCGAATTTCCACATTTTAATTGCTCCTCTTTTTATGGTTAGTCAGCTGTAAATTATTGGCTGGCGGTACCAATTTTGATAGTCTTGAGATAATTCTCCTTTTCTGATGTAGGATTCTCCTACTTGAAGTGAGAATATGTTCATTATAACAACCTGCTCATGACAACGTATTGTCAGGAGCAAGACGGAGGCTTTTTTCATGAAACGTTCTGATCGTATGCTTGCAATTCTTCTGGAACTACAGAGAAAAGGGGTAGTGCGTGCCGAAGATTTGGCAAGCCGCTTCGAAATGAGCATCCGTACGGTGTACCGTGATATGGAGGCCCTCTCGATTTCAGGCATACCACTGCGCTCTACACCAGGTATTGGGTATGAGCTCATGGAAGGGTTCTTTCTACCGCCGATTCAATTGACGGCTCTAGAGGCGTCCATGCTGTTACTCGGGAGCGACTATGTAGCTACTACTTTTGACAGCACATATGCTGAAGTTGCACATGCAGCACAAGAGAAAATAGAGGCAATTATGCCTGAAAAGCAACGGATACAGGTTCAACAGCTGCGTGACAGTATTCATCTTCTGAACTTGGACGAAGCTTTTCATGCCCCGAACATCACGGAATCCGATCAAGAAATATTAGGGCTTGTACGCAGAGCCGTTTTGGAACAACGTGAGCTCTCTTTTACGTATAGAAGCCGCCGATCTTCCCCTTATGCATCCGAAGAACCCTCGTGTACACGAAACGCTCATCCTTACGGACTCGTTCATCTGAGAGGAATCTGGTACTTCGTGGGTCATTGCACCATGCGCAATGAATTGCGTCAATTTCGTTTGGAACGTATGGAGTCTGTTACTCTGTTGACAAGTACCTTTGAGCGTCCCTCCGAATTTCGGATGAGTGAGTATGAGCCAGAACAAAACTTTCTAGTAGAAGTGACCGTATCGTTCGCAAAAGAGGCAGCTTCTTGGGTTCGAGAAAATCCCTCTTTCTATTTAACAAATTTGGAGGAACGAGAGGACGATGTCCTTGCGACGCTGCATTGTCGAAATGAAAAAGATATTCTGCAATGGGTACTCAGTTGGGGGCGTTACGCACGCGTGTTACAGCCACAATCGTTGCGCGAGAGCATCAAAGATCACGCAGCGTTCCTTGTCGATGCTTATCGGGAACCGGAACCTTCTAAATTCAGCAAATAGGGGACCTGCAATTAATTGAGAGTTTTGAATCATGAATTCCTTGGGAAAAGCAGGAATCGGCGAGTTAATCGATAATATAATATAAAAAGACAAATACCGCCCATTTTCGACAAGGAGTGTATGGACATGATGCATCCGCATACGGAACTGCGATACATTGATGACAAGATCGGTTTCGGGGTTTTCGCTACCCGACTCATTCCCAAAGGGACAATTACTTGGGCGCTCGATGATTTGGATCAAATTCTGGAGCCAGAAGCGGTTCAGGCGCTCGAGGAAGATAGGAAGAAACTAGTTCTGAAGTACTCCTACCGCAATCAGGATGGGAAGTACATACTTTGTTGGGATAATGGTCGTTATGTGAACCACAGCTTCCATGCTAACTGTATTGGAACGGCGTATGAGATTGAAATCGCGGTTCGTGACATTCATCCTGGGGAGCAGTTAACCGACGATTACGGCTCGCTGAATGTGGATGAACCGTTTGAGTGCTTCCCGGAGGAAGGGACCAACCGAACGCGGGTGATGCCCGGCGATTTGCAGCAATACGCTTATGTATGGGATGCTCAGGCGTTAGATGCTTTCCAGCACTACTATGAGGTCGTACAGCCACTGGCGCATCTCATTCGCCCGGAATTTCAAGATAAAGTAGAAATCGCTGCCAAAGAGCAGCGATTGGTGGATTCCATTCGAGCCATTCATTTTGACCGTGATTCCAAGAATGTTGTCAAATGAGGAGCACGCTTCATTAAGTCTTGGAAAAATTCACGCTGCAGCGTGATAAAGACAACTGGTGTTAGTGTGTGAATGGTAGCAGTTCGGGGAATGTTGCGAAGTAACGCCACTTCCCCAAAGAAATCGCCATCGGACAGCACGGCAAGCCGATCATTGGTTCCGGTGCTGTTCTTTTTCAATACTTCGACCTTGCCCCTTACAATAATGTAAAACTTATCCCCCAGATCACCTTCGTCGATGATCGTCCGCTCTTTGGCATAGGATTCCGTCACGAAAAAGTGGGAGATATCCCGTAATAACGATTCATCCATTTCTGAAAAAATCGGAAATAGCTTCAGCCGCCCCGAACTAATCTCTACGTGATAGCCGTCCTCGCTAATGTCGAAGCCAGTCTGCTTTGTCCACGATTGCTTATAACGTCCTTCCGGCAGCTTGAGTAATTCCTGGTGACTGCCTTGTTCGGCAATTTCGCCTTGATTCAGCACATAGATACAATCAGCATGCTCAGCCGATGCGAGACGGTGGGTCACGGATATGACGGTTCTAGTGGCCGTTATGTGTTGTAACGTCTTGTTGATGGCTGCCTCTGTGGACGGGTCAAGTGCCGAGGTCGCTTCATCCAGGATAAGAATGGCCGGGTTGCGAATGATGGCACGGGCGATCGCGACGCGCTGCCGCTGACCGCCGGATAGACGTCCACCCCGCTCGCCTACATCCGTATCGTACCCATCTGGAAGGCTCACGATGAAATCGTGGATTTCGGCTAAGCGTGCTGCCTCCATCACTTCCTCGTCGCTAGCTTCGGGCTTGCCGAGACGAATATTTTCACGTATGGAGGATCGGAAGAGGAAACTTTCCTGAAACACGATCCCGATTTGAGAACGGAGCGATTGCAGCGCAATTTGACGGATGTCGGTCCCATCGTAGCGCACGGAGCCCATCTGCGGATCATAGAAGCGCATCAGCAAGTTAATAATCGTGCTTTTACCGGAACCGCTGGCTCCAACAAATGCAGCAAAGGTGCCTTTGGGAATCGTAAGGCTGATGCCGTTCAAACTGCGCTGCTCTGGGCTATAAGCGAACGTGACGTTGCGAAATTCAATGTCGCGTTCAAAATGCGGCAGATGATCGGCTTGTTCGTTGCTGGGAACGCTCGGCTGCTCATCGAGCAGCTCACGGACCCGCTGCATACCGGATGTCGCTTCAATAAATTGAGGTGCAAGCCAGGTTATAGCCGCAACCAAGTAGCTGAGGCTTAGTAGAATCGCGCTGAAGGCGAGCAGTGAACCGATAGAGAGGATGCCGAAGTAAGCTAGCATCGATCCCACACAAATCGTCATCAAGTTCAAAATCATCGTGCCCAAATTGGTCGTACGGTCGATCAGGAAATTTAAAAAACTGGATTGGGTTGATAACTTCCCGTATTGCAGCATACGATCGGCAAAGCGTCCAATCATTAACGGTTGAAGCCCGAACGCTTTAATGACCGGTTGAGCACTCACATTTTCCTGTACAGCAGTGGCGATGCTGGCCTGCTCTTCTTTTAACTGATAACTGGCATCATAAGCCTTATGACCGAATAATTTCGGGCCAATTAGACAGAGCGGCAATCCAATCACCGCAAGCAGCGCAAGCTGCCATTGCAGGACGAATAGCACCGCTACGTTCAAAATAAGCCCTAGTATGGATAAAAGCGCGTAGGGGATGAGCTTGATAAACGTATCAATGGAAATGAGATCATTATTGAACCTAGAAACGATGTCGCCTCCGCCCATTCGATGGAAGAAGTCGGTAGAGAGGCTCTGCAGCTTCTCAAAGAGCTGCTTATAGTAATTCGTTACGATGCGGGAGCCGAGACCAGCGAACATGCGATCACGGTACATGCCCACAACGACAGAAGCGAGTGCGCCGGAAACCATCAATGATAGAATCAGTAGAAGCAGGTTATACTGCTGCGGAACGATGGCCAAATCAATAATGAATTTGTAACTGAGCGGTATGAACGTTTCGAAGGCCAGCTCAACAAGGAGAGCGGCAAGCAGAAGTGCAGTCTGCAGTTTGTACTGAAGGAAAGAGGAAAAGAGCAGACGGACAAAGGAAAACATGTATAACCTCCCAGGACTAAAGAACCATTTCCTTTATTTTAACATCAGGTTTGGATTTGGTGTATAGCCCAGACATTCATATTCCGTAAATCAATCCATGATATGATATTGGAAATGTACAGATCCGTGATATATGATGAGAGTAGAAAGGATCGTGACCGGGAATGTCAGAAGAACGTTTAGCTGTATTAGAAGTACATATCGATCAGGCTGGTTATGATGAGGTGCCAGATATTGTTAAAAATGTTCACTTTGATGTTCGACAAGGTGAACTGGTGGGTCTATTAGGTCCAAATGGAGCTGGGAAGAGCACGACAATTAAGAGCATCCTTGGTTTATTGAAGGATTTCAAGGGCAAAATCTCCTTTATGGGTGAACGAAAAAGCTATGGTTACATTCCGGAGCATCCGATTCTGTATGATGAGTTGACGTTGTGGGAGCATATGGAATTTGCTGCTTCCGTCTACGATCTGGATCGAACGGTTTTCCTAGAGCGTGCAGATGATCTCTTGCATCGGTTCCGATTGTTAGATGAAAAGCATCAACTGCCTGGGAAATTTTCCAAAGGGATGCAGCAGAAAATTATGCTAATCCTCGGCTTTTTGAATAAACCAGATGTGTATATTGTAGACGAGCCTTTCATTGGATTGGATCCGAAAGCGATTAAAGATTTCTTAGGGATGTTGGATGAGGAACGCAAACGCGGTGCAGGTATTCTGATGAGTACCCATGTGTTAGATACAGCAGAACGGATTTGCAGTTCATTTGTGCTTCTTTCAGGTGGCAGATTAGTAGCTAATGGAACACTGCAGGATATTCAGCTGCAATGCGGCATGCCTGACGCGCCATTGTTCGACTGCTTCCATTCCTTACTATGAAGGGGGACAATGGGTTGAAGAGCAGCTTTCAGGTTTTCACACGAAGAGTGCGTTCGGATTGGCATTTCCAGTATCGGGCTTTGCGAATGGCTGTGGATTGGGTTATTGCGATTTATTTTGTCATTCCACTGATGATTGTGGCTGGTTATCAATATTACTCTTGGTGGGCGACTCAGCCATCTTGGTTTAGTTGGATATCGATGTTTATGATTACGGCGGTCTTCTATGTATTCACATGGCTGGGAACCATTCGATACTTTGTTGAGGAAGGGGACCAGCTTTTCCTCCGACAGAACCAGAAATGGTTCCGGCATCTTATGCTGCTCGGCTATAGATACTCTCTTGTATTGCAGGGAATCACGACGTTGATATTGATGCTCGTATTTCTTCCTTTATTAGTTCAAATGTATTCCTATAGCGTGTTACAAGTTATTTGTTTATGGCTGCTTACCTATTTGCTGAAAATTAACTTAGGCTTGCTTCGTCAACTACTTACACTTCGTTTAAATGGCATTGTGCTTTGGTTGTTGCGGATTGTGGTTTTTGTAGGTCTATTCTTCTTGTATCAAGTGTTAGTTACGGAGGTTAGTCATAACATTTCCTATAGTTGTGCGGCTATTCTTCTTTTTCTAGTGCTGGTAGTTTTCTTAAGCAAAATACGGCTGCAAGAGAAAGGGGCTTTCTTCGCTGATATCGCCAGAGAAAGAGATTCGCGGATGCGAATTGTCTCTCTGATGTTAATTCGTGTTGTCGAGCGGAAAAGAAAACCGACACGGAAGTATCCTCTTTTATTCGGGAAATCGCAGCGCTTGTTCAAAGGGAAAGGTGCTAGCAACGGAATCGCTGATTTATTAACGAAATCCTTTTTTAGAAATGGTACACAGTGGAAACAAACGATACAGTTCGTCGCTGTGATCAGTGCAGCTATGTTTATTTTGCCGGGAGCCCTTAAAATTACGGTCTGGATCATTGCTGCATGCCTATTGGCATTTTGGAGAAAATCATTCTGTAAAGATGAATTAACAGCTCCGTTTTTGACTCTTTTTCCAATACAGGACACAGCTAAACATCAAGCTCTCCAATCTGCAATTCCTATCCTTGTGCTGCCGGCGCTGATCTTAATTAGCCTATGTATGGGGATCTCTTTCTTCACCTGGTGGGGACCTGTACTGATGGTCGGTGCAGCAATTCCGTTAGCCTATGGAACTTCTTCTGTATTTACAAGTTGGTATTGAGTAGGGGAGTTATACTTTAAGGTATGTAAGAGATCAAATAAGCCCAGTGCCGTATTTGGCACTGGGCTTGTTTGATCATGAACTTATTTGACTAGAGCATTGTACACATTCGCTTCACCTGCGCCGTATAAAGCATCATTACCGGTTGGGCCGTAATCGATTGCTGTTTTTTCGATTAACGCGGCTACTTGAGCAGGGTTCAATTCTGGATGAGCCGCTTTAATGACGCCTGCAATGCCAGCCACTTTCGGAGCTGCCATGGATGTACCGTGGAGCAGCGCATAGCTATGCAGGTTAGAAGTGAAGTACGAAGGCAAATAAGTAGGCCATGTGCTTAGTGCGCGATAATGGAAATCCCGTTGGTTCAAATCCAGAGTAGCAGCATATACGGGCCCATTGTCGCCGCCTGGTGCTGCTACATCGATTTGATTTGACCCATAATTGGAGTAAAATGCGATACTGTTCGTCGACCACTTGTTCGAGGAAGAAACATTGATGACACCATTGATTTGGCCAGGTGTTTCTGTTGTTTTCCCTTTAAATACGACGCCAGGGGAGCCGTAGGTAGCGTTTAGATAAGCGGTCATCGCTTTGTTATCGCGTAGGTTGAGGCCTTCATTACCAGCTGCCGTTACCACCGTTACATTATGGTTCACAGCATATTGAATGGCACGTTTCCAAAGCAAAATGTCAGCAACATCCGAATATTTGGTTCCATCTACATAATACTTTTGGGAGTCAAATCCGCCGATCGACATGTTAATGACGTCAACCTTATCGTTCGCCGCCTGAATGATAGCAGCTACAATCCAGGCCGTAGGCGCACCTTGTCCGCCGGGGAATACGCGGTAGGAGCGAATGCCAAGATTTGGGCCGACCCCTCTTACTTTGCCGTTCCCGGCAATCGATCCAGCCACATGCGTTCCGTGTCCTTCGCGGTCCAGTAGATCGTTAGGATCACCGGTTTCACTGGTATCTGTTCCTGCGGGTACAAAGTTCATGCCTCCGAGGAAATTAGCTTTTAAGTCGGGATGATTGGCATCAATACCGCTATCGATAACGCCAACAACGGCCTTATGTGTGCCGCCTGTGCCGCCGGTTTCAATCGCAAACGAAGCTCCGTCATTCGTCACTTTCTTAATGTCCCACTGATAATCCCAGTAGCTGCTCGTTGCTTCCGGCTGGGGAATATCTGTAACTGGTTGACTGTCAGCTGCGGAGGGATCTACGGTACCATCGCTTAGCTTATGTACCATCTGAACGTTGGCAGCAGCAATATCTTTGAATGCCTGCAGCTTGGTCATAAATTCGGTGCTGGACGAACGTACCTCCAGTCCACCAATCTCAGGAATGGCCCGAACAACTTGCCCGCCTGCCGCTTGAATCATTGCAGCATAACCAGTCGGAAGCTGGTTCGAGAATGCGATTACATAGGTTTTGGCTGAAACTGTTGTTCCACCTGTACTGCTCTTTGATGCTGCCATTGCAGATATGCCGCCACCCATTACTGTTGAGACAGCCAAGATGCTGGATACGACCAGGGTTGTCCACTTACGCTTCATAATAGCCCTCCTTCAATTTAAGAGAAATTGCCGTTCTAATAAATTGTAAGTGACAGAATAGATTAATAACATGGGTTGGTCGAACCAAATGTGATGTCGATTCCATTCTTTTTTTGACGAATGGTCAATTTAATCTATATTAGCAAAGGTCCATATCACTTTTGTTTGAAACTTAAGCGAAATGACGTTTCATTCGGACTAGAATCAAACGTGACGTCTCCATTATTTTTGGTCATAATTTGCTTACATATGGCTAGTCCAAGACCGGTGCCATCTTTTTTGTTTGTCACAAAAGGAATGAATAGGGAGTCTTTTATCTCAGGGGGGATTTCAGGTCCATTGTTGGAAATGATAATTAAGAATTCATCTTCTTCCAGCCTGGAAGCGATCATTAAACTTTTCTCGCCTTCCTTTTCTGACAAAGCGTCTAAGCTATTATTCAGAATATTTGAAAGAACCTGTTGAATGGCAATTTTTTGAACCTCGAGCTTAATGTCTTCCCCTTGCTGAAAAATTAACTCAATATTATCGTTTACCAATCTAGGCGAAATCAATGCTAGGACGTTGTCGATGATAGATGTAGAAGACACCTCATCAAATCTTTCCTCGATGGTATCCTTTTTTGAAAAACTGAGGAATCCTGCGATCTGCATTTGAATGTTCAGAAGTTCACTTTCAATCGTATCCAGGTATGAGTTGATTTTTTGGTAATTTTGAATCGATATTTGGTTGCGTAAGATTTTTAAAAAACCAAGTATGGCTGTCAGTGGATTTCTGATTTCATGCGCCATGCTTGCCGCCATCTTCCCGATAATCGTCAGGCGAGCTTCATGCAGCTCCGTGATCGTCTTTTCTTGCCCCGACAGCAGCTCTTTGGTAACGGTATTGTATTGATGGAGAAAATGTCTTTCATATAAGCTGACCCGAGCAATGATTTTCCTAGTCAGACTCATGGGAATCGTTTTTCCTCTAGGGTTTTCTTGAATGAACCATAAAATGGCATCAATCCACAGTTGACCGCTATGCACAACATGGCTAATAGAAACATTTCTCATCAAAAACAGCTTTTGGGACTCAGGGATTGCTAGGAAGAGAGAATGCTCTGCCGCGGGAATATGAAGGTCTGACATGAATTTATAGAAGACATCCGCATCTTTTTTCAGAACTTTTCTGTCATATTCAGGATAACTATGAATGAACTCACGAACCCACTTCGCAATAATCTGATTTTTATATTTTTTTATGATCATCAGGTGCTTCTCATCGGTCATCTCGTTTGCTCCCTAAAGAAGATATTCTTTATTAGGGTTCGACGAAATTGGAACAGTTCCTGTTCCTTCGTGTTTATTTTAGTTGGGAAGCACACAAGTGAGGAGCGTGCTAAGTATTTTTCCCATACATGTTGACTTAACTTGGTTCAAGGTATATATTTATCTTAAATTAAAGATGTTTAAATCAAAGATATTTTTGGAAGGTGATTATAATGCCCATTCAACTTGATGATGCTCACGAGACTTCCCTTAAGTTGTTTGTTGTTCTTTCCAAGGCTTACAAAGCGATCACCGAACAAGCTGTTAAGGATGCGAAACAATACGGTGTGTCATCTTCAGAATTTATGATTCTCGAAGTGTTATATGCGAAGGGGAAAATTCCTCTGCAGCAAATTGGAGAGAAAATATTAATTACAAGCGGCAGTATAACCTACAATATCGACAAACTGGAGAAGAAGGATCTTTTAAGACGAGTGCCTTCAAATGAAGACCGTAGGGTGATCTATGCTGAAATAACGGACGCTGGAAATGAATTGTTTAATCGGATCTTTCCCGAACATGCCGCTAAAATCCATTCTTTAATGAATGCTGTTACGCAAGAGGAGCAGCAAGTGGCGATTGAACTGCTTAAGAAATTGGGAAAAGGAGTGCTGGAGGGGTAGGCTGGACGCATGAGATAAAATTAAAATTTAGGAGGTTGTTCAATATGCAAGCACGAGTGTACACACCTGCCATGCAGGGAATTGGTGAATTTGACGGTGGGAAAATCAAAGAACAAAAGCCAATCGGCTTTCCAGGCGAAGGATCGGTTATCAAGCGAGTGGGTCCCTTATTTTATTGGGCATGGGCCACTTCAAGTGCCGAAGCCATGATCGGCCTGCATCCTCATCAAGGCTTTGAGATTATGACTTATGTGGTAAAAGGCAGTGCCTTTCATGGGGATACCTTGGGTACTGACAGCACAGTGGGTGCAGGCGGGGCGCAGGTCATGCAAACAGGCTCTGGTGTTAGTCATCAAGAAAAGATAAGTGCCGATGCGGAGCTTTTTCAAATTTGGTTTGAACCTGAATTGACGGAAGCTGTTCGGAGAAAGCCAACCTATCGCCAGTATGAGCATGAAGAATTTCCACAAGTAAGCCATGCAGCAGGATATAAAGTGAAAACGGTAATTGGTATAGATGCTCCCGTACAATTGGTTACTGATATTGAAATGTGGGATGTTGAAGTAAATAGCGGCGCCCATTATCAACATAAGATTGATGCCGGTTATTCATTAACGGCTTTAGTCATACGCGGGCAGGGAACATGGGGTGAG
Organism: Paenibacillus sp. JT22N1; assembly: GCF_059692155.1. Taxonomy (NCBI): domain Bacteria; kingdom Bacillati; phylum Bacillota; class Bacilli; order Caryophanales; family Paenibacillaceae; genus Paenibacillus; species Paenibacillus sp. JT22N1. Next base: position 139,415 of record NZ_JCAUAW010000008.1, read on the forward strand.
TCAGGGACATCGAAGCAACCTGTACAGTTTCATCATAAAGATTTCATCCTTGCAGCTGCTGAATCAGAGACAGAGGTAGTAATTACGAACCCGGATGAAGAGATAATGCGGCTGATCCTCATCAAGGTCCCAACAACAGTGCCTTATCCACTCTATCGTAAAAGATAATTGTGCCTGGGCTATTAGACCCATAAATTGTGAATAAAAATCCTCTCCACCTTCTTTGATGAAAAAGCACAGCGAGCGATACTGCTCAGGCTGTGCTTTTTTTGGCGAACCCGCGCTTAGTTCAGCACTGTCGCCATATGCTCGGTCGTGATCGCCCAATGCGAGGCAGTCCAGTACTTCTCTTTATTTTTGATGTAGATGATTTGCGGTGATGCGTGCTTGCCACCAAGATCTTCGGCGATTTGGTTCGATACCGGACGGGATTCGATTACCTTCACGAGGACATAATCGACATCTCTATTCGGATTGTCTTGCAAATGTTGATTATATTCTTCTAAAGCGTTGGAACTAATCGGGCAAGCTGTGCTATGTTTCAGCACCACTTGTCCGCGTTCGACGGAACGTTCCACCACGGTGTTCCATTCTTCGAGCGTCGTGATTTCTTTCCAATTCATGTGAGTCACCTCCCTCCCAACATAATTTAAGTCTTCAAGATATTTCTCGCAATCGAGCGCGGCCATACAGCCGCTACCCGCCGCGGTAATCGCCTGACGGTATCTGTGATCCTGCACGTCGCCACAAGAGAATACACCAGGAATGCTCGTCTCAGATGTACCGGGTTTAACGATCAGGTAGCCGAGCTCGTCGGTTTCGAGCTGTCCGCCGAGGAAATCGGTGTTCGGCTTATGGCCGATCGCAACGAAAATGCTGTCGGTTTCGAGAATTTCTTCGGCACCCGTTGCGTTAACCTTTACTTTCAGGCCGATTATGATGGATTTGTATGTTGTCATTGTGATTGCTCCCTTATCTAATCGTTTACATGCTTACGCTTGCCCGCTGGCTAGTTCATAGTTGTTCAGACAATAAGTCACGAGGATTTGACTTTTATCTAATTTGAACTTGATGACCCTACGGACTCTTGCAATTGCCTTGACTCCCGGCGTCGCCGATTCATGAATACCAAGGACAATGCAATTACCGTGAGGATAATCCCAAGCACTTGAAATCCCTCGAAGCTGAACTTATTTCCCATTACGATGCCAATCAACAATGAAGAGAGAATTGTTCCCAGGTATCTTGATGTATTAAATAATCCGGATGCTACACCGATTATTTCTTTTGGAGAACTTTTGAACAAGGCTGCTTGCAAACCGACATTGTTCAACCCGTTGCTAATACCGAATGCTGCTAAAGCCAAACACACACTGATAACCGGTGAAGTTTGATTCAATGTCACGATCCACACTGACCCGAGTGTCATCAGAATTGCGGACACCAGCAATGCCGGCCTGGGTCCTGATTTATCGATCCATCGTCCTGCTATTGGAGAAGTAACTAGCGAGCATAAGCCTAAGCTTAGCATGAGAATCCCTGTATAGAACTCGCTGACATGACGTACCGTTTGCAAGTAGGACGGGAGCCCGAAAAAGAGCGAGTAAAAAAGTACGTTAACGAGCATGAATTCGACATTGACCCAAGTCATCGCAGGATATTTAGCAAATGTGCGCAAAGGAATAAAGGGTGACTTCGCTTTTAACTCATGTCGTACGAAAGCAACGAGTAGCACGAGGCCTATCAGCCCGACAATAACATTACTTAATGAGATTTGCCCAGATGATTTTGCTGACAGTAAGGAGGTGAGCAGGGCAACCAGACCTACTGTGAATAGCAGGATCCCTGACGCATCAATCAAAGCAAACCATTTACGAAAGGACATGCTCCGTGCAACGGATGTTGACGGTTCGTCCTTAGGAATATTCTGCCAAGATAATAGAAAGCTCACCAACACGAACGGAATATTGACGAAAAAGATAGCAGGCCAGCCCCACCAGTGAATGATGACCCCGCCAATAAAGGGTCCAATTGCTGCCGCTCCGGATAGGAATATGGATAAAACAGACAGCGCAGTCGCTTGTTTATCCGTAATATGAATTCGCACAATGGCCATTCCAACCGCAACCATCATGCTTGTTCCGATGGATTGCACAATGCGGAATACGATGAGCCACCCAAAGTTTGGCGATAGTGGAGCTAATAATGATGCAATGAAGGCTACAACAAGCCCGGTAAGAAATATCTTCCTACGACCGAATAAATCGCTGGCCTTTCCCATGACGGGTTGAGCGACGCTACTCGCAATGTAAAAAGAAAAAATAATCCAGGAAACACCTGTAAAGTCAAGTTGGAACACATTTTGCAGCCTTGGAATAGCAACTGAAACCATGGAAGAATTTAATGGGTTCAGCAGTATCCCAAGGCCAACGGAAATCATCAACCACCAGCTGCGAGCATTCATTTTTGGTCACCCCTCTAAGTGTATTGATGTCATCGTACTTGAAATCAATTATTTATTCCAACGCATTTTATGTTATGATTTCATTGACTTGAAGGAATGAATTGAGGTGCGAAAATGGAACTTCTTCAACTGCAATATTTTCTCGCGGTAGCTCGATTGGAACATGTGACCGAAGCTGCACGAAGTCTGCACGTTACGCAATCGTCATTAAGCAAAACGATTCAACGCTTGGAGGAGGATCTAGGGGTCCCTCTATTCGATCGAACAGGGAGGAAGCTGCGCTTGAATGAGTTCGGAGGCAGATTCCTTCGGCGTGCGGAAAGGGCTTTGTTTGAATTGGAACAGGGGAAGCAGGAGCTTAGCGATTTATCCAGCCATGAACATGGCACACTCGAATTGGCGGTGACCACGGCAAGCACGTTGCCAAGTATCCTTCGAGAGTTTCGGAAAAAGCGGCCCGATATCCAATTTCATGTGCAAATGCTAACCACGAATGAAATGGTTACGCTTCTTCATAGAGGAGAGGTCGATTACTGCTTGTCCTCACCTCCTATACAAGGGGATGACATTGAATGTCAAATCGTGTTCATTGACCCGATCCTTGTAGCTGTTCCAAAGGGGCATCGGCTGGTAGACCGAGGCAGCGTATCTTTGACAGAACTAAGGGATGAATGGTTTGTCGGTGTAAAGAGAGGTTATGGTACTCGCGATCTAGTGGACTCTATATGCAAATCGGCTGGATTTGCACCTAAATATGTGTATGAGGGAGATGAACCTGCAAGGCTAAGCGCTCTGGTGGAAGCAGAAATTGGCATAGCCTTCATACCAAGCACGGCAAGGTCTTCACTGGAACATATCAAATATCTCCAAGTAGAGAATCACGAATTGGTACGGGAGATCGCTTTATTATGGCACAGGAGTCGGTACATTTCGCGGGCTGCTCTGGAATTCCGTGAGGTAGTTGTAGAATATTTTGGGTCGATATCCAAACTGACAATTTAGTCATGCTGCACCACTAATACAACGATTAACGCAAGAATCAATCCTTCGGCAGGTGCTGAAGGATTATGAAATAAATTGTTTCATTGGGAACAAATGTTTGGTATTCTTTTATGTAGAATAAGGTTGAGCATAGGAGATTTGAATAGATGGATAAGAAAAATCGTGATTTATCAGACACAATTCATAGTGACCTACTAGCTACCAAGAATCTCGTCTATAACGTGTGCGGGTTTGATTGCTCTCGACCGCTTTTAGAAGCTCAAAATGCTGAATATGGGGCCTATTTATTTCATTTAGATTCTCTCTCCATTAGATTTCGTGTCGCTAAAATCACGCCTACAAAGGTGGGGCAGTTTGTGACACTATGGCATAGAATTGGAGATGGAACGATCCAACCGTATGACGTATCAGATCCAGTCGATTTCTTCGTAATTAGTACCCGCAATGGGAATAACTTTGGCCAATTTGTATTTCCAAAGCAGGTTCTATTCAATCAAAATATAGTATCAAATCAAGGTGAAGGCGGTAAACGAGCAATACGAGTGTACCCACCGTGGGACAAGACTATAAGCCGCCAAGCTCAAAAAACTCAGAAATGGCAGTTGGACTATTTCCTAGAGACACCTATAAATGAACCAATAGACTGTGATCGTGCTCGCTTGCTCTACGGCCTCGAATCATTCATGTAAGCCAATACGTATACTTTCAGGTTTTTCAGAATCTCAAAATTTGCGAAACAAAAGACGACTCTTTTCCATCTTTCGAATGGAAGGAGCCGCCTTTTATTTTACATACACGTTTTTTGCTCCATTTAATAGCGGAATAATAGAAAGAGACCCACAACAGAGGTTGCGAGTCTTAAGTATTTATATATTGAAAAGGGGGCGAGTAGCGGTTTTTATTCTTGTTTGCTACCTTTATTTTTATCGTGTCCGTTGCCGTTCCCTTTTTCGCCACCTTTGTGTTGGCTATCGTTCTTTTTCTCTTTTGCTTTATCAGATTTATTCATATGCTGGTTGTCTTCATCCTTCTTCGTATGATCTGATTTTGTTACCAAGCTTTCCTGTTTCTTTTGGTCCGAGACAGGCTCGTTTGAAACTGGTGTTGAAGCTGGTGTGGGAACTTGAGATGGAACCAGTGAAGCAACTGGGGGCTGCTCTACCTTAGCTGTTACGTTCTCATTCATCTGCCCCAGCTTCTCTTTTTTCTCGATTTTGGACAGTTTTTTATCCAGATGAGCAAACGCCTTTTCTATATTTTTCATTAAAGCCAGTTGGGCGTTCGGATTTCCCACTTTTTCCAAAGCGGAGGACAAGGCTACAATATTGTGTTGTAAATCGGCCTTTACCTTCAATACCTGCTCCGGATTTTTCACTTCTTTTACAGGATTGATCACATCTTCGGCTTCCGTTTGCTCGGGATCTGCTGTTTGCTCACTGCCCTGCTTCGCTGCGGCTGTTGTTGCAGTTTCTTTTTGTGTTGAATCCTCATCTTTAGTAGCCGCTTGTGTCATAGTCTCTACTTGTGTAGTCTTTACGGTTATCGATATTCCAGAAGCCTGATCTGTTTTTTGAACAGCACTTTGCTGAGTTTCCAGCGACTTCTGGAGAGATAGATTCGCCTCTTTCGTTTTTCCTTGAGCCAATAAGACGTTCGCTTCCACAAGTCGCTCTTGGGCAAATGCGGTAAGTAGTCGCGCCTCTTTCACGTCATTGACAGTTAGGGCCAATCGAATGTTTTCGTACATTGTTTTTACAAAGTAGAAGAAGTCTCCTGGCAAAAGATCTGGAGTCTCTGTTTTGGATTCATTCGAAGTCGTGCCTGCTTGTGAGGAGGAAGCCGTATTCTGGGTGACGCTCACGGATGCGGGATTGGACGACGGTGTTGTTGTTGTTGTTGTAATCTCCGATGCTAAAACGCTACCGGTACCCACGCTAAAAACGAGTATGCTGATCATGAAGCTTTTGGCAAGAAGGTAGGAGCGTTTGGGTTCTTTTGTTAACTTTACTATCATGATTATGACCACCTTTTGAAAATGTTCTAGCTGCAGCTGATACTAAGTAATACGAGACCCAAACGTATTTTCTGGGGGCAGATAGGATTACGAACGTGGGATCAACGTATTTCCCAAAAGTTCAATGAACACTTTTTGTTGGTGTATAATATAGCTTTGACGTAGATAATATGTTCGATGAAGCTCGTTACGCTCTTGTACAATAACCAGGATCATGATAATTTTATAAGTTCTAAGCAGAGAATATTGAATTTAATATCCCGGCCCCTTTGATATGATGATGACAAGAACAACAACAGATAAATGAAAGGGGCATTCACATTTGAAAAAGCTAAGCCAAACAGTAGTAAGCGCTCTCGTAGTTGGTGGTTTATTGGCGGGATGTTCAACGCAAAGTGATGGCGGAAATACGTCGTCAGCAGTACCCAACCAAACGGATAATGCTGTAAAAAAAGAAGAGAAAGTAAAGCTTACGTTCTGGAGAAACTCGGGGAATGATACGGAAAATGCAGCCTATGACAAGCTTGTTGCTTCCTTCATGCAAAAGTATCCGAACATCTCTGTAGAAATGACACCGATTCCGTATTCGGATTATGACACGAAATTACGAGTTTCCATCGCTTCAGGCAGCCCGCCGGATATTATGGCGTTAGATGCTCCTACGGTAGGCTCGTACGCAAATGCCGGTGCTCTGAAGCCTTTGACCACATACTTCAAGACTGACGGGAATATCGATGATGTTCCTAAATCAACACTTGCGACTTACACGTATCAAAATGAAATTTATATGGCGCCATTAACGGAATCTTCGATTGCCATGTTCTACAACAAAAAGATGTTTCAAGCGAAGGGCATTCCGCTTCCTTCCAAAAATCCGGATGAGCCATGGACATGGGATCAGGTTTTGGATGCTGCAAAGAAAATCAATGATCCAGCAAATGGCATCTTTGGTATAGATCCTGCACAGGGCTTCGGGAACGCGGGAGGTACAGCCTACTTCAAGTATCCGATCATCTGGCAGCTTGGCGGGGAGATTATGAGTCCTGACGGTAAAACGTCGAAAGGTTTTTTGGATTCACCTCAAACGAAGAAAGCCGTTCAATTCTTCTCAGATCTTTATAATAAAGATAAAGTATCTGCTCTGGAGTATCCGCCGGATCCATTCCCGAACGGTAAATTGGGCATTACGATTGACGGTTCATGGTCTCTGGCGAATCTGAAAGAGAAGTTCCCGAATTTCAAGCTTGGCGAAGACTATGACATTGCACCTTTGCCTAAAGGAACTGCACAAGCGGTAGCGAATGGCAGCTGGGCGCTGGGCATTTCATCGAAGAGCAAGCATCCAGATGAAGCTTGGAAGTTCGTCAACTGGGTAACTGGTGAGGAAGGACAAAAGACCTATGCCGGTATGACCAAAGATATTCCATCCCGTTACTCTTCAGCGAAGACTTTCCCGGAATTGAACGAGTATCCGAAGAACATCTTCGTCATTCAAAATCAGAAGTACGGCAGACCGCGTCCGATTACGCCGATCTTCCCGCAAATGTCTGATGCTGTGAATAAAATGTTTGAAGATGTCACCATCGGCAAACGGAATATTGATGCATCCATTGCAGAAGCGATTACGACCATCGATAAGGCTTATGCGGATGTGCAGGCGCAGCAGAAAAAGTAGGGTTGAGAAGATCATAGAGACGAATCATTTCGATGATCGTCTCTTTGTCGTTGTTTCCTAAGAAGGTTGACGTGTATGATAAATAGATGGTGTGATGATTGGATAAGAAACGGGGGATTTCATGTTTTTTTCATTGAGGAGCCGTCTGATGGCTGTTTTCTCTATTCTGCTAATCCTCCCTTTTGCGGCACTCGCTTATATTCTTAGTGAGGAAGCGACGAAAACGATTAAAGCGTCGATTGAATCTTCAACCGCTCAAACCATCGAACAATTTGCTTCGCATGTCGTGACTTTGCTTACTCAGGTTGAGGATACGGGCAATCAGGTCGTGAGCAGCCGAACGACGCAGGAATGGCTTACCGTTCATTTGAATCCGGATAATACGATTCAGGAGCGTGTTCTTACGAAGCAGAGATTGCGAGAGTATTTTTCTTCGTATGCAGTTAACAACTCTAATGGCATTTCGATCAGCGCTTTTGCCGAGGATGCTGGAGGATTGTGGACGCAAGATAGAACCTATAAAAATAGCGAGTGGTTTACGGCATTTATGACCGCCAACAAGCGCTGGACAACAGCGCATAAAGATATTGATCAGTCGGACGAATTCATGAGAGCAAGATCGATTAACAGCTTTCTTTTTCCACTGGTGCAGCTGCAGTCGTTAAAGAATGTCGGGTTTATTAAAGTCAATTACCCCACTACCTTGCTTCGAAATGCGATTGAGAAGATTCGGGTCGGGAAGACTGGGAAAGTGATTTTGCTAACGAGTGAAGGAAATAGTGTGCTGGATCAAAATATGTCAGAGGATCGGGACATTCTAAGGAGTGGCCTTGAGCAAATCGATAAACGATTCGAGGAAGAGACTAGCGGGATTTTCCCTATAGAGGATAAAGGGAGTACGAATCTGCTCTTTTTCCGCAAATTGCCTGCTCAAAATTGGACCATTGTAGGCACCGTTCCCGAAGGAGAATTGTACGAGAAGATCACTCATATCAGGCAAACGATGCTTTTGGTTACCGCCCTTTTGCTTATTGTAGCCATGCTGACGGCCTTCTGGTTGTCCGCAGGCATTACCAAACCGCTTAGTGTGATGGGCAAAGCAATGAAGCATGTACAGCGCGGCGAATTTAATCAGGCTCTGCATATGATGCCGAAAGTCAGGGAAGGACATAGTGAAGTAGGCTATGTGACGGGGGTTTTCGAGCAAATGACGCACAGGCTGAGATATTTGATCGAAACCGAATTCGAAACGAATTTACGTAGAAAGAATGCCGAATATAAGGCGCTGCTGCTGCAAATTAACCCACATTTCTATAATAATACACTTGAAATTATTAGCGGTCTGGCGGCTATGAAGCGGGAAGACCTAGTGATGGACGCCACCGAGGCATTAGGCAAAATGATGAGGTATTCGCTGAACCTGAACAGCGATCTGGTCCGAGTAGCCGAGGAAATGAGCTATATTCGGGACTATTTATTCATTCTCTATTTGAGACATGAAGAGCGATTGCAAGTCGTGATCGAGGAAGATCCCGCGGCAGATGATGTCATGATTGCCAAGTTCATTATTCAGCCCCTTGTGGAAAATGCAGTTAAGTATAGTCTGGAGAAGGCCGGCGTTGCACAGGTTACATTGCGGACTCTGGTACAAGACGAAAGACTGCTGATCTGCGTCAAAGATAACGGAATTGGCATGTCCCCCGAGTTGGTACAAGATTTACTGGCAGAGATTAAGACGGGTGATTCCGTTACCATTCTTAGCAGCGAGGGCCAAAGTATCGGACTTCGCAATGTTTTATCACGATGTCGGTTGAATTATGGGGAGCAATTTCACTTAGGCTTACAATCCAGGTTGGGCGAAGGGACGGAATTGACCTTGTACCTTCCGCTGTTAAGGAGCTGACAACATAGATGTATAGAATTATGCTGATTGATGACGAAGTCGGTGTACGAAACAGTATTAAAGCCAAAATCGATTGGAAATCCGCCGGATTCGAAATTGAATTCGAAGCAGCTAATGGTCTGGAAGCCATGCAGCTTCTTAGTGAGCAGCCGTTGCCCGATGTTGTGATTACGGATGTCCGAATGCCGCAAATGGACGGTATAGCGTTCATCAAAGCTAGTAAGGAGAAGTTCCCCCATCTTCGTATCATCGTGCTTTCGGGCTACTCGGATTTTGAATATATGAAGGCGGCCATCCAGTTGGGCGTGAAAGATTATTTGCTAAAGCCTGTGGTGCGCAGCGAATTAACGGCACTCCTTGCCAAACTGTCCGAAGAGTTGGAAGATGACCGTAATCGAATACGCGAACAAGACCAGGAGGAAATGAAGAATCATCAACAGCTTCAGCTGATGCAGGAGCAATTAATTTGGCAGCTGGTGAAGGATGAATGGTTTAGTGTATCAACCGTGAAAGAACGGATGCAGCAATTACAGCTGTCTTCTTTGACCATAGATGATGTACATGCGCAGTTTGTGACGGTGGAGATGAGAATTCCACAAGGACGTTTGGACGATTGGAGTGAGCGGAAAGACTTACTCTATCTGGCATTCCAGATGATTTGCCGGGAGTCTGCTGAAAACTGGGAGCAGGTTTATCCTTTTTATTCCATTAGTCATCCTGCCATGATACACTTTCTGATCCTTATTCAAGATCCTGAGCAGCATGATCGTTTCATGGATGACTTCGTGCGCAAGCTCAAGCGGAATATCAAAAGCTACCTGAGAGTTGAGAGTGTAGTCGGCATAGGTGAGTCCATCACCGGGCTGAGGCAGCTGAAGGATGGTTACGCATCGAGCATGCTGGCTTGGAGCCAAAGCACGATCCAATCAGACAAGGCTGAGCCAAACCGGAATATGCTGGCATTAACACACGCGTTTTCACCGGAAGTAGAGAGAAAGCTGATGCAAACCATTGAAAATCTGGATATGCCTGCATTTACTAAGCAGCTGCATACCATTTTCTCCGCTGATCGAGACACGCCGATGTTTGTATTTACCTTTTTGACGCTCCGGATTATTTTGCTGTTTAATGCCATAGCCAAGAAGTTCGAACTTGGTGATGCTTCGCTGCAAAGCTATCTATGGAACTGTCAGATGACAGTGAGAGACTATTCCTCAAGGGAGCAAGTGTTGGAGCAGCTTCATGAAATGGCGCAATTGGTGATGAATGAAGTGAGGAAAACGAGGTTCTCCAGTGGTCAGCAAATAATCGAAGCGATTCGTAACTATGTGGATGAGAACTTCTCCTATGAGCTCACGTTGGCTTCTCTTGCGGACATGTTTCATCTTAACGAGACCTATTTGTCCGGCTTGTTTAAGACGAGCGTGGGCGTTACTTTTAGTGATTATGTCACGAAATTGCGTCTAAGTAAGGCCACGGTGCTGCTGGAAGAAAATGAACTGAAGCTTACGGATATTGCTACGCTGGTTGGCTACTCCAGTTCGAGTTACTTTAGCACAGCTTTCAAAAAATATTATGGCAAAGGACCAAAGGAGTATCGGGAAGAACTACTAAGTAAAAAAGTATAGTAGCTTGCTTACATATGTTGATGCAGATTTGAATGGGGCTGTTCCAAAAGGTCAATTAGACCATGAGGGCAGCCTATTTCTATTTAGCGCTTATGGAAAAGATAGCTACTTAGAGGAATAAGAGCCTTTTGGAGCTTCTATTTGCGTAGAAAGTGGCTAATGGAGCGGAATAAGAGCCTTTAGAGGCTCTTATTTGTCGTTGATATGGTGAAAAGATAGCTACTTGGAGGAATAAGAGCCTTTTGGAGCTTCTATTTGCGCAGAAAGTGGCTAATGGAGCGGAATAAGAGCCTTTAGAGGCTCTCATTTGTCGTTGATAGGGTGGGAAAGCTAGCTACTCACAGAAATAAGAGCCTTTGGGGGCTTCTATTTGTGCGGAAAGTGACTAAAGGATTGGAATAAGAGCCTTTAGAGGCTCTTATTTGTCGCTGATATGGCGGAAAACTAGCTACTAAGAGAAATAAGAGTCTTTGGGAGCTTCTATTTGCGAAGAAAGTGGCTGAAAGAGCGGAATAAGAGCCTTTAGAGGCTCTTATTTGTCGTTGATATGGTGGAAAGACTACTGCTAATAAAATTGAAAGGCAACTCCCGATGATTTTGAAATCTTTCTTCGTGCCGACTCGGTACAATTACCATACAGAAAATGATGGCGACATGCACAAGGAGGAAGTATGCGGAAGAAATTAGGATTATGGGCAGTTGGTACTGCCACGGTCGTACTTCTAGGATTGGGGGTGGCTGTTCTGGTTAAAGAGGATGGCAGATCGTCGGATGCAACAGAAAGCTCAGCTTTTACGTATGCGAGTGATCCGAATTATTATACAGAAAAGTTCCGTCCTCAGTATCACTTATCACCGGAATCAGGAAATATGAGTGATCCGAATGGGATGGTCTATTTCGAAGGTGAGTATCACCAATTTTATCAAAATAGCGGCCAATGGGGACATGCGGTAAGTAAGGATCTGACCCACTGGGAGCATCTGCCAGTAGCTCTGGCTCGGGATTCTATAGGTGAGATTTGGTCTGGGAGCGCTGTGGTAGATAGCAAAGATACGAGCGGATTTTTTGGCGGCAAAGCGGGCTTGGTCGCGATATTTACCCATTTCAAAGGCGGTGTTCAGTCGCAAAGCATTGCCTATAGCGCAGATAAAGGCCGGACATGGACCAAATATGAAGGAAACCCGGTGATTCCGAATCCGGGCTTGAAGGATTTTCGAGATCCGAAGGTTATCTGGCATGCGCCTACACGTTCTTGGGTGATGGTTGTGTCTGTCGATAACCGTGTTCGTTTCTACACATCGCCCGACTTGAAATCGTGGAAAATGACAAGCGAATTCGGAAGCGATCAAGGCTCGCATGCGGCCGTTTGGGAATGCCCGGACTTGTTCGAACTGTCAGTGGAGGGCTCAAAAGCAAAGAAATGGGTACTGGCGGTAAGTATAGGCAGTAACAACACGACGAAAGGTTCCACAGCGCAATACTTCGTCGGTACGTTCGACGGGCTAACGTTCAAGAATGATAATAAGCCATCGGATGTGCTATGGACGGATTATGGCAAAGACTTCTATGCCGCTGTGTCCTATTCGGATATTCCAGCCAAAGATGGACGCCGCATCTGGGTGGGCTGGATGTCGAATTGGCGTTATCCATTTGCGATGCCAACGAGCAGCTGGAAGGGGAACATGTCCATCCCACGCGAGCTTAGGCTGAGGAATATCCCTGATCAAGGTTTGCGGCTGATTCAGGAGCCGATTAAGGAACTTCAGACTTTGCGAGGCAAGGAAGTTGTTCTGCCTAAACAAGAATTGACCTCCGGCCACAACAATCCGTTCGACGCCATCAAGGGAACAGCTTATGAGTTGGTTACCGAACTATCTGTTCAGCCGAATGCAAAATTGGCTTTCAAACTAAGAAAAGGCAGCGAACAAGAAACGAGCGTCAGCTACGATGCCAAGACGGAGCAGCTGACGGTAGATCGAACACACTCAGGCATCACCTCGTTCGAGAAGGGCTTCGCGGAGAAAGTTTCGGCACCGCTGAAGCTGAAGGAAGGCAAGCTCAAGCTCCGATTTTTCGTAGATGAATCTAGTCTCGAGGTATTTGGGAACGATGGCGAGGTTGTCGTCTCCAGCCTAATTTTCCCGGATCCGACGAGCAACCGACTGGAACTAACAGCTTTGGAAGGCAGCGTCACGCTGGAGAGTGCGCAGTATTATCCGATACAAACGGTATGGCGCAATGAAGATGTGAATGCCGTGAAGCCGCAGCGGATTGTGCTAAGTAAAAGTACGTTCGATGTGCCAGTGAATGGCAGTCAGCAGGTCGAAGCTTCGGTCATGCCTTTAAGCGCTTCGCAGCTGTTGAAATGGCAGTCTAGCAGCGATGCGATAGCTACAGTTTCAGTGGTTGACGGAGGAGCTATAGTGAAGGGCGTTCAGGCCGGACAGGCGGAGATCAAAGCGATTAGCCCAGATGGCAGTGTGGTTTCGAGCTTTAAGGTTTTTGTTTACGATACAAATTGACAGAAGTGGAATGGAGAGATGAACCATGGATACTGCGATACAAACAGTGATAGAAACTAAAAAAAAATCGCAAAGCTTCCGAAGGCATGAGCAAGCTACTGCATTCTGGTTTATTTTCCCGGCGATAGCCTTATTGCTTGTCTTCGTGTTCTACCCAATGCTGCAAGCCTTCATCATCAGCTTTAAAAACTATTCGTTAGTAGGCGCAGGCGATGTATTTGTCGGCATGGATAATTATGTGCATTTGATGAAGGACCGAGCTTTCTTTAACAGTCTGAAGCATTCGTTTTATTTTGCTATTATCGTGATTCCGATTCAAACGAGCATCGCTCTGGGGCTAGCGTTATTGATCCAGAAGAAAACAGCGGCGGCAGGTCTGTTCCGAACGCTTTATTTTATCCCGGTTATTATTTCGACTGCGGTGGCTGCAACGGTCTTTAAACTGATTTACAACAAAGAGTATGGACTCTTGAACAGTGTTCTCAAGGCTCTGCACCTGCCGGTTACGAGCTTTCTATCTGATCCAGACACGGCGATGAATGGCATTATTGTGCTCGGGATCTGGAAAGGCGCCGGATTTTTCATGATCATCTTCCTGGCAGGACTGAACAATATTTCCCCTGATCTGTACGAAGCTGCCAGAGTGGATGGCGCATCGAGATTTCAGCAGTTTTTCAAAATTACGCTTCCGCTGTTGAATCGGACCATGGCCTTCGTTGTCATTATGACGACGATAGATGCGATTAAGCTTTCTGGTCTCGTATTCGTCTTGACAAATGGAGGGCCTAACAGCTCGACTGAAACCGTTGTTTTCTATATTTATAAGCAGGCTTTTACGCAAATGAGAATGGGGTATGCGACAGCGGCGGCTTTTGTGCTTTTTGCGATCGTGCTAGCCATTTCACTTATCCAAATGAAGCTGTTTAGCAAAGATGCTGATTAAAAGAGGAGGGGAATCGCCATGAAGAAGGTAACCAACATCGTAAGAATGATCATCATGATTGTGATCGCTCTGATTTCTGTCGCTCCGATCCTATGGATGGTCGCCGGCTCATTTCGTCCGTACCAGGAGCTTTTTAAATATACGTCTCTGAATATTCATCTGCTGATCCCTGTGGAATGGACGGGACGTAATTTTCATAATGTCATTTTCAATGCGCGCAATCCGTTTCTTCGTTATATCTGGAATACTTTGTTCGTGGCTTCGATCGTAACCGCGCTTGTGCTTATCATTAACTCGATGGCGGCGTTTGCGTTTGCTAAACTCAGGTTTCGATTTAAAACGGTCGTTTTCGCTCTGTTTATGTCTGCGATGATTATACCGGGTGAAGTTACATTAGTGCCCAACTACTTGCTCATGCATGATCTGGGCTGGCTTAATTCTTATAAAGCGCTGATCGTACCTTCGATGTTGTCCGTGTTTGGCATCTTTATGCTGCGGCAATTTTTCGCAGAGGTCCCGAACGAAATGATGGAAGCGGCACGTATTGATGGAGCTAGCTTACCGCGCACTTTCGTATCCATCGTGCTTCCGGCAGCAGTTCCCGCATTAATTACACTCGGCTTGATGACATTCCTTGGTAACTGGGATTCCTATCTATGGCCGCTCATTGTCATCAATGATCAGAAGATGCAAATGATCCAAGTAGGTATTTCCACGTTTTCCTCAAACGAAGGGACGGATTGGTCCAAAGTGTTAGCGGCGAACACGTTATCGACAGTGCCGATTCTGCTGCTGTTCTTATTCTTACAGCGATACTATATTCAGGGGATCACGATGTCAGGTATTAAGGGTTGATCCAAGGAGTTTGCATAATGAGGAGAAAGGAAGCTTAAGATGAACTATGATGCAGTTGCACTAGGGGAGTACTTAATTGATTTTACACCTCAAGGGTTATCAGACGTCGGACAGCCTGTGTTTGAGCGTAATCCGGGAGGAGCTCCCGTGAACGTTGTGGCCGCTATGGCTAAGCTCGGCATGAAGACCGGGTTCATTGGGAAGGTGGGAAATGATCCTTTTGGCAGGTATTTGCGGGAAGCCTTGCTGCAGCAGGGTGTGTCAGATCTTGGGCTTATCGGATCTGACGAGGCCCATACGACAATGGCTTTCATACATTTGGATTCGCAAGGCGAGAGATCCTTTCATTTCTCACGAAAGCCCGGTGCTGATCAGCTGTTGAAAGAGGATGAGGTGAATCTGGCCATGCTGGAGGGAACGCGGATTTTTCACTTTGGATCGATTTCGATGACCGTGGAGCCCTCCTACACGGCTACGATTAAGTCTGTGCAGAAAGCCAAGGAGAAAGGTGCGCTTATTTCATATGATCCCAACTGGCGTCCTTCTTTGTGGAAGGACGAACAGCATGCTAGGGAGGCTATTCATGCGGGCTTGAAACTGGCTGATCTTGTGAAAGTATCCGAAGAAGAGATCATCTTCTTGACAGGACAGCAGGAAATAGAGCTTGCGTCCAAACAATTGATGGAGCGTTATTCCATTCAATTGCTATTAGTAACAGCGGGACCCAAAGGCTCATTTTATCGAATGAACGATTGGTGGGGGAAGGTGGATAGCTATTCTGTTCATACCGTTGATACAACGGGTGCAGGGGATGGCTTTCTTGGAGCTTTTCTACATGAAGTGTTAAAGCTGGGAAAACCTTTACAGGCTTGGAGCGAAGATGAACTATGCAGCGCTTTGAGATTCGCGAATGCAGCGGGTGCTTTAGCGACGACTCGGAAAGGTGCCATTCCTTCCCTTGGTACAATTGAAGAAATTGATGCATTAATGCGAGCAGAAAATGTGTTATAGAAGTTCAGGAATGAGGGGGAAATAGGATGAGTCTTCAAGTAGACAAGGAACGGAACAGGGTTCACGAGGAACGAATCGATCTAGCAAATAAGGCTTTGGAGCAAGCTTCTGCAGCAGTGGAAGAGGGGAACTACAGGCTTTACTATCATTTGATGCCTCCAGCAGGCTGGATGAATGATCCAAATGGCCTGATTTATTTTAATCATGAATATCATGTGTTTTATCAGCACTATCCTTACGAGTCTAAATGGGGACCGATGCACTGGGGTCATGCCAAAAGTAAAGACTTGGTGAACTGGGAGCATCTGCCTGTAGCGTTGGCGCCATCGGAGAATTACGATGCGGGTGAAAGCGGAGGTCATGGCTGCTGGTCGGGCAGCGCTGTGGACGATAACGGTGTGTTGACGTTGATCTACACGGGGCATGTCGATGGACGCACACCCACAGAGGTTCAGTGCATTGCGACAAGCACAGATGGGGTTACTTTCAACAAAGCAGCGTATAACCCAGTTATTGCTGGCGCGCCAGAGGAAGGTGGCTTCGGATTTCGGGATCCAAAGGTTTGGCAGCATGACGGAATATGGTACATGGTTATTGGATACGGGAAAGACGGCTTAGGCAAAGCACTACTGTATAAGTCTTCTGATCTGCGGGATTGGAGCTATATCGGGGTCGCATCTGAAAGCGATGGCACGATGGGGGATATGTGGGAGTGTCCGGATTTGTTTCCGCTGGGGAACGGGGATGACCACGTGCTGGTGATTTCCCCTATGAATATGGGAACGACCAAGACGATGTATCTAACCGGCAAGTTTAGCTACGAGACCGGGTTATTCGACTACCGTTATGCGGAACGGCTGGACTATGGCTTTGATTTCTATGCTCCGCAAACGTTCGTGGACGGACAGGGAAGGCGTATTCTCATTGGTTGGATGAATATTTGGGGCGCTCAAATGCCGGAGCAGGAGCATGGCTGGATGGGGGCTTTTACCCTGCCTCGCGAGCTGATACTTTCTGATGACGACGGAACGCTGCGGATACTGCCTGTAGAGGAATTGAGAGTCATGCGTGGGACTCATCACCTTGTCAGCAATCTGTCCATCTGTGCGGATACAGAAGTACCTTTGCCAGAAATTCATGGGGATGCGCTTGAACTTATCGCCGTTTTTAACACGAATCAATCAGCAGGAGATGCTGAGTTCGGTTTGCTGCTGCGCTGTTCAGAGGATGGTTCCGAGTACACGGAAGTTAGTTATTCAGCAGCCGACTACAAGCTGAAAGTGGATCGCAGTCACTCCGGTGCAGGTGAAGCCGGTGTGAGTGAAGTGCTGTTGACTCCTCTAGAGGATGGCCGCATTAAGCTGCAGATATTCATTGACCGCTCTTCTGTTGAGCTATTTGCTAATAACGGGTTGAAAACCGTAACGAACCGCATTTACCCGAAGCCTGACAGTCTGGGAATCAAGCTGTTTGCCAGGAATGGAGAAGTATCTCTGGAAAGCTTGGACGCATGGAAGTTAACAATGAAAGGGTAAGCAGGTCATCGATTGCAAGATTAGCGCGAGAAGCGCTTTTCTCATTCCTAAATATAAAAGCGCTTACATTTACTGTGAAATAAAAATTAGGAGATGAGTATCTATGAAAATACGGTTTAAATGGATGTTGAAAGCACTTCTAATTCTTTTCGTTGCATGTACGGCGTCATTAGGAGTTACGACAGCTTACGCTTCAAGCTTCAATTCGAATATGCCGGGCTATACACCTATATCCGGAACCTGGTCTATCCAATCAGGCAGCGGAGTTAAGGGAGTAAGCGCAGCGAATACGAATGCTTTTGCCATGTCGACGACTACATCCGGGACTAATTTTGTGTACGAAGCCGATGTGACAGTAGACAGCGCCTCTGCATTCGGCGTAGGTTCCCTTGTCTTCCGAGCCAGCGAAGACGGTACCAAAGGGTACGTGGTCAGCGTAGACCCGAATCTCGATCGTGTAAGGCTTTTTGACTATGCTACTGGCTCCGATGTGGGAACACTGTACGCAACAACGATTCATACAGGTACTGCTTATCATCTGAAGGTAATGACTGACGGACCGCAAATCAAAGTATATCTAGGGAGCGTGCTGGCGATTTCCGTCAGTGATACGAAGTATTCCACAGGGAACTTGGGCTACCATGTGTATAACGGAACGGCTTATTTCCAGAATGCGTTCCAGTATGAAACGACGACGAATGTAACAGGCTGGAATGTGACATCAGGGACATGGACGCCTACGACACAAGGCTGGAGAGGGACGGCTTCCAGCGAGCAAAATGCGTTTGCAATCTCATCTACGAGCTCGGATAATTTTACGTATGAGGCGGATGTGCTTATTGAAGACACTTACGCGGTATCCACGCTGCTTTTTCGTACGAATTCCAGCGCAACACAGGGATACGGCCTGCAGATGGACCCGAATCTGGACAGGCTTCGTCTGTTCAATATCAACGGCGATGTAACGCTTGGCACGCAAACAGTCACCCTGGATACCGGCAAAGTTTATCATGTGAAGGTGAAAGCTGAAGGCACTGTGCTCAAGGTTTATTTGCAAACCAATTATTTGCAGGAGGATGGCTACGATCCGATTCTGACGGTTACGAATTCAGCTTATTCGTCAGGCTTTGTCGGGCTGAATGTCTTCAACGGCAGCGCCAAATTCCAAAAAATTCTGATCAGTGATGCGAACACGAATTTGGCAGGCTGGACGGCCATCAATGGAAACTGGACTCCGCATTTGGACGGTGTGAAAGCCGTTAGCACCGGGGCGGCGGACGCGTTCCGAATCGCAGCGAACACAGCGTCCGATTTCGTGCTTGAAGGCGACTTGAAAGTGGATGCCGGTACGCCTTTCGCAACAGCAGGGCTTCTTTTCCGTGCGAATGCAAGCGCTACCAGTGGTTATATACTGAACATTGATCCAAATCTGGATCAAATCCGTTTATTTAAAGCGGGTACCGGAACGACGATAGCCACATCCGCGTGTACGATCGATACCGGAAAAACGTACCATGTTGAGATTACCGCAAACGGTTCATCCATCAAAGTTTATGTGGACGGTTATGCGACTTTGGAGATCAATGCCACAGACAGCAGCTATTCGAGCGGACAAATTGGTCTGAATACGTATAATGGAACAGCTTACTTTCAGAATGTGACTTTGACCCATTTAAGCGCATATTCGAATGAAATGTACCGTCCTGGGTATCACTATACGCAGGAAGCAAGCAAGGCAAGCGATCCCAATGGACTAGTCTATTATGCAGGTGAATATCATCTGTTTCATCAGGACGAAGGCCGATGGGCGCATGCGGTAAGTACCGATCTTACACATTGGAAACGTCTTCCTATCGCGCTTCCCCTTAATGATTTGGGCAATGCCTGGTCAGGTTCAGCGGTCGTGGATACGAACAATGTGACAGGATTGTTTGGTGACGGCTCTGGTCTCGTTGCTTTCTATACGAACTATGACCCCGATAAAGTCGGAGGCAATCAGAAAATCAGTCTCGCCTACAGCACCGACAAAGGGAGAACCTGGCTGCAGTATTCAGGCAATCCGATTGTACAAAATCCCGGCGGCGTGAACGGCGGAGGGGACTTCCGTGACCCTAAGGTTGTTTGGGACAGCGACCACAATGAATGGGTGATGGTGGTATCTGGCGGGGATAATATCCGTTTCTATACGTCCACCAACCTGCTCACCTGGACATATACAAGTTCATTTGGTTTTGGAGGCTATCTTCATGGAGGTACCTGGGAATGCCCTGACTTTTTCCAGCTTGGGGTAGATGGGGGGGCGACAAACAAGAAATGGGTGCTTTCGATTAGTACAGGTCCAGCGACGCAAACGAACGGTTCCTCGTCTGAATATTTTGTAGGTTCCTTCGACGGGTCGACTTTTACCAGCGACAATCCGGCCAGCACCGTGCTTAGAAGCGAATATGGCAAAGATATGTATGCGGCTATAACCTTCTCGGACATTCCTTCGAATGCACGCCGAATTGAAATCGGCTGGATGAGCAACTGGGATAATCCTTTCAGTGAGCCAACGTTCCCGTTCCGCGGTCAATTGTCGATACCGCGTGAGCTTACACTGGTAACGTATCCAGAGGGTGTGCGGCTTGCCCAGAAACCGGTTACTGAGATGAATAATCTTCGCGGTACAGCCACTACATTTAACAACGTAACCATAACACCGACGAGCACGAATTTGTTGTCCGGCTTATCAGGCAACGCTTACGAAATCGATGCTGATTTCCTGATTCCTACATCAGGCACAGCCTCCGAGTTCGGGCTTAGTCTTAGAGAACTTGGCAGTCAAAAAACCGTTGTAGGTTATCAGCCGCCTTCTTCCAAAATGTTCGTGGACCGTGTGAATGCGGGCCGGACTGATTTCACAGCTAATTTTGCTTCGCGAAATGATGTAGTCGTGAGTCCAGTAAGCAACCATGTGAAAATGCACATCTATGTCGATGAATCCTCCGTTGAGGTATTCGGCAATGACGGCAAGGTCGTCTTCTCCGACATTATACTGCCGGATTCGGCCCGTGACGGCTTGAATTTCTATGCGACAGGCGGCAATGTGACTGTAGTTTCTATGAGTGTGTATTCACTAACAAATACATGGCGCGACGAACCGACTAGCGGAACCATTCCGCAAAAAGTTGTGATGGATAAACCCAAGCTGGAGATCGGCGTTGGCTCGACGCAGCAGCTCTACACGACTGTATTGCCGCGTACCGCAACGAACAAGAATTTGACTTGGAGCACAAGCAATTCTACTATTGCCACCGTTTCAGCTGTGGATACCCGCAGTGCCAATATCAGCGGAATCAGTCCTGGACGCGCTGTTATTACGGCAACGACACAGTCCGGCTCGATTGTAGGCACTACCGTCATACAGGTTGGTCCTGCATTCAGCACGAATTTGACAGGATGGACTTCAACCAACCAAGCGCAATGGATTCCGACGGCTGACGGGATTGCAGGTTATTTTGATCTGGACAGCAACTATATGTCCACGGTAACAGGCGGCAACTTCACTTATGAAGCCGATATGAAGCTGGATGCGTTGGGAGGAGCCGGATCGATCATCTTCCGAGGTGATGCTATAGGCTCGAACGGCTATTACTTTAATGTCGATCCAAGTCTGAAAACACTTCGTTTACTCTACAAGCTGAACGGCAGCTTTACCAGTTCGCAAATCATTGCCAGCGTGCCGATGCTGCTGCAGTCCGGTAAAACCTATCACGTGAAAATTGTGACCAGCGGGACTAACATCAAAGTTTACTTTGACGGTGGTTCCATGCCGGTAATAGATGTCAACGATTCGCATTTCAGCAGTGGTAATTTCGGTCTTAATCTCTTTGGAGGTAGAGCTTATTATCAGAATGTTATCTGGATCTCGAATTAATCAGTAACATGTCCCTTACATTTGCCGCAGCAGGCAGTGGTAAGGGATTTTTTTTGTGAAAAATTCTAAGCAAAGGAACAGAGTATATTGAAATCACTGATGGGGTATGGATCTATGGGAGCAAAGGATGCCTGCGTCCTGGTCAACACGTAACACTTGAAGACAAATCAATTGTTACCCATTCCGAAATCATCCAGCGTTACGCGCCTGAAGTTGTAGAAAACCCTTTTGCCCACTCTTACATTGAATTGTGGGAAGCGATTGCTGAGCAAAAGCAGCCTATTTCCAGCGCTGAACGTGGACTCGAAGCATTGGGAGTCGTGTTCGCCGCCCTGGAGTCCGGACATACGGGTCAGCCTGTAAATGTCCAAGACATCATTCGAGGTGAAAAGCATGCCTATGAAGATACGGTTCTAGCAGAAATGAAATCAGCTCGATCTTGATTTAAACTGCATAAGGTCCACAATTAGTAAAACTAATGTGAAAACTGCTTGCGGAAACGCAAGGGTGAGATGCCGGCATACTGTTTGAAGCAGTTGGAGAAGTATGGGGCGTATTGGAAACCGACGCGTTCGGCGATTTGTCCGATCGGCCAATCGGTTTTGATCAGCAGCAGCTTAGCTTGTTCCAGTCGATACTCGTGCAGATATTCCATTGGAGTACAATGGTAGATCTCTTTCATGCACCTAACAACATAGTTCGGGTGAAAATGAAGGGCCTCCGCAAGTGATTCATTCGTCATTTCGGTCTGATAGTGCTGCCGAAGATAAGCTTCTGCTTTCTCTGCGAGCTTTAAAGCAGGGGAGGCGACGCTTCCACTATACCCTTCCTCTAATAGACGCAGCAGCTCCATGAACAGCTGCTGCTCGTTCCAAAAGGACGCCGAGCGATGCTGGTCTGACGACGCGAGCATTTTGCGAAGATGGCACTCGGCAAGGGAAAACTCCGGCGGTGAGGCATATTGCCGAATCCGAATTGTATAGGGGTTTGCCCATGCATGCTGGACCGGGTAAGCTGGGTTTGCAGCATTGTCCGCCGTCTGGAGCCAATTCCCTTTAAAGTCGAAGTGATTCCAATAGAAAACAGTCTCCGTTTCGCAGGGCTTCACCGCATAGTGATAACGGTCGGGTAATAGCAGTAGTGTCTGTCCTTCCGTTACCTCCCACTGCCTATCCTCTTCTCCGATGTATAACGTCCCTTTGACAACCCAAAGCAGATCGAAGATGCCGATATTTCGCCGGCTCGGGTGCTGCTCTCCTGGGCTTAAGGTCGATAAGCCGGTCGTAATGTAATAGGGCACTGGCGGCAGCTCCATCCAAATGATTCCCGATTCGTTCATTCCCGATACCCTCCGAGTGCAGTGTGAAATATTATAAAAAATAGGTTTGTTTTATTCGTAGTTCATCCATATATTCAAGGATAAACTGGATGAGAGCGATAATCAAATGTCATATAAATCATGTACAGTTCTAGGAGGATATTCATATGGGGATATCAATGAGTGAGCGGCAGAGTAGTAGGCGTGTACGCATACAGGACGGGTTTTGGAATCAATTTACAGAGTTGGTGCGGGGGACTGTTATTCCCTATCAATGGGAGGCACTTAACGACCGTATTCCAGATGCTGAGCCGAGTTATGCGATCCGTAATTTTCGTATTGCAGCTGGGATGGAGGAAGGCGAATTCGGGGGGATGGTTTTCCAAGACAGCGATTTGGCGAAGTGGATTGAAGCGGTCGGATACTCGCTTGCAAGCCAACCCGACCCCGAGCTGGAGCGAACCACGGACGAGTTGATTGAGCTAATTGCCAAGGCCCAACACGCGAATGGTTATCTGAACACGTATTACTCGATCAAAGAACCGGGCAACGAGTGGACGAATCTTCATGAAGCGCACGAGCTCTACTGTGCAGGCCATATGATGGAGGCAGCGGTTGCGTATTATGAAGCCACGGGAAAACGGAGACTGCTTGATGTCGTGTGCAAATTTGCTGATTATATCGACACCGTATTTGGTCGCGAGCCAGGCAAACTGAGAGGCTATGACGGCCACCAGGAGATAGAGTTGGCGCTAGTGAAGCTGTATCAAGCGACGGGGGAGGAGCGTTATTTGAAGTTAGCGCAATTTTTCATCGACGAGCGCGGCCAGTCGCCGAACTTTCTGATTGAGGAATGCAAGCAAAGGGGTGGCTACAGTCATTGGATGAAGAAAGAGATGTCGATTCCGACCCTCCAACAGATAGCCTATAATCAGGCGCATTTGCCAGTACGTGAACAGGACGTTGCTGTAGGCCATTCCGTACGGGCGGTCTATATGTATACGGCGATGGCCGACCTTGCAAGCCTGACAAATGACCGGGAGCTGACCGAAGCGTGCCGTCGTTTGTGGGATAACACAACGAAGCGGCAAATGTACATTACAGGCGGCATCGGCTCGACGCATCACGGTGAGGCGTTTACCTTCGACCACGACTTGCCGAACGATACCGTATATGCGGAGACGTGCGCTTCCATCGGTCTAATCTTCTTCGCTCGCCGCATGCTGCTTCTGGAGGCGAAGAGCGAGTACGCCGACGTCCTAGAGCGGGCGCTGTTCAACAATGTTTTAGGCAGTATGTCGCAGGACGGTAAGCATTACTTCTACGTCAATCCCCTGGAAGTATGGCCGAAGGCTTCCTTAAATAATCCGGACCGTAGGCATGTGAAGTCAGTGCGGCAGAAGTGGTTCGGCTGCTCTTGCTGCCCACCGAATGTGGCGCGGCTTCTGACATCCTTGAACGATTATATTTATACAACTTCCGCAGAGGATAACAAAGTGTATACGCATCTGTTCATCGGCAGCGAAGCAGAGTTCGATCTAGCTGTCGGTCAAGTGGCGTTGAAGCAGCAATCGCGTCTTCCTTGGGAAGGTTATGTACGATTTGAATTAACTGCTGTTCCGGATGCTGGATTCACGCTTGCGCTGCGCATTCCGTCTTGGTGCTATGGGCAAGCAATGATGAAAATTAACGGCATGATATCGGAATACGATGTTGAGAATGGATATGCGACCGTAAATAGGCAATGGGCACAGGGAGACATCGTGGAATGGGAGCCGGTGCTTGAGGCGCAGTTGATTACCTCGCATCCTGAGATCAGGGCTAATGCGGGTAAAGCTGCTATTGAACGCGGTCCGCTTGTTTATTGTCTGGAGGAAGCGGACAACGGCAGCTTGCTTCCGAATTTGTCAATCGATCGCCAAGCGGAGCTGCAATCGTATTATGACACCGAGCTGCTCGGTGGAGCAGTCGTCATTGAAGCGAAAGGTCGCGCCGATGAACGAGCTTCCTGGCAAGAGAATACGGCGTACCGTCCGCTTGCACAGCAGCAAATGTCTGAGCCGGTAAAGCTTAAAGCCGTACCCTATTACTTGTGGGGCAACAGACAGCCTGGTGAAATGTTGGTCTGGATCCGTGTTTGAATGATCTTCGAAACGTCTCGTTTCGAAATCAATCATGCATTTGCCGGTGATTTCATAATCGGTGATCATGCTTACTGTAGAGGGGGAACGAGGAGGCGCTATTTGGACGAAAAACCCCGAAATCAGGATAAAGAGGAACGTAGAAGCGCTATTTCGCGATTTTTGCCTTTGGATCGTTCTTTTTTTATCAAATAACGTCCTCTCGTTCCTCTTATTCGATTTTATGCGCAGAATTTCCGAAATAGCGGCTCTACGTTCCTCTAACGAAAGATCGGGTGACGTTCCCTGGCATTCGACAGAAAAAATGAGAAGGCAATAACCTTGCCACCTCATTTTTTTTGTTTTCTGTGCCCCTAAGCGAACTTATTTGCTTTTGGGAAAGCTCATTATATTTTCACGAAATCAATATGTTCTAATAGTGTTAATCAATAAATTAGAATGACATCTGCATTCAGCAGCTCTAAAATTAAGCTATGAAAGCTTTTTAAATAAGCACCATTAATTCATGAGCGCAAGAGATACTTGCGCTTATTCCCTTTTGCATGAAAATTATGAGAAAACCTCTATCGAGGCCATTCAAAGATGAGCGACCGCGTTTAGTGGTAGGTTTTATCGTCAATAAGAAAGCGGTTTTCGGGAACCGAAAGCTTATACTTTCTTATGTGGTAAAATAGGAATGCTATTCCGTAAAAGATAAAGTAACATGAAGGTAAGCGCTATCTTCGTTCAGAAAGGAATTCTACTACGATGCGAACAAGCTTACGTCTTCGATTGATGGTACTAATGATTTGCTTAACCACGCTGCCGGTTGTCACCGTCACATGGATTGCCACGAATAATACACGGAGTTCCGTAGAGAAGGAAATCATTAATGCGAACAATTCGAGGATGTTATGGGCCGATCAATATTTGGAGGAGCTCCATCAGCAAATCGATATTCTGTTTTACTCCTTACAAATTAATCAAATGCTCATGGCTGGACTTAATGATATGAACAACCCTGATATCGGGGTACAATTTAGCACGCAAAATTATATCAAAAACACACTAACGTCTGCCTTTCATGCAAACTCCAGAAAGATAGACGAGTTGAATTTATATATTCATCCGATCCAGAAGGCATTTTCAGTCAGTTATGCAAACAGCGGAACCGTTTATTCCTTAAACATTCAGGAAGGTAACTGGGGGCGTATGCTTCAAACACCCATCAATATGTATTTTAAACAATCCGGCAGTGCCATCTATGCTTATCACAGTATGAACCGATTTGAGGATCGTATGTTGTTAGGCGGTATTTCTGTTCGTATAAACAAGCAAGTATGGAGGGAAGTCAGCGATATTTTAAAATCAGAATCAGAAAGCTCGGTCTACTTGATTAACGATCAAGGGGAGCTTTTGTCGGGTTCAACGGAGACAATGGATGCCGCAGAGCTTCAGTCCCAACTTCAAAGCCTCGATCAGAATGATTTTGAATTGGCATTTCGTAGAACCAAGACGGATTTCTATTTCTTAAAACGAGTTGGAGACGGTCAACTGACGGTGGTGAAGGTTATTCCACTTCGCACAGTCAATCAAAGCGCGCAGCCGACGATCCAAGCAGGGATTTTAACCGGAACCCTATTTGCTATAGCCTCTATTTTGCTTTCCATTTTCGTATCGCTTCGGATTAGCAGGCCGATTGTCAAGCTTGCCAAAACAATGAAGATGACACATATTCATAATTTTAAAATGTCACCGGTCCAAAGCAGGGACGAAATCGGATTGCTGGAAAACGGTTATAATTCCATGATGAAGCGAATTAAGGAATTGATCGAGGTTGAATATCAACAGGAAATCGATCTGAAGAATGCGCAATTAATGGCTCTGCAGGCGCAAATTAACCCGCATTTTCTCAATAATACCCTGAATTTGATGGGGGGAATGGCATTGGTGAAGGATGCGCCTGAAATTTATGAAATTACCCGGGTAATGGGGGAGCTTTTACGTTATTCCATCAGTGCTGACGGTGACTTAGTACCTCTGGAAGACGAAATTAAGCATATGCGAAATTACCTATATATTCAGGAACAACGCTTCGCAGATCGTTGCTTTATGCATGTATCTACAGATGAGAGGGCACTTCTTACAAGGCTTCCTAAATTCACACTCCAACCGATTCTCGAGAATGCGTTTGAACACGGACTGCAGCGTAAGGAAGGCAAGTGGAATATCGAGATTCGGATAAGGCTCATAGGTAAACGAGTCTATATCTTCATTAAGGATGACGGGGTAGGCGTTGACGAGCAGCGTTTAAGCGATTTGCGATCGGATTTGAGAGATGGACGATTGGCGCCTCGAGCTAGAAGCAACGATGTAAGAAAGAAAAGGGGAATCGGATTAAGGAATGTGCATGCACGGCTCAAGCTGCAATTCGGCAAGGGCTGCGGTGTTCGAATATTTAGCAAGACAGGTGTAGGGACCTTGGTTGTATTAGTAATGGCTGCTGTTACGCAGGAGGAAGGGGGTAAAACGGATGCTGAACGTATTGATCATCGATGACGAGCTATGGGCCAGACAAGTCGTTAGATCATTGGGAGCTTGGAACAAACTTGGACTGAATATCATTGGGGAAGCAGATGGCGGGCGGGAAGGAATCGTTCTAATCGAGACGCTGCATCCGAGCATCGTGATCACGGATATGCGAATGCCGGGACTGGACGGTGTGGAGCTCCTGAAGGTATTAAATGAACGATACCCCGAAGTTAAAATAATCGTGATGAGCGGCTTTGACGATTTCGTTTATTTGAAGCAGGCGATACGTTCCCGTGCCATTGAATATCTTTTGAAACCAATCAATCCAGTTGAATTGAACGCTGCCCTTTCTCGGTGCGTGGAGGAGCTGCAAGCTTCACTACACATACAAAATTCATGGGATACGCACGTCTTTACGGATAAAAAGATGCTTGACACCTATTTGAATTACCGGCAGCAGGTTTATGAATATCTCTTGGAACTTAATCGCCCCGCAGTGCTCAACACACTGGAAAAGATAGAGGACCTCTTATCCAAAGGTTATACAGAAACACAGGACGGGAGATTACCGGCTAGAATTGCGCATGATTTTCTGCACTTGTTGGAAGAGTTTACAGCTGGTACGGATTATGGTTTGGATTCAGCTTGGATCGAAAACCGACGTGAACGTGCTGCATTGTTAAGTGGGTACTCTTTAGGAGAAATTCATACCATCCTGCGTGATTGGTTAATTGATGCAATAGATGCCATAGAGGCGTATCGTAAAAATAAAAATCGCTTGGCCCCCGAGGACGTACAGGCTTACATTGACCGCCACTACCAAGAAACGATTTCCCTTGAGACGGTCGCTCATCAATTTTTTGTGAGCAAGGAGCATCTAAGTCGAACATTTAAGGCTTCCATCGGGGAAAATTTATCCGACTATATCGTTCGTAAGAGAATGGAGAAAGCTAAGGAATTAATCATGGATCAACGACTTGCCATCAAACGAGTAGCAGAGCTAACGGGCTATATCGATATTGCTTACTTTTATCGCGTGTTTAAGAAACATTTTGGACTCACCCCTGGGGAAATGCGTAAGGACTCGCTCGGAAATCAATAAAGTGCAATAACGAATGCTAATAACATCAAATGATTCATAAAACCCTTCTCCTCTATACTGAAATTGTAGTTACTAAATCTTCTTTAGGGGGAAATGAAGAATGAAGAAAGCGCTTCACTTAATGCTAAGTGTTACCTTATTGGGCGCAATGGTCGGTTGTGGCACTAACACCAACTCCAGTAATGGCGGAAAAGAGGCTACGCCGGCTCCGGCAGATTCGAAACCGGCAGCATCTGCTCCTGCTCCAGCTAAGAAAGTAGAATTGAAAGTATTTATGGGCTTTCCGCGGTTTAAGGATCAATTTGACAAATATTTTGAACAATTTAAGGCAAAGGAAAAAGCTGAAAAAAATATTGATGTCACCATTAATCTTGAAATGCCGAATCCTGATCAAGCCAAGCAAATCTTGCAGACTCGCCTTTCTTCCAATGATGCGCCGGATTTATTCACCCTGCACGCTGTAGCAGACGTCCCCAGCTATTACAAAGCCGGTTACTTGAGTGACCTATCCAATCAGCCATTTGCGGCAGGCTTGTTCGATAACGTTAAAAAGACGGTAACCTTTGATGGGAAAATTGTAGCATTACCCCTTGAAAGCTTGGAATGGGGATATTTGTACAATAAGAAAGTGTTCAATGATTTAGGTCTGAAAGCTCCTCAAACAGTTGATGAAATGAAAGTGGTTGTAGAGAAGCTGAAAGCGAATAAAGTGACACCCTTCGAGTTGTCTTTCCAAGAGGCATGGATTCCGCAGCTGATTATGGCGCTGTCGCTCGGTGGAATCGTGACTTCGGAACATCCAGATTGGATCCAGAAGATGAACAAGGGTGAAGCCTCCTACAAAGACGTACAGGACGTATTCAATATTATTGATATTGTTATGCAAAATGGGACAGATAAGCCATTCGAAGTAGGCAGTGCCCAGGGCTCTACTGATTTCGCTAACGGAAAAGCGGCTATGTGGGTTCAAGGTCCATGGCAAGCAGAAGCCATTCAAAAGGTTAACCCGAAAATTGAATTCGGCGTAGCACCGCTTCCCGTGAGTAATAACCCGAAAGGTACGATGATCAACCTATCAACGTCCACGTCTCTAGCGGTATCTCCAACAAGCAAAAACAAAGAGGTTGCTATGGATCTTCTAAATTACATCCTTGATCCGAAGGATTCATCAGCCTTGTTCCAAGAATTGAAGTTCAATCCCGTATCTAAGGTTCACACGTATAAATCGTTCCCTTGGATCGATGAAGCGATGACCTACGTATCTCAAGGGAAGGCTTATCAGGATCTGTCTCTTCCAAATGGCGTCACCGATGAACAAGCGAAGCTGCTGCAAAGCTACTACGCGAAGCAAGTAACGAAAGACGAGATTATCAAAGCGCTGGATAAGAAATGGGCAGACGCGATTAAGGCTCAGCAATAGCATGGCTATATATGGTGACCGGGAGTGAAAATAGGCTAATGACAACGAAACGAAAAAAGACGGTCATCCTATTAGCCTTCGTGTTTCCCGCTCTATTATTCTACGCTGTATTCGTACTCGCCCCCGCATTCGGGGGCGCATGGTACAGCCTTACGAATTGGAACGGACTGAATCGCACGTATCGGATGGTGGGATTGGCTAATTACATCGAGGCATTGACGGCGGACCCGTTCTTCCTAAAGTCGGTAGGCTTCACCCTTAAATATGTCGTGTTCATGGTTGTGCTTCAGAATGTGATCGCTCTGCTTCTGGCTGTTCTCGTGGAATCCAGACGGCGCAGCAAGGTATGGTTCCGGACGATTTTTTTCATGCCCAATATGATCAGCTTGATCATAGGAGGCTATATGTGGTTATTTATTTTCACCAAAGTACTTCCGTATATAGCCGAACATTCGGTATTCGCCTTTTTAGATAAATCTTGGATCGGTGATCCGGCTTATTCGTTCTTCGCCATCGTCATCGTGTCCCTTTGGGGAGGTGTCGGTTATCTGATGGTGATCTATATCGCCTCCTTGCAGGGTGTGCCTCAGCATCTGAAAGAAGCGGCTGCGATTGATGGAGCGAATGCTTTTAAAACGTTTCGATACGTGACGCTTCCGATGATTTATCCGGCTCTGACGATTGGTATCTTTCTTACCCTTAACGGCTCGTTTAAAGCATTCGATGCCGTCTACTCGTTAACCGGCGGTGGTCCGGGCAGATCAACGCAGGTCATCGCGCTGAATATTTTCGAAGAAGCATTTAAATCAAGTAATCGATATGGGTACGCGAATGCTAAGGCGATGATCTTGTTTCTAGTCGTGTTCTTGATCACCTTGATTCAGCTGTGGTTGATGAAGAGAAGAGAGGTGGAATCATGAAGCGAATCGGTTCCTTTATGATTCTGCTCATCCTCATTGCTGCTGCCATATTTACGTTGTTTCCGATTTACATGGGACTGTTGAACTCCTTTAAGACGGAAGGCGCCATGATGAATAATATTTTGTCGCTGCCTACCCATCTGGAAGTAGGAAATTATATTGGCGCATTCCATAAGACTAATTTTGTTAGAAGCTTAGGAAATACGATATATATCGCATCGGTTGGCTTGTTAGGCATTATCATTTGCGCGTCGATGGCTGGGTATAAACTATCTAGGACACCCGGGAAGTTAAGTGCATTTATATTTCTGCTGTTCGTTATGTCCACGTTAATTCCATTTCACTCTATTATGATAACGCTGACTAAAATTTCTAAAGCGCTATCCGTGCAGGGCTCAACGACGGGTCTAGGGTTGATATATATAGGCACAGGTGTCGCCTTTGCAATCTTTTTGTACCATGGTTTTGTGAAGTCTATCCCTCGCGATCTGGATGAAGCGGCTGTCATTGATGGCTGTGGTGAGTTTCGATTATTTTTTGTCGTCATATTTCCGTTATTATTGCCGATTACGGCTACGATTGCGATTTTAAACTTGTTATGGATATGGAACGACTTTCTTCTGCCGTTACTGATGTTGACCAACTATAAGACGTATACCTTGCTATTATCCACTAACATGCTGTTCGGTCAATACGGGAATAATGACTGGTCTGCCATCTTGTCTTCATTGATTTTGGCCATGTTGCCGGTCGTTCTCTTCTACTTATTACTGCAAAAATACATTATGAAGGGTATTGCAGACGGTGCAATAAAGGGATAGGGGTGAAAACTTATGAGCTCAATTCGTGAGAAAGAAGTTGTTGGCTTTCTTAGAGCTGACGGGAAGAGGCTCGTTAACGGTGAAGGTCGCGAGGTGCTGCTGAGAGGCGTCGGCTTCGGAAGCTGGCTGCTCCCAGAGGGCTACATGTGGATGTTTCCGGAGCAGGGGGATCGTCCGAGCCGTATTGAAAAGATGATACAAGAGCTGATCGGCGAACGGGAGGCCGAAAGATTTTGGAACATTTACTATGATGTTCACACGTCGGAGGCAGATATTCAGCAGATAGCCGCTGAAGGATTCAATTCGGTTAGGGTGCCAATAAACGCAAGATTTTTAATTGAAGACGGCGAGCCTCTTCGGGTGAAAGAGCATCGATTGCAACTCATTGATCGTCTTATCGGATGGTGTCGTAAGCACAGCCTTTATGTGATTCTAGATCTGCACGGGGCACCTGGGGGCCAGACGGGTACGAATATTGACGACTCTGAACGCGACTTGCCAGAGCTGTTTACAGAAGAACATAATAAGCGTCTTACGGTTCAGTTATGGCGTTTTCTCGCAGAGCACTACAAGGATGAGTGGATTGTTGCCGGCTATGATCTGCTCAATGAGCCGCTGCCCAACTGGTTCTCTGCTTATAACGGCGAGGTAATGCCTCTTTACC
This sequence comes from Paenibacillus sp. JT22N1, assembly GCF_059692155.1. Classification (NCBI taxonomy): domain Bacteria; kingdom Bacillati; phylum Bacillota; class Bacilli; order Caryophanales; family Paenibacillaceae; genus Paenibacillus; species Paenibacillus sp. JT22N1. Next base: position 171,780 of record NZ_JCAUAW010000008.1, read on the forward strand.
GGGACATCGTCAAGGCGATCCGAGAAGTGGACGATCGACACATGATTATTCTAGAAGGTGCTCATTGGGCAACGGATTGGTCGATTTTTGATGAGAAAATCGATGATAATCTGATGCTGCAGTTTCATAAATATTGGAATAATCCAGATACGGAGAGCATCAGAGTCTACTTAGATAAGCGTGAAGAGTGGAACGTGCCCATTTACATGGGTGAAGGCGGCGAGAATAACAAAGCATGGTACACCGGTGCTTTCCGCCTTTTTGAAGATTACAATATCTCATGGAATTTCTGGACTTGGAAGAAGATGGGCAAGGATAATTCACCTTGCAGCGTTAGGGTGCCCCGCGATTGGGAGATACTTGTCGAGTACTTAGAAGGCGGTCCGAAGCCAGATGAGATAACTGCACAACGGATCTTATGGGAATATCTAACTAATTTAGCTTTCGACCAATGTGTGTATTACCGCGATGTTGTTGACGCCATGTTAGGCAGACCTCCTGTTCGAATACCTGCTATTTTCTACGGGTATCGGGGAAAAGGTGTCAGTTATGGCATCCAGCAGCCGTCGAATCAGAATGTTGGCTTTCGCATCAATGACCGCACGGACATTCGGTTTGTAGCAAGTGCAAGGGAGACAGCAAACTTCGAACATGGTAAAGGAGAAGCATGGCAGGAGGACGAGCGCCTAGAAGTACACTTAGCTGAAGGCGATTGGCTTGCTTATGAAATTTATGTGCCTAAGTTTACGGATTATACTGTTTATGAGATCAATGTACACCTTAACGAGCTTGATGAAAACGGAAGTTTGGCAATCTCGGTAGATGGCGAGAACCAAAATATCAGAGAACCGTTTACGCTTGAGCCAGGGACACATCGCATTATAGTTCAAGCCAAAGGTGCTCCCGTTCGGCTTGAATGGTTAGAAATTATTCCGACTAGCATAAAGCAAGATGGTTTCAGCCGGACAGATCCATGACTGAGCTGAGGTCAGGGGTTCGATCCCTCTAGGCTTCACATACAAAAAAACGCAGTCAACTCGGCTGCGTTTTTTTGTATGGTGGCAGACTCTTGTTGATTGAATCCGGGTACGTCCACGCGGATATCTTGGATCAGTTACTACTTACTTTCGATCTTCTTTTTAATCTTCGGTTTTTAGGTTTAAATCTAGCTACTTGTTTTTTATTTGCAGTCGAAGAACGTTCCATGAAGCTTTGCTGAGATTAGCCTTTACATATCCATCGTCTGTTTTGGCGTTACCGCCTTTGTGAGGGACGACATTATCAGGCTTCGTTTTTGTATTGGTGGCTTTTAAATCTACATGCTCCAACACTAAATGCTCGATAATGCTGACTTCGCCGAAGCTGCGGACGTCAACGGTAAGCTCGAGTCCCTCTGATAAATGACGATTAACAGCGAAGATCGTCACTTCACTTTGCTCTTCATTGAAAACACTGATTGCCTCTAGATACGGAACATCGGTGAAATCCTTTGAATCGTATTTAGGTGATGAAGTAATGGGGTGAAGCACCGTTCCTCTACCGTACAAAGAAGCATGAAGGTACGGATAATAAGTGGTTTGCAGCCAAAGAGGGCCCCCATTTTCAGTCATAATCGGTGCAATCACATTAATCAATTGGGCTATGCACGCCATTTTAACACGATCCGCATGTTTCAGCAGTGTAATCAGGAAGCAGCCAACTGCAAGAGCGTCCTCCAACGTATAAACATCTTCGAATTCCGGCGGTGCAACCTGCCAGCGTTCAGTAGCACGGCTTGTTCCAATGGAATTCCAAACATTCCATTCATCTAAAGAAAGCATGAGCTTTTTCTTGCTCCGTTTCTTCGCTTTCATGTAATCGCAAATAGCTGTTACACTGTAAATGAATTGATCCATATCAAGCGATTTCGCCAAGAAATTAGAGGAATCATTCTCATTATTATTGTAATAGGTGTGCAAGGATAAATAATCCACTTGATCGTAGGTAAGATCGAGTACGGTAGCCTCCCAATCAGCGAATGTACTCATTCCACTTGATGAGCTGCCACATGCCACAAGCTCTAGGGATGGGTCGACCCACCGCATAGCTTTGGCCGTTTCATTCGCTAATCTGCCATATTCGACAGCCGTTTTTGCTCCGATTTGCCAAGGGCCATCCATTTCATTCCCAAGGCACCACGTTTTGAAATTATGCGGATCTTTATAACCATGTGATATTCGCAGATCACTCCAGTAAGAACCAGAAGGATGATTACAATATTCGACGAGATTTCTAGCCGCGTCAACGCCGCGGGTACCAAGGTTAACGGCCATCATGACTTCTGAACCGACTAGTTTAGCCCAATCCGCGAATTCATTTGTTCCCATCTCATTGGTTTCTGTTGTCCACCACGCTAGATCCAATAGACGCTTCCGCTCAGCCTTTGCACCAACACCGTCCTCCCAGTTATAGCCGGAAACAAAATTTCCCCCTGGATAGCGAATGATTGGAACATTCAGTGAACGAATAGCATCCAGAGCATCGCGTCGGAAGCCGTTCTCATCTGCGGTTGGATGGTTTGGCTCGTAAATTCCGCCATATACGGCACGTCCTAGGTGTTCGATAAATGACCCATAGAGCCTTGGATCTACTTCTGAAATGGTGAAATTCTTATCAATAAGCATAGTCGATTTCATGGACATAGCATATAATCCTCCTAGTTGAATTAATGAAATGATTAAATCATAATTGTTGATATTGTATATAATATTTATCATAATAGATAAATACTTTCAATGCGTTGGATGTGAAAAACATTAGAATTAACTAAATTACTAATTCAAGAATGGGTGTGTAATCATGTATTTAACAACGGATTCGGAATCGCTTCGGGTCTACGAAGCATTGGCGAGCGAGGTGCGGCTGCAGATTATTGATTTATTATATACAAAGGAGATGCATATTAAAGAATTGGCTTCTGAGCTTTACCTAAGCAGTGCAATTGTCAGTACGCACGTTACCAAACTGCAGAGAGCAGGGCTTGTAAGCTATAAAATGAAAAGGGTTAACGGCGGGACCTATAAGTTTTGTTCGTTGTCAACGGAGTACCTACAAATAAAATTATCCCGTTCTTCTATTTTGAAAAGAAAATTCGTTGAGGTTGCTATGCCTGTCGGCCAATACACGGATTTCGCGGCATCCCCTACGTGTGGAATTGCAACAACAGAAAAGATGATCGGTTATTACGATAATCCGACCTATTTTTTGGATCCTGAACGCGTTCATGCAGGCATTTTGTGGTTTGCTAGAGGGTTTGTCGAATATAAATTACCGAACTATCTCTTCAAAGATCAAATCGTACAAGAAATTGAAATCTCAATGGAAATCGGTTCCGAAGCTCCCCATATTAATGAAAACTGGCCTTCGGACATCCGGTTTACAATCAATGATAAATTACTGGGAATGTGGACGAGTCCCGGAGATTTCGGTCGAATGAGAGGTAGATTGTCACCAGACTGGTGGCATTCTGACGTCAACCAATACGGATTAATGAAAGTACTTCGAATAAATGCAAACGGTACATTCATAGATGGTCAGCAAATTTCTGATGTCACGATCAAGGATGTACAATGGGATAACACGCAGTGGACATTGCGAATAAGTGCTGAAGATACCGCTCGAGGTCGAGGTGGATTAACCTTATTCGGTAGGGGATTCGGCAATTACGATCAAGACATCGTGATTCGAAGTTATTACGAGTGATTTTGTTGAAGGTAATAGATATTCAATGCGGAGGTAAAGGGATGGCTCGTTCTTGTCGTGTACTTATTGTAGATGATGAAATTTTAGTCAGACAGGGTATAAAGCACTTGTTGCACTGGGAACAAGAGGGGTTTCAGATCGTAGGAGAGGCTTCCAACGGCAAAGATGCTCTTGAACAAATAGAGCGCATACAGCCGCATATCGTTATTACCGATATCGTGATGCCTGTAATGGGAGGAGCGGAGCTTACTCGTGTGATAAAGTCGCAGTTCCCGGAAATTGAAGTGATCATATTAAGCAGTTTTGGTGAGTTTGATTATGTGAGGTCCACCTTTCAAAGCGGGGTTGCTGATTATATATTAAAGCCAAAGCTTGAAGCTGAGCAGCTGCTCGACATATTGAAGCGCACCGCGCGTAAGATTCCCTCTTTAAAGCTGGAAGAGTCAAATGACGATGGCAGCTTGTCCATTAAGATTGTCATCGATAAGCTTATTTCCGGTTATGAGGTCGATGACGATTTTAAAGATATCACCGCTGCTTTTCCATATCCTAGTTACATCCTGCTGGGGGCTGATCTCAAGCAATTGCCGAGCAAGAACAAGAATCAACATACTGCTTCACAATGGATGGCGAAAATTGCTGCTGAGTTTGATAGTGGCTTCGATCATGCGGTTTATTATCCCGTTCCCACTGATCCTAATATGGTTGTTGTGCTGGTAAACATGGACAAGAGCGAGTGGGATCGTTTCACATTTATCGTTCGGAAGCTTGCCGCTTGGACAAGGAATCAGCAGCCGGAGATTGGCTGGACGGTCGGTGAGGCATTTAGCGATTTGAGACAGCTCGGTACGAACTTCAGGGATGGGTTCCTGAAAATAAATGCTTATCGCTTTTTTTTACCTACCTCCAACAATTTAATTGTATATGGGGAACTGCCGAAACATTCGGAAGAGGTTGCGAAATTTAATATGACTCGCTTTACAGAACAAATGAATCGACAACAGTTCGAAGAGGCCTTCCAGGAGTTGTTGGGATACGTGCAGGCCGCGTCAAACCATTATCAAACGGATGTGTTTGAGTTCAAGTCCTTTTTGGGAAACATCATTTTTAATATAACAATTATGCTTGGCCGTTTGGAATTGGATATGAAGAATTTGGAAGAAGCGAAATATGCTTATTTCAAATCGATAGGCGAAGCGTCGCATGTCAGCGAAGCGATCAGGCTTCTTGAGACATTTATACAGGAAACAAATGCTGTTATAAAAACGAAGCGGTCAACGGGCGGAAATCCGAATATGACGATGCTTCTTGATTATATCCACGAGCATTACGCTGAGCCACTCAGCCTAACGGAAATAGCTAAGCATTTTCATTTTAATCCTTCTTATTTGTCGAGTTATTTCACATCGCATAATAAAGAAGGCTTCAGCGAATATTTGAACAAGATCAGAGTCGAGAAGGCAGCGGATCTTCTGAAGGAGGATTTCGCATCTATATCCGAAATTAGCGGAAAAGTAGGTTATTCGGACCATAGTTATTTTACAAAAGTATTCAAGAAATTAACGGGTATATCACCGAGCCAATACAAAAAAATTCATCTCAACAAGAAAAGGAACTAGGTTATGAGGAGACTTCTGGACAAATTTAAATATCATGGTCTTTTTATTAAAATGTTTATCGTCACGGTGGTTAGTATTATTTCCGTGTCGCTCTTCACTTCACTTGTTACGATTCAAATGTCGGAGCGACTCTTCATGAATACGTTCGGGATTACGAACTCAAAAATCATTAGCCAGATTCAAGCGAATTTCGAATCGTTCAATTATTCTATCGTTACGGCATCGAATAATGTGCTGCAGAACGGCACTATTAAAGAGTTTCTGACGAACCCTGATATGGACACACTTTCTACGGTGCGAAGTCATTATGAGGCTAGTCAACAGATGAAACGGATTCAGTCTAATGTAGCCGCCTACCCAGTTACAATTACGATCAGCGGAATGAATAAGAAAAGCCACTCGACGGATAGCTATTATTGGCCGAGCTCATTGGAAAAGCTGAGAAACAGCATGTTAACTGTTAATACCCTAGTCACGCCAAAGCGGCTTATCTATCAATTGGATAAAGAAAGCATAACTAATTCGTCTGAAGCTGACCCGGTGATTGTCGCTTCTAGGGCACTTATGGAGAGAACGAGCGGCAATCCATATGGTGTTCTTTATTTTGCCATACGAGAAAGTGACTTTAAGCGGTTCTTCACGAACTTCACAAGCGATGGCAACGACGTTATCATATTGGATCGTTCGGGCAACGTCGTATCAAGTAACCGCCATGAGTTAATTGGCGAAGAGGCACATGATTTACTTGGCTATGCAAAAGAAATTGAACAAAAAAAAATAAATGTCAAAGATGTAAGTATAATGGGGAAAAACAGTCTAGTTCTTTCGGAGTACCTTCCTACGTATGATTTTTATCTAGTCAATCTCATTGATAAACAAATGGTGCTTAGCCAGACGGTCGATGTCAAAAGGGTTGCGCTTATCTGTATGGCTATCGTGTTCGCAGCTCTGCTTATTGTATTTCTTATTTCAAGACGTTTGACAAAGTCATTGACCCTGCTAGCCAGACAAATGTCGGGCATTACGGAAAATAATTTTGATAATTATATAACGGTTACTGGCAGCTACGAAATCAAGGAGCTCGGACATGCATACAATTACATGCTGGATGAGCTTAACGATTATATAAAGAAGCTGATTCAGACACAGAAGGACCAGCGCAACGCGGAGCTATCCGCTCTGCAAATGCAGATTAACCCGCATTTTCTATACAATACGCTGGCATCCGTGAAAATTTTGGTCCAGCAGGGGAATAAGGAGAAAGCCGCCGCTACCATCAACTCCCTTATCTCCCTTCTCCAGAATACCGTCAGCAACATTAGTGAAACGATAACAGTAGAGCAAGAACTTGTTAATTTGAAAAATTATGTATTTATTAATCACGTGCGTTACGGAGAGCAGATTAAAGTCGATTATTTTGTAGCAGAAGATTGTATGTCCTATCATGTTCCCAAGCTCATCATCCAGCCTTTTATCGAAAATGCATTTTTTCATGCCTTTCATGAAAGGAACGAAGGGTACATTTATGTACTGGTGTCGCGCGAGGCAAATGCGCTGGTCTGCGAGGTCATCGATAATGGTATTGGAATGAAAGGCTTTGATAATGGGAATAATTCGCAGAGCTCCGTTAGCAGCAGTCGTTTTTTCTCCGGTATTGGAATTCGAAATGTACATGACCGTGTAGCACTGCTTTACGGAGAGGAATACGGCGTTACCATTGTGAGTAACATCGACGAGGGAACGAGAGTGAAAATAAAGCTTCCACTCCTTCATACCTAAAAAAAATACCAATAAACAAATTAATTGCTATTTACATAAACAACCAATAGAAAGCTAACAATAGAATGACAAATCCACACAAATATATTACTAACGGGTCATTTTAACGAATTGTTATAATGACTATTGTTAGCGGGGCAAACGCTTTCAAAACTAATTTATAGTAATTTAAAAGGGGCTGAATTTTTGTGAAAAAGGTACTCGCCATCCTATTGGCCAGCTTAGTACTATTGACGGCATGCTCGAGCAAAGGGAATAATGTGCCGAATACGGGTGGAAAAACCGCTGAAGCTACGCCTGCAGCTGCGAAGGAAATTACAGTATGGGCGTGGGATAAAGTATTTAATATTGGTGCTATGGAACGTGCAAAAGCAGCTTACGAGGCGAAAAATCCCAATTCCGGTTTGAAGATCAACATTGTGGAAAACGCGCAAGCCGATATCATTCAGAAATTGAACGCAGGATTGAATGCAGGCACGACAAAAAGCTTGCCGACAATCGTATTGATCGAAGATTATCGTGCACAAAGCTTCCTGCAAGCTTATCCTGATTCGTTCTTTGAATTAACAAATGTGATTAAACCGACTGATTTCGCCGATTACAAAATCGGACCTACAAGTGTAAATGGCAAACAATATGGGGTTCCATTTGATTCCGGCGTTGCTGGATTGTATGTAAGAAGAGATTACTTAGAGCAAGCGGGATACAAGGTTGAGGATCTGCAGGATATCGACTGGAAGAAGATGATTGAGATCGGTAAAGCAGTGAAAGCCAAAACGGGCAAACAACTGCTAACGCAAGATCCGAACGATCTTGGGCTTATTCGCATGATGATTCAGTCTGCAGGCTCGTGGTATTTAAAAGAAGATGGAACGACGCCTAACTTGGCAGGCAACGCGGCCTTGAAGGAAGCGGCTGAAACCTATAAAGAAATAATGAAAGCGGACATTGTGAAAGCCACATCGGATTGGAGCCAATTCGTTGGTGCATTCAACAGTGGCGAAGTAGCTACTATTCCAACCGGTAACTGGATTACGGCTTCGGTTAAAAAAGAAGCATCGCAGTCCGGCAAATGGGCTGTCGTACCGTTTCCTAAATTGACAAACAACCCAAAATCCGTTCATGCATCGAACCTTGGTGGCAGCTCGTGGTACGTCATGAACGTCGATGGAAAAGAAGCTGCGGCGGAATTCTTGAAACAGACATTTGGATCTGACGTTGAATTGTATCAGAAGCTTGTTACGGAGATTGGGGCAATCGGTACGTTAAAAGCCGCGGCATCAGGTCCAGCGTACACGCAAGCTGACGAATTCTTCGGTGGTCAAAAAGTAATTGCCGATTTCGCCAAATGGACAGAGCAAATTCCAAAGGTGAACTATGGTATGCATACGTATGCGATTGAAGATATCCTTGTCGTCCAAATGCAAAATTATTTAAAGGGTACGGATATCGACAAAGTGTTAAGCGACGCTCAAGCTCAAGCAGAAACACAAGTTAAATAGATCATACGGCAATTAATAAAACCTGGAGCTTCGCCTTCTCCTGATTCCTAAGTTAACGTTCCAGCAGCAGGAGTTGGAGGAAGTTCCATGGTTTTATTTCCGTAAAGAAAGGGGTTAGGCTAACGTGAAAGCAGCGCGGCCTGGCGTAAATATTCGCACAAGAGCTAACTTGACTGGTTGGATGTTTATTATCTTGGCGGTCATCATGATTGCAGCGTTCTATTTCTATCCCATGATTCAAGCTCTTATTTTATCATTTAAATCGGGTAAGGGAATGAATTTATCCTTCGTCGGCTTCGATAACTACGCTCGTCTGTTTAGCGATAAAACGTTTATAACCGCGGTTAAGAACACGTTTATTTATTTGATTATCCAAGTTCCAGTGATGATTGTTCTAGCTATGTTTATCTCTGTGTTACTGAACGATAGTAAGTTAAAATTTAAAGGCTTTTTCCGTACGGCGATTTTCTTGCCGGCTGTTACCTCACTTGTAGCGTATTCCGTTATTTTTAAATATTTGTTTGCTACGGAGGGCTTGGTTAATAAACTTCTGATCAAGATTCATCTTATAGCAGGTCCGATTCAATGGATCACGGATCCGTTCTGGGCGAAAGTGACGGTTATTCTTGCAATCACATGGCGCTGGACAGGCTATAATATGATCTTCTACTTGTCCGCGCTTCAAAATATCGATCAATCGATTTACGAGGCTGCAAAAATTGATGGAGCTTCATCAACGAGACAGTTCTTCGGAATAACGATGCCATTGCTCAAGCCCATCATTTTATTTACTTCCATTACATCCACAATTGGTACGCTACAGTTGTTTGATGAGGTTGTTAACATTACGAAGGGTGGACCGGGGAACTCGTCGATGTCCATTTCCCAGTATATTTACAATTTGTCTTTTAAATATTCAGCGGATTTCGGATATGCGGCAACCGTGTCGTATTCCATCGTGATTATGATCATTATATTGGCGTTTGTTCAGTTTAAAGCAGCAGGTGATAAAAATGGATAAATGGAAACGTCTTTTTATTTATATATTTCTGAGTGTCGCTGCGTTTATTTCCATATTTCCGTTTCTATGGATGATTATCAGCGCTACGAATAAGTCGGCCGATGTAACCAAAGGAAGATTGCTGCCGGGAAGCTACCTTGTGGAAAATATAACAAACTTGTTTAGTTCCGTAGATTTTGTACCAGCCTTGCTGAGCTCCGCAAAAATTTCGATTACAACGACCGTATTAGCCATGTTAATCGGCTCCTTAGCCGGGTACGGCTTTGAAATTTATAGAAGTAAGGCGAAGGACGTCGTATTTAACATTCTATTACTGTCAATGATGATTCCGTTCGCGGCTATCATGGTACCGTTGTTTCAAATGTTCGGTGGTATTTCACGCGTTATTCCATTTATCGGGCTGGATACGGTGTCCGGCGTTGTGCTGCCGACATTCACTACGGCATTCCTGATTTTCTTCTTCCGTCAAAATACGAAGATGTTTCCGAGGGAGCTCTTGGAGGCTGGTCGAATTGACGGGTTGAATGAATTAAGCCTATTCTTCCGTATTTTCATGCCTACGATGAAGACGACATACGCCGCAGCGGGTATTATTACGTTCATGTCGAGCTGGAACAACTATTTATGGCCGCTCATTGTTCTGCAATCACCGGAGAAAAAAACAATACCCATGCTGATATCGAATTTGGGATCAAGCTATTCACCTGATTATGGAATTATTATGATGGCTATCGTGATTTCAACGATTCCTACTGCGCTAGTCTTCTTCCTCATGCAGAAGCATTTTGTAGCAGGTATGACAGGCTCGGTGAAATAGAAAAAAAGAAAGTCAGGTGATTACGCACACAGCGCATATCACCTGGCTTTTAAATAACTTTACGGGGGAAATGTAATGAAATTGACGAAGCCAAACCTAAGCTGGCTCACAGATGTAGGCGTATTTGCCGTGAACCGTCTGCCGGCGCACTCAGATCACCGTTATTACGAAACATTTGAAGAAGCAGAAGCGACAGCGCCAATGGAGCTGCGGCATGACCTGAACGGCAGTTGGAAATTCAACTATTCCGTGAAGCCTGCTGACCGTCCCGAGCTGTTCCACCAGCTCGATTACGAGTGCGGCAGTTGGAGCAATATTGAAGTGCCAGGACACATTCAATTGCAGGGTTACGGAAAGCCGCAGTATGTAAATACGATGTATCCATGGGATGGACATCACGATATTCGTCCGCCAGCTATTCCGGAAAATGATAATGCGGTCGGTAGTTATGTGAAGTACTTCACACTACCTGATAATATGAAGGGCAGGCCCGTCTACATATCGTTTCAAGGTGTGGAGTCAGCCTTTTACTTGTGGTTGAACGGAGAATTTGTCGGCTATAGCGAAGACAGCTTTACGCCGGCGGAATTTGACCTGACGCCGTTCCTGCAGGAGGGTGAGAATAAGCTTGCTGCCCAAGTGTATCAAAGAAGCACAGGCAGCTGGCTGGAAGATCAAGATTTCTGGCGTTTCTCAGGCATTTTCCGTGACGTTTATTTATATACCGTACCGAGCATTCACGTTCGCGATCTTTTTGTCCATACTGATCTTGATGCTGCATATGAGAATGGCAGTCTTCGTGCGGATTTGAAGCTGACGAGCGTGCAGTCAGCAAGCTTCTTGCTCGAATTGAAGGATGCGATGGGGCACACTGTTGCAACAGCTCGCTCCGAAGTGTCAACCCTCGAAGCAATATCGTTGTCTATCGATGCGGGGCAAGTTACTACTTGGAGTGCAGAGAAGCCATATTTGTACGTTCTGTATGTCAGCGTTTATGATCATACAGGCAAGCTCGTTGAGGTTATTCCGCAGAAGGTTGGCTTCCGCAAATTTGAGATGATGAATAAAATCATGCACCTCAATGGCAAAAGGATCGTCTTCAAGGGCGTGAACCGTCATGAATTCAACAGCCGCAGAGGACGGGCCATTACGAAGGAAGATATGTTGTGGGATATTGCTACGCTAAAACGTAACAACTTAAATGCCGTCCGGACGTCACATTATCCGAACCAGTCGTTATGGTACGAATTGTGTGACATCTATGGAATCTACGTCATTGATGAGATGAATTTGGAAACACATGGTTCATGGCAGAAGATGGGCGCAGTAGAGCCGTCTTGGAATATTCCGGCGAATAAGCCAGAATGGCAGGATATCGTGATGGACCGGGCAATTTCGATGGTCGAGCGAGACAAGAACCATCCGTCTATTCTGATCTGGTCGGTCGGTAACGAAGCCTATGCGGGTGAAGTCCTGCTGGGCGTGTCCAACTATTTCCGGAAGATGGATCCTAGTCGGCTAGTTCACTATGAAGGGGTTTTTCATAACCGCAAGTATAACGATACGAGCGATATGGAGAGCCGTATGTATGCGAAGCCGTTGGACATCGAGGCCTATTTAAAGGATAACCCACAGAAGCCGTATATAAGCTGCGAATATATGCACGCGATGGGTAATTCGGTAGGTGGTATGCATAAATATACAGAGCTCGAACAGAAATATGCTATGTATCAAGGTGGATTTATTTGGGATTATATCGATCAGGTGATCGTCAAGAAAGATCGTTACGGCAAAGAGTTTCTCGCATTCGGTGGCGATTTCGGCGACCGCGCCACCGACTATAATTTCTGCACGAACGGTATCGTTTACGCGGACCGCAAGGTGTCGCCAAAGATGCAGGAAGTGAAGTTCTTGTACCAGAACATTAAGCTTGTGTTGGATCGCCAAGGTGTGAAGGTGGCGAACGAGAACCTGTTCGAAGGTACTGAGGCCTATGATCTCCTAGTTGTCCTTCATAAAGAAGGCAAGGAGATATTCCGAGGCAAGAGGAATATCGACGTTCCGGCGCAAAGCGAGGCTTATGTGCCGCTTGAGCTGCCGACTGTTGATGAGCCAGGTGAGTATGTCGTACATGCGTCGCTCAATTTGAAGGAGAGCACCCTATGGGCTGAAGCTGGATATGAGGTTTCGTTCGGGCAGTACGTAATGCTGGTTGATGATCTGGCTTCGTCTGCACAACCTGAAGGATCATTCAGAGTCGTGGATGGCGATGTAAACATAGGGGTTCATGGACGAGATTTTAGTATCATGTTCTCGAAGCAGGCGGGAAGCCTGATTTCACTGAACTATGCCGGCAGAGAGATGATCGCTATTCCGCCAGCGCCGTTATTCTGGCGTGCGACAACGGATAACGATAAAGGATTCTCGCTTGGCTTTGATTCAGGCGCTTGGTTCGCGGCTAGCTTAACGCGCAAATGCATAGGAGTCGAATTGACGGAGCAACCGGGAATCGCCACGGTAACGTTTCGTTACAAGCTTAGCATCAGCGCGGACGTTCTAGTGACGGTTGCATATACGGTGTATGCCGACGGCAGTTTGAACGTCAAATCTCGCTACGAGGGAGCAACCGGTCTTCCGAAACTGCCGATATTCGCGTTGTCGTTCAAGGTTCCAGCTGATTATTTCCATTTGGATTGGTACGCGATGGGACCGGAGGAGAACTATATCGATCGCGCCTTCGGAGCTAGGCTCGGGGTGTTTAAGAATGACGCTGCTGATAATGTGTCTGGATATGTCGTACCGCAAGAGTCGGGGAACCGCACGGGTGTCCGCCGTGTGAACATTACGAACGACGATGGCCACGGTATTCGGATAACCGCACCAGCTGCTCAGCCGGTGGAATGTAACATTTCGCCGTTTACGGCATTCGAGTTGGAAAATGCCTACCATCATTACGAGCTGCCGAATGTTCATTACACGGTCGTCACGGTAGCGGGCAGACAGATGGGCGTTGGTGGTGACGACAGCTGGGGCGCGCCGGTACATGATGAGTATCTGATCAAAGCCGATCAAGACCTAGCGTTTGAATTCAATATTCACCTGCTATGATGGCTCCATTCGACGTACTTTGATCGGTGAAAACAAAGAAAATTGGTTGAGTAGGGACTAATTATCCCTCTCAACCAATTTTTCATTCCTATCTAAATACAAAAATAAAATGCTTGACCTTTGATTGAGTTTAGGCAGGTACTTGACACGCGTATGATATATTAAAAAAATATATAATGGAGTTTATAGTTATTAAATTGTTTTTTGTTTGAGGGAGGGTAATATGTTTCAGTATATTGATCAACACTACGAGGCAGTTGATTATAGCGGGCGGGATTTAAGATACGGCGAACTCATTCGCTGTACCTTTAAACGTTGTACATTTACTAGCAGCTCGATGGAGGAAATCACGATAAACCAATGCCGGTTCATAGAATGCAATTTTCGCGGAGCTTTGTTGAATGGTTCGATTCACACAGAATCAGCTTTTGAAAACTGCAATTTTGCTGAAGCTAATCTCTTCGTTTCAGAATTTAACCATTGTAAAATGACAGGCTCAGACTTTGCAGGCGCACAAATGGATGGTGTTACCTTGGTTCAAGGGGATTGGTCCTATACCAATTTGAGACAAGCCAGATTAGCAAAACAGGTTATGCGAGGAGTTCGTTTTCATGGAGCAGATCTTTCTGATGCTAATCTGGAGAAGGCCGATCTAAGAGATTGCGACCTGACAAGTGCAATTTTTGGAAAAGCAAAGTTGCAGGGTGCGGACTTGCGTGGCGCTAATATGGACGGAATCGATTTTAAATCGCTTGTTGTCAAAGGCGCACGGATGGACAGAGAACAAGCTGTTAGTTTTTTGCGTTCATACGGTGCAAAGATAGATTGAGACTAAGAAATCCGACTTTTCCTTTTAAAAAGGCAAGTCGGATTTTTTCGTTTCAATTGTCCAATTCTTTCCCCTGCTTCTTTATACATCTTGAGGCTTAAAGGGAATTGCTGCTTTGTATTCCGATGGACTGCATCCGACATATTCCTTGAACACTTTCGAAAAGTAATGCTGGTCGTGAAAGCAGAGCGCATCCGATAATTCTTTGATTTTCATATCGGGATTTGTTTCCATAAGTCTTCTTGCTTCACGAATTTTCAAATCCAGATAGTGATGTACGAACGTGTTTTGAGAGTATTTTTTTACAATCCGGCTTATATAGGAAGAGCTTACATGAAATTTCGTGGAAAGATCACTCATGGACACCTGTGCATACAGGTTCGTTTTGAGATGCTCATCGATTTTCATAAACAACTCATTGCCGCTTTTTTTGTTAGAGGTCAGCAAAAAGTCGAAGCATTCGCCCGATAATGCAAGAAGTTCAGAGCAAAAAACGGCATAGCTTGATTGTTCAAATAGTTTCCTGGCTTGTACAAGCACCGCCCAGTTTTTCCATTCGGTATGCTGGTTTGCGGAGGTTTCGAATGCTCCTACAAGCCGGGATACAAAGCGTTCCAACTGGACGACGGGGAGGTCAGCCTGCTGCCATTTACTCAACTGCTCGGAGAGCTGCAGGAGAAAGCGGTCCTTCTGAAGTCTCTGTATCATGCCTGTATAGGTGTCGCCTAATCGGTTTATTTCCTCTTGGGAAGCTTGCTGTATGTGCAGAGGAAGGCTGACATCCAGTAGGACCGGCTTGGAGAAGTTTAATTGCTCCTTGAGTGTCTGTGAAATTTCCCTGTAAGACTCGGGGATCTTCTTGGGCACTACCGATCTGGAACTGCAAGCTATAGAGACATCAAGGCCCAGTGTAACAAAGCAATTGTGTATTATTTCCAGTATATTCAACTTGTAATTGTGGCCCTCAATGAAATAAGCATTCGTCAGGATAAGAAGCTGCAGGGGATCTTGAGTTGGAAAAAGCCAGAAGGGATGCCCCTCAAAAGCCTCCATGAGTCTTATCTTAATAATTTCCGAATTCCAGTCTTCCGAAAGTGGCGTAAAGATTTGCTTGCGAACCACCCATAACAACTTGGATTGCTCAAAGAAAGCCGGTTCCAGTCTCATAAGACGGCTGGAAGACTGATCCAGAATTCCATCGAATACTGAGCTTTCTGTATGGTGTTCCTCTTCGAGTTGGGCGACGACTCGTTCCATAACCTCCATCATTTGATTGCGTTCTACGGGCTTTAACAAGTAGTCGCATACCTGCAAATTAATGGCTTTTCGTGTGTACTCAAAATCGTTATACCCGCTGATGAGAACGACCTTCAGCTTGTCGTTTATTTTTTTGGCTTGATCGATCAGCGTAAGACCGTCCATCTTGGGCATTCTGATATCCGTAATGAGAATGTCGATTGCGTTATGCTGACAAATCTCCAGCGCTTCCTCGCCGTTCGTTGCGACGGCTGCGACTTGAATAGGAAGACCGGATGTTTGAATGAGCGCTTTGAGGTTCCGCAGAATCGGTTTGCTGTCCTCTGCAATGAGAGCTTGAAACATCGTTGTCCCTCCCGCATGAATCTAGTAAAAGTCTTTGGTTAACGAAGCAATAATTTGGATGGTAGCGCCCTGGCTGCCGGAATTGTTGTACAAATTGAAAAATAACCGGTTCCTGTACATAAGCTTGAGGCGATTTACGGTGTTCACTATCCCCATATTGCCAATTCCCGCTGCAAGACTCTCCTGCTCCTGGGAGTCGGGGTTCATGTCGTCGATATGGCTTAGAATTTCTTTGATCTTGGATTCCTCAAACCCCCCGCCGTTATCCGTGATTTCAATAGCCCACAGCCCGTTGTACAGCTTGGCCTTAATCTGGATTTTCCACGGAGGATCAGATCGATCGAAGGCGTGTTCGATGCAGTTCTCCACAAATGGTTGAATGACCAGGCGTGGCAGCAGTATGGATTCAAATGAATGATCGATGTCTATTTCCCACATGAGATCATCCTCGTATTGCTGCCCAATCAACGATAAGTAATGCTTGGTATGCTCGATTTCATCCAATAAAGTGACATGTTCATACGGAGAAGAAACGACATATCTCAGATTTTCAGACAAATGCTTGCACATTTCACTGACGACCTGTGTCTTGTTTTCTTGAGCCGCTATGCTGATCAAATAAAGCACATTATGAATAAAATGCGGAGCGATCTGCGCTTGCAGCGCCGAATTCCGAGCCATTGCCTCTTTGTGAACCGCCATCTTCTCTCTTTCGATCGATTCTTGCAGCCGGTCAAAAAGCTCGCGAAACGCTTCGTTCAACAGCAGCAGTTCATTGTTATACAGCCGGCTATCCATGTTCATACTCAAGTTGCTGTAGTTGATGCGAAGAATTTGACTGCGAAGCTTCCTGATCGGCAGCACTAGACTTTTGGACGTGAAATAGATGTACAAAAACGAGAATAACGTTAGTGAGACAATGATGATTATCGCAATATTCTTAACGGAGTTGACAGAACCAAGAACAGATTTGCTCGGTGTGATCACATATACTGTCCATCCTGTATACGTAGATTTCTGGAAGGCAACATAGTTGTCGGACATATCTTTATAAATACCGTTCGTGTTTGAAAGTATGTTATTGCTTCCGTCAGGTGTCTTGTATTCCGTGTCTGAGGACTTAATAACCGCCTCACCGTTGCCATCTGTTACAAATACGTTTCCGATGTTACCGGCGTCAGCCAAGGATTGTAAATCACGATTATCCATCTGAATGGACAGATAGCCGAAGACGGTGCCATTCACATCCACGATGGAACGTATAAAGGAGATTGGCTGGCCCTTGGGTGCATAGAGAATGTAGCTGCTGCTTTCCAATTTCCTTCTTGCCGTCTCGTCACTTAATACGGGCTCAAGCGAAGGCAAGTCCGTATATCCGATATAGGAAGCCAACTCATCGCCTTGAAGGCTGTAAATGATCATATCATGGATATTTAGGCTTGGGCCGACGGCTCGAAACATAATATCGCTAAGCACACGTTTTTGATTCAAATCATCAATCGTGTACGTTGACTTTTTGCTCAAGGACTCATACAAAAAAGAGAAAATATCCCGATTGGACAATACGCGCTGCGATAGCTGGTTTTGCATAGCGATGTAGCTGTCCAGTTGACTAGCAACTTTGGTGGCCGTCAAGAGAGTGTCCTGGATGGTCCTTTCTTTGAGCGGCTTGACGACCAGCACATTCACATAAATCAGAAAGCAGCCGAGAATGAAGATAAGCAGAATGAAAAAGGTTGCAAATAGCTTGGTCTGGAGGTTGATCTGCAGCGGCTTTTTGCCGATCAAGTTATTCACCTCGGCGCACCTTCCTTCCTGTAGTGTCATGAATATCCCTACTATAACACCGGAATGAAATCGTTAATACCCCCAAATTGGTTCATAATATTACACAGGAGGAGTCAACCACGAACATGTACTTTGCAGGAGTAGCGACCTATAATCGTAGTTGTAACCAGTTGCAACGGGTTTCATCAAACAAACATGATGGAGGGGTTCAGTTTGAAACAAATAAATAAAAGAATATTATTTAGTTCCCTTGCGCTTATGATAGCGCTCTCCCTGACAGGCTGTGGATCCAAAAGCAATCCAGATTCGGGCGGAAGCAGCACGCCAAGCAACACTGATAAAGCGGCTCCCTCGCAGTCGGCAAAAGTAACGATTGAATTTGCATTGGGGAAAAGCTCTGAGAACGCAGCTTATGCGAATAAAGAAATGCTGGCGGAGTTTGAAAAGCAGACGAATATTCACGTCAACATCCAGATGCTTCCTTCCGAGCAAATCTCCACGATCATGCAGACGAAGCTGGCTGTGGGAGAAGTGCCTGACCTGATTCTATATAACCTCGTCAGTGCTGAAAGAGAACTAAATCTGGATAAGAATTTTGAACAGCTAGATAATGAGCCGTGGGCTTCCAGATTGCTTAACAAGGATGTACTTTCTTCTAACGGGCATATTTACGCGTTTCACCTGAATCAGGACGCAGGGCAGCAGGGAATGGTTTACAACCAGGATATATTCAAGGAACTGGGATTGTCTATTCCAAAGAATTATACTGAACTGCTGGCTGTTAGTGACAAAATTAAAGCAAACGGTGTCACTCCGATCTTCATGCCTTTTAAAGATTCCTGGGCTACTAATATTTGGACCGCAGCCGCTTTGGCCGATTATGCGAAGAAAAACGATCCTAAATTGTGGGAAGATTTGAACGCGAATAAGCGCAAATGGACTGAAGTTCCCGCTTTTGAAACCGTTACGCAGCAGCAGCTGGACCTGTTTAAGAAAGGATATACGAACAAGGATGTATTAAGCGATAGCTATGACATGGCGGTTAATAAATTCCTGAAGAAGGAAGTTGCTATGATGGCTATGGGGGATTGGCTCATTAATGACGCCTATCAAAAAGATCCATCTATTCATCTTGGACTCTTTGCTATCCCGTATGCAGACGGAGCGGATTTGGGAATAAGCCCGCTGGGCGGCCAATTGTTCGTCCCTAAAAAAGCTAAGCATCTGGCAGAAACCAAGAAATTCCTTGATTACCTTGCCTCCCAAAGCGTAGGGCAAAAAATTGTAACAGCGAACAAATATATTTCCAATTTCAAAGATATCCAAACGCCGGAACTGCCTCCATATAAGCAGGCGATCGTTGATACCTATATGAAATCGAATAAAACGACGATGACAATGGACGCTTACCTTTCAGTCGACATCTCAGAGCTATGGAAAGGCTACCAAGACATGTATGCGGGCGGTAAGACTCCGAAAGACGTTTATGTTTCCTGGGATAAAAAATTCGCTCAGCTGATGAAAGACAAGAAAATGCCGGGCTTCTAAGCATAAGGTTTCAAAAGGTTTCGCCAAAAGGCAGAATGAAGCTTCAGGGCTTTATTCTGCCGAAGTTTTTTATGGAGCGTGATAACATGAGAATTACGAAACGTCTTTATTCTTACTATTTAATTTTGCCGGCTCTTCTTCTCTATTTGGTTTTTTATGTGCTGCCTACGGTTATTGGTTTGTTTTATTCCTTTACGGATTGGCGGTTGGACACGGAAGAGATCCACTTCAACGGGCTGTATAACTTTGAACGTATTTTCACGGACGAGACGCTGCTTCTGGCCATCAAGAATACGATTATCTTCGCTATTGTAACCGTCATTGGCAAAAATGTGCTGGCAATCCTTCTTGCAGTTGCGCTGAATATGAATTTAAAAACCAAAAATTGGCTAAGAGCCATATTTTACACACCTTCCATTATAAGCGTACTGGTCATCAGTCTCTTGTTCATCCCTATGCTTCGTTCGGAGGGCTTAATTAATCAAATCCTTGATACCGTAGGGTTGGGTGTTCTGAAGCAAGTTTGGCTGACGGATCCCTCCGTTATTATGCTGACGATTAGCGGACTAGCGATCTGGCAATTTACCGGATTTCAAATGGCTATTTATTTGGCAGGGCTGCAATCCATCTCGAAAGATTATTACGAAGCGGCCAGAATCGACGGAGCGGGAGGCTGGAAGAGCTTCCTTCACATTACGCTCCCGTTGCTGTGGCCTGCTATCAATATCAATGTCATGCTGACCTTGATCGGCGGCTTGAAGGTGTTCTCCGAGGTGTTCGTTCTGACAGGAGGAGGTCCCGGGAATTCTTCTCAGGTCATTGGGACCATGATTTTAAAAGCATTCGGTGAAGGCAACTGGGGGCTTGGAACGGCCGTGAATACCGTACTGTTTATAGCCGTAACTCTCATTTCCATTCCGCTGCTCATGTATATGCGTCGCAAGGAGGTACAGGAATAATGATTTCATTGCGTAAAACTGACTGGAAGGCGTTAGTTGTGGAAGCTCTCATGCTGATCCTTGCGCTCGCTATAATAGCTCCATTGCTCATTATGCTGTTAGGTTCCTTTAAAACAAGCTCAGAGGTATTGGATTTCTCATTAAAGCTGCCTCGTAAATGGATGTTTTCCAATTACAAGGAAGTAATTGAACAGGGAGGGCTGCTTCGTGCTTTCTGGAATGGCATCCTGATTTCCGGTGTATCTTCCGTGTTGAACATTATCACGACTTCTGCAGCTGCTTTTATTATTGTGCGCCGGGATACAAAGCTTTCCAATCTGATCTATCTGTTTTTCTTTATGGGGCTAATTGCTCCGGTCTCGATTATTACGACGATTCGTGTTGTCCAATGGTTGGGCCTTTACGGCACCATTACGAGCGCAATTTTTATTTATGCGGCGATGAACAGCGCTTTTAGCGTTTTTCTATACACAGGTTTCATGAGGTCGATACCAAGAGCGCTGGATGAGGTAGCTTTTCTGGAAGGCGCCAATATGTTCGACGTATTTTTAAAAGTGATTTTCCCGTTAATTATTCCGGTAAATGCCACTGTGGCGATTATGGTATTTATGTCTGTCTGGAACGACATTACGATCCCGATTTATTTCTTGACGGATAGCTCCAATTGGACGATGCCTTTATCCGTATATAACTTTTACGGTAAATTCAGCAGGGACTGGAATCTCGTATTCGCCGACTTGACGCTGACCTCATTACCTGTACTTGTCTTATATCTAATGGCGCAGAAATATATCGTCAGCGGCTTAACGGCCGGAGCCGTCAAAGGTTAAGGAAAGGATGTCATTTCAGAGATGAGGGCTCCTTATATTTCAGCCACTGTTCTTTCAACGGCAAAAAATTTTATCATGACTAGCGATTCAACCTTTACGCACTCATACAGAACTTACATCAAGCCGAGGGAATACGGAAAGCTGAAGATGAAATTCTGGTGCAGCAATAACGTGGACTCCACATGGGCGGACGGGTCAGTTTCCAGGGCAAATCTGCAAGGGGGTTCATGGAGAATTGAGGCGGCTTACATAGCTGACGGCGGAAAGTTTCCTGATGGAAGTGTCGTTTCGGGCACTCAGGTTCCGATA
Source organism: Paenibacillus sp. JT22N1 (assembly GCF_059692155.1). Taxonomy (NCBI): domain Bacteria; kingdom Bacillati; phylum Bacillota; class Bacilli; order Caryophanales; family Paenibacillaceae; genus Paenibacillus; species Paenibacillus sp. JT22N1. The sequence continues at coordinate 193,232 of NZ_JCAUAW010000008.1, forward strand.
ACTTACGATTCTTCGTTCTCCAAGCTCGTCCAACCAAGGGAGTCATTCTGGAGTGATGCCGTAACTTTAGCTATCCCGGAAGGAAATTATTTGGCTTTTACATGGACGATTACGTCTATGGCTGCGGGCCACAGCTTTCCCTTTAATACGGAGGGCTTGCTGGTGTCTGCCTATGATGCGCCGGGACATGTTGCTTTTCAAGCGTCACCCGATTTATACCATAAGTCTGTAAACTGCCTGGTGCTGCCGGATTTTATAGGCTATGAGTGTGCCTGTGCGAAACGCATTGCTTTTCTGGGAGATTCAATTACCCAAGGCGTACGGACCCGTCTGGATGCTTATGAATACTGGGCTGCACGCATTGCGGAGGGGCTCGCGAATTCAGCTAGCGTCTGGAACATCGGTTCAGGATGGGCGAGAGCGTATGACGCTGCAAGCGACGGAGCCTGGCTGTACAAGGCCAAGCAAAGCGATGAAGTCGTCATTGCATTGGGAGTTAACGATATTGGTACTGCAGACCGAAGAGCGGCTCAAGTACTGGACGATCTGCAAACCATTGTCGACAAGCTTAAGAAGGACGATGCTGCAAAGACAGTTATCCTGTGTACAGTTCCTACATTTAATTTCACCGATTCGCAGGAATTAGCCTGGAGACAGGTCAATGACTCAATACGCCAACATGCCATCCTTGGTGCCGATCACGTGTTTGATATAGCAGAGGTGCTTTCCCAAGCAGCACCAAACGATAATCTGCTAAAGCCTGCCTACATGGCCTCAAGTTTGGACCCGCATCCTAACGGGGAGGCGGGCTTAGCTATAGCCGATGCTTTCCTGTCATGGTATGGGAACAATTGCGATCTAAAGGAGGTTTGATATGAATAAATTTGGGGTTTCATCCATATTGTTTCAAGGTGATTCGATTACCGACGGTAATCGCGGAAGAAACGATGACTTGAATCATATCTTGGGTCACGGGTATGTGTTTCTGCTTGCTGCGGAGCTGGGCTTGCAGGCAGCCAGACAAGCGCCGCATATTGTTAATCGCGGCTGCAGCGGGAACCGCATCGCCGATTTGTACGGACGCTGGGAGGAGGATGCGCTTTCGCTGCATCCTGATCTTATCAGTCTTTTAATCGGGGTCAACGATGTTCATGCATGCGTGAACGGGATGCAGGATTTGGTTCAGGACAGGTTTGTGCGAACGTATCGCAGATTGATTGAGGATACGCAGGAGCTTCTGCCCTCATCAGCGATTGTGATCTGCGAGCCGTTTCTGCTTCCAGCAGGTCATGTGGGGCAAGATTGGCAAGCATGGCATTCCGAAATGAGTCGGAAACAGGAGCAGATTCGGAAGCTTACGGATGAATACAGCCTAGACTATATCGATTTGCAGATAAGCTTTACTGACGCCTGCGAGCTGGCGCCCGCGGCTTATTGGCTTTGGGACGGGATTCACCCGACACCGGCTGGCCATGCCTTAATAAAAAATCGTTGGATGGACTTTTATAGCAAACGATTCATGTCTGATAGTGGGATATCAGGAGGAGGTTAAGCGAGTGAGTGAAAAAGAATTGAAGCTTTGGTACGAGCAACCGGCGGAACAGTGGGAAGAGGCGCTTCCGATCGGTAACGGGCGATTGGGTGGCATGGTGTTCGGCGGACAAACTGTGGATCGAATTGAATTAAACGAAGATACGCTGTGGTCAGGGACTCCGCATGACGCTCAGCGGCCGCGGCCATTTCCGAGCCTGTCCAAAGTCAGAAGTCTCATTGATCTAGGCAGTTATCAAGAAGCAGAGCAGTTGATCCACCAAGAAGCGTTGAGCTCCTATGCGCAGTCGTACTTGCCTCTAGGAAACCTGATCATCAATCGCAAATATCTGGGAGAGATTTCGGCATATAAGAGGGAGCTGTCGCTGGATAACGCCATTACACAAGTGCACATGTCCAGCGGTGAGCGGAGCTTGTTGCAGACGGCATTTTGCAGTAGCCCAGATCATGTGATGGTTGTTCGGCTCGAAGCGGATCAGCAGGAGCTGATTTTTACAGCCTCGCTGCAGGGCATGCTGCAGGGAGAAGTGATCAGGCTGACGGACAACCATCTGGTGTACAAGGGGCAATGCCCCAGTCACGTGGAGCCGAACTACAGGAGTATCGGAGTGGAGTCTCCTATTCTCTACGACGAACGGCCGAGCATTGAGTTTGAGCTGCATCTGGCAGTGCTTGCCGATGAAGGTGAGGTTTCGGTTACCCATCAAGGGGAGCTTACGGTGCAGGGGGCGCAGAACGCAGTTCTGCTGATCACTGCTGCAACGACGTATCCGTCAGTTGAGGACCCGAACCGGCAGCAGAAGCTAAGAGACACCTGCCTCAGCAGAATTGAAGCGGCAAGCTCCAGAGGATATGCCCAGCTGCTTGAGCGGCATATAGAAGATTACCAACACTTGTTTCATAGAGTGGAACTAAAGCTTGGCGGCTCAGAGCAGTCTGAATTACCGACAGACAAGCGATTGGAAAGATTTCGCACAGGCGCAGATGACCATGGATTGGTGGAGTTGTTCTTTCAATTCGGCAGATATTTATTGATCGCTTCCTCAAGACCGGGCTCCCAGCCGGCAAATCTGCAAGGCATCTGGAATCGGGAGCTCCGACCGCCGTGGTCATCCAATTTTACGACCAATATTAACGTTCAAATGAATTACTGGCTTGCTGAAACTTGTAATTTGAGCGAGTGCCATGAACCTCTGCTGAAGATGATCGGAGAATTGGCCCTTACAGGAGCGGCTACTGCATCGGAAACATTTGGCTGCCGCGGTTGGGCTGCTAATCATAATACGGATATTTGGAAGCTATCCAATCCGGTTGGCGAGCAGGACGGAGGCATCCATTGGGCTTTTTGGCCGATGTCGGGAGCTTGGCTTTGCAGGCATCTATGGGAGCATTATGTTTTTAGCCAAGATACTTCCTATTTACGCAACGAGGCTTATCCCTTGATGAAAGGAGCCGCAATGTTTGCGCTTGACTGGCTAGTGGAGGACGCCTCAGGATTTCTGGTTACGAATCCGTCCACCTCGCCGGAAAATCAATTTATTTCGTCCAATGGCTATGTCTCGGCTGTCAGCAAAGCGGCAACGATGGATCTCATGCTCATCTGGGATTTATTCAATAATTGTATGCAGGCCTGCGAAGTATTGGAGGTTGATCAAGACTTCCAATCTGCGCTGAGCCAGGCAAGGGAACGGCTTTATCCGCTACAGGTTGGGCGGTATGGACAACTCCAGGAGTGGATAGAAGATTTCATGGAAAATGAACCGAGGCATCGGCATATGTCTCATTTGTACGGATTTTACCCGGGGAATCAAATTTTGCTTCATAAGCATCCTCAGTTGGCGGAAGCGGTGCGGACCTCACTTCGGAGAAGACTGGAGCAAGGTGGCGGGCACACGGGCTGGAGCTGTGCCTGGATCATTAATTTGTTCGCGAGGCTGGAAGAAGGCGAATCATCTTATCGCTATGTACGACAGCTGCTGGAGACATCCGTTTACCCGAATCTATTCGATGCGCATCCTCCTTTTCAAATTGACGGCAACTTTGGCGGGACGGCTGGTATCGCCGAGATGCTGCTTCAAAGTCATGCCGATGAACTTAGCCTACTTCCCGCATTACCCACACCGTGGGCTGACGGGTTCGTGAAAGGCTTGCTGGCCAGAGGTGGATTCGAGGTTGAGATCCGGTGGGAGCAGGGGGAATGGACAGAAGTGAGCCTGCGGTCCCGACACGGAGGTTTATGCAGAGTAAGAAGCAAGCAGCCCGTTGATACCGTTGTGTCGGATGGCGTTATCATCGATTGTCGTAGGATTGATGCTGATAGGATTGAATTCGATACGGATGAGGGCGGTATCTACGTTTTGCGGTCGTTTGGGGCGAAGCGTTAACGATGCCAGATAGTAATTAGGCGTTCACTCTATTGGGTGAACGTTTATTATTTTTGGCGTTATGGAGGACGCAGTGTGTTCGTCGGGCAGAGCTAACGGGAGGTTAGTTTAACGAATACTTTCCCTTTAATTTATGAAATGCATCATTTACTATGGAATTAATAATAGCCTCTCATGAAAGGACGGCTTGGGATGATTACAAAAGAATGCCTAATCAACGAAATTCAATATCCAAGTGGGATCAAAAGTAGTGGGTTACTATGCTATTCACAATAACGAACTTCTTACCCAATTCTACATCAGGCGCCCCTACCAAATGTACTCGCAGAAGATGTTTAGCCAAGTGCTTGAACGTAATAATACAGTGAACTCTCTTTTCGTTCCGACCTGCGATGAACTATTCGTAAGCCTAGCGGTAGATAAGGACTTCACGATCAACAAACAAGCTTACTTTTTCCAAGACAATCAAGCAGACATAATAGAGAGTAATGTTTCAGGTGATGAATCATTTCGCCCTGCTAATTTAGAAGATCTGCAGCAAATACAACAAATCTGTGGAGATTTTCTTGACCAATACGAACGGCGGATTGTTAGTGGAGAACTTTTCACCTACTATAGAGGTGCTGTACTGCTTGGAATCGGAGTAGTTGAGAAGTCTAAAATGTTCAAAGGGTTAGCAAGCATTGGTATGTTAACTAATGAGGCATATAGAAAGCAAGGAATTGGGAGAGTCATCATTTTACAATTAAGGAATTGGTGTGATAAGCAGGAAATTAAGCCCATAAGTGGATGTTGGTACTATAACGAAGCTTCTAAGAGGACTCTGGAGAGTGCGGGAATGGTCACTAAAACCAGACTATTGAAAATCAAAGTAACTTAAGAATGACTGATTTATAAGCATTCGGAAATAGGAGAGCGGAGATAGTTATGAGTAAATATGTTATTGGAATTGATCTTGGTGGAACGAATATTAAGTCCGCAATTTTCAACACGGAGTTTCAAAGCATTCACGAAAGAAGTGACCCCACGGAAGCAGCAAAAGGACCTAGTCATGTATTAAACAAGATTAAAGAAATTGTTCAAGAGATGATGTCGTTCGTAGGAATCAATCAAACATCTATTAAGTGCATGGGTATGGGAATCCCTGGTTTACTTGATCCAGATGAAGGTCTATCCATATTTTCACCAAATTTTCCAGATTGGGAAAACATTCATGTTGTGAATCAAATGAAAAACAATTTTGACTTTCCTGTTTTTATCGACAATGATGTGCGGGTAAATATGTATGGTGAATGGCTGTTTGGTGCAGGCATCGGTTACAAAAACTTGGTATTGATCACGTTAGGTACCGGTCTAGGATCTGGTATTGTAAATGATGGAAAGGTTTTCTACGGTACAACATCTAGCGCGGGCGAAATTGGGCATATGAATATGTTCCGGGAAGGTCGCCCTTGTCGTTGTGGAAGCTCAGGCTGTCTTGGAAGATACGCGTCTGCGATAGGAATGGTTAAAACCTTTACAGACAAGCTTGAGGAAGGTCGGTCAAGTACCGTATTGCAATGGGTGGGAGACGATCGGACGGCAATTACTGCCCAGATGATTTCAGAGGCATACGATCTGGGAGATTCACTTGCAATTGAGGTGATGCATGAAACAGGAAAGATTCTTGGATTTGGTCTTTCGAATGTAATCAACTTATTAAATCCAGAAGTAATTATAGTTGGTGGTGGAATGTCGGCAGCTGGTGATCGCTTGCTAAATTCAGTACGCGATACCGCCCGAAATCATGCTTTAAAGCTTTCTTCCCATGCTTGTAAGATAGAACAAGCGAAATTAGGTGGAAAAGCTGGTATGATCGGGGCGGCTGCATATGCGAACAGTAAGATGCCTTCATAATCTAACCTATATTAGTGAAGTAAGCTTTGTTAGAAATTTTCCAACACAATCTTTCCTATCGACCTACCTGCTTCCATTTTTTCATGTACGGCACGTAGGTTTTTTGCATTAATTGGTTCTAGGCGTTCATTTAAAGTGGTTGTTAACTTACCCTTATCGATTAAGTCAGCCAGTTCATTCAGTAGCTCGTGTTGTTTGATGATATCTTTGGTGTGGAACATTGATCTGGTAAACATGAGCTCCCATACAAACGTGACACTTTTAGAGAAAAGCAGATCCATATCCAAGCTTCCCGCCCAAGAAGCCTTATCTGCAGGAACGATTGAACATATCTTACCTTGGGGGGCTATGACCTCTGCCATATTCGCAAAATGCTGCACCGTGTCATTTAAGCAAAATATATAATCCACGGTTTCAAATCCAATATTCTTGAGTTGCGACGCAAAATGGCTATTGTGGTTGATTGTAAAATCTGCCCCTTGATTTTTGGTCCACTGGATTGACTCTGGACGTGAAGCAGTACCTATTACAGTTAGACCTGCAAATTTGGCAAGTTGAGTAGCAATCGACCCTACTCCTCCTGCTGCACCGATAATGAGTATGCTTTTATCTTTGTTTTCTTCTACGCTATGATGAATTCCTAAACGATCAAACAAACCCTCCCAGGCAGTAATCGAGGTAAGCGGTAAAGCGGCTGCTTGTGCAAAATCCAAACTCTTCGGTTTGTTTCCCACGATTTGTTCATCTACCAAGTGAAATTCACTGTTACACCCTGGGCGAGCCACACTCCCCGCATAATATATCTCATCTCCAGGTTTAAACAACTGACATTCAGGTCCAACCTGTTCCACGATACCAGCTACATCCCAACCTAGAATTTTGGGTGATTCTTCTTCATAGTTGTTTTTCTCTCGCACACCCAAGTCGGCAGGGTTGACAGAGATGGCTTTTACTTTAACCAGTAGATCGCGTCCTGTAGGAACCGGTTTTTCAATATACAGATCAACAAGGCTCTCCGGATCGGATATAGGGAGATACCGGTAAGCGCCGACTGCTTTCATTTTTTGGTGATTACTCATATTTTCTTCTTCCTTTCAAGTTGGTATATCGTACGTTTGAATTATATGTTGTATACTTACTTTTAGGAAGTAGGCATAATTTTATTATATAGTATTAAAAATCATACCATTGGAGGGAGATAGCGTAATGGGAGATCGCAGAAACAAATACGGTGCTAGTCCAAACATGGCAGGATGTCCTGTAGAGACAACTCTGGATGTCATCGGGGGGAAATGGAAAGGGATCATTCTCTATCATCTCATTGACGGAACGAAAAGATTTAATGAATTTCGACGTCTCAATCCGGGTATTACACAGTTTATGCTTACACTGCAGTTACGGGAGCTTGAACGGGATGGGATCATTCATAGAGAAGTTTATAAAGAAGTACCGCCCAGAGTGGAATACTCACTTACTGATTTTGGAAAGACGTTAGTACCGATCATAGTATCTATGAAAGAATGGGGGGAGATTTATAAAATCAGACTTAACGAAATTAGAACGCCACTAGGGGAAGAGGTTTGAATGGTCAAAAGGGGAAAGGTTAACTTATCATGCTGAAACCCACAGTTTTTTTTGGAATGTCAAATTATTGCCATTGCTATCATTAGTCTGTAGAATGTTTAGTAAATATCTGTTTATTTAAATGGCGAAAGTGTGTGATAGCATGGTAACGATAAAGGATATCGCGAATAAAGCGCAAGTTTCAAGTGCCACAGTTTCACGCGTTCTAAATAACGACATGACTTTGCAAGTTGCTGAGGAAACTAGGCAGCGAATTATTGAAGTTGCCAAGCAACTGGACTATAAAAAAACGAAATCACGCGCAAATAAGAACCTTGAAGTAGAAGCTGAAAAAAAACAAATCATCGGATTAGTTATCTGGGGCTCGGAACAGTTGGAGTCCTCAGATCCGTATTTCATGTTTATTCGTCAAGGAATCGGTAAAGAATGTGCAAAGCAAGGTATTACCGTTAACAAGGTGATGTTCATGGATGACTTCGATATGAATATCGCAGAGGAATTGGATGGCTTAATCGTCATCGGCAAAGTGCATATAGATTTGCTAAGACAATCGACTCAGATACCGCATATAGTTTCGATAGATTATGTGTTAGATGACGAATACGACTCCGTTATGTTCGATCTGCGAAAAGCGACTAGACATGCTATGGATCACCTTTTTCAGCTTGGTCACCAAAGAATCGGATACATTGGCGGAATCAGTTATATTCGCACGCTAGAGGGCAAAGTTCATAACATTGATGTACGTCAAAAAGAATACGAAGCGATCATGCGGGAAAAAGGATGGTTCGAACCCGCCCACCTGTTTGTGGACGACTGGCGCACAGAGCAGGGCTACCTTTTGATGAAGCAAGCATTAGAATTGGATGATCTGCCAACTGCTTTTTTGATTGGCAGTGATCCAATGGCTATAGCCGCGCTCAAAGCATTGCAGGAATCTGATATTAAAGTGCCGGGCGAGATTGCCATCGTAAGCTTCGATGACATTCCCCTAGCTTCGTTCGTTTCCCCTCCTCTTACAACCGTAAGAGTGCTTACGGAAGATATGGGGGTAACGGCTGTGAAGCTGTTGGTTGACCGTTTCAACGGCCGTGATGTTCCTCTCCATGTGACCATTCCAACAAAACTTATCATACGTGAAAGTTGTGGAACAAAAATTGAATAGAAAAGAATCAAGAAGCCGTTCACTCAGATCTGTAAAGATTTGAGGGATGGCTTTTTTTAATTGAAATTTACTGAATACTGAATAAAAAACAATTGAGAAAGTATCATTTAAATGCTAAAATCGAGTAAACATTTAGTAAATATATTTATTTTGTGATGGAGGAACCAACATGAAAGATGAAGCTTTGAACAATTGCACGTTACAGGTAGGTACTTACCATTTTCAATTATCGGGCTGCAACGAGCAGTTTCGCGGCTCGATGACTCGGGCGAACGTTCAGGAAGGTGTAGAACTTATTCACATCAAGTTGGAAGGGGAGAACCTACAACAACCGCCTACGATCGAGTTAATTTGGCACCATCCAGGCATAGATATTCAGGGCAGTTGGTACCCTAGCGCATATCGTTCCAAGAGACTTCGTGTGGATTGGGAAGAAGGAGTCGTTTCTAAATCAACGTATTCGGCGCCAGTCTTTAGCTTATTTAACATACAGGGCAGCAACCGACTCACTTTCGCTTTCTCTGATGCGCTCAATTCCGTAGCCTTGTCAGCAGGTGTCAATGAGGAGACAGCCACTTTTCGCTGCGGGGTCAAGTTATTTGTTGAACCTAGTGCACCAATGTCTGTTTACGAAGCGACTTTGCGCTTGGACACGAGAGAGATGGCGTATTATGAATGCTTGGATGATGTTCAAAAGTGGTGGGTTTCTCTTCCCGGTTATACGCCTGCTATTGTACCTGAATCAGCTAAACTTCCCATGTATTCAACGTGGTACAGCTTCCATCAGCAACTTACTTCGGAAGGGATAGAGCAAGAGTGTAAGCTAGCCAAACAATTAGGTTGCGAAGCCGTCATTGTTGACGATGGCTGGCAAACGTCTGATAACACGCGTGGCTATGCCTATTGCGGAGACTGGGAAGTTTGTGAAGAGAAAATTCCCGATATGAAAGCTCATGTTGAATGTGTACATCAAATGGGTTTGAAATATCTGTTATGGTATTCGGTTCCTTTTGTTGGATTCAGGAGTAAGAATTGGGATCGCTTTAAAGACAAATTGCTAAAGGCGATTGACAGCTTGCAAACAGGCGTGCTGGATCCGCGGTATCCTGATGTACGAGAATTTATTATTAACTTGTATGAAACAGCGTTGGTGGAGTGGGATCTTGATGGCTTTAAGCTTGATTTTGTAGATAGCTTCGTTGGAACGGAAGAGACGATTTATAAGGAAGATAGCTCGATGGATTACATCTCAATTCCTGAGGCTGTAGACTGCTTAATGAGCAATATCATCGACAGGTTGAGACTCATAAAGCCTGATGTCATGATCGAATTCCGTCAAAATTATATCGGCCCCTTAATGAGAAAATACGGGAACATGTTTAGGGCAACGGATTGTCCGAATGATGCGATCGAAAATAGAATCAGAACGCTCGATGTCCGGTTAATTAGCGGAGATACGGTTGTTCATTCCGATATGGTGATGTGGCATCCGCAAGAACCAGTTGAAAGCTCTGCGCTGCAGATCGTTAACACGCTATTTTCCGTTCCGCAAATTTCTGTTCTGTTGGATCGCCTACCGGAAGAACATCTTCAAATGGTGCGTTATTGGCTATCTTTTTGGAGAGAGCATCGCGATGTGTTGTTAGACGGCCAGTTGAAACCTCAGCATCCAGACTTTCTCTATCCATTAGTCATCGCTGATAACGGGCATAAAAGGATTGTTTGCGCCTATGGCGATGTAACTGTCAAACCAGGTCGCAATCATCCCGAGCTTGTTCTGTTCGTGAACGGAACGTTGAATTCGCGTATCTATGTGGAGATTGAAGAGGATTGGGGCGCAAAATGGGTAGAGGTTCGAGATTGTAAGGGGCAATTGATTTCTAAGGAACGTTTGGAACTGAAAGCTGGCATTCATCGTTGGGATATTCCCCCTTGCGGTGTGGCAACGGTTTACGAATAGCTTCAAAAATGTATGGAGAGTATGTGATGATGATAGCCACGATTAAAGATATCGCCAAAATCGCTCGAGTTTCTTCTGCTACGGTTTCAAGGGTGCTAAACAACGATACGACGTTCAATGTACCAGATGAGACAAGGCATCGAATTATGGAGACTGCAGGTAAGTTGAACTATCGCAGAAATGAGCGGAAACAGAAAGATGAGCCAAATGACATGTTACAGTTGAAGTTTGGTTTACTGATCTGGTGTTCCGAGCAGATGGAATATTCGGATCCCTTCTATTTGTCTATCCGTCAAGGCATTGAGAAGGAGTGCGTAAAGCACGGGATTAACATTAGCAGGGTGTTCCGATTCATGGATGAATCCAATATTAACATTGATGCCCATCAGTTAGACGGATTAATCGTGATTGGAAAAGTGCATATCGATATCATCAATAAATCGACCCGCACGCCAAACATCGTTTCCATTGATTATGTGCTGAGTGATGACTTTGATTCCGTGATGTTCGATTTATCCAAAGCGACCAGGCAAGCTTTGGATCATTTACTTCAACTAGGTCATCGAAAGATTGGTTATATAGGCGGAATCAGCTATATCCGAACATCGGAAGGCAAAATGTTCAATACGGATACTCGCCAAAAAGAGTTTGAAGATATCTTGAAAGAAATGGACTTATTCAATCCTAATTATATGTTTGTCGGTGATTGGCGCGCCGAAGTTGGGTATGAGCTAATGAAGCAAGCGTTAGAGGCAGAAGATGTGCCTACCGCCTTCGTGATTGGCAGCGACCCAATGGCGATAGCTGCGCTTAAGGCAGTGAGTGAATCCGATTATAAAGTGCCTAACGATATAGCAATCGTGAGTATTGACGATATTCAACTAGCTTCATTTGTGACTCCTCCATTAACGAGTATAAAAGTTTTTATGGAAGAGATGGGGGAAACAGCCGTTAAGTTGATGGTCGACCGTCTGAGAGGTAGAGAATTGCCGCTGCATGTAACCATTCCAACGAAACTAATGGTGAGAAAAAGCTGTGGTGCGGAAGCATAATAGAACGAATAACAGCAAAGTGTTAGGTGGGCGCATAAAAGGTAAGGCGTGGTAAAGCGAATAGGTGAGTCTTTCGTTTTACCATTTTTACTTTTTTTGAAAATATTTACGAATAAAATAGTTATTTAGTAAATAAAATCAATTTTATAGAGAATAATTAAAATATTTTAGTAAAAACTATTGTAATTTTAGAAAATAATTAGTAAAATAAAAATGTAGAGAAGGATTCTACAATCAAATTTGCAAAGACAACTTGCTAACAACAGAATGTATGGTCACAGAATTGTGATGCTGGAATGCAGGAGGAAATCTTAAAGGACGGTTTTGAAAGCGCAATCATTTTAAACTAATTCAAATGAAAGAAGGGGTCGTATTTGAAAAAGACATTGCGAGTTATGTTATCTGCGGCGCTAACGATGAGTGTTGTTGCTGGATGCTCCACACAGAAGGTTGATAACAAAGCAACAGAAACATCAAAAGCTACTACGGAATCAAAAGTGGAAACAGCAAAAGCTGCAACGAACGAGTTTGGCTGGGAAGTGCCTAGTAAGCCGATTGAGTTTAGTTACTATTATGCAGATGCGATCAACCCAGACAAGACCAAAAAGAATAGCGATTTGATGCATAAATACTTATTGGAGAAGTTCAACGTCAACGTTAATAAAATTACTTTTGACGTGAAGAAAGAAGATAAACTGAATTTGATGCTTGCTTCAGGCGATTATCCCGAAGTGATTGCGAATATGGATGAGGCGACAGTAGCGAAGTGGGTCGCACAAGGAAAAGTACTTGAACTTGGTCCAACTATCGACAAGTTAGCACCGAATGTAAAGTCGCAATTGGGTGATCTGTATAAAACATACTTAACGAACGGTAAATTGTATGCCCTTCCAGGTTATTGGGGATCACTGCCAATCCCGGATTTCTCCGCACATATTCGTTATGACTACTGGAAAGAACTTGGAACTCCGAAGTTTGAAACGCCAGATCAATACTATGATGTACTGAAGAAAATTCAGGAGAAGCATCCGAAGAATGATAAAGGTGAAAAGACGTACGCGCTCTCTGGTTTTGCACCGGTTACGGAAAAGGTCGTTCCGACACTGGCTGGCATGTGGGGACTGAAAAACGGGGATAAAATCAGCGCTGATGGAAAGATTACGCATTGGATTAACACACCTGAAGGACTTGAACTTACGCTTTTCATGAACAAGATTTATCGTGATGGCTTGCTCGATCCAGATACTTTTATTAACAAGTACGAGAACATGAAAGCTAAAATGTCAACGGATCGTGTTATGGGCTTCATTGGCGCATGGTGGATTGGCTGGAACGCAGGGCACGAAGTTTGGCAGAAGAGCGATCCGAAATGGAATGAAGAGAAGCGTTTTATGCAAGTGAGCGCAAAAGCTGCGAGTGCGGATAAAGCTTACTTGTCAGGGAAGAATTCGCGAAGCACAGGTATGACGGTGATAACGAATAAAGCCAAAAATCCGGAAGAAATTATGAAATGGTTAAACTTCTCTGTGACAGATACCGGTACAAGATTAATCGGCTGGGGAGTTCCGAATACCGACAAATCGATCTGGAACTTCAAAGACGGGAAAGCCAGTTTTGTTGAATCACAGAAACAAGCGATTATCGATTCCAAATTTGATTACGATGCTGGTGATCTGCTCGGCATGGATTTGTATAATCTGGTTACTAGCCAAGGCATTACAAAGGATGACGGTAAGAGCGCATATTGGTTTGATCAAAACTTCAATGATAATGCTAAATGGAAAAAGATGATGAACGATAATTTGAAAGATACGATTTATGACAATACAGTAGGGGATATCAAAATTCCTGCCAACGACCCGCTGGCAATAACCGATAAGCAAGTGAAAGATTTGCTTGAGTCGCAGTGGGCTAAAGCGGTTATGAGCAAGACGGAAGAAGAGAGCCGGACCAATTACGCAGCCCTGAAAGAAAAGCTGAATTCGGCAGGCTTGGATAAGATCGAGAAATATAAAACCGATGAATACCAAAGAAGATTAAAAGAGTGGAAATAACAATAACGAAAGGAAGGGTCACTCCTTCCTTTCCTTTGTCCGAATTGTCTCAGTAAATCAATACAATCGGATATGGAGGTACTTATGGACAGCACTGTACATGAACTTAATGACTATAGAACAAGTTCTAAGACGAAAAAGACAAAGTTTCAATTGTTTAAGAGAAGATTTTATAGAGAGCGTCAAATATGGTTGCTTTGCATCCCCATTCTCATCTTTATTGCTATCATGCAGTATTTACCTATGTTAGGCGTAATTACAGCCTTCATGAATTACATTCCCGGAACTTCTGTTTTCAAGAGTGAGTGGGTAGGTCTACTGCATTTCAAAACGTTTTTTGCATCGCCGGATTTCCCAATGATTATGCGTAATACGCTGGCAATCGGTGGGCTGAATATTTTGTTTGGATTCCCGGCGCCGATTATTTTGGCATTACTGCTAAATGAAGTTCGCAGCAAGCCTTTTCGTAAGTTTATCCAATCGACTTCTTACTTGCCTTATTTTCTTTCATGGGTTGTTATAGCCAGTATTACTTTTACCTTATTTGGTAATGAAGGAGTTTTTAACGAATTTTTACTGCGTTTCGGATTCAGTGATCAACCTATTTCCTTCTTGGGTGAAGGCGGCAAATATTACTGGGGTATTATCACGGGGCTCGGCGTGTGGAAAAATGTTGGATGGAACTCCATCATTTACTTGTCGGCAATTACAAGCGTTGACCCGGAGCAGTACGATGCAGGAAAAGTGGATGGTCTCGGCAGATTCAAAAGCATGTGGCACATTACACTGCCCGCTATTCGCCCCACGATTGTTGTACTGTGGATTCTGAGCTTGGGTAGTATTTTTACGGCAGGGTTAGAGGCCCCTCTCTTGATCGGAAATTCGCAAACCAGAGACTATTCGGAAGTCCTAGATACGTACGTCTTTACTTATGGACTTCAACTCGGAAACTATTCTTTTGCAACCGCTATTGAATTAGTAAAATCAATCATCGCGGTCAGCTTAGTATTCGGGGCCAATCGCTTTACGAAAAAAGTGATGGATACGTCAATCTACTAGGAGGAAGCATACGATGGTCACTGTATTTTCTAAACAATCGCTCGGCGGTAAAATATTCGATGTGATAAATGTAATCATTCTGCTCATTTTTGGCTTACTTGTGGTGTATCCCTTTTTAAACTTGCTTGCACTTTCTTTCAATGATGGAACCGATGCATTGAAAGGCGGCATCTATTTGTGGCCACGCAAATTATCGTTCAGCGCCTATCAGTTTCTGTTTCAGGATCAGAGACTACTTTCCAGTTTATCGATTTCCATTATGCGGGTAGTTATCGGCACGCTTACCTGTGTGCTTTCAACTGGACTCTTGGCTTATATCGTTACGATCAAACATTTCTCCGGAAGAAAGATGATGAAAGTCATCTTCATTATTACGATCTATTTCACCGGCGGTTTAATTCCAACTTATCTAGTTTTTCTTGGCCTCGGATTAACGGATTCGTTCAATGTGTACTGGATTCCGGCCATGTTTAATGCGACTTGGATGCTGTATATGGCTTCTTATATGGAAAGTATACCTGACTCCTTATTTGAATCGGCAAGAATTGATGGAGCAAGCGAACTCGGCATATTTGTCCGTATTGCGGTCCCAGTTTCGATTCCTGTATTTGCATCAATCGCTATTTTCAGTTCGGTAAGCCACTGGAATTATTGGCTGGATACGGTGATCTACAATTCAAACGGGAACTGGGATACGCTGCCTATTTACTTGAAAAGACTGCTTCTGGAAGTAGAAGCGTTTGAAGAGTTAAGGAATCCGTTAGCACTCAGCGAAAAGTTGAGAAATTTATCGCCAACTACACTGCGTGCGGCATTAACGATGATTGTTACATTACCGATCTTTTTCGTCTATCCGATCATGCAGAAATATTTTGTCGGTGGGCTTACGCTTGGCGCTGTTAAGGGATAATTATGTTTCGATAAATAAAAAGATAAAACGATCATTTTGGAGGAACCTTACATGTCAAAAATTACTTTCTTAGGTGCAGGAAGCACCATTTTCGCAAAAAATGTTTTAGGGGACTGCATGCTTACGCCATCGCTGCAAGGATTTGAATTGGCGCTGTTTGACATCGATGCGGAGCGTTTGAAGGATTCGGAAAATATGCTCAATAACTTGAAACAGACAATGGGGAGCACGTGTGTCGTTAAAGCCTATTCAGATCGTAAGGAAGCGTTACGCGGAGCCGCTTATGTTGTCAATGCGATTCAGGTGGGTGGATACGATCCATGTACCATTACTGATTTTGAAATTCCGAAGAAATACGGTTTACGCCAAACGATCGCGGATACGATCGGAATTGGAGGGATTTTCCGCAACCTGCGTACGATTCCGGTCATGCTGGATTTTGCTAAAGATATACAGGAAGTGTGTCCTGATGCCTTGTTTCTGAATTATACGAATCCGATGGCTGTGTTGACCAATGTCATGAACACCTACGGCGGCGTTAAGACGGTTGGCTTATGCCACAGCGTTCAAGTATGCGTTCCACATATCTTCGAGCATTTAGGAATGGATCACAGTGGAGTGCAGTGGAAAATTGCGGGTATCAATCATATGGCATGGCTGCTTGAAGTGAAAAAGGATGGCGTCGATTTATATCCTGAAATCAAACAACGTGCGCGCGAGAAACAAAAAGAGAAGCATGATGATATGGTTCGTTTTGAAATGATGCTTCGTTTCGGATATTACATTACGGAGTCGTCCGAGCACAATGCCGAATACCATCCGTATTTCATCAAGCGGCAGTATCCGGAACTTGTAGACAGATTTAATATTCCTCTTGACGAATATCCTCGCCGCTGCGTAAACCAAATCGAGCGTTGGAAAACGATGCGGGAAGAGATTGTCAGCAATAAAAACTTGACACATAAGAGGACACTTGAATATGCGTCATACATCTTTGAAGCGATGGAAACGAACAATCCATTTAAAATTGGCGGAAACGTCATGAACACAGGTTTGATTACCAACCTGCCGAAGGAAGCTTGCGTAGAGGTGCCGTGTCTTGTTGACTCCAGTGGCGTGAATCCAACCTATGTGGGGGATTTGCCTCCTCAATGCGCTGCGCTTAATAGAACGAATATCAATACGCAATTGCTTACAATTGAGGCTGCTATGACTGGGAAGAAAGAACATATCTACCATGCTGCATTACTGGATCCGCACACGGCTGCTGAACTGTCTATCGACGATACCGTTGCGCTATGCGACGAACTCATCGAAGCACATGGAAGTTGGCTTCCCTCGTTCAAGTAAAAAAGGGGGGGGATTTCCCCCTCTTTTTACACGCCAGAATTAAATCCGCTATCTTAAAGGACCTAGTCGCAGGCTAGGTTTATCTTGTGTGATGGTATGGAACATTATGGATTTAGTAGCAAATAAGAGGGTGAAGAGTTTTGCCGCAATGGAAGGTGTCGACGACGAGGTCGGTCCTTACGGCTCTGTTATATTTCAAGCATTTGCAGATGGCGTGAAGATTTATGACAGCGGAACCATGATCGGACTTCGCAATCAGGCAACCGCTGGGTCTTTACTTGGTGAAGGGTTAATAATTGGAGCTATCTTCGAGCGTAGGAGGGAAGTTATGAGAAAAAACAGTAGGATTATGCCGCTTCTTGTGGTTCTATCTTTTTTGTTTGCGACATTTCATGAATTATTTATTCCTATTTCTAACGTACATGCAGACGCGGAGAATCTGATTATAAACGCTGGTTTTGAATCGGGGATTGTTGACTGGTCAAAAAGTGGAAGTGCCGGTGTTGCTTCTAATAATGTTAAATCTGGAAAAAACCAAGCCTGGTTAGATCCGGGCAGCAGTAATACAATTTTCCAACAGGTGACCATCCCAGTTACAGGAAGTTATAACTTATCTGTTTGGTTTTCTACAGGGGGACCCGGAGGTAAATTAGGCGTAAAAAAAGTTGGTGGAAGCGAAATAAACAGTGTTACAACAATAGCTAAATCCAGTTATACGCGATACGAGATACCGAACATCACTCTCAACGCAGGCGATCAAGTGGAGGTTTATGTAACCGGCGGTAACGCTCAAACGAATTGGGTTAATGTCGATGACTTCGAACTTCTTCGCGATGATACCAAAAGTGTGAACTTGGCGGTTAATCCCGGTTTTGAAAGTGGACTGGGCGATTGGGCGCATTCAGGCCAGGTAGGAATTACGACAATCGCCTATAATAATACGGTATCGAACGCTGTATACATCGAGGCGGGCAGCACCGTTTTCCAAAAAATCAAAGTCCCTTTAACAGGAAACTATAAACTTTCAGCATTGCTCCATGTTGAAGAGGGTGGAGGCAGCTTTGGCGTGAAACGAACAGACGGTACGGATCTAAAGAGCGTGTCTGTGACGACAAGTGTGTACAAACAACAAGTTGTAACTGGCATCCAGCTTCAGGCAAACGATGAGGTCGAAATCTATTTATCATCAGCAAATAAAAGAATGGAGGTGGATAACTTCGATTTTCAATTTGATTTTGATAACTTTCCCAATACGGCTCCTTTAGCTTCTAATGTTTCAGTTTCAGGTAACGCATGGACCGAACAGAAGTTAGCTGGCAGCTATACCTTCACGGATCCAGATGGGCATAAGGAGGGAGCTACCCGTTTTAGATGGTTGGTTTCAGATACTTGGGAAGGCGTATACAATGAGATTAATGGACAAGTAAGCAAAACGTTTGTTTCAGTTGTTGGACTTAAGGGGAAATATGTGAGATTTGAAGTAACTCCCGTAGATTTGTTTGGTAAGGAGGGGCAAGCAGCCATGAGCAATCCGATAGGACCATTAGCTGAGAATTTGATCAGAAACTCGAATTTTGATGCTGCGAAACAATTTTGGCGTTATGACGGTGCATTTACATACAAGACAGTCGATAATGTTATTGCCTACTTGGATCCTGGGGTGGCTTCTTACTTGTCTCAAACCGTAACGGTGCCTACTACAGGGTATTATAAATTACAGGCCTTATTCAACATAGCTGATGAAACTGGTGCAAAGTTCGGCATCAGGTTCCCTGAGGGTAGCGATATCAAAAGCGGCGACGTACCTAAGAGCAGTGTACCTGCGA
The DNA here is from genome assembly GCF_059692155.1 of Paenibacillus sp. JT22N1. NCBI lineage: Bacteria > Bacillati > Bacillota > Bacilli > Caryophanales > Paenibacillaceae > Paenibacillus > Paenibacillus sp. JT22N1. Next base: position 212,023 of record NZ_JCAUAW010000008.1, read on the forward strand.
CACAGATGCTTAATGGCATATTACTGGAAAAAGGCGCTCAAATTGAAGTGTATTTCACTGGCATTAACGCTAACGACAAATGGGTTGAAATTGACGACTCTTATTTGTTATATGACTCTGGGAATACGAATCCTCTGCCTGAGCTTGCCAATATCGTCTCCTTCGCAGTTTTGGATCAGGTTGGTGTTACGAAAATAGATGGATCTGCTAAGAAGGTTACGTTTAAAGTGCCTTACGGATCGAAAGTGAATGCAATTGCCCCGCAAATCGCCGTTTCAGAGGGAGCTTCTGTTACTCCGTCGACAGGTAAGGCGAAAGACTTTACCAATCCGGTTACTTACACGGTCAAAGGGAAGAACGGCACGACACAGCTGTGGACAGTGGAGTGTTCCGTAGCTGACAAAGAAATCACGATCGATTCCTCCAATGCGAAAATAAAAGATGCTTTCAATTGGGCGAAGCCAAAAGCAAAGTCTTATGTAAGAACGGGTAAACAAGGCCTGATTAATCGGGATGAAACATTTAGAAACTCACCGGAAATCAAGGAATACATGCCATCCTACTGGGCGGGGTATGCACACCGATACGCCTTCTATTCCAGGGATATGGCTCATCAGATGGCGGGCGCCCATTTATTGGGACTGGATCGAGAAAATTTCTCCATGTTGAAGGTATTTGCCGGAACGGCGAACGAAACGCATAAATGGTACCCGGCATGGGCGCTCAATTTCGATGGCTCGATTTTCAAATTGGACTATCGTAACGCAAATAGTTTTGTCAGAGAAGTTCCCGCTGTGTTCGAGCTTGTTGAAAAAGCATACAACATGTACTTATGGACCGGCGACAAGAACTATTTGACCGATGAGACGCTTTGGACCTACTACGATAAAGCAATGACGGATTTTATTACGCTGCATGACGGACAAATAAAGAACGGAGTCGCTGAAGGAACAGGGAAAGGCATTTTCGATGGCGCAGCCTCCTATGATGAACGCAACGGTGAGGCTGTCGTGGAGGCAGGGGATGGAATCGCATCCCAGTATCAAGCGCTGCTTGCTTATGCCAATTTGTCCAAAGAAAAAGGCGACATGAAAAAGTACCAGACGTTTAAAGAAAAGGCACGAGCGTTAAAAAAATACTTTAACACGGACTGGGGAGTAAAAGGAATTGAGTCCGGTTATGTGCGTGGCTATGAAGCAGGCGGCAAAGCTTACAGCAGCTTCGGAAAAGAAGCGAGTTGGTTCATGCCTATGAAGCAAATTACCGAAGCTGGTGAGCGTACAGATCAATTCCTTGGGCTGATCGACAGCATGAGTGAAACGCCCGGACAGGCACCGGTAAATATAGAAGCATTCACGTACTTGCCAGATACATTTTTCCCTTATGGAAAAAATGAACTCGGTTGGAAGTGGATGAAGTATATCATCGACAGATTAAACGAACCGCATGAGATAAGCAGCCAAGGAACAAACGGCGATTATCCGGAAGTCTCTTATACATTAATCAGTCAAACGGTTGAAGGATTGATGGGGATAACTCCGAATGCGCCTGATAATAAATTGTCTACCCTATCCCGTTTGCCGCAAGACATTCAGTGGCTTGAACTCAACCATATTTCTTTGGGAGATCACGATGTCTACTTGAGACACGATGGTGCGACAAAGAGTACTTTAAGAAACAATTCCGGTACAAAAGGGATCAACTGGGAAGCACAGTTTGCGGGTTCTTACCGTTATATTCAAGTGAATGGGGCAGCTATAAAGGCAGAAACGAAAACCGTAAATGGTATTGCTATTAGCTACGCAGAAATCAAAGTACCAGTAGGGCATAGTGTAACTGCAGTACCGTCAAATAAAAAGGGCGGGCACCATGAAAATGACGATAGCCATTCTTTGGGTAAAGACGAAGTCCCCATGTTTGCAGCGGGGAATAACGCATTAAGCCGCTGCCAAGACGAAGAATAGGGGACGGTGTAAGGTGCCCGAGGCGCAGCATCGTCTGCATCACTTTTTGGGGATCTCCCGCATCTGTATTTATGATGTTTTTGGCGGGAAGCACCATGGCGGCAATATCGATGCCAGCTAATTGCAGTTCGCGTGCAATGGCAATGGACAGCACGTTGATTCCCACAATGATCCCGTGCACTTCTTCGCACCGGCAAATAATAACAGATGTCATGTTCATGGTGTTCCTTCCTTTTCGGTTTAGTACGATTCCTTCTTACACATTTCCAGCAATAATCGCTCCAATCTGTTCAGAAAAACGTAAAACTGGAAATACTGGCACGGTTTTTGCTAATCTAAGTACGACTGATACGAAAACGGGAGGGTATATATGAGTTCCATTTATGAATTGAGATTGCACAAATTGCGTAGTTACTTGGAGAAAAAGCAAATCGAAATCGCATTGATTACGAATCCAACGAATATTTATTACTTTACCGGGTTCCATTCGAATCCGCATGAGCGATTCATGGCGCTTATCGTCGACATGGGCAGCGCTCGTGAAAGCATGATTGTTCCCGGCTTGGATTTGGAAGCTGCGCAGCAGCATTCATTCGTTCGCGATTTGATCCCTTGTTCAGACAGCGAGAATCCTTACGATCTATTGAAAGACAAAGTGGGTAGAACACGCATCGGTACGTTGGGTTTGGAAAAAAAAGTGATCAGTCTTTACCAGGTTGAGCAGCTGCAGACGTTGTTTCCCGATGTGCACTATACGGATATCGAACCATTTATTAGGCAAGAGCGGCTGGTTAAGTCAGAAGAAGATCTTGTCAGTATCCGCCGGGCGGTTGATATTGCCGAAAAAGTGCTTGAAAGTACCGTGCAAAAAGTTAGAGTCGGCATGATGGAACAGGAGCTTGCGGCTGAACTGGAATATAAGATGAGGATGTTCGGAGGCGATAAGCCGGCATTCGAATCGATCATTTTGACCGGAAAAAGATCATCCTTGCCTCACGGCAAACCAGGCGCATATTCGATCCAGGAGAATGATTTTTTGCTCTTCGATTTTGGTGTTTATGCGGGCGGGTTTTGCTCGGATATCACCCGTACGTTTTTAATCGGGGAAGGAACCAAAGAGCAGGAAACGATTTATGAAACTGTTCTGACCGCGAATTTGGCAGCCATTCAGGCGGTCAAAGTGGGCACACCATACGGAGTCATCGATCAAACGGGGAGAGGTGTCATAGCAGCAAAGGGATATGGCGCGTATTTCAATAATCGGATCGGTCACGGCTTAGGTCTGGATGTGCATGAAGATCCTTCAATTAACGGCGAAAACGAGATGCTCATTGAGCCGGGACATGTATTCACGATCGAACCTGGCATATACTTACCGTCGCTTGGTGGCGTTCGAATCGAGGACGATGTGTATGTGCAGCCAAACGGGCAAGTTGAAGTTTTGACGCACTATTCAAAGCAATTGCGCAGATTGTAAGAACGTAAAAAGAGGTTGTCCCAGAAGTCATTGAATGACTAAGGGATAACCTCTTCCTCATACCGCATGTACAGAATCGCCTTTGACCAAAGTCACATAGATGCGTTCGTGATCGATCTCTTCATCCGCAATCAGCTTTAACAGCTGTTCGGAGGCTAGAGCTCCCCATTTTCGCTTCGAGTAATCAATCGTCGCAAGACGGGGCTCCGTATACTGTGTCAATTCAATATTATCGAAACCGATAATGTGAATGTGCGTGCCAATCTTATACTCGGATTCCTTGACGGCATTATATAAGCCGATAGCCATCTCATCGTTCAAACAGAAGACAGCGACAGGTTCCGTATATTCGCGAATGATTCGTTCGGCGGCTTCTTCGCCGGCCGACTTGTTAAAGTCGCCTTGAATCTGCGTATAGGCAAGCGGTTGATGGCGTTCCACGGCCTGACGGACAGCCTGAAGGCGCTGCATCGAATCAAACGAGGCTTCAGGCCCCGTTATGACATAGATCTTACGATGCCCTTTTTCAATCAGATACTCCATAGCTAATGCGGCCCCCGCCTTATTATCGAGCAGTACTTGATTCACATTCGAATGGTTCAGCTCACGGTCGAGCACAACCAGCTTATGTCCGAGCTCCGCATATTGAAGTATCTCTTCGCTTGAGAATGATGAGTCGAGCACGATGGCGCCGTCAATATTCCGCTCTGGCAGCAGACGGTGGGATTGCGCGCCGCTGCATACGATTAAGTCATAACCCTTTTTATTCAGCACTTCTTTGATCCCCTGCAGCAGTTCCCCGTAGAACGCTCCGTTAAAATCCGTAAGAAAAGCCCCGATAATCTTAGTTTCCCGCTTCTTCAGTGATCTGGCCGCCGCATTGGGCATGTAATTTAATTCCTTGGCCACGGCCAATATTCGGCTGCTCGTTTCCTTCGTCACTTTGGGGTTCCCGTTTAATGCATAGGATACCGTGGAGATCGAAACCCCCGCTTTTTTAGCGATATCTTTAATACTAACCACCATAACTCGCTCCTAACGATCAATGCATCATTTCCCCTTACTATACCAATATATCGGTGCCACCGAAAGATCACTGATTCCATTAGATGTAAATCGCAATAACATTATCTTCACCGCTTAACAAAATCTCTAATTGCTCACGCCGCACTCTTGTTCCGCCATGGCGGTAACGGTTTGGCATGACTTCGGTCTCTACTGCTTTGCCATTAATCTCGATACGGCATTCCAATGACCCGCTGATATGGTATTCGAATCTGACATCGCGGTTATTCCAGGCAAAATCGAATCGAAGCCCATCCATTTCATGCGGAAGCACGGGATCAATGATCAGGTCTCCTCCATCTTGGCGAATGCCGAGACAGTTGGAGATGAGCTGGTTCATGTAGATTCCTGGTCCGCTGGAGTAGATTCTCCAGCCGCCTTTGACCGGAACTTTTCCTTCGAACAGCTCTTGGAATCGTTCCCCAGCATCATAACGTGTATTGAATTTCCCGTCTGAGCTGCTGAAGTAGGCATTGCTTTGGCGCAATTCGGCGTTCGGCACGACTTCCCGTATGCCGATCGGATTAATCATGGCAAGACCCTTCCAAGCCTCGTCCACCTTGCCGAGCTTCGCCATCGCTTCGACGAAGCGGATATGAGCGTGCACATACTGCAACCCGACTTCACGGCCAAAGTTCGCCGCTTGCTCCGCACGTTTAAAGTGCGTGCTTACGCCGCCAGCATATCGTGCCGGGCGGTTCATCAAGCGGACGCCATCAGGGCAGATCAGCTCCTGCTTGATAAGCCGGTAATGCGATTCAGCCTGCTCTTCGGTCAGCAGCTCGGCGATCATGCTGCGCGTCATTGGCAGCAGGCGATATTGAATGCCCGTCTTCGTATCGGTCGGATGAAGCATAAGCTCCGCTTCTCCCGGATTTTCCATGTAGACGAAGCCGGGAATGACATCCTTCTGCAGCATATATCGATTGAAGTCGGCTTGAATGCCAGATGCTAGCTTATACAGCTCCGCTGACAGCTCTTGGTGTTCACCTGTTAAAGCGGCGGATAATTGATTCAGCACTTGATAGGTCAATGCGACTGTCCAGCTGCTGATCATATATTGCTTAAGCTGCGCATTGGCTGGCTGGAGCGTATCGTCCCAGTCCCCGTCGCCATAAGCGGACAAGTGAGTATCATGAAGAAAATGATTCTTCATGTACGTCAACTGCTTCTGTACATGCTCAAGCAGGGTAGGGCATTCTTCGGTGAACTCGAAGCCTTCCCGCTCCGTATAAGGAATTCGCTCCTGAAGAATGCTGTAATCGTGCGTAGCCGAGATATAATCGGCGATAACCTTAAGCGGCCATACAATGATGTCGCCATGGCTTTCTTCTTGTTGGATACGGTAATAATGATCGAACATAAACCATTGCGGCCAGTTCCCATCATCCTCATATTGGTGGGCATATACGGTCTTTATTATTTCGCGCACTTGATCGTATTTCTGCGTTGCCATGAAGTATTCCGTAGGCCCTTGGCATACGTCTCGCGTGCCCCAAGCCGCTCCTCCGTATTGCTCCAGCCCGTGCGGCACTGAATAATGGACCAGCATATTATGGGTGTACCACCATGCAAGAGCATTAACCTTATTGAGTGATTCCGTCGCTTCACCCCTGTGCGATAATTGGAAGCCATTCATTACTTTTCTAAAGTAGTCGCGGTATCGTTTTATTTCTGCAGCTGTATTCGGCTTCTCGAACGGCAGCTCACCGCCATGAATAAGTCCTTGAACCGTCAAACTCCATTCTGAACAAGCGTTTAATTCGAGCACAACGAGCGAAGATGATCCCGGATTAGCATGATCGGCTAGGGCTGTCTCGTCGGTCACGGTCACATCCGCTCCCGTAAGCTTCATACGGTAACACAGGTCTGGAAGAGTTCCTGCGTTATCCGAACCTTCACACGAACGGAATACCAGAACATCGCCTTCACGTTCCATGAGGAAAGGCACTCCGTATTCATTGTTATTCATTGACACCTGATTCGTAATCAGATAACGGTAGGGCTTTCCGCTTACGGATTGTACGGTCAGATGAACCTCCGGTGTGTCCATTACAGTGTGGTTCGTGACTACAATCGTGTCTTCCGCCGTCTTATAGGTCCACCGCGCGTAGTTAAAGCCAATCTCGTACATCGATGGCATCGTGAGCATCCGGAATTCACCGTGCATTTCAATAAATATCCTTTGACCTGAAGTCTTCAGCACATTCAGCGCATTGCGGGCATTGGTCATCATCTTGTTGGAGGACGTGTTCCCCACCACGAGCTGTGAGTTAAATATGCCGTACATATAAGATGTGGTAGTGAGCACTTGTTCGTTCATGCGAGCGTTATCTCCCGTCATGAGGATATGTCCATGCGGACGTTCCACAAGCAGCTCTTTCTCCTTTAATACAACATGTTCGTGCTCCTCTGTGAAGAAAGACAACAGAACCCCGTTGTCCCATTCCTCTTGATGACGGCTAGGAAAGTCGCGCCCGATCTCTTCGATTGTCATAGATTCAACCTGAAGAGGATCGCCGATTCTGGGCTGAAGGCTGACCGAATCCAAATCTTCATCCCACTTTGTATCCAGTGACTCCGCAAATGCCCATGCTTCTTGTACTTCCTGTTCGTATGCCAAGCTTACAACTGCATCCGGATGGTGCGGCTTGAACAGACCGTAAAAAACAAATCGTGCCATACCATCGACGATCACGCGCTGCGATTGCAGAGCTGTATAGGCAAATTCATATTGATAGATCTCGCTGGCGAGCTTGATCTTAGTCAACGCCTCGGGCTTGTTCGTTGCTTTATAGGATAAACCGAAGAATTGGAACCCGTCCGTTGCGTATTCCGCTGCATTTGTTAATGAGCCCTGCTGTAAATACGGGAATTGCCCCTGCTGCGGCATATTTTGGCGAGAACAGACGGCCCAGCCTTTTATAGGGTCATGAAAGACAGAATGATCTATATATTGAGACAGATAGGCTTCATTTGATCTGACAGCACCTTGATCCGCAATGCCCACATCTTGCCCATAGACAAGGTCGATGTCCGCTCCATGACCATGGACCCGTACGTCCCAGAACCAGATCAATTGAGGAGTCAGAGTAAATATGACTTCATATTCGAGCTCCTCGGCATGACCCTTCCAAGAAATCTGGCAGTCACTGCGACTGATCCGGCTTGAAGAACGGATGCCGAGCAACGGCACAAAGGATAGCGATGATTCCCGGTGGATACGCAGATAAATATTGTTCATCGAACCGTCAATTGGGTTAGCTATCAGCTGATTGATCATCGTCTGATTATATGTGATCTTTCTAATATCCCCGCTGTTCATAAAAGTGAACGCCAACTCTCCAGATCGGATACAGATGTCTGTGTCATTAGGTCTTGTCATGTTCTTCACTCTCTTTCTTGTTCAGACAATGTATTTGATAATTAAATCGAAACGTTTCGATTGTTATTAAATCATTATAAATAGCATTAGTTTTGGAGTCAATAAACAATTGAATAACGTAAAAATACCTGTAAAAACGCTTGTATTCACATGAATGCTGTTTTTTATTGTGAATTCATCGAATATTTAGAATAAATAGAAACGTTTCTATTTATTCGGAGTGTGTACAAAAAACAGCCTAATCCCATGACCTTATTGGGTTTAGGCTGTCGCAAGTTGTATTTTCCCCTTTTTTCCATTGTTGTCAGCTTGTAGAACTGAAACAAAGGGCAGCTTCTTAAGTCGAATGCTGACTTGGAAGCTGCCCTTGGTTTTGTTTCTACTTGCGAACTTCTAACGACTCATTTCGTTGACATTTGGGCTATAATTGTCTGGTTTCTTCCAGATTCCTTAGCTTTATACAAGGCCTGGTCGGCCATATGAATCAGCCCTGCAGCCGAATCTGAGTGCAAAGAATAGTGTGCAATGCCCTGGGAGACAGTAATAGGCTGTCCAACAGGATTTGCATTATTTTCTAGTGTATTGCGAATTCGTTCGGCAACAAGATAAGCCTCCTCAGCAGCAGCTTGAGGAATAAGTGCAATGAATTCTTCACCTCCGAAACGACAACACACATCACTTGGTCGAACAGCTGAAATGATAATTTTTGCGAAATGCTTCAACACTTCGTCCCCAGCTTGATGACCATAAGTGTCATTAATAGATTTGAATCTATCAATATCCATAATAATAATAGAAAACGAAGTTTGCTCCTCAATCCATTTATGCATGATTAATTCGAGTGTTCTTCGGTTTGTTAACCCGGTCAATGGATCTGTCATTGCATCATGTGTCAATTGATCGGTCTGTTTTTTTATAGCCGTTAATGCATATCTAACTGCTTTTGATAACAAATCGAGCTCTCTATTCCAATGCTGTTTTCCTTCAGGGAGTTCGACTTTTTCTCTACCGATTTTGCTCACCAGGTCGGCCAAGGATACAAAAGGTTTCGCCAATCTGCGCGCAAGCCCTATGACGATTAGCATTAATAACGAAAATGGAAGTATCGCATACAACAGAATGGCTGTTATATGACGACTCAATTGTTCATAAACGACACTTATAGGCGACACGACAACTACACCCCAACCATTTTCCGGAACCTTTACGTATCCTGCTAGTAAAGCCTCTCCCTCCAAATTGATCATCTGTTCATATCCGCTTTGACCTTGAATAAGCTTTCGAACGATTTGATTGGCGCTGACATCCTCGCCTAACCGAGTTGTGTCGCGATGGAAGAGCACATGACCGTCGGATCCCACTATGTAAAAATATGAACCTACTTTATCTGTCGGGTTACTCCCGAAGATCATATTCAATATGTTGTATTCTTCAAGGTAAAGAGTTCCTCCGATAAACCCTCGGTATATACCTTCCTTGTCGAATATGGGTTCGCTCATAAATACGATGAGGCGCTTGGAATTTGCAGTAATGTAAGGTCTGGAGAGGTAGGGCTTTTGCGATACCAATGCGGCCTTGGCCGCTTCCGTTGTAATATATTTTCCAGCTGAGCCGATGGATTCCGGAGACACATTTCGAACAAGTCCCGTTTCATCCACCACGGAAATGGAATTAAAGTAGTTGCTGCTATGACGCATTAATTCTAGATTAGAATATACTTCATCTGCATTCATGGAGTTTATATTTGAAAAAATGCTTGCAGAATAGTACAAGCTGCTACGCATGGATTTAAACAAAGAGTCTATGGTCTGGCTCATTTTACCTGCACTTGAATAATTCAAAGTGAGTGTTGTGTCGATCAGTGATTTTTTTTTCGATTGATAGGAAGCAACGAGCAGAATGGTTAAAGTCAGAAGAACGGATAGGGAGACCAGCCCTATTAAAAGTGTGGCCAAGCTAATCTTATTTCTTTGGTTTGCTTTTATTTCGTTTAGCATAGGCACTGGCTGCCCCCTTTGTACTAAATTCGACATATTTCGCTATATTTAGCCTTAATTATAAAACAAAAAGCCTATGAATGCAGTAAGGAAATTCCATATACCATGTCTAAAGGCATATACATCGGTTTTGTTTAGGGGGTTCGTAAGTCCTTTTGAGATTAGAGAGGGCTATAATACAGTTTGATCCAATAAAGGTATGAACTGCTTGGCTGCAGGTGAGAAATGCTTATTGCGATGATAAACATAACTGATTCCTCTAAGGAATTTGATTCCTTGGATAGGGACCTTAACTAGCAAACCATGATTAATTTCCTGTTGAATAGCAAAGTTAGAAACAATAGATACTCCGAGGTTATGGATGACGCCTTGTTTGATGCCTTCCAGATTACTAATTTCCATATATTTGGGAGGGGTGAACCCGTGCTCTTTAAATTGATCTTCTAAGTAAATTCGTGTAGCAGATTTATCTGGTTTTAAAATTAATGTTTCGTTAACCAAATCCTCTAGCGAACAATCCTGCTTCTGTGCCAGTTTGTGTGATGGATTAACGATAAGAACTAGTTCATCCTGATAAAATGTTGTCCGTTGATAACGAGTTTCATCAATCCGTACACGATCAGAAAGAATCAAGAAATCAACTTTATTGGAATCCAACATGTGAATCAGGTGGTTGGAAGATGTAATATTCATATTTATTTTAATATTTGGGAATTTAATGGAATATTCTCGCAGCATTCTTGGGAGTAGGTAAACTCCAACAAAATTACTTGCTCCTATGGATAAGGTTCCAAAGGATAAATCCTCGAGCTGCCTAATATGATCCTTAGCCGAGTAAAGTAAGTTAATAATTTGTTCAGCATATGGCTTGAAATGTTCACCTTGTTTCGTTAAATATAATTTTTTTCCGATCCTATCAAAAAGGGGAACCCCCAATTCTTCTTCCATACTTTGGATTTGCATACTTACAGACGGTTGGGAGCAATAGAGCTGTTCAGCTGCTTCGGTAAAATTAAGGCATTCCGAAAGTGTAATAAAGGTCTGCAGTTTGTTTACGTTCATCATTTACCACCATCCAAGTTTCGATTTACTATAACATTATCTTATTATTATCTAAATATAATCAAATTGTATAATAATACTACTGTGAATATAATGAAAGTGCAATCAGTTGAAATAAGGAGGATGTCAATTTTTTTAGACAGGAGGATTACAACGATAGATCTTGAGAGGAAAAAGCGATGTTTACTAATTGGAAATTAGCCACTAAATTGCTTGCTTTGTATGTCGTCAGTTTCATGGCTTTAACCTTGTCAACGGGATTGTCATTACGATCAATGGGGAATGTATCCAGTCATTTGATTCAGACCCTGTATATGGAAGGCTACCAAGTAAGCACACTTATTCTTCGTGCCGATAAGGATTTGTATCAACAATTGTTAAATCAAAGAACGATCGTTCAGTCTGAAATGTCGAAAGAGGAATACGAGATTCAAATTCAGCATTATAAAGACAATCTGATGAATATTCGTAATCGCATGCTGCAAGGCAAAGAAATATTTGAAAACAACCGTGCTAAATACGAGAACATCCTAACAGCAAACTCAAGGAAAAACGTTTTCGACAACTTGGATGATTTTTTTCAGCAGTTCGATGATTGGGAACATAGCACCACAAGTCTGGTGGAAAAGGTATACATGGTGCCAACCAAAGATCGTCAAGTGGTTTTGAATGAAATCGTAACGTACGATAACAAATTTGAATTGGCTAGGGATACGCTGAAAGAAATTCGGTACCTAATGGATTCGTTAGCTAAAGAAGAGGTTCAGAAAGCACATTTGTTAACCAAGGAAACTCTAATTACAGTTATCCTTATTGCAATGATATTATTCATTATAATTTTCATAATAGGTTGGTACGTAATTCGTTATATGGTTAAATCAATCCATCAAATTGTGCATGTTTCCGAACTAGTTTCTAAGGGGAAGTTAGCTGTCGAGCCTATCGAAGTAAAGAGTAAAGACGAATTTGGTAAGCTGGCTCAATCCGTCAATAGGATGACAGATAACCTTCGTCAACTGATTCTTAACGCAAGCGAGACGGCCGAAATGTTGGCTGCATCATCAGAACAGTTGCTAAGCGCTGTGGAGGAGGAAGAGTATGCCGCAGACAAGATCCGCGAGGGTTACAAAAGCGTTTCAGAAGGTACCGTAAGACAAAATAAAATGGTCAGTCACACATTTGAAGCTATTAAATACATCTCAGAGTATGTCGGGGTGGTAGAAAATAATAGTCAAATCGTGGCTCGTTCATCGGAAGAAGCTCTACTAGCTTCACAGGAAGGTCATGCCTCTGCGCAAAATATTGTGAATCAAATGAAAGATATTGATGACGCGGTAACCGAGACCTCATCTATAATCCTTCAACTGGGAGAAAGTTCAGAAAAGATTGGTCATATGATGTCTATCATTAGTGAGATTGCCAACCAAACAAAGCTGCTAGCGCTCAATGCTACCATAGAGGCTGCCAGGGCCGGCAATCATGGAAAAGGCTTTGCAGTTGTAGCAGAAGAAGTTAGAAAGTTAGCTGAGAGGTCGGCACAATCAACCCAAATCGTTGGTGAAGTCATCGTGGATATTCGTTATCATACTGGGCTTGCGGAGAAATCTATGAAAGTCGTAACCGAGAAAGCTAACTTGGGGCGTGTCAAATCCGATCAAGTCCAAATCGTATTAGAGATGATTCAAGCTAAAGCGACAGACGTATCGGAAAAGATGAAAATATTATTTGAAGGCTTGGAACATATTAAAAATGAAAGCGATAACATATTGATGGCGACGGAAGAGGTCAAAATCGTAGTTGAGGATAACACCCGCTCTAGCCTGGACAATCAATTGATGATTAATCAACAATCTGTAACGGTCAAGGAAATATCTGCTTCCGCCAAGTCGTTATCAGAAACTGCAGAAAGAGTGGATCAGTTATTGAGCAAATTTAAATACTAATATTCGTTTTGGAGATGATGTATTTGATCGATGGGGTTGGTATAAGCGGAACAGGGAGAATCGGGCGTTTATTAATTAGAAAAATATTCAAAGACAACACAAGTCATATTCCGTTAAAAGCAATTAACACGAATTATCCAGCCGAGACCATTGCACATTTATTGAAATATGACTCCGTGCACGGGACATGGGACGTCGACATTACCGCTGGGGAAAGTTATCTTATCATTAACGGTCGACGCGTGGAAGTCGTCTTTGAGAATGAACCAGAACGAATACCTTGGAAAAGTCTGGGAGTTGATGTGGTCATTGATGCGACGGGTAAGTTTAATGATCGGTATGGGGCACAAAAGCACCTTTCTGGAGGAGCCTCCACAGTCGTATTAACCGCTCCGGGGAATCAGGTAGACCAGACAATAGTCATGGGTGTAAATCAACAAAACTATGATCCATCGAAGCATTTTTTACTTTCAGCTGCATCCTGTACGACCAATTGTTTGGTGCCAATACTAAACATATTAGATCAGTCATTTTACGTGAACGATGTGTGGGTTACAACGATTCATTCCTATACGAATGATCAAAAACATCTGGATAATCCTCACCAAGACTTACGCCGAGCACGTGCATGTACACAATCTATTGTCCCAACCAGTACAGGGGTAGGTCAGGCTATTAAGGATATCATGCCTAGACTTGCGCCATTAGTCAATGGCTTATCCATAAGAGTTCCTACACCTAATGTATCGTTGCTAGATTTAACTATTCGTGTAGGAGGGCGGGTAACGCGAGATGAGGTGCGTGATTCACTGCTCAAAGCTGTTAATGGGGAATATAGCAGGTATGTAGATTTTGTTGAAGCTCCATTGGTTTCGATAGATTTTGTAGGTTGTGATAAATCGGCCATCATAGATGGGTTGTCTCTTGCTGTTCGGGATGATCAAATCAAACTCTTGGCATGGTACGACAATGAATGGGGATATGTTAGTAGAGTTTTGGATTTAATAAGTATGGTTCTTAACAAAAAGCGGGAAGTGTTTATTTAATTATGACGGATAACAAGGGGTCATCACTAGAATTAGGAGTAATTTTGTGCAAGTACTGCGGTAGTGAAATTGCAACTGTAGATACCGAAAAAGTCATCATTTATTACAGTGTATGTACAAACGAAACTTGTCTTAAACTAAGGGAAGAGTAAGCTTATGTTGAAAGCGATTACAACACACTACATTGAGGAGAATGAAAGATGACAAATGCCCTGACAACCGCCGAAAAGGATGGTAAGGAGCCGCCTCTCCAAAAGAAAAGTAAAGTGGAAGAAATCATGAAAAAGTGGGGAATTCCCCTTGCTGTTATAGTTGCACTACTTCTATTCTTTATGCCTACACCGGAAGGAATGAGCGTACAAGCTCAAAAATCAATTGCTATTTTTACGGGGTCGCTAATCCTATGGATAACCACACCCATTCCCATTTATTTAACATCCATCATTGCCATATTGCTGCTTCCTTTAGTTGGAGCTGTTAAAGATCAAGAAGTAGCATTCGGAACGTTAGGTTTTGACGTAATTTGGTTAATGGTTGCTGCATTTATCCTCACTTCAGCTATGATGAAGTCAAATTTGGGTAGAAGATTTGCGTTATGGATGGTCACTAGTTTTGGGAAAACACCCAAAAGGACGCTGCTCGTACTTATCATTATTAACTTTGTCCTTGCTTTTTTCGTACCTTCGACAACCGCAAGAGCTACGCTAATGGTGCCTATTTGCTTGATTTTGTTAGAAGTTTATAAAGCTATACCAGGTAAAAGCAACCTTGGAAAAGTCATGATGCTGCAAGGCGTTCAAGCCGACGCTATTGCTACATCTGGCGTTATGACTGCCACTTCGGGCAACATCATTGCCGTTGGTTTTATCAATGAACAAGCGGGTGGCCACATTGGTTATATCGATTGGTTGTTAGCTTCTATGCCTACGGCTATCATCACAATGCTTCTGACATTCTTCATTGGGTTTAAGCTCTTCTCATTAAAGGGCGAGTCCAATTTCCAAAATGCAATGGATACGCTGAAGGATGAACTGAAGAAATTAGGTTCCTTTTCACTAAATGAGAAGAAGGCCTTAGTTATCTTTGTTTGTACGGTTATTCTTTGGGCCACAGGTGATTATCAAAAAGGTTGGTTTGGTTTTGAAATCAGCACAGAACAGACTGCGGTTCTTGCTGCGCTCTTTTGCCTACTTCCTAGAGTAGGGGTTCTTACATGGAAAGAAGCAAACATTAAATGGGAACTCATGATATTCGCTGCTGGCGCTTATGCTGTTGGTAATGCGCTCGATAAATCGAAAGGTGCGGAATGGATTATCAAGAATGTAGTTAGCTTTTTGGGATTGGAGCATATGAGTCATGCCTTGGTTTACGTGGTGGTTGTGTTCCTAAGTATGTACAGTCATCTCATATTTACGAGTAAAACCGTACGTGTGACGATTTTAATCCCAGCATTTATTGCTTTGGCCAAATCATTGGGGATGGATCCAGTACCTCTTGCATTAGCTGCTGCTATGACGATGACATATACAATAACGCTTCCTCCTCATTCCAAGGTGAATACCATTTATTTTGGAACCGGTTATTTTTCCGTATTGGATCAAGTGAAGTATGCGATTGTTACTTGCTTTATTGGAGCTAGCGTTATCAGTTTATCAATATTCACCTGGTTTAAACTGCTGGGAATATAAACATATACGGAGGAAACCATGCTTAGAAGAAAAGTTATTTTGGCTATTGCTGACGGAATAGGGGACCGGCCCCATCCTATACTAGATCATAAAACACCATTGGAATACGCAAATACGCCAAATCTAGACCTACTGGCCTCAAAAGGTACGACAGGAATGATGGATTTAATTGCTTCCGGAATTCCGGTTGGCACGGATATGGGTCATCTGATTTTATTTGGCTATCAGCCACATCACTACCCAGGACGTGGACCAATTGAAGCTTTAGGAATTGGCATGGACATTAAGCAGGGGGATGTTGTCCTTCGCTGTAATTTTGCTACCGTAAATGATAAAGGGATCGTCGTTGATCGTCGTGCTGGCCGGATACGAGAAGGGGCAGATGAATTAGCGGCGGCTATTAACGGTATGGAGATCGATGGCATTGAAGTTTATTATAGAGCGGCTACCGAACATCGAGCTGTTCTGATTCTGCGGGGAGATGGTTTGAGTGATAAGATCAGCGATTCTGATCCCAAAGCTCCAAATGATGGAGTACCCTATCATGAGGTAGAGCCAATGGACAAATCTGAGGAATCCAAGAGAACAGCTGTCATTATAAATCTCTTCCTTAAGAAGGCACATGAAATATTAAGAAATCATCCAGTTAATGCCGAACGTCTTGAGCAGGGGAAGATGCCTGCAAATTTCATCCTGACAAGAGGCGCTGGGCAAATAGCAGATCTTGAACCCATTGTAGATCAGCTTCATATTAAGGGGAGCTGTATTGCTGGAGAAAGCACGGTATTAGGTGTTGCTCAATTAGCCGGTTTTAAGACGATCACGGATAGCAGTATGACAGGCAATATAGATACGAATATCGAATTGAAAGCCAGATTGGCAATTGAACAAATAGCTGAGAATGACATCGTATATGTGCATATGAAAGCACCAGATGTTAAAGGTCATGACAACTTACCGTTTGAAAAAGCAAAGGCTATCGAGCTGTTTGATCGGATGGTAGGGTTTATTTTAAACGAGTTACCTGATGATACCTATCTCGCCTTAGCCGCCGATCATTCTACACCTTGCGAAGTCGGTGAACACACGGGTGATCCGGTTCCAATTCTCATTTACGGGCCAAGTATCCGTAGAGATCGAACCATGGCGTACAATGAATTGGATTGTGCTTATGGGGGATTAGGGCATTTATCTGGAAACGATTTTGTTAGAACCTTACACGGGTTAATGGGAATTGTGAAAAAACAGGGTAACTAGATATTAGCGATCTATGGCTAAGGACCAAGAAGCCCAGAAAACGTCTTTACGGTTTCTGGGCTTCTCGGTTCTTACTTATCTATAAAAAACTTGATGACTTCAGCAAATCTCCGAATTCCTTCCTCGATTAAGTGATCATCAACACGACTGTAGGTAAACCTCATGTACCTAGTGCTAGTTCCGAGTGTGCTGCCTGGAGCGAATACAACCCCGTTCTGGACGCACTCTTTAAACAAATGTTGCTCGTTCAACTCCTCCTTCAATTTGCACCAGAGATGTATCCCTCCGCTTGGAATTCCGAACTCAATGCTGTCTTTAAATGCTGTTTGAAAAGCCTGCATAGTCAAATCTCGTTTCCTTTTCAAGCCCATTCGCAAATGTTGGACGTGATTTTCGAATCCTTCGGAGGTAAGCAGTTGGGCGGCTATCCATTGCGGATAATTCGGGTGGCCAAAATCAATCTGCTGTTTAGCATCAGTCAATCGTTGAATCACGGCTTGGGGTCCTACAATCCAGCCGATTCGCAGTCCTGAGGAGATAATTTTGGACAATGAACTGATATAGAGAACAGACCCGTCTTGATCCATGGATTTTAGCGAGCTTATGGGCTCATTGTCATACCCAGTTACACTATAGGGATCATCTTCAACAATTGGAATTCCGTATTGGGTGGAAATTTCCAACACTTTTTTCCGTCTTTCATAAGACATCGTAGTCCCTGTTGGATTCTGGAAAATGGGATTTAGGAAGACCATCTTAATTCTGTGTTTTTTGTATAAAGAAACAATTTGCTCGGGATCTATTCCTTCTTGTTCGGTCGGCAGCAGAAATGTTTTAAGACCAGCAGATTGGAAAATAGGCAGAGAATAGGCATATGAAGGGTCTTCTATAGCAACAGAATCTCCTGGCTTTAGAAGACACTGGATAATCAAGTGCAGAGCTTGTTGGGCACCGGAGGTAATTAAAATGGAAGAGGCATTCGTTTCCACGTTTCTATAGGACTTGAGATGAGACGAGATCGCTTCCCGCAATTTAATATTGCCTTGCAAATGTTCATAGCCCAAAAATTCACTAATTTCCATGGATTTGTGAACCTCTTGCAGTAATCGAATCGGCAGTAAATCGGGGCTTAGCTCGCCAATGGCAAAGTTAATATAATGTTCGTTTGACTGGATAATCTTGTATATTTGCTGATTTAAAGGATTATTCGATTGAAATACCCCGCTTTTCACATACTCTTCCCAGTTTGGAATGCGTTTAAAGGAAGCTCCCGCTTTATTGTCGCTACTAACAACGGTGCCAATCCCCTTGACCCGTTTAACGAGTCCGATCGCGTGCAGTTCATCGTAAGAAGAAACGATCGTACTGCGGTTAACGTGAAGTTCTGCAGCCAAATGACGTTCAGAGGGTAAGGTGCTGCCAGAAGGGTATTCGCCGTTCATAATTCGGGATTCCATATAGTTCGAGATTTGCTTATAAACAGGAATTCCGTTTGATTTGTTTGGTAACCAACTCATCATACACCTCCAAACAACTCTTATATGTGTCATATTAACTCACATAATCGTATGTATCAATACTTTTCTGAAGGCTTAATTAGTGGATGGATGAGGAGGATAGCGGTGGATGGCAAAAAAACACGTGAGGTGGATGGGGTGATTGATCGATTATTTCGATATGATATGGCATATAACGTAACATGAATTGTTGAAAAATCTGAAAATGTAATGAAAAGTAACATTAACAAGAGGAGGGGTAGAATGAACCCTGCAAAGCAAATCAAAAGTGTTGATGACACGTCATCTTTCCAAGACGATGCAAGCTGGTTAGTAGATCTTCAGAATAAAGGTTTACGAACTTCCGGGTTAATTGAGGGAGGAAGACGCGGGGGAGCAGGTCCTTCTGATGATCGTGCATTTATATTGGGAGATCAAGCCGTTATGCTTCCAACTCTAAATGGTCCTGCTGAACATTCCCCTTATTCCTTAGTACAAACACAATCTGGACTATCCTTGCAGTATGAGGGTAGAACACTCATGTATGTGGATCCGATCGCGAGACCTCGCTTTTATGATCTCAAGACCAAAGAGGGTATCCCTTACAACCACATAGCGGTGCTGCACGGAGCCGATGTCTTGGCTAGCACGGTCATTCAAAGCTGTATTCGCTGGGCTCCAAGCGGGCGGTGTAAATTTTGTGCCATCGGGCAGTCGCTTGAAGCGGGAAATACAGTTGCTATGAAGACGCCCGAGCAGCTTGCAGAGGTCGTACAGGCTGCGGAAAAGCTAGATGGCATTAAACATATTACGTTAACGACAGGCACACCGAATGAGATCGATCGGGGTGCACTCTATCTAGCAGAATGCGTAAGAGCGATTCGCAAGGTCAGCAAGCTTCCGATACAAGTTCAATGTGAGCCCCCTACGGATGATAGCTTATACCGATTCCTTAAAGAAGCGGGAGCAGACACGATCGGGCTTCATGTGGAATCGTTCGATGAAGATGTGCGGCGCAAGATGATGCCCTCTAAATCAAGCATCACCTTAGACACCTATTACGCAGCATTCGAGAAGGCTGTAGCGGTATTTGGCCGCAATCAAGTAAGTACCTATGTCATCTTGGGTATGGGTGAGAGTATGGAGAAAACGTTAGAAGGATGCAAGCGTGCCGCCGAGCTTGGTGTTTACCCATTTGTCGTTCCTTTACGGCCGCTTCGTGGCACGATGCTGGAAGACTCGCCGCCACCGTCCAGCGAATACATGGAGACGATGTACCGGCATGTTGCCGATATTCTTGCAGATGAAAGCTTATCTTCGTCAGGCAGTAGTGCGGGGTGTGCAAAATGTGGAGCTTGCTCTGCGCTTCCTTCTTTCGAGAAGATGGCTCAAACGGGGAGTTGAGGAATGAAAAATTATGAGATTCGCATCGCTGAAACGGAATTAGAAACGCAAGCTTCCCTAGTGCTGCGCCGACAAGTGTTCGTTGAGGAGCAGCAGCTGTTTGAAGAGAGTGATGCGGATGAGAACGATTCTTCTTCGATCACAATCAATATTTGGAAGCAGGGAACAATCCTTGTAGGAACAGTAAGATGTTATCCGGATCGGAACACTCCCTCTTTATGGTGGGGGGGGAGGCTTGCGGTTCATGAACACTACCGGATTCGAGGAATCGGTGTTTACCTGATTGAGGCTGCAGTTCAGCAAATGAAGCAGCGGCAAGTCCCTTGTTTCAGGGCTCAGGTGCAGGAGCAGAATGTTCAATTATTTGAAAAATTAGGATGGACCAAAGTGGGGGCGCCAACGTTTGCTCAAGGACTTCCACATCAAATCATGGAGGCGAATTTACATGTGCATGATGCACGGAAACATAAACAAAGCAGCAGGATCTGATTCAGTGTCTGCATGCGGTCATGAGCCGGGTCTTGAACATGAGACCCCGCTAACAATGGGCTTTGGAAGACGTGTATTCAGCGTGCACAATCATGTTGGCGATTTGCCGCCTTGGCCTTTTTACGAATCTGAGGTGCCGATTTCTCCAGCTGAGCCGGGTCCGATGACGACCGAAGAATTAAATCATTTTATGAAATGCCGTGGCATCGAAAAGACGTTGATTATTCCTAACTATGGGATACCTGTTCAGTCACAGCCCTTTTCACACAATAAGAGAGTTGTTCAGCTGTGCCAAGAGGGAGCAGGGGAAATTGCTGGAGCGCTTTGGGTATCAGGCCTGCCCCAGAATAGGGATTTGACAGATGAAGCTCTCCAGCTCATTCATGAACCAGGGATTCGGGCACTTAAGATGAGTTATCTACTTGGTGGAACAGCAGATCCCCGTAAATGGGATGAGCCTACGCTTAGACAGCATGAGAAGATTTTCCAAGCCGCCATGGAGAAGGATATTTCTATTCACTTTCATACGAGTCCAGGCGGAGGGTCTGATATATTGGGGTTTTTCGAACTGATTAAGCGATGGGGCAAAGATATGAAAATCCACCTGGTACATATGGGCGGGGGAGTTAGCGGCCATATCCGGCTGCTCTCCCAGTGGAAGGACCTCATCGAAGGCGGCTATCAAGTTTATCTCGATACGAGCTGGGCGATTGGATTTGCCGTAAGGAATCTCCTCCAAGAAGTGGATAAGACCGGTATTGGCGCTGATCGCATTATGTTTGGTTGTGATGAACCATGGAGTGATTATGAAAGTGAATTTTGGAAAATCCAAGGCGCCCGGATATCGGACGAAATTAAAGAAAGAATTTTCTGGGGCAACGCACAAGAGCAATACTTTACGAAGTTGGCATAGGGGTTAACCTCTTAACCATATAAAAATTAAAAATTGGAAGGAAGATGAACAATGGCACAATTCACAGAACTTGAAATTCAATCAATGAACGAGATTCAACACCCGACTTTACCGAATGGCACCAAACTTTACGGAGGCACAAAGATATTCCCCGACTACAAAGCAAATCCAGGTGAAAAGTTTCTTGCTATTATCCATGGTATTGCACATGAATCATCTTTATCTTATGTAGCGATTCTGCAAGCGACCCGTGCTCAGCGCAAGGGCTATGAAACGGCTATTTATTTCTACGGCACTGGTGCCATTAATGCACTCGCAACAAGAGGGTTTCCAACAGTAGGTCAAGCTGCTTTCGGAGGGCAAATGAATATAAACGATGGTTTGGCAACTTTTATCAAAGAAGGCGGAAAAGTGTACGTATGTCGTTTCGGTCTTGGGCTCCATGGACTTCGTGAAGAAGATTTGATAGAAGGAACCATACCCGCACATCCTCTTGATCTTCAAGATTGTTTAATCGAATATTCACGTGCAGGCGCATTTATATTGAGCACATTCCAAATCTAATCGGTAGTCCTATATAAATAAAGAATAGGTGAGTGAATATGACTATTTATTTGGGTCACGGGTCGTCCATGCGACCCGATAATTTCTTGGTTACTGCGGAACTGATTCCGCCCCGCAATTGGAATCCTCGTCCGCTTGTTGAACAGGCGGTGCGCTATAGAGGATATGTAGATGCCGTCGATCTCAGCGATAACTTGCTCGCCATCGCGCGTTTATCCCCTGTAGTTGGAGCTTTCTTCGTTCGTCAGGTCGGTGTTGAGCCGATCGTACAGATTAACCTGAGGGATCGCAACCGAATGGGGATTCAAAGCGATTTGTTGGGGCTTGCAGCGCTAGGTGTTAAAAACATTACGATTCTTGGCGGTTACCCAGCTAAAGTGGGGACAGAACCCAACGCTAAAGAAGTATATGATCTGGAAACGATGGAGTTAGTACGATACGTCCGTAAAATGGTAGATGAAGGTAAGCTGTTCGACGGTACCCAAATGGAGGAAGCGCCAAAGTTTACAATTGGCACGGTTGAAAATATCGCCGGTAAGCCGATCAAAGAGCTGATCGACCGTCTTGAATCGAAGGTAGACAATGGCACTAACTTTGTTAGGACCCAGTTGGTGTTCGATATTGATTTGATCGAAGAATGGATGGCTGAAGCTCGCCGACGCGGACTTCACGAAAGAGCCTCGATAATGGCAAGTGTACTACCGTTGAGAAATGCTGATCATGTGAACACTGCGCTAAAAATACCGGGCATTGTCATACCCGAATCATTCCATGCCAGACTTGCAGCCTCCGAATCCAAGGATGAAGGAATCGCTATTGCAGCCGAGTTGATCACACAGCTTCGCCGTATTGAAGGCATTAAAGGCGTTCATATCCGACCGATCGGCGGCGCAGAGGACAGCGTTAATAATCTTGTGAAAGCTGCTGGACTTATGCCGATTGCACCTCTTTCTATCGGAGCTTTAGGCGCTTAAAGAGAAGAAGCCAAGGAGGGCTGCAAGATGAGAATTGCTCTCTATACCTATAATATAAAGCCGAGAGGCGGCGTTGTGCATACACTTGCTTTGGCTGAAGCGCTCAAAGAACAAGGTTGTTCTGTGACGGTATTCGCTCTAGGCGCGAATGGGGAGAGGCAGTTTTTCCGGCCTGTACGAACGGAAACAAAGGTGTTTCCGTTCGCCGTTCAGCAGCACGAAGCATTTGAAAGCAGAATTCTTCGGTACATTGACACATATGCGGATGGGTTGTCGCAAGAATCTTTAGAAGCATTCGACATTCATCACGTACAGGATTGCATAAGTGCAAATGCGCTGCATCGTCTGATGATGCAGGGGCGTATCCCGTTCTTTATTCGAACCGTTCATCATCTTGATGATTTCACGACGCCAGCGCTGATTGATTGTCAGAAAAAGTCTGTTATGCTGCCAGAGTCGCTTGTCACAGTCAGTGAAGCTTGGCAGCAAAGGCTACAGTTAGATTACGGTCGTCCATCATCGGTTATCCACAACGGCGTGGAGAGCCGCTTTTTTCAAAGTAAGCAGGATCAACAGGCCTTGAAAGTTAAATATGGACTTCAAAATAAAACGGTCTATCTCACGATTGGCGGAGTTGAACCTAGAAAAAATACAATCGGTACTCTATTGGCTTTTGAACGAGTAAAAGAAACGATTCCCGATGCTCATCTTTTGATTGTCGGTGGAACGACACTTTTTGATTATAAATATTACCTGGAACATTTTCATGACCTGCTTCGCATCATGCCACCTTCCATTCAGGAAGATGTTCAGATCATCGGATCTCCAGACAATGACACGGTTCAGGAACTTTATCGATTGGCGGATTGCTATGTACAACCCTCGAAGAAAGAGGGGTGGGGTCTCTCTCTGCTGGAAGCAATGGCTAGCAGGACTCCTGTCGTGGCTTCAACGATCGATGTGTTTCAAGAATTTATGCGAGATGGCTATAACGCGCTGCTTGCGGATCCTGAAGACATCCCAGCTATTGCTGAGAAGATGACTGAGGCAGTATCGGAGAAAGATCGTAACCGACTAATGACCATAAACGGTTATGAGACAGCTTCTCGATATACATGGGCGAAAGCCGCTGAAAGACATATTGAATTTTACGAGAGAAGGTTGGTGTCCCATGGGCGAATTACAGAATCTCGTTGAACGTATTGCTGTATCTAAGGGCTTTAGCCGCAAAAGAAACATTCAAGCCCCTCTCAAGCTGTTCACTTGGGATCCGGAGAAGATGTTGGATCCCATCGGTGATGATGCAGCCATATTAGTCACAAATGATGGGTATTTGCTCTTATCCTGCGATGGCATCATTCCGAAGCTTGTCCAAGATGAACCTCGCTGGGCTGGCTACTGTGCAGTTCTAGTCAGCGTAAGTGACATTTATGCGATGGGCGGTCGTCCATTGGCTGTTGTCAATATGCTCAGCGCTCCCGATGACGAGACAGCCTCGCTAATCGCAGAAGGGATGGCTGAAGGCTGCCGCAAGCTCGGAGTCCCCATGGTTGGCGGCCACTATTTACCTGAAGAATCAGAGGGTGTTGCAACTGCGATTATTGGCAAAGCAAGCCATTTATTAAGGGCAACACAGGGAAAAGCAGGACAGTCCTTACTCATCGCAATTGATCTGAATGGGAAGCCTGTCAAGCAGTATCTCCAGTGGGATTGTACCAGTAATAAGGAACCTCAGGAACTGCAGAGAAAGCTAGAGATTATGCCCGCTCTTGCAGAACGTGGGTTAGCGTCGGCTGCTAGAGACATTAGCAACGCTGGAATCGTAGGTACAATCGCAATGCTTGCTGAAAATACGGGGTGTGGGGCACGTATTCAGTTAGATCGAATCCCAAAACCAGAAGGAATTGATCTGGAGCGTTGGCTTAACATGTTTCCAGGTTACGGGTTTATTGTTGCAGCAGATCCGAGTATGACAGACGAGATCACATCACTTTTCGCAAAGGAAGGGATTACTGCTGCTGTTATTGGAGAGTTGACATCGGATACACGTGTTATCATTCAGCATGGTGCTGAAGAAGCTGATCTCATAGATTGGGCGAATGAAGCGATGGTGGTGGGACAGCATGGATAGTATGCTGGAAGAGTTGTCCAGTTTTATAGCTGCGGCGGTGCAGTTTAATCCGGTACTTGGAGATGTGGAAAATAACCGTAACCGCATGGTGAACATGCTTGAGGAAGCGGCTGAGCAAGGCGCTAAGCTAATCGTGTTTCCGGAAATGGCGAGCAGCGGTTATGTGTGGGAGGACAGAAAAGAAATATCCCCTTATGTGGAGACAATACCTGGTCCTACTACGGATGCTATACTCGCGGTAGTTAGTAAGTATCAATGCTATGTGATCATTGGCTTACCCGAGGTAGATTCGGGGACCGGAGCCTATTACAATTCAGCAGTATTAGTCGGACCGGAGGGTGTTGTAGGTTCCTACCGCAAGACGCATCTTTTTGCTGCAGATCCTAGGTGGGCTCGGGAAGGTAACGATGGTGTTCAGGTGTTTGAAACGGAAATTGGGCGAATCGCCCTTTTAATCTGTATGGATGCCATGTACTTCGAACCATCGCGGATAGCGGCTCTGCAGGGGGCGGATATCATCGCATTCCCGACCAACTGGGTAGGGGCTTCGAATAATCCGCCTAGTAAGACATGGTGCCTGCGCGCCAAGGAAAATGGTCTGTTCTGGATTGCGTCCAATCGATCAGACACGGAGAGAGGAGCACAGTTTACTGGGGGCAGCGCGATCATTGATTCGAACGGTGATGTCCAGCATTCCCTTTTATCCGGTGAAGGGATCGTCTACGGAGAAGTTAAACTGGATCGCCAGGTCAGACGGAAACTATTGGATTCACGAAGGCCCAAAGCTTATCAGGAACTACTGCTTCAGCCCTATTTGTGGAAAGAGGGGGAGACACGGTCGGTTTTTGAGCCCCTTCCATATGAGATTGTTGTATGTCCGCTGAACGAAACTAGATGGAACGATAGGCTGTTTCTCGAACTTCGATCGCTCCTAGCTCAAACGGAAGGACATTTATCCACAACAAATAGATTGTATGTGCTACCAGAATTGGAACTGCTGAATGATTCGGAGTCCTCTACAGATGAATTAGCGGATGTTGTCATTCAACTCCAGCAACTGGCAGCTATTTACGATGGGTACATCGCAGTCTCTCTTCAGAACTCTTTGAAAATAGAGTCATTCCTCATCGGGTCAGAGGGGATTGTAGGGTCCTACGAGCAGGTTCATGGGAATGCTTCGAGTTCGGAAAAGAGCATCAATATGGAGGGCTTTCGCACTTTCAAGCTTCCATTCGGCAGGGTGGGGATCTTGTCAGAAAAGGATGCGGAGCTTCCGGAATCATACAGGATTCTAGCTAAGCAAGGGGCGGATGTTATCGCAATAAGTGGAGCAGCCCGTACCTCAGAGGCCTTATGGATGAAAAGGATATGGGCATTCGAGAACGATGCCGTACTTGCCTATGCCAATTCCTTCTCACAATCGGGGAGCCTGTTGTTTTTGCATCGACAAATGAATTTGGAGAGTGGGCCAGAAGCTGCTCCGCTTCTGCAAAGATTTGATCCAGAAATGACGGCTGCTGCTCGGAGTAGAACTTTTTTGAGGCGCTCTAAAACACATCTGTATGACTTGCTGGTTTAACCATACCTTGAGGGGATGAGCAGAATGAAACTATTGGGTATTTCGGGTACGATTATTGGCGAAAAAACGGCTTCTGCCGTGAAACAAGTCGTTGAGCATGCCAAATTGTTAGACGATCGATTGGAGGTTGAGTTATTAGACTTAAAAGAATATAAGGTAGAGTTTTGCGATGGGCGGGAAGCTACCGCATACAACGAAGATACGCAGAAGGTCATACATGCTGTCCTATCTGCGGATTGCTTTATCATCGGCACTCCAATTTTTCAAGCTTCTCTCGCTGCGCCATTAAAAAATCTATTCGACCTCCTGCCTCCTACGGCCTTTCGCAACAAAGTGATAGGCTTCGTGGGCACAGGCGGAACCTATCAACATTTTCTCGTTATCGAAAATCAGCTGAAGCCAATTGCAGGTTACTTTCGTGCCTATACGGCACCGGATTATGTGTACGCAAACCGGGACCATTTTGATTCAAACAACCGAATTGTAGATTCATCCGTTGTGGAGCGCATAGAGGCGCTTGCCGCACAGGTGCTTCATATGTCCAAATCCTTGATATCTTAGCAAACAGCGAATGAGGTGAGCGGAAATGTACAGCGCAACGATCAATGGAGTAGGATCTTCATTACCTGAGAAACGGTTGACCAATGCTGACCTGGAAAAGATGGTAGCAGCATCTGACGAATGGGTAGTTAGTCGAACAGGGATTAAAGAAAGAAGAATCGCGGATCAATCAGAAGCGACCTCCGATTTTGCCTATCAAGCAGCTGTTGGTGCCTTGGAAGATGCGGGTCTCTCTCCTTCAGACATCGACATGATCCTTGTCGCAACAGAAACGCCGGATCATATTCTTCCACCTGTAGCATGCCAAATTCAGCATCGGTTAGGTTGTCGCAGTATCGGTGCCATGGATATTCATTCCACCTGTGTTGGATTTCTTTCTTCGCTTCAAATCGCAGAGCAGTACATCAAGTTGGGCACAAGTAGGAACATTTTAGTCATAGGTGCAGATACTTTATCTAAACTGACCGACTATACAGATCCTTTTACCAGCATATTGTTCGGTGACGGCGCAGGGGCGGTCATTGTTTCTAGAAGCGATGAGACCAATGGAGCAGGAATCCTCTCTACCTTACTGCATGCGGATGGAGGAGCTTTTGAAGCTTTGTTTGTTCCCGGGGGTGGGAGCCGTCATCCTGCCTCAGCTGAACATAAGGCGAAAATGGTTATGGACGGTTCGAAGGTGTTTAAGTTGGCTGTAAAATCGATGACTAGCGGTGCAGAAGAGATATTACAGAATAACGGCCTTAGTCCTGAAGACATTGATTGGGTCATCCCTCATCAAGCGAATGAACGGATTATTGATGCGGTTGCCCGTAATCTGGGCATGCCCGGACACAAGATTATTAAGACGATTCAATATTATGGAAATAGTTGTTCTGCGACAATACCGATATCATTCCATCAAGCCAAAATGGATGGACGGATTAAGTGCGGAGACTTGGTACTCATGGTTGCGTTCGGTGCTGGATTGGTGTGGGGTTCAGCGTTAGTCCGATTTTAGATGGGAGGGGAGTAAGTCATGGTTCACCTTATGCTCTGCGGCGGACTTGGCAGGAGATTGTGGCCTATATCGAATGAGGAATGTCCCAAATCGTTTCTCAAGTTCGGCAGTCAACCATCCATGTATCAACAAACGATCCAAAGAAATAGTCAACTCTGTGAGAAAGCTATTGTCGTTGCAAATGAACGTCACACGGCTTTAACGCTAAGTCAATCGGAAGAAATTCCGTGCGATCATCTACAGTTCTTATGGGAATCCAGAGCTCGTGGTACGGCTACAGCCATCGCGTTGACATGCTTCGGGCTTAAGCCTGAAGAAATCGTCCTCGTAACCCCCTCTGATCATTGGATTGAAGAGCAGGAAGAATATAATAAAGCTGTGCTGCGCGCTGTTGAAATGGCAAAAAAGAATGATATAACTGCAATCGCTGTAAAGCCAACCCGCCCCTATGAAGAATATGGCTACATACGAGCTGAGGGTGAGGATGTTATTTCCTTTTGTGAAAAACCGAAAACCCATCAAGCGGTGGATTTCTTGAAAGATAGCACCTATTTTTGGAACAGTGGCATTTACTGTTTTAAAGCCGGTATTCTGTTAGAGGAGCTTCGAACCCATGCTCCATCTATTTGGAAGAGCTGTAAAAGTGTTTATCAAAAGCAAATCAAGGTAGCTTCTAATCAATTCAGCTATCCCAGTATGGAAAACCTGATCGAAGAGAGTATCGACCGAGCCGTTATCCAACAGAGCAATCGCGTTAAAATGGTGCTGTTGGAAACGGGCTGGTCCGACTTAGGATCCTTTGAAGACCTTGCCGAGCTATATGAGCAATCTGCGGGATGGATTGCGGGAGAGTCGGAAATTCTTCAATTTCAATCAAGCAGCAATGTGGTTTTTTCGGAAAGCGTAACCGTTGCTTTGATTGATGTTGAAGATTTGATTATTATTGCTTCGAAAGATGGTATTTTAATATCCAAACGAGGATCCTCACACAAAGTGAAACCTATGTTGAAGCAGAATGCGAGGATAAAAGAAGGCACAGATTCATACAACAAGAATTAACCGGCTGCCCTTGCAGTCGGTTTTATATATATCAGTGAAACCGCCATCACATTTGCCGTTATCCTCATGGATATGGATTTATTGGATTGTGTGCGCTCATTTGAGCTTTATCAGGTTCTATATTGTATAGATATTTAAAAGCGCGCAAAGAGCTGATATAATTTCCGAACTTCAAATAGCACAGTCTATTATAAAAAGCGTCCTCCAAACCGTACAACCGGTTTGAAGGACGCTTTTTCCTTTTTAGAAGGCAGGAACTACCGCTACCCCGTACTTGTCTTGGATAAATTTTTTCACTTCAGATGAGGTCAAAGCAGCTCCCAGTTTTTTGATTTCATCGCGGTTTTCGTCGCCTTTACGGACGGTAATTACGTTGGCGTAAGGAGAGTTTGCATCTTCTCTGAACAAGGCTGTTTTTGGATCGATTTTAGCCTCAATAATAATGTTCGTGTTGATAACCGCGCCATCAAGATCTTGTAAGGATCTAGCTAAAGTAGGAGCTTCAGCTTCTACAAATTTCAGGTTTTTCGGGTTGCTGACGATGTCTTTAGGTGTTGCCTGGTAGGTAGTCAAACCATCTTTCAACTTGATTAATCCTTGCTGCTGAAGGAGGACAAGCGCTCTATATTCGTTGGATGGGTTGTTTGGAATACCAATTTTCGCTCCATCTTTAACATCATCCTTCGATTTGAGCTTAGTGGAGTAGAAACCAATAGGCTCAACGTGAACTTTGATCGGATTCACAAAGTCGAAGCCTTTTTCAGTTTTGACCGAATCGAAGTAAGGCACATGTTGGAAGAAGTTCGCGTCGATTTGCTTATCTTTAAGCAGCTGATTCAACAGACCTTCATCCGTGACTTTAACAACAAGGTTAATTCCTTGTTCCTTGAGCTTCGGTTTAACGAAATTAAGGATTTCAGAGTGCGGGATTTCTGCGGATCCAATGGTTAAAGTGACTTCTTTTTTTGGCGCTTCTGTTGGAGCGCTGCTTGGTGCTGCCGCAGTTGCTACTGGTGAGGACGCTTTAGGGCTGTTTGATGCTTCCGTGCTGCTCTTGGCACCGCACCCAGCAAGGATGACACTAAAAGCTACAAATAATGAAACGATAGAAAATAATCCCTTTTTACCCATGGATAACTCACTCCTATTTCTTTTATGTATATTTGGTCATGCAATGAAACCGCTAGGAACAATCTTGCTCTAGCTTTAATCAAGCTTGAAGCGTTTTTTATTTATGGACCTAGAGATGTAGTCTCCTGTCCACTGAAAAATTTGCACAAGAAGAATAATGATAATGACAGTTGCGATGAGGACATCTTCACGAAATCTCTGATATCCGAAGCGAATCGCTAAACTGCCCAGCCCTCCGGCACCGATAGCTCCGGCAATGGCAGTAAACTCGGTGATGGCAATGATGGCAATCGTTACTCCGCGCACAAGTGCTGGCAGGGCTTCAGGAATAAGCACTCTGAAAATGATCGTAAACGGGGAAGCTCCAACAGCTTTAGCCGCTTCTATTTTCCCAATGCCAACTTCCTTCAGCGATGTTTCGATAATCCTTCCTAAGAAAGGTGCGATACCGATCGAAAGTGACACGATTGCGGCCGTAGGTCCCAAGGTGGTTCCGACTATCAAACGAGATAAAGGCAGCAGCAGGACGATTAATATGATAGAAGGAATGGAGCGAATGCAGTTAATGATCATACTAATGACTCTATGGAGCCCCGTAGCTTCAAGAATACCGCCTTTCTCCGTTACCACCAGAGTGACGCCGAGTGCAATACCCATAATCAATGCGAAAATGGAAGACCAAAACAGCATATAGAGTGTCTCTAAAAGAGCAGGCCAGAGTAATTCGATCAATTCTTGAATCATATGCTGACTCTCACCCTTTCTTCGACGTGATGCTTATTGCGGTAGAAATCAATGATTTTCACAAATTTCTTGGCAGTGTCGCTTTCGGGATGTAAGAAAAATTTGTCCACGGATCCATGCTCAACGATTTTACCTTTCTCGATAACCGCAAAGTTTTTGCAAATGTGCTGCAGCACATCGAGTTCATGGGTGATCAGCACAATGGTCAAATTAAGCTTACGGTTGATGTCTTTTAGCAGCTCTAGAATCGAGTAGGTCGTTTGAGGATCAAGCGCTGATGTCGCTTCATCACTAAGCAGTACGTCTGGCTCATTAGCGAGAGCTCTGGCGATGCCAACCCGCTGCTTCTGACCTCCGCTCAACTGGGATGGATGAGCATTCTCTTTATCACTAAGTTCTACAAGTTCCAGTATTTCTCTAACACGCTGGCGAATGTACGATTTGGGATGACCTGCAACTTGCAAGGGGAAGGCCACATTTTCAAATACAGTCTTGGAATCAAGGAGGTTAAACTGTTGAAAAATCATGCCGATTTTCAGTCTAGCTAGGCGCAAGTCTTTCTCTGAGAGGTCTGTAATGACCTTGCCTTCGATCTCAATGCTCCCGGAATCAGGCTCCTCCAATCGGTTTAGACATCGAATTAGTGTTGATTTGCCTGCACCGCTAAAGCCTATAATGCCAAAGATATCCCCTTTTTCGATCTCAAGGTTGACGTTCTCTAAAGCAGTGAACACGGATTGGGGTGTTCGATATGTTTTATTGAGATTTTTGATGACGATCATGGCGACCCTCCTTAATACCAATTAATCCGACCGTGTTAGTTTAATTTAAATGATGTCTCAAATCCTGTCAAGAATATTTCTCTAGCCGCTTTTTCAGGCTTTTCATCCTGGGATTGACGGTTATTGGGGAGGGTGGTAAATTAAAACAAATTAAATTTATTGTATTACTTGGAATTAAAGGAGGAAACCTCATGTCTCGTAAAAGACAAATAAAACTGTCCGCCTATTTGGTGGGAACCGGCATGCATGTAGCATCTTGGAGACATCCTGAAGCTCAAGCGGATGCCAGCATTGATATTGATTATTACAAACATCTGGCTCAAATTGCGGAGAGAGGGAAGTTTGATATTGCCTTTATTGCGGATAGCTTGGCTATCAACGAGGAGTCGCATCCGAATATTTTGACCCGCTATGAACCTATCACCTTAATTACAGCGTTAGCAGGGGCGACGTCGAAGATCGGCGTTGTTGCGACAGCCTCCACCTCTTACGTAGAACCCTTTAATCTGGCGCGACAATTCATGTCCGTTGATCATATCAGCAAGGGCAGAGCCGGTTGGAACATAGTAACGACTAGAGATTTGTCCGGGAATACAGCATTGAATTTCAATGGCAGTGAGCATTATGAGCATAGCTATCGATATAAGCGGGCTGAAGAATTTATTGACGTGATCAAAGGCTTATGGGATTCCTGGGAGGATGACGCCTTTATTCGCGACAAAGAAAGCGGGCAGTTTTTTGACCGCAGCAAGCTTCACAAGCTGGACCATGTAGGCGAGTTTTTCTCGGTGCAGGGGCCGTTAAATATTCATCGCTCTAGACAAGGCCATCCTGTGCTGGTGCAAGCCGGATCTTCAGAACCAGGACAACTGTTTGCAGCTAGGAGTGCAGAGGTTATTTTTTCACATAAAAATAGCCTCGAGGACTCTCAAGAATTTTACCGTTCTTTCAAAAGCAAGGTCGTCTCATTCGGCCGCTCCGCGGATGAAGTGCATATTCTACAGGGCATTTCGCCGATTATTGGGGAAACCGAGGAGATTGCGCAGCAGAAGCTTGCCTACTTGGAATCATTAATCACTGACGAAACAGGCTTAAAGTTCCTGATCGATTATTTTGGAGGTTTGGATTTGAGTGAGCATACGCTCGAAACCCGAACGCTTGATATTGGATTTGGCGAACTAAAGGGTGTACGATTCGAATATGAGAAATTTCGTCCTTTCGTTATCAAAGAAAACCCAACTCTTAGAGAACTGTATTCTTTGTTAACCGGGTCTTATACCGTCAACGACTTTGTAGGAACGCCTGAAAAAATAGCCAATAATTTAGAAAAATGGTTTGTTGAAAGAGCAGTAGACGGCTTTATGCTGATGTCACCGCTTTTGCCGAGCAGTTTGGAGGATTTTGTAAATCTGGTCGTCCCACTTTTGCAGGAGAAAGGATTGTTCCGGACCGAATATGAAGGTGATACGCTTCGTGATCATCTGAATTTGCCAGTGCCACCAAATCGGTATAGCTTAACGCAGTCGGCATCCAATAAGTAATGCTTTCCTTACGAGGAGGAACAACATGTTAAAGGATTTAGAAATATTTGAAGCGTTGCCATCTCAGGTAGAAGAGGTGTTAGCGATATGGCTGGAGGCCGCTTATTGGATGCAGTCTAAAGGCATAGACCAATGGCGGCCTGAACATTTTAATCGAGATGTTGTTTTGGATTATTTTACGAATCGGCATATCTTTCTAGCCAAATATAACAATGAATATGTGGGCAGCTTTGCCATACAATGGTCCGACCCTAGCGTATGGGGGGATTTACATAACGAGGAATCCGGTTATTTGCATCGGTTTGCGGTTCGTAGAACGCAGGCAGGACGCGGATTTGGCCGTTATTTCCTGGCATGGATCGAAGACTACGTGAAATCCAAAGACAAAAAATTCTTGAGACTCGATTGCATGGCAACCAATGAGGTATTGAATACCTTTTATCGCAGCCATGATTTTACGTATAAAGGCACCTTTGACTTGAGTAATGGGAAGGTTAGCTGGCGAGGAAGCTTGTATGAGAAGGAATTATAAATACAGGTTTCGCAAATTTACTGTTGACTGTTGCAGATGTTTTTAATAGAATTAACCAAGGGTTGTAATTCATACTAAATAACTAGGGATTAAAGGTGTTTGATGTACCAGATATACTGGACATATATTTCGCACCCCAACGCATCCTCAGCAGGATGAAGTACAATTATAATTATTTAACCTTTGGATAATAAATACAGCTAACTCGACAACGAGAAGCAAACTGATCCAGTTTGTTTCTTGTTGTCTTTTTTGCATTTTCACATTTGGAGGCTGTTCTATGGCAACTACCCACACGAATCGTATGGCGCTGAGAAACACAATTACAAGTAACAATCGAAACATCCCACAACAGATCGGCGGCACCTATGAAAAGATGCTAAGGAACTCACTGTACAAGTTCTTGCTTTTTGTATCGGGACTGCCAGTCAATCTGATTGTGACCCTTATTTATCTCGTTCGAAAGAAATCCGATCCATATTTGCAGATTAGAAAGGAGACAGTAAATCGTTTTCGTCAAGAGGGATATGAAAACCGACTTATAGAGGAGGCTAAAAAACAGCTTACTAACAAGTATTTGTTTTTTAATAAACCGATTAACACAATCAAGCTTCAAAAAGAGGTGAAACGATTCGCAGACAACGCCTTTCATGAAGAGGTTACGAAAAAAGTAGAGGAAGTCATGAGAGTTAGCGGTGTCAATAAAGTTACTTATGGCGGTACTTTTAAAATGCTGATCTCGAATCCGTTATTTTTTATGGTTTCACTACTTCCGGGATTATTGATGTACCTGATCATTTACATCTACAGCAAGCCATATCTGAAATATGTGTTCGATCGCTTAGTCATGATGGTCTTCGTTATTTTCGGAGTCACATTTCTAGTCTTCACGATTCTATATTTATCTCCTCTGGACCCTGCGGCTAACATACTAGGTCAGACGGCAACACCGGATCAACTGAATCAATTCAATCAGGTTTATGGGCTGGATCAGCCTTATCTCATTCAATTGTGGAACTCCTTTAAAGGACTCATTACCTTTGATCTAGGCAAGTCGTTCTCCGGGAACGAGATGGTGTCAACAGAGATTACTCGCAAGCTTCCGATCACATTGAAATTAACGGTTATTTCGTTAATCATCGCCATTCTTATGGCTATACCTGCTGGCCTTATTTCGGCAACAAGGCAGTATTCGTTCTTCGATTATGGCTTCATGTTACTTGTATTAATTGGCTTATCGATCCCAGATTTTTGGCAGGGGCTCGTAGCCATATTAAATTTCTCGATTAAGGTAAATTGGCTGCCAGCCACCTATAATCCGGACAACTGGTTGTCCTTAATCAATCCAGCCATCGTGTTAGGTACGGGACTCGCAGCATCGGTAGCCAGGATGACAAGGTCTTCCACGCTCGAGGTAATTCATCAAGATTATATCGTTACGGCTAAAGCCAAAGGATTAAGTGAACGCAAAGTCATCTTAAAACACGCACTCGGCAATGCGCTCATTCCCATCGTCACTGTGATCGGATTACAGTTTGGCGGTATGCTTGGCGGCGCTGCTGTAACGGAAAAAGTATTCAATATCAACGGGATTGGCAGCTATATCGTAGATAAGCAGTTTATTCCAGATATTCCGGGCATTCTAGCTGGAGTGATCTATGTAGCCGTGACCATTTCACTGGTCAATTTGCTGGTAGATCTATTATATGCGTTCCTAGACCCCCGAATCAGATCCAAAATGAGAGACTACTAAAGCGGGTGCATGATGAGCAAACAACACTATATGAAACGTGAAACCAAACGTAAACTTATAGCTTTTCAGGAATACAAGCTTTCTAACTTTGCATGGTCTTCTTCTCTTGTAATATCCATCTTATTTTTATTCAATGGTTATGATTTGTTCGAGCGGACCGTACATATTCCATTTCTTACTTTTGCAGGTATCTATTTAATTTTCGGACTGTTACAACTGCTCGTTTCGGTGAAAATCAAAAAGGATGTCTTGGAAGGCCATGCGATCAAAACGTCGACTCGGATCTTCGGATTTTCACTGATTGTTGCACTGCTGACAGGGAATATATTCGTTGCAATCGCTGCGCTCGATATGATCAAAAAAGAAAAATCGATTGAATATACACTAGCCATTTATATGGCTTTGACGAACTTTTGTATCATCAGTATCTCAGCTTTGAATGTATTCAAACCCTATGTTTCTGATTTGTTTTTACTAGGCATGGGCATTCTTATTGCGATCAGCATCCTACACATACTTTCCATGTTTATAATCTCTGTCTTTGTGAAGAACGGAGCGGTGGATCGCAGGCTTGCACCACTGGCCTACCTGCTAATCCTCACTTCGATTACAGGCAATATATTCTCCTTGCTTCTAGGGTTTACGTTGTTATCCAAAATTAAGAATGGCAACAAGGAAATACTCGTGACATGGATAGATATTTTGCGAAGATTATTTAGGAATTCCATGGCTGTACTCGGTCTTTTATTCATCACAGTTTTGCTCTCTATATCGATCTGCAGTTATTTTACCTTTGAGTATACGCTTGCGATAGAAAATAATTATTCAACACTTCTGCTGCCTCCAAGTCTGGAGTATCCGTTTGGAACGGATGATTTCGGAAGATGTGTGTTTACAAGAATTGTGTTCGGCGGACGCATTTCATTATTAGTAGGTTTCATTTCGACATTAATCCCGGTCCTTGCGGGTGGATGCTTGGGTGCTTTATCCGGTTATTACGGTAAGTACATCGATAACTTCATTATGAGGGCTTTAGATATTTTATATGCGGTTCCAGGGATGCTCTTAGCCATTGCAATCGTGGCAGCATTCGGGGCTAATACAACTAATTTAATACTAGCGCTCAGTATTGGGTACATTCCAACCTATGCAAGGACTATGCGGGCGACGGTTTTAAGCGTTTCGAATTATGAATTTATTGAAGCGGCTAGAGCATGTGGAGCGAAGGATCATATCATCATTTTCAAACATATTATTCCGAATTCCTTGGCACCGATTATTGTGAAAGCAACGTTGACGATAGGAGTAGCTGTCATCTCTACTAGCAGTTTAAGTTACCTAGGTCTGGGCGTTGAACCTCATATCCCGGAGTGGGGCAATATTTTGAAAATAGGAAGCGATTATCTGGAATCCAAATCGTATTTGGCCGTTTACCCGGGGCTCGCGATCATTATGATGGTGTTATCCTTTAACTTTTTTGGGGATGGGCTTAGAGATGCCTTGGATCCGAAGTTGAAATAGGAGATGGATGGAACATTGGACAACATACTAGAAATCAAAAATCTCCACGTTCATTATGTGACGGAGGATAGCGAGATTAAAGCTGTAAATGGTGTGAATCTGGCAATCAAGAAAGGGGACAGTCTAGGTCTGGTCGGCGAAACGGGCGCAGGGAAAACGACAACAGCGCTATCGATTATTCAACTGATCCCCGACCCTCCGGGAATAATCGTAGAGGGTGAGATTCTTTTTAACGGGAAAAATTTAATTCATAACACAGAAAAAGAGAACAAACAGCTCAGAGGCAACGGAATTTCCATGATCTTTCAGGATTCGATGACGGCGTTAAACCCGATTATGCGGGTTGGCGATCAACTAGCCGAAGTGGTCATCACGCATACCAAGGTGAGTAAAGCGGAAGCCAAAAGACAAGTCATCGATTTATTGGAAACCGTTGGGGTGAAGGCTGACCGCTATAATGATTACCCGCATCAATTTTCCGGTGGCATGAAGCAAAGGGTGTTGATCACGATGGCGCTGCTGTGTAATCCGAAATTGTTGATTGCAGATGAACCTACGACAGCCTTGGATGTAACTATTCAGGCTCAGGTACTCGAGCTTATAAAGCAGCTAAGAAAAAAATATAACATGTCTATGATATTAATCAGTCATGATTTGGGTGTTGTTGCGGAGACATGCGACAGAGTTGCGATCATGTATGCCGGGGAAATCGTCGAAATTGGCACGGTTGAAGAAGTCTACACTCATCCAAAGCATCCTTATACGAGAGGGCTCTTCGAATCGATACCCAAGCTCGAGGAAGATCAATCCAGGTTATTTCAAATTGAAGGAACTATGGCTAGTCCCGCCTCATTGCCGAAAGGCTGCTACTTTCACCCTAGATGCAAATACAAAGCGGACATTTGTGAAACGATTTCACCGGGAATGCAGGGAGAAGAACATCTTAGCAAATGCCATTTCTCACTACGAGATGAGGTGTTGGCATGAGTTCACAGAATGTGTTAGAGATCAAACACGTAAAAAAACATTTTGCCGTTCCAAAAGGCTTACTTCATGCCGTAGATGATGTTTCTTTTAGCGTGAAGAAGGGTGAGACCTTAGGGATTGTAGGGGAATCCGGATGTGGGAAGAGTACCTTAGGAAGAGTCATTCTAAGATTACATGAACCGACAGCAGGTAATATCTTGTTTAAGGATATGGACATTACCACCTTCAGTAAAGAGGAGATGCGGCAAATGAGACAGCATATGCAGATTATTTTCCAAGACCCGTATGCTTCTCTAAATCCAAGATTGACTGTTTCACAGATCATTGAGGAGCCATTAACCTTCTTTAAACTTTACAAAACAGACAAAGAACGCAAAGCCAGAGTAGCAGAATTGATGGATTTGATCGGGCTGCCGCAGAGAGCATACAATGCTTATCCGCATGAATTTGATGGAGGACGAAGGCAGCGGGTCGTTATCGCTAGAGCCTTAGCCATAAATCCTGACTTTATCGTGTGTGATGAACCGGTCAGTGCACTCGACGTATCCGTTCAAGCGCAAATTCTCAATCTGATGGTGGATTTGCAAAAGCAGCTGGGGCTGACCTATATGTTCATTTCTCATGATCTATCAGTCGTCAAACATATCTCCAACCATGTCGGTGTGATGTACCTAGGTCAGCTGATTGAGAAAGCATCCAAGTCGGCGTTTTTCAAAAGACCGCTGCATCCCTATAGCATGGCTCTATTATCAGCAATCCCGTCTGTCAACGTGAAGGAGAAGAAGGACAAGATCATTTTGAAGGGGGAAATTTCATCTCCTATTAATCCGAAGCCGGGCTGCCGTTTTGCTCCAAGGTGTCCTTTCGTTCAAGACGCATGTCTGGAGAAAGATCCTGAATTTAAGGAAATTGAAGATGATCATTTCGTTGCCTGTCATCGGGTTGAAGAATTTGCTCAAGGACTACTTCATTATCATTAATTCCTCAACTATTTGAGTGGGTTATATATAGCTATACAACAATTACTGGGAGGATTTTAGATGAAAAAGAGAGCCATACCCGCACTATTACTAAGCAGTATGCTTGTACTAGGAGGTTGCGAAATCGCAACGAAGAAAGATGTTGTCGCAGAGACAAGTAAGGAACCCGCTGCTATTCAGAAACCGGTGGACATCGAACTGCTTACAATGAGCAGCAATGAAACAGATGCCAACGTCATTCGGGATCAGCTATCCAAATCAGGCTTCAATGTGAAATTGAACCTGCAGCCGGACTTCGGAAGCTTTACAGCTCAGCAAAAGGCGGGCAACTTTGATATTGCCATTTCCAGCTGGACGACAGTAACCGGAAATCCGGATTATGCGGTGAGGTCCTTGTTCAAAACAGGTGGAGACTATAATAAAGGACCGATCAGCGATCCTGAAGTCGACAAGTTAATTGATACAGCAGCGTCTCAAACGCCTGAACAGTATAAGGCTACGTATGAAAAATTGGAGCAGCGTTTGGTGTTCGATAAAGCGTATATCGCTCCATTATATGTATCCTTGAAGAACCAAGGCTTAAATAAGAATGTATTGAACGATACCTCCGTACGACTGTCCAAATCAAGATCGATGGTATGGGAAGCTATTGATTTCGCGGATACATCCAAAAGGGATAAGGATCCGTTAATTTTACAACAGAGTATTGCAAGCTTAACCTCCCTTGATCCGATCAAAGGGAATGATGGATCGATTAACATGCTGAACACGAACATGTATGTAAGGCTTGTTAATTTGACTGATGATGATAAAATCACGGCAGATGGAGCATTATCCCATAACTTCGCCATTGCTAATGGCAATTCAGAATATTATTTCCTCTTGAGGGATGACATCAATTTTGCCAAAATTCAAGCGAAAGCCGCTGTCGATTCCAAAGATCGAGTTGGCGCTGAGGATGTGGTATTCTCCCTAAATCGTGCTAAAAACAAGGACTCTGTTCCAGACCACAGAACGTACAGCTTGCATGAGCATATCAAAAGTGTCGAGATTGTAACCGATCTAAACACGTTATCGTCTGTCAAACAATCAGGATCAAACAGCACGATTAAAGAAGCTCTTGAAAAAGGATTGAAGTCTCCGATCAGTGAATTGTCGGGCAATAAGACGGATGTTAACAATCAATCCGGGAAATACCAAGTTGTTAAATTAACGACAACCGAGCCATTCCCGCAAGTATTGAACTATTTGGCGCATCAATCGGCAGGTATTGTTTCGAAGAAGCAGGTCGAAAGTATTAATACATTTGATGTGGCCAAGTATGATGTGAATAAGGATATTTCCTACGGTGATCAAGCGACAGTAACAGAAGGTGCAAAGTATAACAATGCACTCGCGGCAAGCGGCCCATACATTCTTTCTTATAAGAATGATTATGAAGCGGTATTTTATAAGAATCCAGGTTACAGAAAAGGTACGGAATTCGAGCCTAAGATTTCTAAAATAGTCGTACGTTTCATCAAAGATGCGGATAGCGCGTTATCGGCATTAAGAAGCGGCGAGATTCATGTGTACTACGGAGTTTCCGAAACCAAGTTTGATTTAGTGAAAAATGACAGCAAGCTCAAGCTGCAAACGCTTGAAAGCAATGGGGTAGCTTATCTCTTGTTTAACTTGAACAACCGAGAAGTATCCAAAAGTGAAGATTTGAGAAAAGCAGTCTTATATGCTATTAATCAAGATGAGCTTATTAAAACGTACAATAACAATAAATTTAAGGCAGTTTCAACGTTAACGCCACTAGTTAAAACAGGCTTGGAGTTGAAGGCGGATCCTAGCAAAGTGAAGGAATTCTTGAAGAACTACAATGAAAGTAAATAAGTGAAGGGTGATGACGCATGTCTGCTGTTAAAATCTCTCAACACGATGCACTGATGATCGAAAGTATTCGAGCACAGGGAACTTCCGATCAAGCTCTGCTTGAGCTAGTGAGAAGTGGAAACCTCACTGATCTGCAAGCTTCAGGGAATGGTGATTTTGATTATCGTGAATTGCTGCCCTTCGCTAACGCGGATTGGGCATCCTTTGAAGCAGCGATTCTAGAGGGATATGAAATCAAATTCAATACCATAAATGGAATCAGGTATTTATTGCGAGTTAAATTTGGCAAAGAAGTTGAGCGATTGACGCGAGATGAAGGCGATTATCTGGCAGATGTTGAGCTTCGTACGGAGGACTTGAATAAACTGCGGGAGATTGTCTCGAAATATTGGTCAATAACTGAAGGGAAGCCTCATGAGGTTGAGGGGCTTCACCATGTCCGTATTGAGCTTTTACAGAAATAGTTGCGTTTAGAGAAGAACGAGAAGAACGAGAAGAACCAGCAAACCCTTGGGTTGGGTTTGCTGGTTTTTTGCCTTACAAACGTTGACTCGTCCTATGCTGCTGCCTAAATTCATTCGGTGAAAAGCCCGTAAACCTTTTGAACATTCGGGATAAATAAGGCGTTTGCATGCCTAGTTGTTCGGCTATTTCAGCGATGGTCATATCCGAATGGAGGAGCAGTGAGTTAGCCTTTTGCATTCTCTTTTTATTGATGTAGACGATAGGTGAGACGCCTAGCATCGATTTGAAATAATGTAAAAAATACTTAGGGTGAAAGTGGACGAGTTGGGATAACATGTCTACTGTCATTTGCTCGGTCAGGTGCTTTTCGATATATTGCAGTACGATATACAGTTTATGGACGGATGGAATCGATGCCGTTTGCAGCGGATCTACTGTTGATCGTTCAATGAATCGTGACATCATATGAAATAATAACGATTTGACAATAAAAGGCGCAGCTAGTCCATCGCTTTCATGCTGGGTAATCAGCTCTTGAAACTGGTTTTTTATCGTTTCGTCATTTCTCATGGCGATGCAATGAGGTGTGATCAACAAATCAAACAAATTATTTTCCCCAACGGTTGCGGTAAAGTGGCACCAATATGTTAAAAAAGGATTGCTCTCATCGGTTGAACAAGATATACGCGTACCGGCTGGCACAAGAAACAGCTCCCCTGGAACAGGGTAGTATTCGATATTATTGATTTTCAGCCAACCTTCTCCTTCCAGAAAAAAATAGAGGACGTTTTCTCCTTGAATGATGTTGGTACCACCCCAATCAGGTCTCACTCTCGTAAGAGCACCTGTCGACATGTGGATCTGTGTATTCGATAAATAGGTACGAGCCAAATCCATCCTGTTACTCACCTTTTTCATGAAGATAGCTTACTATTGTGCAAAAACCTCCTATTATTATATATTCATTTCCCACTTTCCGCATCTTACAATGAATATTAATCACATTGTTTGAAAGGGGATTAATATAATGAATCACACTATACTAGCCAAGCCATCGGAGCAGCAGCTTCAGTGGCAGGATTTGGAATTTGGGATGTTTTGTCATTTCGGTATCAATACGTTTTGCGATCAGGAGTGGGGGGAAGGTACGGATTCTCCGGAATTGTTTAACCCGACGCAGTTTGATGCTCTGCAGTGGGTTCGCTCAGCCAAACTAGCGGGAGCCGCTTATTTTGTTTTAACGGCCAAGCACCATGATGGCTTCTGTTTATGGCCGACGGAAACGACCGATTATTCCGTTAAATCGAGCCCTTGGAAAAATGGACAAGGCGATGTCGTTCGTGAAGTTGCGGATGCGTGTAAGCAGGAGGGTATCCGTTTTGGTCTGTATTTGTCGCCGTGGGATCGGCATGAACCGTGTTATCCGGACAAGGAGGCTTATGACGATTTTTACGCTGCCCAGCTGACGGAGTTGCTTACGCAATACGGGCCGCTTGTCGAGCTTTGGTTCGACGGGGCCGGCTCTCATGGCAGGGAATACGACTGGAGACGCATCATGGGATTAGTGAAGCAGTATCAACCGGATGCGATGGTTTTCAACATGGGTGCGCCCACGATCCGATGGGTAGGCAATGAGGATGGCGTTGCGCCTTATCCGTGCTGGAATACGGCTGAATCCGCCAAGCTAAGCATGTATACGCAGGATATGGCGGCATGGCTGCCGGAAACCCCGGCTTGGGTGCCCGCCGAGTGCGATGTGCCGATCCGCAAGGATCGCTGGTTCTGGCATCCGAATGACGAACACACACTTCGCTCGCTGGACAACTTACTCGATATTTACTATCGCTCAGTTGGACATGGCTGCACGCTTTTGCTAAATTTGGCCCCCGATAACCGTGGACTCTTGCCTGAGGTGGACGTTAATCGACTAATTGAATTCACAGGCGAAATCAAGAGAAGATTCTCTAACCCCATTGCCGCGACGGATGGAGAGGGAGATTCTGTACTATTGTCGTTTGAGGCGGAAACCGATGTCAATCAC
This sequence comes from Paenibacillus sp. JT22N1, assembly GCF_059692155.1. NCBI lineage: Bacteria > Bacillati > Bacillota > Bacilli > Caryophanales > Paenibacillaceae > Paenibacillus > Paenibacillus sp. JT22N1. The sequence goes on from NZ_JCAUAW010000008.1 coordinate 255,435, forward strand.
GTAATTCTAATGGAAGATATTGCACACGGCGAACGCATTCGCTCATATGTGATTGAAGCAGAGCAGCAAGGGCAATGGATAGAATTGGTCAAAGGAAGTGCCGTCGGTCACAAAAAAATCGACCGATTTGAAACGGTCCGTACCAAGCAGCTGCGGCTTCGAGTTACGGCTAGCGTAGACAAAGCTCTGATACGGAGCTTTGCAGCTTATAATTGCTGAACATGTGGACTTAATTTGCAAATCACTCTCCAAAAAGATACCAGCAAACCCTTGAGGTTGCTGGTTTTTGGCATTTCAAAACCACCAAATGCTAGGGACCAAGAACCGGTTGTCGCCATGACCGGTCCATATTAAAAAAAGATAAGTGCCCTTAATTCACGGTATCCCTCTTTCCTGACTCTTCAGGTACACTTCAATCATAACAACGATGATAGGGTGATGGAATGTGAACTATACAGAGGTCAAGCCTGTACCGAAAAAGCATCAAGGACAAACGTTGAAAAAAACAGGATTATTCTCGTACTACAATCGGTTCAAGGTGCTGTACTTACTGTCGATTCCGGGTATTATTTACTTCTTGGTTTTCAAATATATCCCACTGACAGGCTCGGTGATGGCGTTTCAGGACTACAGTATTTTTACAGGCATATGGAAAAGCGAATGGGTCGGCTTGGCGAATTTCCGACGCATGATGGAGTATGCAGATTTCTGGCGCATATTGAAAAATACGATGGCCATCGGTTTCTATACCTTGTTCTTCGCGTTCCCGATTCCAATCCTATTGGCGTTGATGATGAACGAGCTGCGCAATCAAGTATTCAAGCGGTTCGTACAAACGGCCGTTTACTTGCCGCACTTTCTGTCGTGGGTCGTGGTCGGTGGAATCGTCATTGAAATTCTGAATCCGACAAGCGGTGTTGTCAATTACATCGTAACGCTGTTCGGGCATGAGCCGATTTACTTCATGGGCGAGGATTCCTATGTGCGGAAGATTATCGTCAGTTCTAGTGTTTGGCGTGATGCAGGCTGGAGCACAATTATATATTTGGCGGCGATGAGCGGGATTAATCCCGATTTGTATGAAGCAGCGCAAATCGACGGTGCAAGCCGATGGAGACAGACATTTTCGATTACGATTCCTAGCATTTTGTCTACGATCACGATTCTGTTCTTGCTGCAAATTGGTAATTTTCTGGATTTAGGCTTTGAGCGGGTTTTCGTCTTCTTAAACCCACTGAACAATGCCTACGGCGATATTCTGGATACTTATATTTATAGGGTTGGGCTCATTGGGCGGGAATATAGTTACACGACAGCTATTGGGTTGTTCAAGTCAGTTATCGGACTTATTCTGATCGTAACGGCCAATATGTTCAGCAAAAAAACAACTGGTGAGGGATTATACTAATAGGAAGGAGCGACCGTATGCCTGCATTAAATAAACCAAGTCGAACAGCGCTGCTTAACCCCATAGGTCTGCTGTTCATTAGCTTAATTATGGTTTTACCGATTATTAATATTGTTTCCCAATCGTTCAGTGGACCTGTAGCACTAAGTACGGGGAAGGTCGTGCTTTGGCCGGTGCAGTTCACCGTTGAGAATTATACGACGGTTTTGCAGCAGGTAGCGATCTGGAGAGCGTTTGGCGTTAGCGTGATCATTACCGTCTTCGGTACATTGATCAGCCTGATTATGACGGCAAGTCTCGCATACCCCTTATCTAGACAGGAGTACAGGGAACGCAAGTACATCTTGCTGCTCGTCTTGATTACGATGATTTTTCACGCGCCATTAATTCCCAACTACTTGCTGATCCGGTCTCTTGGCATTCTCGACAGCTTATGGGCTTTGATGTTGCCCGGAGCAATTAGCGCATTTAACTTGTTCGTTATGCGGTCCTTCTTTCTCTCTATTCCCAATGAACTGATCGAATCCGCCCGTATCGACGGGGCAGGTGAGGTCCGCACCATATGGAGCATTATTCTACCGCTGTCGAAGCCGGCTATGGCGACGATGAGCATTATTTATTCGGTTGCTTTGTGGAACAACTATTCCAATGCCCTTTATTATATTAATAAGCGTGCATTGTTTCCGCTGCAGGTTAAGCTAAGAGAATTCGTCGTCACCGATTCGTCAGATCTGGCCAATACGGCGGGGGACATTGCCAATTTATCACCGGAAGGACTCAAGATGGCGGTCATCGTCATTGCAACGATCCCCATCATGCTCGTGTACCCTTTTTTGCAAAAGCATTTCATCAAAGGGATGTTAATTGGCTCGATTAAATCTTAATTCTGTATAATAAAGATCAACACAGATTAAAAAACACAATGTTTCAAACTTTTCTTTCACGATAAGATGATCACGAAATAACAACATATCATATAGGGGGATTTAACAATGAAAGCATGGCTGAAAACGGGTCTCGTATCAACGCTAGCATGCTTGGTTATAGCCGGTTGCTCCAATTCTTCACCGGGTACCGGATCGGAAACGACAAAGCCGAAGGAATCACAGAAATCGCAAGCACCAGTGAAAATCTCCATTTCTTTGAGCGATTCGTTGAATAAATACGCGCTAGGAAGCACTGACATTAACAACGACAAATGGGTGAAAAAGCTTGGCGAGTTGACGAATACACAGCTCGATCTCCGTCTCGTTCCACACGCTGAATTCAAGCCGAAGACGGCACTGATGTTCGCAAGTACCGATCTCCCTGATGTAATGAACACGATCCAAGGGATGTTCCCTGAAGGACCGGATATGAGTGGAGCGATCAAAGGTGGATTATTTATGCCACTCGACGATCTGCTCAAAGAGCACGGCAAGGATTTATTGAAAGCGATTCCGCAGCAAGCCTGGGATGAAGTCAAATATAACGGCAAAATTTATGCGATCCCTGAATATTTATCCCACGCCAGTCGTCGTGCGACTTTCATTCGTAAAGATTTGCTCGATCAAACCGGACTTCCAGTTCCGAAGACGGTGGATGACTTCCTGAACGTACTGCGCGCGATGAAGAAAAACGGTGTCGCTGAGCCGTACGCGTTCCGCAAAGATTTTGTGTACTCAGATGCTATATTCGGAGCTTATGATGTTATGCCTTATAGTACCATGTTCGAAAAGATTGGCGATCAGGTCGTACCGAAATTTTTCAAAGTGGAAGCGATGCAAAAGGCTCTAACGGTCTACAAGACGATGTACGATGAAGGCTTAATGGCGAAGGACTTCGCAAGTCTCGACGGCAACAAATGGACGAACAACATTAATGCAGGTAAATCCGGCGTATGGAACCATAATGCTAATCTAATGACGAACTGGGTCAACACGACGAAGCCAGCGAATCCGAAAGCTGAGGTCATGATCATTCCTTCTCCTGTCGGCGATGACGGCAAGGGTGGTATGATGAAATACAGCTACACAGGCGGTTTGTCTTATATCAACAGCAAGGTGAGCAAAGATAAGGCGATTGCGATCGTGAAAATGATGAATTACATGGTCACAGAAGCGGGAGATAAATTTTTCAACTTCGGTATCGAAGGCGATACGTACACGATGCAGGATGGCAAGGTGGTCTATAAGCAGCCTAAGACACCGGAAGCGACGCTTGAAGAGCAGTTCCGCTCCGTTATGTTAAGACTGGTTGAGGATAATGCGCTGAACAGAACGCTACTTAACACAACCGAGGACGGCAAAAGATTGATTCAACAGTTCGACTCGATCGTCACGAAGGAAGGTCGCAACGGTATTTCCTTTGCGCCTGAGCTTACTTCAAGCGCCAAGTTCACGGATGCAGGTCTGAAGTTCTCCGATATGCCTCCAGTAATTCTGGATCATATGCTGAAGATGGTGTACGGCAAGGAACCGATCTCCGATTGGCCGAAAGCGCTGGAGGACTGGAAAGCCAAAGGCGGCAATGAAATTATCAAAGAAGCTACCGAGCGTTATAATAAAAAACAAGGCGTCTTGATGGGCGACTGAACAAAATCTTGTGATATAGGTGAAAAGCATTTATCCTCTGAGAAGAGGCTAAATGTTTTTTGCCATAGAGGGAGGCGGATTGATGAAGCATATTCTGGTTGTAGACGACGAACCGCTTATTCTTAAAGGACTGGTCATTATGCTGAAGCAGCATCCGCATACATTTGAAACGATCCGTACGGCGAGTAACGGGGTGAAGGCGCTGCAAATGATTGAGGAATCGATGCCGCAGCTATTGTTTACCGATATCCGCATGCCGAAGATGGACGGACTTGAGCTGTGCAAGCAGGTGCATGAGAAATACCCATTGATCCAGAAGGTCATCATTTCCGGATATGGCGACTTTGAGTATGCACAAACATGCATTTCCTACGGCGTGAAGGAATATTTACTGAAACCGTTTACACCGTCAAAAATTAACGGCCTACTCAATAAGATCATTACACAGAGCAGTCATGCTGTTTTTTCTATTTCCAAGTATGAGGACTGGATCGAGAAAATTGTAGAGGCCATGTGGATGCTGCGCATTGAGGAAGTCGAGGCTCATTTGGAGGAATTGAAATCGTATTGTATGTCAGCTTCAACGTCGGATTCTGATTTCATGCAGCTGCTTAAGGACTGTCTGCCGATGCTGAAAAAGCGCTTGTCTCTCCGAAGTTTTCATCCTAGGACCGAAGAACTCGCCGAAACGACCGATAAGCTTCACTATTTCATGCAGCTGCAGATTCAAATCCTGAAGATGATTGATGAGCTGGCGCTCCAGCGGGGCGGGAAGGATTTAATGCAGAAGGCTAAGGCTTATATGGATGCGCATATTACGCAGGATCTATCGCTTGAGGATGTCGCTGACTATCTCGGTATTACTCCGCCTTACTTAAGCCTGTTGTTCAAAAAGGTGCATAAGGAAACATTCGTGCAGTACAGAATTATGAAGCGAATCGAGTTGGCCAAAAGGATGTTGGAAATGCCGCATTACCGAACAAACGATATCGCTTATGAGGTCGGATATGAAAATTACCCGCATTTTTCCAGAATGTTCAAGAAAGTGACCGGACTTTCACCACTCGAATACCGGCATATGATGGGAATTAAATAATGAAGCCCTCCTTAGCCCGCAGCATATTTGCTTATATTGCCTCTGTTGTGCTCATTACAGTCGTTTCGATCGGCTTTTTCTCCTACTACATTTCTTCGAACAAACTCAAGGAGCAAAGCGAGCAGCATCTAACTGAAATCGTATCGAATGCGGTTAACCATACGGACTTATATTTGAAAAATTACGAGCGGGCGCATTTGTCGCTTTTTACCAATAGTCATGTAAAGAAGTTTCTCGATGCCCCGCCGACGGGGGATTACGAGTATTACCTGTTCACGGATAACTTGATGGACAATGTCATTAACCCGTTGTTTATTAAATCTCCGGAGATTATGACCGTGTATTTGGCAGACTACAATGGCCATTGGGTGTATTATGAGAATCCGGCGCTGAAGCCGATTGTCGATCCGGTACCTGCCTTCACGATGGAGGAGTTGGACAATGAAGCGGATCCGCAAGGGAATTTGACGATTATTAGCAACAGTGTATTCTCGGAGAGCAACAACCAATTCATTACTCTGGCACGCAAAATTCATGGGGAAGTGTTCAACGAGTTCAAGGGGATACTGGCGATTGAGATTAAGGCAGATGAGTTCTCGACCTTGTGGAAGGGGGTCAATCTGGGGCCTAACGGCTTCTTTGCTATCGTGGATAATGACGGGCGCATCGTGTACCATCCGGACAAACAGCGGGTTGGAACTTCGGTCAATACGGAGTTAATGGCTAAAATTGATGGGAATCAGCTCAAATCATTCAAGGATTCTTCGTTTGGTGATGAACGCTTGGTCGTTAGCTCGAAGTCCGCGTATACCGGTTGGAACCTGATGGTGTCGATCCCGACCGCTGATATTAATGAGCCCTTGTCCAGCATCCGCTACTCCTCCTTCTGGGTAGGTGGAATCACCTTGTTGATTGCGCTGCTGCTATCCTATCGATTTGGCAGGAACATTACGAAGCCGATCCAGATTTTGAAAAATGGCATGCGCCAGACGGAGAAGGGAAACTGGGTTAAGATTCCGCAGCTCCAGACGAAGAATGAGCTTGATGAGCTGATTCACCGCTACAATCTGATGGTCATCAGTCTGTCGGAATTAATGGACACGCTGTATCGAACGGAGCTAAGTAAGAAGGACGCTGAGCTGGAGCGTCAGAAAGCTGAGCTGCAATCGCTGCAGCTACAAATCAACCCACATTTTCTGTATAACACCTTGGAAAATATTATCGTCTATGCGGTCATTCAACAGTCATCTGAAATCACCGAGATCGTGGATGCCATCGCCTCAATGTTCCGCTACTCGGTACAGACGCATATCGAAGAGACAGCGATCGTCAATGAGCTTAAGCATGTGTTGAATTATATGACGATCATGAAGCACCGGGTTGGGCGGGAGTTCGAGCTGGACGTACGGATTCCACCGGAGTATTTCTTGAAGAAGACGGCCCGGCTGACGCTGCAGCCGCTGATCGAAAATATTTTCCAACACGGATTCTCCGATGGGATCGAAGAGTACCATTATATTCGGCTGGATGCGTGGGTTCAGGACGATGACCTCGTCATCGTGCTGGAGGACAACGGCGTCGGCATTACGCCGGAGCGTCTGGCCAAGCTGCAAAGCCAGCTTGATGCTAATCAATTGGCCGAAGCGAAGCTGCATCGGGGCATGGGCAACAGCGGCGGCATCGGGCTAATGAACGTACACCGCCGCATCCAGCTCGTGTTCGGCGAGCAATACGGCCTGCGTATCGAAAGCGAGCTCGGCCGAGGCACTCGCATCTATATCCGTTTTCCCGATATAGGGACTTAATCTGATCCCCCGCTCTTTCCTGGAGCGGGGGGATTTATGTTGGGCCTGAGCGATGCGGGGTTCGGATTTCCGGAACCCGAACGCGTGTCTAGGCCTCAAGCAATAATCATACGCCATTACAATGTAGGAGACTGCTACCCGCACCTGCGCCAGACTAGCAGTAAACGGAGGTTAAAAAAACATAAACGTGCTTAAAATCAATCATGTGCTTACCAAGCTCCCCAAATTATAATGAAGCTTGTTAACTCGAATAGAAGGATGGTGAATAATATTTTGAAGAGCATATCGGCGATGAAGAAAAATGTAAGCGGTTTATTGAGTGTGCTGCTTACGCTCTCCCTGTGTCTTAGCTTACTGCCTGTACAGGCAGTAGCGCTCGCAGCAGCAAGCGAACCGCTGCAAGAAAGTTTCGAAACCTACGGCAACGCACAGTCTGGATATGAGCTACCAGTTGGGAGCTCTATCACTGCTTTGCAGCCGTGGAAGGCCGCCATAGGAGGAAGCGTCAACTGGGCTGTTTACGAAGAAACGTCCACACCCGGTGCCGCACCGAACCATTTTTTACGGCAAACAGATCCCTCTACGGCTTCATCCTATGTGGTGACGAATGAATTTTGGGGGAACAGCAACCCGGCGATTACTACCAATAGCATCACACTGTCAGGAAAGGCGAAGATAACCGGTCCGAACAGTACCTACGCGGGACTCGTAGCTAAATATTCGGGCAGTGGGTCAACTCGTTCCTACTACCGATTCATGATGAAGAAGAACACGCTGAGCTACCAATTTTACTTGGAAAAGGTGACCGGCAATACGAGAGCAGCCGTCACGCAAACTCCAGGAACACCGAATGCTAGCGGTATCTCAATCCCGAATGAAACACTGGCATCCTCTTACGATGCGCTTGGCTATATGCCTCTCAAGCTGAATGTCATCAAGAACACTGATTCCACATTAACGCTGGAAGGGTATTACGGCAGCTCGCTCGTCTTGTCCGGTACTGATGCGGCGCCATTTAACACAGGGCATGTCGGCTTGTACAGCAACGCGGGTACGACGGCTTTTGACGACATTGCGGTATCCGCTTATACAGCGGTTGTGCCGACGATTCCAGATGCTCCAACCGGCGTAGCTGCAACTCTTCCAGGCACCGGAGCCGTGAAGCTAACTTGGACACCCTCCGCCAATGCAACAAGTTATAACGTGAAAATAGCTTCCAGTGCAGACGGACCTTTTTCCACAATAAATGGTACGCCTGTCATATCGGCCTCATACACAGCAAGCAATTTGACTGTGGGTCAAACCTACTACTTTGTCATCAGTGCTGTAAACGCAGCGGGCGAAAGCAGCAACAGTTCTCCTGCGCTGTCTGCGGTTCCACAACCGAATCCCCCGGTTACCGTCACGAACTCGACCCAGCTTGTTCAAGCGCTTAAAGCGGCATCACCCGGGGATGTCATTGAGCTTGAGAACGGGAACTATGCTGGTTTCGGGGTTACCGGGGTTAACGGATCGCCCGACAAGCCAATCGTCGTTAGAGCGAAGAATAAAGGATTGGCCGTCTTCAACTCAACCGGTATCCGTTTCACGAACAGTTCTTATATTACGATGCAGGACTTCGAATTCTCGATGAGCAGCGCTGCATCCAACTGGGTGAGACTGACCGGGTCCAACCATATGCGTGTCACCAATAACTATTTTTACTCACCAGATACAGCTACATCGGCAACCAAATCCACTTGGGTACTCATTGACGGCCGGAACAGCCAGCAGAACCTGATAGACCACAATTTAATGGAAAACAAAAAGGATACCGGCAAATTCATCACACTCGACGGATTCCGAGACACAGTGGCGGGAATTTACGAAATTACGCAAAACGATATGGTGGAATACAATATTTTCCGCAACACCTTGCCTAGGCAAGAGAACGAATCGGAGGGTATAAGGCTCGGCGTGAGCGATTTGGTTCATCTGAACGCCTATACAGTCATTCAGTATAATATTTTCGATCATGTGGATAGCGATCCGGAGTTTGTTTCGGTCAAAAGCAGCGCCAACACGATCCGCTACAACTATTTTATCGAATCGCTGGGAACGGTAGCGCTTAGATCGGGCAACGGCTCAAGTGTATATGGCAATATGTTTATCGGCAACGGACGGAATGAGCCTGCAACCGACCCTGACGGCAGAGATTTAGGCACCGGCGGCGTGCGTGTATACGGCGAAAACCACAAAATTTACAACAATTACTTCCAAGACTTAGCGGGCACCGTATGGGATGCGGCGATTACTTTCACAACCGGTGATAATGACAATATGACACAGCCGATTTCCAGAACGGCTAACCATTACATTGCCAAAAATGCGCTCATCGCCAACAACACGCTTATTAATAACAAAGGCAGCATCGAGCTGGGGATGACACGTTACGGCCGAGCGGCGGAAAACTTGACGTTTATCAATAACATTGTAGTCAGCGGGCAGCAGGAATTGATCAAAATCATGACGCCGATCCCGGGACTCGTATGGTCAGGCAATCAGATGTTTCCACAGAGAGGCATTCCGCTGGTTACCGGCAACTCTGCACCGCTTAGCGAGTCTGAAGTCAGGGTGGCTTACCCGCAGATGCGCGACGAAGTATTGGAGCTTGACCGTAACGAGTATGCCTGGTTATGGACATCCAGTGAATACGAACGACTTAGAACGATCAAGTATAAAAAGCTAACCCAGATCAGTCCAGCCATCGAAGCCTCCTTAGACAATGGCGGCTCGTTATCACTAATAACAGAAGATATGGAACATGAGCCTCGGGTCGGCATCCCTGATGCAGGGGCGGATGAGTTGACCCCTAATCAGCTAACGGATCTGACAGCTCCGATGTGGAATTCAACTCAGCCTTTGACAATAGCGGGTGTTGCACCACGTCAGGCTCAGCTTCAATGGACAGCGGCGTCCGACGACACGTACATTGTGGCTTACAATATTTATCGAGATGGCGTTTTGCACGACATTGCCTTTGGCGATGTACTAAGGTACAGCGCAATTTCGTTGGAGCCGGGTGCAGAGCATACGTTCAAAGTAGAAGCTGTGGATCAAGCGAATCGGAAGGCAGCTAGCAATACGATCAGCGTAACGACGCCAGCTTTTACAGGAATTAGCGTGAGTGGGGTCCCAAGTGATATGGCTCTTGGCGGAACCGCCAAGCAGCTTGCTGTAACGGCTCACTTTGAGGACATGTCAACCGAAGATGTAACCGCTAGCTCATCTTTCGCCAGCAGTAATCCGAATGCGGTAAGCGTATCCGAGAGCGGGAAGATTACTGCGACTGGACTTGGGGGCTCCTCTGTTACTGCGACCTTTAACGGTACGACTTCTCAACCGTTGACATTCACCGTATTCCCATCCTTACAAACAACGAAGCTAGTGGATGCAGATACCTATGTGGATAACATTACTTCGACGAATGCGGACACGAATTATAACCATGCTGAGGTGATGCCGATACGCACAGCATCAGGCAAACAAAGCGGTTATCTGAAAGCGACGATGGCGGACATGGGCGATACAGTGGACACCGTACAGCTTAAACTGTATGTCGGCGATGTGGATAATGGGTCCGATCTTGTGCTTAGAGGCATTGTTGATGACACTTGGGATGCTGCAACGATAACTGCCAATAATCAGCCCGCTCGAAGCTTCAGCGATATTGATCTGGGCAAGATTGCATCGCTGAAGGATAACAGTTATGTCACATTTGATATTACGAAATTTTCTCAGTCGCAGTACGATAAGGTACTCAGCTTCCGCTTAACGATGGAGTCATCAAGCAATACTGCTCCGGTAAGTACATTGGAAGGAAGTGATATCCTTCAAGCTCCTACTTTAATTGTTACGACGATTGATCGGAGCACCACCCTAAGCGTTCATTCCACGACAGGTGTGTATAGCGATACTATGGAATTAAAGGCTGTATTGAAAGATAGTGCGGATCAACCGGCAATAGGAGAGACCGTAGCGTTCAAAGTGAATGGGGTCGAAGCTGGTATTGCCGTAACGGATTTAACAGGAATTGCCACGCTGCCGTATCAAGTGCAGGGAACTACCGATCCAGAAAGCAGCAACGCGGTTCATTCGGAACAAGGCTCTTCTCAACATTTGATTGAGGCTTCTTTTGCTGGGAATGCTGCAGTTGGCTTGAAAGCAAGCCAGTCTACCGCTGTATTGACTGTGCTAAAAGAAGAGGCTGGCATTACTTATTCAGGTACGCTTTCAACCGTGGATCAAATGCCGGTTACGATTGCGGCGAGCGTCTCGCAACAGCAGGATGGAGAGCTTGGCGATGTCGGCAAGCTGCCGGTTATTTTCGTACTGTACAAGATGGACGCAAGTGGTCTGTTTGTTGAATACCCTACATCCGTTTCCGAATCGGTGTATGCGACGGATCCGTCGGGAAGCGTTCGTGTCCCTGTGATGTTGTCTGCCGGCATCTATCAGGTGAAATCGAGTCTTGCTGCGAACGGGCGTTTTCAAACGGCAGATGCGGTAACGATTATCACGGTCAATGGGTCTAGCTTGGCGAAGTTGGAAGTCAAGGGAACTTTGGATGTCAACGAGCCAAATCCGATCATCGGAGGTAAAGCAAAAAAGCTGCACCTTGACACCGAATGGAGCTTCAACTCCTCCGCAGCCGTATTAAGCGGGCAGATTGAATTAAAGGGCACACCGCAAGGGGTTCGCTTGATATCCGATAGCGGCTTCGCGGTGTCCGCTGACGATGGTACCACGTCTATGCAGGGAACCGCACGCGACGAGAATGGAAACCAGTACACGATTCGACTTATCGTACAAGACACCCAAAAATCGCAAACGATCACCCTGCTGATTTGGAGCGGAGCCGACACATCAGTCGAACCAGCGTTTCAAGCCATCAATCAGGAGTTCAAGGGCAGTATTAAATGAAAGAAAAACTAACACGCAAACTCCAGCCCTTGCTTTAAAAAAAACACAAAGCAGCTTAAATTCGATCATGTGCTTATCGAGTGCGCAAATCTATAATGAGTCTTAATTCTAAATAGACAGAAAGAGTGGAGAGAAGCTGTGCTGCGTAACGACGTATTTTTTCATAATGTGATGGAATTGGAACAGAGGAGTCACTTGCCGGGGTTTAGACTTCAGCGCTTTCCAAAGCAAGTGCGCCAATCATTAACGGAAAAAGGCCGCTTGAAGGCTGCTGAATCCAATGGTTGCGAGCTAAGATTTGTGACGGAAGCGAAATTTATCAGATTGACTCTGGCCTCTCAGGAAATAGATGGGCAAGCGCTCGTATTTAAGGGGGATTTGTTCCATGCCGCTTATGACCTGAAGGTCGGGGTTATCACCACTATTCAATTGGAAGAACCGGAAAGATTCACTGAGGTGTTGCCGGAGAAGCTGGATAATGCGGCCTTTTCATCGAAGGTTTGGCGTGTGTTTTGCGGTCGGTTCAGCGCTGTTTTTTATGATATAGATGCATTCGGATTCACGGTTCGTCCGCCTGAAAGTCACGAGGTGCCGCAGTTGACGCTGCTAGCATATGGCTCGTCAATCACACAGGGGGCAGGAGCGTTAAGCCATTACAATAGCTATGTCCAGCAGACCGCTCGCAGACTTGGTGTTGATGTGCTGAATTTGGGACTGAGTGGATCATGTTTTTGTGAGGCCGAGATAGCGGATCATTTGGCGGCGCGGGACGACTGGGATATCGCCTATCTGGAGATGGGCGTCAATATGAGAGGTGTAATTCCCGTTGAGGAATTTCAGAAACGTACGACTTATTTATTGGATGGAATCATCGAGCGTCACCCTGATAAGCCGATCTTTCTGACGACCATCTATCCGAACCGCGCGACCTACTTTCAAGATCCGACTCACTCGTTCAGCGAGGCTGAGAAACGTTTCAATGAATTTCTGGAACGTTATTGCGCGAGCCGTCGTCACGAAAAGCTCATCATGCTGGACGGGAAGCAGATTATGACTGATTTCACTTCATTAACGAGCGATCTGATTCACCCTTCCGATTATGGTCATATCAGGATGGGCGAACATTTGGCAGGGTTTTTACGACCTGTTGTGGATAAGTTACGTGCTGCAATAGGCTGATCAACATACAAAAATAAAAACATTGTGGGAGGAAGAAATCATATGAATATCAATTTAACGGGTAAAATTGCACTGGTCACAGGATCTAACGCAGGCATCGGGCGTGCCATTGCTCTTGCCTTGGCGGTTAACGGGGCGAAGGTCGGCGTGAACTGCTTGAATAACGTTGCTCAAGGTGAGGAAGCGGTGGCTGCGATTCGGGCGGCTGGCGGCGAGGCGATCTTGGTGCAGGCGGATGTGACGGACCCAGGGCAGATCGATCGTCTGGTGAATGAGGTGGAGCAGGCTTTCGGCGGTACGATCGACATTCTCGTCAACAATGCGGGGCATCTAGTACAGCGTGTGCCGAACGCAGAGATGACCGAAGAGATGTACGAGCGCATCATGAACGTCAACCTTAAGAGCACCGTCTTTATGAGCAAAAGAGTGCTGTCCGGGATGAGAGCCAAAGGGTACGGGCGCATCATAAATATGTCGTCTGTCGCTGCGCATAATGGCGGCGGACCGGGTTCCAGTATCTATGCGGCAAGCAAGGCGGCCGTGATGGCTTATTCGAAGGGGCTGGCGAAGGAAGTGGCAGCGGGGGGCATTACCGTAAACAACGTGTCGCCAGGCTTTATCGGGAACACCATGTTTCACGCCACGTTCACGACGGATGCAGCGCGCCAAGCGACGATTGGTGGCATTCCGCTGCAGCGGGAAGGAACGCCGGAGGATGTCGCAGGCGCGGTTTTGTATTTGGCATCGGATCTGGCCGCTTATGTCACCGGTGAAACGATTGAGGTTAACGGCGGGATGATGATGCGATGAGCAGGTTGAATGAAGCGCTGGACTCGAAGGTGCAGCGGTTGGAATGGGCGAAGCGCGTAGCGGCTTCGCTGAAGGAGGAGATCGACCGGCTGGGTGACGCCGGGAGCTTGTCTATTCCGCTGGAGCCGGGCGGCTGGTGGCACCAGTATGTGTGCCCGAAGCACCACACGGAGCTTCGGTTCGATCCTTTCGTTGCCGATGCGGCGCAGTTCCTTTGTCCGCACGGCTGTAAGGTTGAGGGCGCCGAGTACCGAGGGGCTTGGCTGGTGTATAAGCATCAGCTGCTAGCGCGTGTGGCGCTGCAGTCTGCGGCAGTGTACTCGGCGCTGCGCGAGGTGTCGTATGCTGAGCTCAGCAAGCGACTGATCGTGGATTATGCGGCGCAGTTCCCTTTGTTTCCGGTGCATCCAGAGGCTCAGCATTGGATGCTCAAGGGTCGCGCGTTTCATCAAGCGCTGACCGAGGCGATTTGGTCAACGACGCTGATTCGAGCCTACTTACTGCTTCTAGATGAGGGAGTCGTATTCAGTGATGAGGAGCAGGGCAAGATCGATATGTTCCTGAGACTTCTCGATGTAAGTATGACGGAGTACCGCGGTATTCTTGTTCATGAACGGAAGAATGCGGAGAACAACTATACAGCTTGGTTGAACGCTTCGCTGTCCTGTGTATATGCCGCCCGGAATGACAGGGAAGCGATACAACAGCTGATTATCGGGGAGGGCGGCTTCCGCCACCATCTGTCTATCGGCGTGAAGCCAGATCAGCTTGAGTTCGAGGGCAGCACGTATTATCACATATTCGTGCTGCGAGCATATTTGATCTCCGCCGAGATGGCCGAGCGATGCGGCATCGATCTATACGCGTGCGAAGGCACGGCGGGGCAATCGATGCCAGGCATGTTCTCGGCTTTGGTGGAGCTGGCCGACGACCAAGGCGTGCTGCCTGCGCTGCACGACGGGCCGATGGGGCGGCTGCCCTATGCCCGCGAGATCGCCGAGATTGCCGAGCAGGGGCTCGCCCGCTATGCGATCGAGGGGCTCGGCCCTATTCTGCGCGAAGCTTACCGGCAAATGGGCTCACCAGACGGTTCGCGCATTCAGCTCGAATCGCTGCTGTATGGCGAGGGGGAAGAGCAAGTCGATATGCGGCACCGTTCAACGCTGCGCATTCTCAATGATGCGGTTCGATCCGCATCGGTATCAGTATCAGCATCGGCTTCCGCAACCCTACCTCGCAGCTCCAAATTATGGCCGGATTCCGGCTTCATTGTGGGTAGACACGAAGATAATCCGCTCTCGTTTCTCGTGGACTTCGGCGAGCACGGCGGCGCACACGGCCATTACGATAAGCTGCATCTTACTTTGATGCACGAAGCTTGCACACTGACGCCGGACTTTGGCGTCGTTCCTTACGGCTCCTCGTTGCGGCCGTGGTTCGGTGAAACCGCCAGCCATAACACGGTTTCACTTGACGGTACCTCGCAAGCTGCTCACACGGGCCGGTGCGAACGCTTTGAGCAATCGGCAGCAGGTACTTATGCATGGCTGCAATCAGATGCTGCGTATGCGGATTGCCGCCTTGATCGTCATTTGCTACTGACTAGCGACTGGCTGCTGGATTGGTTTCAAGTCACTTTGGAAGGCGACGCTAGCCGATCCATTGAATGGTGGATGCATCCGGTGGTGGCACCTGTGTCTGAGCAGCTTCAATGGATCGAATCGGAGCAGCGGCAAGCGTACGCTCCGATCCGCATGCAGCCTTCGGTGCTAGATCTGAAAGTGATTGGTCGTTATATGGGGGATGAGCAACTCAGCGATAGGGTAACTCCTGCATCCATGGAATCGATTGAAGTGGCGGTAACAGATCAATCTTCTCATGCAGTTATCCAAGTTAAGTACTCACTGACTTCCGGAGTGGACGTGTTTCACACGGCGTTTGCGCTTCCCGGCGACGAACTGCTTGCGGTTGAAACGCTTGGCGATTCCGTCGATCCGAGCGTGCCTCTAACCGCGCTGCTTCATCGCCACATTGGGAACCGCGCCAGCTTCATCCATGTCTACCGAGCCAGTCCAGGCGTCGATTTGCGGCTGGCCGCAGACGACACAATTGAAGTTTTTGCTCAAGGTCACTCAACGACTATTTGCTTAACACAAGATCAAGGGCTGCAGATCGCTAGTAAGTATTGAAGTTTGAATAGATAATATTTCTATCAAATGGGCGTTCACTCTATTAGGTGAACGCTTATTTATTTGTTTTCTATTTAATCTGAGGCTAGCCTGCTCTTCTTTTAAGTCATTCAAAAATAAATGAACTCGCCATCTTGGGGAATAAACACCGAATCTAACGCATTTTGTTTCTCTAGATACGTAGAAAGATCTTTTCTGGATAACGTGCAGTGACTAATTGCATCCATATGCACGGCTACAATTTTAGACGAGGGAGATACCTGTAAGACTTTAATGATATCTTGAGGGGTCATAGTAATTATAGAACCCAACAGCAGCTGAGCCCTTGGTGTATTTAGGATACATACCCTAGGTTGGTACTGCTTAAAAATTTGGTTGATTTGATCGGTGAAAATGCAATCTCCTACTATATACAAGGAGCCCTCATCTGAAGTACTCAGAATATATCCGGATACTGGACCAAGCAATTTAGATACGATTCCCTTTGCGTGCTGGCCACTAATTCTCCTGAAATCAATTCCGCACCATTGATGGGTATCATCTATTGGGAAAATGTTATAGAAACCACAGGATTTAATATATTTTTGATCAGCAGGTTGGCAAAAGACGGGGACATTCTTGTTTAGAACGGTCTTTGCTGTTTTATCGAAGTGATCAAAGTGTAAATGAGTTAGTAGTATAGCATCAATATTTTCAAAAGTATCCAATGTTACGGGGAGAGGTACGGAGGGGTTTCTACGTAAAGTTCTTGTAAAAGGAACTGGAGGGAGCTGTCCCACATCACTTAACATAGGGTCGACAAGAATTCTTTTGCCATTCATTGTAACAAGGGAAGTTGCATTACGGATATGTTGAATAGAAAAAGACATGGCTATCAACTCCTAAATATTAAATATTGCTTCTAAAATAATACCGACCGGTCTGTTTTTAAATTAACACAGCGGTAGGTATTCTGCAAGAAATTTTTTCCACCTTGTATTGCGAGTCTTATGTAATTTTGATTGTTTTTCAAAAAGTAGTATGCTATTTTAAGACCAAACGGTACTTTTTTGATAGGAGGTTGTACCATGCGTAAGGGCCAAATAACGAAAGAACATATCATTCGTGAGTCCGCTGGTTTGTTTAATACAAAGGGATATACGGGGGCTTCCCTATCTGAAATTATAGATCGTTGCGGTATACGCAAAGGCGGAATTTATAATCATTTTGAAAACAAAGATGAAATTGCTCTTGCGGCCTTTGATTATTCTTTTTCGCAAATTCTAGAGCGCCTTTCCAAAGCACTAGAGAATGCATCCAACTCCAAAGAGAGACTGTTGGCCATATGCAAGGTTTATATCGACCTCATTGAAACCAACTCTTTAGAAGGAGGATGTCCGATATTAAATACAGCGATTGAAAGCGACGATGGACACCCTCATCTCAAAGAACGGGCTCAACATGCGATGAAAATTTTTATCGAGAAGCTAACCTTGATCATTAACAATGGCATTGAGCATCAAGAATTTAGAAAAGATATAGATACAGACGAGGTGTGCAGCTATATTATTGCTGTGGTAGAAGGCGGCGTTATGCTGAGTAAATTATTTGATGATAGCAAGTACATTCGACATTGCGCGAGTAATGTTAGGCAATATATCGATGGTCGGATGCTGATCAAGTAAAGTGTGTAAACAGCTTCTGACACTGCAGTTGAGAAATCATATTATTACTATTGTACCTAAATAAAAACAGGGGCCTGCCGCAGCAGGTCCCTATTTTTTATTCATCTATGCAAGTTTTTGTTAGAGATACGAAAGTCATTTACACAGATTCTGTATCATATATCTTTTAGAATGAGTATGCAAAGAACGCGGAACATGAGAGGAGTCAATGAAATGGAAATTCCGAGACGGAATCAAGGTGCGTACGGAAATGTGCCACAGCCCATCCGAAATGACGGAGCGGGAGGGATGGATACCGGTCCTCGGGATGTTATGAGGGATATTGAAAACCCTGACATGCTGGTTCCGCCTGTAACGGATTCTGGCTTGCTCCCTAACATGAAATTTTCATTTTCTGACACTTCTATGACGTTAAATCACGGAGGGTGGTCACGGGAAATCACCGTCAGGGAGCTGCCCATTGCGACCACGCTCGCAGGTGTAAATATGAGCTTGACACCCGGTGGTGTCCGGGAATTGCATTGGCATCAACAAGCAGAATGGTCCTATATGATTTTGGGGCGGGCGCGAATTACGTCAATCGACTCAGAAGGACGAAGCTTCATTGCCGATGTCGGCCCAGGCGACCTGTGGTACTTTCCTCCGGGACTGCCGCATTCCATTCAGGGGTTGGAGCACTGCGAATTCTTGCTCGTCTTCGATGACGGTAACTTTTCAGACCTTAGCACCTTATCGATCTCCGATTGGTTTGCACATACGCCCAAAGATGTACTGTCGGCCAATTTCGGTGTACCCATGAGTGCCTTTAACAACATTCCTTCCGGGCAGGTTTATATCTATCAAGACAAGATTCCTGGTCCTCTGGAAAACGAGAAGGTACAGTCCCCATACGGAACTACACCCCTGAGCTTCAAGCATCAGCTGCTAGCACAAACACCGATTAAAACACCAGGAGGAAGCGTACGAATCGTTGACTCTTCTAATTTTCCAATATCAAAAACTATCGCAGCAGCGCTTGTGGAGATTGAACCAGGTGCTATGAGAGAACTGCATTGGCATCCGAATAACGACGAGTGGCAGTATTACCTTACCGGACAAGGGCGCATGACGGTATTTGCTGGTAATGGGATAGCCCGAACATTTGATTATAGAGCGGGTGATGTCGGCTATGTACCATTTGCTACGGGTCACTATATTCAAAATACCGGTAATCAACCGTTATGGTTTCTGGAAATATTCAAGAGTGACCGATTTGCTGACGTGTCATTGAATCAATGGATGGCGCTTACCCCTCGCGACCTGGTTAGAAACAATTTGCATGTTGGACCCGAATTATTGGATGCGCTTCGCAAAGAGGAATGGCCGGTCGTCAAATATCCGGGATTTTCCTATTACCCTAAGTAAGGGCAAATGGGCGAAGTTATATTTGCGAAAAAGGCATGCTGCACACGAGCATGCCCACCTGCCATTTTCAAGTCTCAGTCATTACGCCGCCATTTACATGCAGTACCTGTCCGGTAACAAAAGAGGAATCATCCGATGCCAAGTAGATGTAGGTCGGAGCAAGCTCGAACGGCTGACCGGCACGTTTCATCGGTGTCTCTGTACCGAATGTTTTTACGTATT
Source organism: Paenibacillus sp. JT22N1 (assembly GCF_059692155.1). Classification (NCBI taxonomy): domain Bacteria; kingdom Bacillati; phylum Bacillota; class Bacilli; order Caryophanales; family Paenibacillaceae; genus Paenibacillus; species Paenibacillus sp. JT22N1. Next base: position 274,747 of record NZ_JCAUAW010000008.1, read on the forward strand.
CTGCGGAGTAACTGGAAACGATTAACGGGGTCCAAATCGGGCCCGGAGCTACCGCATTCACCCGGATTCCTTGTTTCACTAGCTGAAGCGAAAGCGAACGGGTGAACGATACGATTGCCCCTTTGGTCGATGAGTAATCTACAAGCAAAGGCGCACCTGCGTATGCGGTAACAGAGGCCGTGCTGATGATCGAGCTTCCAGGCTGCAAATACGGGAGCGCGGCTTTGGTCATAAAGAAAAGAGGGAAAATATTGGTACGGAACGTATCCTCGAGCTGCTGGGTACTTATATTCAGGATGCTTTCTTGAGGAAACTGAACGCCCTGATTCAGCACTAGAATATCGATTCTCCCGAAGAATTCCAATGTTTTTCGCACGATTTCATTGGAGAACTCCTCGTCTCTTAAGTCCCCTGCAATCGGAAGGCAGCGTCGGCCATAGCGCGATACCATTTCCACTGTTGCATTAGCGTCTTCATGTTCGTAAAGGTAAGCAATAACTACATCCGCGCCCTCTTTGGCAAAGCCGATAGCCACGGCTCTCCCGATCCCGCTGTCTCCCCCTGTAATAATAGCGACCTTGCCTTGTAATTTCCCGTTTCCAACATAGTCTGGATTGTCTGATATAGGTGTTGGAACCATTAAGTACTCCAAACCTGGTTGTCTGTCTTGATGCTGCGGCGGAAAGGTAATAGGTTTATTTTCGCACTTTGTTTCATAACTGTAATAAGGATATTTCGGGTACATAGCCATCCTCCATTCATTTTTACAACAGCATGATATTCACCCAGATCATGTATGGTTCTGATCAGGTTCTGATTAGGTTCTGATTACGGAAAACTAGTAGGAGTTTTGAAAATGATGTCGAAATATAGGTGAGGTAATAAATACCAATATAAAAGGGGTAAAACGGATGAATCGCAAAAAAACGCTTTGGACATTGATCGTGTCACAAATCGTGTATGTCTTGTTTGTAATTGTATGGCTGTTTGTTGCCGGAATGTCGGTCATGATGTTCGATCATCCCGATGCGGTAAATGATGTGACAACTTGGCTTATTTTTTCTTATATTGTCATTTACCCGCTGGGACTTCTGGGCGCGCTTATCGCGGGATGGATTCTTTTTTCCCGGCGGAGGTATAAGGCTTCGCTGATCTGGAATTGTATCCCGCTGCTCTGGATCGTGCCCTTGCTCGGTTTTTTAGCTTATGCGAATTTATAAACCCATAAGTAAATAGACAAAAAGACACCGCGCAGGTGTCTTTTTGCAATGCCAGCGCCCTTCCGGCAGAAGGTGAGCAAGGCGATGGTGTAGCATTGGGTTCCGTCAAACATGACCAGGTGTAAGCTTGAGCCGCTTGGCCAATCCGGTTAAAAAGTATAAAAGTACGTGCATGCTGATCCGTGTCGTCCGGTCTCGCGTATCTCGGTTCGGGTCCACGCAAACCATGTCCATAGCGATGACGCGGTCCCACGCCCCGAGTACCTCCGCGCAATAAAACAAGTCAAGTGGGGAAAGGCCGCCCGGTCCGATCGCCGGTACTCCAGGCACATCCGACTGATCGAGCACATCGATGTCGAACGTGGCGTATACCACATCGACGTTCATCTTAAGCTTGACGATCGCTTCTTCTAGAATCGTTTGAATGCCGCGTTCTCTGACCTGCTTCGCCGTATATAGGGTAACTCCCTGTTGTTCGGCGTAGGTGCGGTACTGCTTGGAGTTGGCGAAGCTGCGGAGGCCGATTGTCACGACGTCCTCGCCCCGCAAGACTCCGGTTTCCATAAGGCTGCGCACGGGAGTCCCGTTCGATCTCCCCCCAGAAGCTGTGTCCCGCACATCGAGATGGGCGTCGAATTGGATCAATCCGATCCGTTCTCCGCGGACGCGTTGTAGACCGGTTAGTGCTGGATACGTGATCGAATGGTCGCCGCCGATTAAACACGGAACGACGGTCGGGAGCCGTTTCGCCACTTCTTCGAAGGCCTGTTCAATATTATGGTGGCATTGCGGAATATCGGTCGTATGCATGACGATGTCGCCGAGGTCGCGGACGAGCAGCGGTAGCAAATCCAAATCGTCTTCGAAGTTATAAGTTGTGAACGCGCTGAATAACTGGCGGAATACGGTCGGATGCATATGGGCGCCGGAGAAGCTGATCGAGCTCTTCGAAAGCGGCGCACCGATAAGGGCCGCGTGAAACGATTCGGCACCGTCCCATTCGGTGATCCAATCGCTGAGCCGGGTCACGTTAGGATCTCCTTGACCGGGCGTGTAAACCAGGCTCGGCCGCTGTAAATAAGGGATTTGGTTCATCATGAATGCCTCCTATCTGGAATCGAAGCCTCCACGGCTTCGGATCAATTGTTTTGCAGCACCTGGCTCAAAAATGTTTGCGTACGCGGATGCGACGGGTTCGTAAAGATGGTCGAAGGCGCTCCTTCTTCGAGAATAACGCCGCCATCCATGACTACAACCTTATCGGCCACGTCGCGGGCGAATCCCATCTCATGCGTTACGATGATCATCGTCATCCCTTCTTGCGCCAGATTGCGCATCACCTGAAGCACTTCTCCCACCGTTTCCGGATCGAGAGCGGATGTAGGTTCGTCGAACAGCATCACCTTCGGCTTCATGGCAAGTGCGCGGGCAATCGCAACGCGTTGCTTTTGGCCGCCGGACAGACTCGATGGACGGGCATTCGCCTTTTCCTCCAAACCGACCTTGCGGAGCAATTCGAGTGCCAGTAGTTCCGCTACCTCTTTGTGCATGCCGCGTAATGAAATTGGAGCCAGCGTGATGTTCTGCAGCACCGTCATGTGCGGGTAAAGGTTGAACGATTGAAATACCATTCCTACTTCCTGCCTCATCGCATTCAGTTCGTTTTGCGGCATTTCCCGGGAATGTCCACCGGCCGTTATGCGGCCGATTGCCTTTCCTTCGATGAACACGTTTCCTTGTTCGAACGTCTCCAAATAGTTGATGCAGCGCAGCAGCGTGCTTTTTCCCGAACCGGACGGTCCGAGGATGACCACGACTTCCCCGCGATTCACCTGAAGATCCACGCCCCGCAGCACGCGGTTGCTGCCGAACATTTTGTGTAAGCCGTTAATTCGTATCATCGCATGTCATCTCCTGTGCTCAGACGTTTCTCCAGCTTCATCCCAATGAGTCCGATAATGTTGTTGACCACGTAATAAAGAATGGCGACAGCAATCAAAAATTCCAGCGTCTTGTACGTATCGGCGATCAGGATGTTCGCCTGTCGGAACAGCTCCACCACCGTGATCGTGGAAAGCAGCGACGAGTTTTTGGTCAAAGAAATCAGCTCGTTGGTCATCGGCGCCAGCATTCGGATAACCGCTTGCGGAATGATGATCTTCCGCATCGTTTGCGCGTAGGAGAAGCCGATCGATCGTCCGGCCTCCATCTGTCCCCGGTCGATCGATTGGATTGTGCTGCGGATGATTTGCGACGAGTAGGCGCCGCCGTACATCGCCAAGGCGATGATGCCAGATACCCACGGGACCGTATCGATACCGAATAGGATCGGCAAGCCGTAGTATAAGAGGAAAAGCTGGACGAGCAGCGGCGTTCCCCGGAACCAAGAGAGATAGGCGAGGGACAGGAACCGTATCGGTCTGTTTTTGGCCATTTGCCCAAACGAGATGATCGTTCCGACCACGATGCTAAGCGTAAACCCCGCTAGCGTGTAAGCAACCGTATACCATAACGACTTCAGAAGGAGACGAATGTTTTGCCATTCCGCCAGGATGCTAAAATCAAGATGCTGCATGGTCAACCCTCATTTCCTGTTATTCGAACCATTTTTTGACGATTTCGTTGTATTTACCGTTCGCTTTTACTTTCACGAGTGCTTCGTTAACGGCTTTCTGGAATTCCGGATTATCTTTGCGGATACCGTACCCGTAATATTCCTGCGTCAGTTCTTTAGGCAGTACCTTCACTGTGCCTTTTTCTTTAGCGTACGTCTTGGCAGCAGGTCCACCTGTTACGACGGCTTCGACTTTACCGGTCTCGAGCTCCAGAAACATTTCGGTGTTCTTCTCAACCTTCACCAGCGGAATGTCCTTGTGGTTCTCTTCTAAGAATTTGACGGATTTGGTGCCGATTTGCACAGCTACTTTCTTGCCTTTCAATTCTTCGATGCCTTTGATCTTGTCATTGTCTTTTTTGATCATGATCGCCAGACCGCCCGGGTAGTATGTTTCCGAAAAATCGATTGTCTGTTTACGTTCGTCGGTAATGTACATGGCAGAAACGATCAAGTCGAATTTCTTAGCCTGCAAGCCTGGAATCAGCCCCTTGAACTCCGTATCAACGAATTCCACTTTATCCGCACCGAGTTCTTTGGCAACCGCTTGAATGAGCTCGATGTCAAAACCATCGTATTTGTCGCCCGATTTGTATTCGAACGGCTTGAAAGTTGCATCCGTTCCGACTGTAAGTGTTTTGTTCTTTGCGATTTTTTGCAGCACTTCGTCCGTGCTGACTTTCGCCGATGCACTCGTCGTTTTGGCCTGTTCGCTCGGAGCGGGATTCGCTTTCCCGCCACCGCAAGCGGTTGCAAGAATTGTTAGTACGCACAAGACAGCGAGAAGCATTACTTTTTTCGTTTGGTGAGTCATTGTTTTTTTCCCCCATTGTGATTTAATTGTTACTGCAATTCTATTAAAGCAAGTTTCATGCCAACAGTTTGATAGAGAAAAAAACATGAGTGTTTGTAAGGGTTTTCAAATAAACCTGGCGATAACGAGAGGATTCGCTAGGAGAGACAAAAGCGGCAGTTTTTGCCGCTGCGGTGGATTTCGCCGCCCTTTTGATAGCCAACGGCAAAATTTAGTTTTAATAGCAAAGGGGCTGTCCCAAAAGTAGATAAAACTCTACCTGAGGACAGCCCCTTTTTTGGCATAGTAAACTTCTTCATTCGTTCGCTTTGCTTAAGTGTTTTGCTTTTGATGGGAATTTAATGTTACCTGTCGTTAGAACAATACTAAGAAGAACGAGTATCGCACCTATATATCCTCTAAAGCCAAGGATTTCTTGTGCAAACCAGAACCCACAAATAGCTGCAAAAACAGGTTCTAGTGAAAAAATTAACCCCGTTCGAGCTGGCGAAGTATATTTTTGGGCAATAATCTGTAATACAAACCCTAAACTGCAAAAGATACTAAGCATGAGAATTGCAAACCATCCAGTAGATGTTTTTGGTAGCGAAGGTGTTTCGAAAATTATGGAAAAGATGAAACCAAACAATCCAGTAAATCCTAGTTGCAGAATACCTAGACTAAGAGTATCAAATCTTCGTGCAGCGAAGCTTGCCACAATAATGTGAACGGCATATAAGAATGCAGCCGCTATACACAAAAGATCACCAATACTCATAGTAAGAGGAAATTGTAAAGTCAGAAATGCAATTCCCGTTATTGCTATTATGATGCTGAGCATAGTTTTTTTTGGGATTTTGTTTTTGAAGATGAAAGTGCTAATTAAAGGAACGAAAACAACGGTTAAGCTTATTAAAAACCCTGCGTTGGAAGTTGTCGTTGTCTTCAAGCCAAATGTAATCAAGGTGAATATAGCAAATAAGATAAAGCCTAGGATGAAGGAATAAAGTAAGATCTTTAAGTTAATCTTCTGCAGCAGGTGTCGGGAAAAGATGATAGACGCAAGAATAAAGGCTAATCCAAACCTAAGAGCAATTAAATTAAACTCCTGTATCGAATCTAGGCCCATTTTCATAAATAGGTAAGAAGATCCCCAGCATATGGTGACAAATAACATGATAAGATCAGCTTTCAGCGGTTTCAATTTTGTTTCTCCCTGAATGAATGTAGGTAATGATTCTTTGCTAGTTTCCAAGATGAATTCCTCCTTGTTGTCTCGATTATTATACAATAGAGCAAAGTAGGAGCACAGGGCGGGACGAGCTTAATCTGTTTACTGACTTCAACCCTCTGCAAACCGTTGGACATCAGAGACCGGGCCGTAGTGGAGTGAATCGTGAAATTTCCCGAATTGAGATATAATACTGACTATCCATGATAGAGAGGGGATGAAAGGATAATGCGCAGAGATGGTCTTGTTACTGGCATTCCACTTCTCTGTATAGTGCTTGCTATGTTTGCAGCGACCTTTTGCTTCCCGTTTTCCGCTGCGGCTGCCGGTGATACGCCATCCGAGCTGCGGCAAGTGATTCGCGTTGCCGGCGATAACAGGTTTCCACCGTTCGAGTTCGAGGTCAACGGTACATTTCAAGGTTTTAACGTCGATATGATGAACGCGCTTTCCATTGAAACCGGGATTACGTTCGAGTTTTATCCGATGCCGTGGAGCGAAGCGCTGAAGGCGCTGGAAGCGGGTCGGGTGGATGCCATCCAAGGGATGAAATACAGCAAGGAGCGTGCGTCGCTATACGCCTACTCTGAGCCGTATTTTACAAGTACGCAGGCGATCTTCGTGTTGAAGGACAATTATTCCGTGTTCTCGCTTGATGACTTGCAGCATCGGAAAATAGCCGTACAGGAAGGCGATATTAGTGGGGAAGCGTTGCAACGGCTTCATAATGCCGTCGTACTCGCCGAGGAAAATCAGGAGAAGGCAATCCAGATGCTTTTGGAGCGCAAGGTGGACGCTTTTATCGGCAATCAAATTACCGGTCAGTATTTACTGCAAAAGGATAGCCAGCAGGACAAGGTGAAACTCGTCGGCGATCCGATTTCTCCTACCGACTATGGCATGGTCGTCCTGAAGCGGAACGAACAGTTGCTTGAGCCGATCAACGTAGGGCTGCGGAAAATCAAAACAAACGGTACGTACAAGAAAATTGAACGCAAATGGTTCGGCGAATACATTTATCCGTCCTCTCGCAATATACGCGGCATGCTTACTTATTTTATCATCGGCCTGGTCGCCATAACCTGCGTGCTGCTTATCTTTTTGTGGTGGAATTTTACGCTAAAGAAAGAATTGAAGAAGCGCGTCGACACTTACAAAAAAACGCTGGACGAGCTTGCGCGTAAAGATAGGATGCAATCGTTAGGCCAATTAGTGGCAGGGATTGCCCACGAAATTCGCAATCCAATTACATCCATTTTATCCTATGCCCAGCTCCTGCCAACCAAATATGAAAACAAGGAATACCGCGAGTTTTTTGCGCAGCACGTAACTGGGGAAGTGATGCGGTTGAACCGGATCGTCGGCGAACTGCTGGACTTCGCGCGGGACAAGCCGCCTGAGAAAACGACTTTTGCTATCAGCGAAACCATTCAAGCCGTCATACTGCTGTTCCATCAGCTGTTCGAGAACCAACGGATCGTTGTCCGGCTTGAAGTGCCGGAGTCTTGCGTTGTTTGGGCGGATGCCCAGCAAATCAAGCAGGTGCTGATTAATTTGCTCAAAAACGCGATCGATGCGATGAAGGACGGTGGACAGCTGCAGATAACGGCTTACAGCGATGGTCCCCATGTCATGATGACGATTGAAGATACCGGCGAAGGCATCGATCCCCGGGACTTGGCGAACATTTATGAACCTTTCTTCACACGAAAAGCCGGAGGGGTCGGGCTTGGGCTGTCGATTTGCTACCGGCTGATGACCGAGAACAACGGGGGGATCGAAGTGGCAAGCAAGAAGGGAAGCGGAACCAAGGTGACGCTGAAATTACCGGGCGATCAGGAGGAGAGCGAACGTGCATAAACCGAATTTGCTTATTATTGATGACGAAATCTCGATCTGCAAATCGTTGTCGTTTATTTTGGAAGACGATTATCAAGTGTATACGTCTGTTGACCCTGACGAGGCGGTCGCTTTGTTCGCGCATCTTTCGTTTGCGATCGTGCTCTTGGATCTGCGAATCGGCATGAGGGACGGCATCGAGGTGCTGAGGACGGTCAAGCAAATGTCACCTAAGACGGTCGTCATCATGATGACCGCGTTCGGCAGCATCGCTTCCGCCGTTGAGGCGATGAAGCTAGGCGCTTTCTATTATGTGCAGAAGCCGATCGATATGGAGGAGCTCAAGGTACTGTGCGGAAGAGCGCAGGAGCAGTATCACCTTCAATCAAGGGTGGAATGGCTGGACGGAGAAATCCGCAAAGCCTACGACGTGCACGGTCTGATCGGCGAAAGCGATCGGATGAAGCACGTGTTTGCGCTTATCGATAAAGTGAAGAACATCGATTCTGGCATTCTGATCCTGGGGGAAAGCGGGACGGGAAAAGAACTGGTCGCCCGTGCCGTTCATTTTGCAGGGGAGCGGCGGGAGCAGGTGTTTTCCACGATTAATTGTGCCGCCATTCCTGCCAATTTGATGGAATCCGAGCTGTTCGGCTATGAAAAAGGCGCGTTTACAGGCGCGAATGTACGCAAAGCTGGCATTTTCGAGACAGCAGACGGGGGCACCTTGTTTCTCGACGAAATCGGTGAGCTCGATATCGGGTTGCAAAGCAAGCTGCTGCGGGTGCTGCAGGAGAAGACGGTGACGCCAATCGGAGGGCATAAGGAGAAGCGGATCGATGTTCGGATTATTGCCGCAACGAACCGGGATTTGAAGAAAGAAGTGCAGCAGGGCAAGTTCAGGGAAGATTTGTATTATCGGTTGAACGTCATTCCGATCGAGGTTCCGCCGCTCCGCGAGCGAAAGGAAGATATCCCGCTGCTAATCCGGCATTTTATGGACAAAATCGGCGGAAAAATGTCCAAGCAAATAAAGGGCATCTCGCAGGAAGCGCTCAATCTGCTGAACGACTATCCTTTTCCAGGCAACGTACGGGAGCTTCAAAACATTATCGAGCGCTCAATCGCACTCGCGGACGGCGAACATTTGACGATCCGAGATATGCCGATGGACCTCCAGCCCCAGCGTGCGCAAATGGCAGACGGTCGGCTCGTTCCCGTTTATGTGGGCGATACCGCCCTAGAGGCTGAGAGAAAGCTCATATTGGCAACGCTTCGGGAGCTTGGAGGAAACCGCCGCAAAACAGCTGATATGCTGGATATCGGCGAACGTACGCTGCGAGACAAGATGTCTAAATATAAGGAGGAAGGATCATTCCCTTAACTTGTGGGATTGTCCTTTTGCCACGAGATTCATGCTCATGATCTGATGAATCAAAAGCCGTCCCAAGGTTCATGAACCTAGGAACGGCTTTTTTTCACAAACTTAATAAAAAGGGGATCGCCATATCCGCAATACGCCGATGCCCTGCCTCATTCGGATGCAAGCCATCTGAAGTAAAGAGAGGCAGCGTTAGCTTATTAAGCCCGCTTTGTTCATACAGATTAAGGACAGGAAGCGCGTACAGAAGAGCAATATGCTTAATGGCTTTGACATAATCGAATAAACGGTGCCCAGCTGCGTTGATGTAGAAGATGTCATAACCATCTTTATCCCGCTGCAGCGGTGTCCACAAGCTTAGGCGGCAGCGCGGATTTTTCGTCAAAATATCTTCGATAAGGGTCGTGTAGGCTCCATAAAACGTATAAATATCGTTCGAACCGATGTCGCCAATAGGTTTATCCAAGCGAAAATCATTCACTCCCGCAAAGACGGTGACGCAATCCAAGGAAGCATCTATCGTTTTGCCCACATGTGTCGTAGCTCCGTAGTCGCGGTCGCCTCCGGCAGTCATCGGACAGCCGCTTTTCCCATAATTGATCACGCTCGAAAAGCCTAGCGCAGACTGAATGAGAGGCTGATATCCGCCTGCTTCGGTAATGCTGTCACCGAGTGTTCCCCAGGTTTTTCCTACCCACTTACTTTGCATTTCGCGAACACTCCCTACACTAACATTCTTTATCAAATGTAACGGCACCTACGGCAACGGTTTGATCCGCATCAGCTTTACCCGGCCGTTCACCAAGCCATGCACCCTGCGCGATCAGCTTGTTCTGCAGTTCTAAGATCGAGACCTCGCGGAAACCAATGCCAGCGAAGCTTGCCATAGCTGCCGCGACACCTGCGGCCTCTCCCATCGCAAAGCAGTTAGGCATGACGCGAAGCGAGCCTTGCACAGGGCGATCGGACGAGACGGAACGTCCGGCAACGATTAGATTCGATTTGCCTTGCGGAAGCATGCAGCGATAAGGTACGCCATGGGATTTGCCTTTTGGCAGATGCTTGACCGTCATCGTGCTGTTGGCGTTTGCCAAATGGATATCGATAAAGTACGAATTGCGTGCGATATCGTCTTCGAATGTCCTCATCGATATGAAGTCCTCGACTACGAGGGTATAGTCCCCCTGGATTCGGCGAGTTTCGCGGATACCGATCTGGTCGCCGGAGTGAACGAGGAAAATATGCTCAAAGCCAGGCACATATTTACGTAAAAACTGGATTTGGGTGTCGATAAGTTTCCGGCCCTCGATCGCGGCACGGGTCAAATCCTCCGCTTTCGTGCCGTCAATGTTGAAGATATGACCGAAATTAAAGCCGACGATTGAATCGGAAATCCAGGCCATACCTGATATCCGCTTGCGTCCCTCCGGGAGGTCGCCGTTTCGCTGCGCTTCAATGACGATGTTCTCCAGTTGACTATGCGCTCCTGTCTCCTGAAGGAACTGCTCATAGCGTGCCTTGTCCGCACCGGTAACCACATAGCACATGGTACCAGGTTGAAGCTCCCCTTGCTCTCCTCCAACTTGAAAAGGAACACCTGCCAGCGCAGCGAGATCCGCATCGCCCGAAGCATCGATGTACAGTTTGGCTTGGACGACAGACCGTCCGGATTTATTGCTTATGACTAGCCCGGTTATCCGATCGCCATCCAGCAGTACCTGATCCGCTACTGTATGGAACAGTACCTTCGCTCCGCTTGACAGTACTTCTGCGTCATATACGCGCTTAAGCGTTTCCACATCGATTGGAACCCAGTCCAACTGTTCCTTGTAACGTCGCATAAAGTCGTCACCGGCAGCGTGTTTCATCTTCTCGAGCAGATCAAGCCCGATGCCGCGAATGACCGGCTTCTCCCCATCGGTATAAGGGCAGAAGGCAGGAACTAGAGCAGCTGTCCCCATCCCGCCAAAGTAGCCTCTTTGCTCAATCAATAACGTGTTAGCGCCATTACGGGCAGCAGCAATTGCTGCTGCAATGCCTGATGCGCCTCCTCCAACGACAACCACGTCCGGGGTATAGCTAACAGGTAAGCTCTGCGATGGGATCGTTACGGTTTGAATGTTCAATTTCGTCATGTTGATGTTCCTCCTAAGAGTTTTACTTCAGCAAAACTGGATTTGTAATCATTTACCAAAGCTCAGTGTTAAGTGTCATTGCTTTCATTATAGATTCCTAGCATGGATGAACTAGTTTAATTTTAGTTTAATCAAAAAAGAGGACGTGATATGATAACTAAACGAATAACAAATCCGGACTACTATATATCGAGGTGCAGCCTATATGCCTACCCGAAAGGAAGTTACGTTAAAAACGATTGCCAAGGAGCTTGGGTTGACTGTACAGACCGTGTCTAAAGCGCTAAAAGGAAAACCCGGCATGTCGGAAGCTACCAGACAGCTTATTGTCCATACGGCCGAGAAGCTGGGCTATTATACAATGGATCAGATTCGCAGCCTTAGGCTCGATCGCATTGCTCCTTATCCCAATGAGCGGAAGCGCTTCCTTTTGGTACAGACCGCAGAATCCGTGGCTTACAATCGTCTGTTGCTTCAAGGGCTTCAAGATCGTTTCTTTTCCTTCGGCCATCAAATCGAGCTGCTGATGCTGCCGCAAAAGATCAAGAAGGAACATATGAACGAGTGGATCGAGGAAAGCGGAATGGCCTATGCGGATGGCATTTTCATCGCTCCAAGCATTGTGCCTAAAGCGTGGGAGCACGCTCTGTTTGGGCTGCAGCTGCCAAGAATATTGCTCAGCTTTCCTCCTCCAGGAGTGAAAATAGACAGCGTGATTTGGGATGTTTACGAAGCTGCGTTTCAAGCGGTAACCTATCTGCGAAGCCTTGGGCATGAGCGAATTATGTATGTGGGAGATATCCATTTGCAGCGTGGCTTTATTTTACGCTGGCAAGCCTTCTGTCACGCGATGAATATGCTCGGTGTCGAGATTGACCCTTCTATGCATTCCATCGGTGAACGGACCAACCAAGCGCAGTGGCGTGAAGAGCTGCTGCAACAAATGGAACATTTTAGGCCCAGCGCTATCATCTGTGGAATTGACCATGAAGTTCCGGTCGTATATAAGTTATGCAACGAGCTACAGTGGCGAGTGCCTGAGGATGTGTCCTTGGTTGGATTCCTGAATGAGCAATCCGAGTCTCTGCCATCGTTCACCCGACCGCTTCTTTCGATCCGTGAGACCGGTTACCGTGCTGCCGACCGGATGCTGTGGCGTATTGCCAATCCGACGCTGCCATTTGAACACATTCGTATTCAAGGTGATTTTTTTGTTGGGAGTACAACCTCAGCGCCTGCAAACAGCCGTGTTTTTTCTGAATTCAAGTAAATATAGAACCAGAAATCATAAGATTCTCATATGTCCTTGGCTTTTTTGCAAGATATAATAAGATGATCTGCAGCTAAAGGGAGGCCGACACGAGATGTATAAATTAGTCATTGTGGACGACGAGCCGACAGTTCGTTTTGGGCTAAGTACCTATTTTGACTGGAATGCTTATGGGATTGAAGTGGTGGGTGATGCGGATGACGGTGACGTTGCGTTAGAGGTTATTGAGCGAGTGAAGCCGGATATAGTGTTAACGGATGTACGTATGCCCAATATGGATGGCATTCAGATGTCGAATAGACTTAGTGAGCGATTTCCTCATATCAAAATTGTTTTTGTGAGCGGCCATGATGATGCCGAATATTTGAAATCTGCGCTTCAAGTCAAAGCGGTCGATTATATGTTTAAGCCCGTCAATTTGGGGGAGCTGAGCGTGGTGGTTGAACGCTTGGTTCGTACCTTGCAGACGGAAAAACAGGAACGAAAACTGATTGAGGACATGCAGGTCAAGCTCATTCAGAGCATGCCCTTGCTGCGGGAGAAATTTCTTATGTCATTAATTAGGGAAGGAATCACTTTTCCTGCACGTATACAGGATCGAACCCGATTCCTCGGGCTTGAGCTTCCGTTTGAGGCGACATACTGGGTGATTGCGATTCGCATCGATAATGCGTCCGAGGTTGCACAGAACCGTTCCGAGAGGGATCAGCAGTTGTTATCCTACTCTGTACTTAATATCGTGCAAGAGCTTATTGAGAAAGAGATAGGTGGATATGTTTTTGAAAATCAAATAGGCGAGTTTGTTGGCATTCTTCGACTGGTGGAGCAGGAAGATCAGGAAAGTCTTTTGTTTACATTAGCCGAGGAAGTCCGCGAAAGTCTCTACAACTATTTGAAAATTAGTGTGACCATCGGCGTGGGCGAACGAATATCGAGGCTTGCCAGCTTACCGCAGTCGTATTCGCAAGCAAGAGAAGCCGCTGATCAAAGATGGTATCTCGGTAAGAACCAGGTTATCTCCATGGATAATTTGGAACAGGGTAAGGACAGCATGTACCGCTTTGATCCAGCGCAGAATGAGAGATTGATCTCTTCTCTGAAAGCTGCGGAGGCTGGCAAGGTCCAGGAGGAGCTGCACGTTATTTATAGCGCTCTTTCCCGCAATCGTGCAGAAGGCATGCAGTACGGGCGCAACTTAAGCTTGCAGCTTCTGCTGCTTGCAAGTCGAATCTTGCTAGAGCTTAATGTTCACAGGCAGGGGCTGGAGGAGAAAGAGAACGAGCTTCTGGCAGAGGTTTTTCACCAAGAAACGTTAGGCGATTTAAGACGGCTTGTGGAATCTCATCTCATCGAGGTATGTGAGCGAATCGCTGAGAAACGCAGCGGCAAAGCCAAAAATGTCATTGAACGTATTCGCTCCCTAATCGATAAACGATTCGCGGAAAACCTTCAGGTGGGGGACATTGCGAAGGAAGTGTTCTTATCTACAACCTATCTTTGCCTGCTCTTCAAACAGGAAACTGGCGAAACCATCAACGAATATATGACGAAAGTTCGGGTAGACAGAGCGAAGGAGCTTTTGAAAGATCCAAGCAACAAGTTTTATGAGGTTTGTTATGCCGTTGGTTACTCGGATCCTAGTTATTTCAGCAAAATATTTAAGAAATACACCGGACATACGCCGAGCTCATTTCGCGATCAAGTCTTGTAAAGGCGGTGGAGGGAAATGAAGCAACTCATGACTAGAGGGTTGAATTACGTATCGATGATCTTCAAGGGCGTTGTTGCTGCAAGGGTATGGCTAATCGCTTACATTGTGTTGATCCTGATTCCGGCTTCCGTATTATTATATGCTTACTCACAGAGGTACTCCCGAATTTTGGAAGAAGAAGTAACGCATACGATGCTTCAGACGCTGAAGCAGGCAGAAATCAATTTGAATCACCAATTCGATTCCGCCAGAGATATTTCGAATACGATTCTTATGAATCCTAAGCTGCATCAATATTTAAGCAACTCAACATCTGATAGCGATCAACTCGATGCCATGAAGGAACTGCGAATTATTGTTGATAATGCCCAAACGAATCCGATTGTGTTCCGCGTTCGATTGTATGTCGACGACTCCAAGCTTTTTTCCCATGAGAGAGTGAATTTTTTTCCGTGGGAAAGCATCAAAAACCGTCCATGGTACACAGATGTAGTGAACTCCAGGGGCAATCTCGTGTGGACGGGAGCTTACTTGGAAAATTTTCTAGATGATACACAGAGCGCCCGCTATATTTTCTCGGGTATTAGAGTACTACGAGATCCGGATGATTACGATCATATGTCAGGTGTTTTATCTATTGAAATCGCTGCTAAGACCATAGAAAATATCCTAGCAAATATCGAGTTGAATAAAGAGCAAAATGTATTCATGGTCGCACCGGATGGCACCGTCGTCTTGCACAACGACAAATCCTTACTGGGGACGAAGCTGAAATCAAGTGCCGTGCTTAGCGCTATAGAACAAAAGAATGAAGGCGTATCTCCGATCATTGAAGACAACATTGGGCAATATGTCGTCTATACAACGATTGGCTCCACAGGTTGGAAGCTGGTTGCGGAAGTGCCTAAGAATGGCATTAGCTCCCGTGCGGCCTCGTTGAATCAATTTGCCAGTGTGGCTACTTTGTCAGGAGTAACGATACTGTTCCTCATCCTTGTTTTTATTCTGATTGCTTTTATCGTGCGCGGAATGAATCTCAGAGTGCAGACGGTGATAAGAGCAATTAAACGAGAAGGCATGGAGGGGCTGGATGAACGGAGTGGAACGTCAGAAGGCGACTTCTATTTACTCGAAAAAAGCGTCGACCATCTAATTCATAGAGTCCGAGATTTAATGGAAGAGACGTATAAATCGAAGGTGCAGGAGCGTGAGGCGCAGCTGCGGGCTTTGCAAGCGCAGATTAATCCTCATTTCTTGTACAATACCTTGGATACGATCAATTGGATTGCTATTGGACATAACGCTCACGATATTAGCCAGATGATCGATGGTTTGGCCAAATATTTCAGGCTTAGCTTAAACAAGGGCAGAGATTTGGTCAGTGTGACCGATGAGCTTAATTTAGCCAAGGTTTACTTGGAGATTCAACAAACCCGATTTCCGAAGAGCTTTGAGGTTCATTTTGACATCGAAGAAGGCATGGATGATATTGAAATGCCTAAGCTGACACTGCAGCCAATTGTGGAAAATGCCCTTTTGCATGGGATAAGAAAATCTAAGGGCAAGACAGGGTCTATTTTGATCAAGGCCAGACAAGAAGAGGGGGTTCTGATCTTATCCGTCACTGACGATGGCATCGGCATGGAGCCAGAGCTTGTGCAAAGTCTGCTGACAGAGCCGCGTCCCACCATGAAATCAGACGTTTCCGGAAGCTCGTATGGTTTGTACAATGTTAATGAAAGGATCAAGTTGTTCGCAGGAGATGCCTATGGACTGGAGCTTCACTCTACGCTCGGAGAAGGGACAATAGTCACGGTTCGAATGACATATAAACATTCATCTGATAAGCCGCCTCTATAAGAAAGAGGTCGGCTTTTTGTTTGCGTAAATACCATAAGATTGCACCAGAAACAGAAATATTACCATCTACAAGTCGTTTCTGGGCACCTATATAATTAACCTATAAGAACACGGAGGTGAGCCATTCATGAGTGTTTCGCTAACAGAGCTTGAGCAAAAAAAAGCTCACGCCAAGCCCAAAACAAAAGGTAGTGGCCGTTGGAAGCTAATTCTAACCAATTATGATTTATACCTATTATTAGTGCCGGGATTAGTAGTTCTGTTTTTATTCAAATATGCGCCTATGTACGGGATTATTATCGCTTTTCAAGACTTCAACATTTTTGATGGTTTTGCTGGAAGTAAATGGGTGGGTCTGGATCAATTTGAGAAGCTCATACATTCCGAAGAGTTTTATCAGGTTTTCATGAATACCTTGTTGATCAGCATTTACAAGCTTGTGCTTCTTTTTCCGATACCCATCATCATCGCGCTTTTCTTGAATGAGGTTCGGAAGGCCTTTTTCAAGAAGACGATTCAAACCATTATATTTCTCCCGCATTTTCTATCATGGGTGATCATTTCTGGATTGTTTATTAATATCCTGTCCCCATCAGGCGGTCTAGTGAACAATATGATTCAGTGGTTCGGAGGGACGCCGATCTCCTTCTTTCTGGACAACCAGTACTTCCGAAGTGTAGTTGTATTTACAGCAGGTTGGAAGGAATCAGGCTGGAATGCCATTATATTTATCGCAGCCATTGCAGGCATCGAGCAGGAACAATATGAAGCAGCTTCCATTGACGGTGCAGGACGCATTAGACAAATGCTCCACATTACATTGCCAGGTATTATGCCAACGATCATTCTCATCTTAATTTTGCGCATGGGATATTTGCTTGAAGCAGGCACGGAGCAGATTCTAACCATGTACAACTCTGTCGTGTATCAATCGGGTGATGTGATCGGTACTTTCGTTTATAGGCAGGGGCTCGGTCAACAGGATTATAGCTTTAGTACAGCAGTCGGGTTGTTCAACTCTGTCGTTGGGTTCATCCTAATTATTGCTGGTAATGAACTCAGCAAAAAGCTTATCAAGCGAAGCATATGGTAGGGGGCTGGAAACATGCATAAAAAAACGCTTAGTGATTGGTCCTTAGACATCTGTATTTATCTTGTTTTACTACTTTCCGGCTTAGCTACTTTGCTGCCACTAGTCAATATTTTATCCAAAGCAATTAGTGATGAATCGGCAGTGATATCCGGTAAAGTAGGGATTTTTCCGGTAGGCTTCCAGCTAGATACGATGAAATACGTGGTATCCTCCAGCCAGTTTCTCCACTCAATAGGGGTTTCTCTACTGATAACGGTTGTAGGTACAGTGCTTGCGATTCTGGTAACAGCAATAACGGCTTATCCATTGTCCAAAAGGCATCTTCCAGGCATTTCGATGATTATGCTGCTGTTTGTTTTCACGATGATGTTTAATGGCGGTATTATTCCCAATTACTTGCTAATGAAACAGCTCCACTTAATTAATAGCTTATGGTCGCTGATGCTGCCTGCTCTCATTAGTGTGTTCAATATGCTGGTGATCAAAAGCTACTATGAATCTTTGCCTGAGGCTCTTGAAGAATCAGCCAAGATGGATGGCGCTCGTAACTTTACGATTCTTTTTCGCATCATACTTCCTTTAAGCGTACCTGTAATCGCAACGATTGCTCTTTTCTATGCAGTCTACTTCTGGAATGACTACTTCCACCCTATGCTCTACATCAATGACGCAAGCCTTAAGCCTTTGCAGTTGTACTTGCGTGATATTGTCCTGGATGCAGATAACTCAAGTGCCGTAAACAAAAGTGTTGACGATATGATGAACGCATCACCGGAAGGTATTCGAGCTGCAACCGTCATCGCTTCGATCATACCGATGCTGCTCGTGTATCCCTATTTGCAAAAGCATTTTGTCAAAGGTGTGCTCATCGGTTCTGTAAAAGGGTAAATTTGCATTAAAACCCTTGATACTAGCATCAAGGGTTTAATGATATATTAAAAATTACTAGGGAGGTTCACACATGTTAAAAAAACACAAAAAAATGATGCTGCTAACGCTCGCAGCAAGCTTATCTGTAACTTCTCTTGTCGCTTGCTCTTCGAAAAGTACAGACTCAGGAAGCAGCGCAACTCCAAACAGCACCGCCTCAACAGCTCCAGCATCAGCGGGACCAAAACCGGAGTTAAAATCGCTTCAAGTCTGGCAGCAGGAAGATTACAACACATATCCCGTAGCTAAATTCCTTGAAGAAAAGACCGGCTACAAAGTGAAATACGATATGATGCCACAGGACAAGCCTCAAGACAAGCTGAACATCTTGATTGCTTCCGGCGAACCTTATGATGCTATTACTACAAACGGAACCGCAGACTACAAAGCGATATATGCAGATTATGCGAAAAAAGGAGCATTAACGGACTTAGGGCCATTGATCGACAAATATGGACCGAATATTAAAGCGGCAATTGATCCTAACGCCCTGGAAGCTGCAAAAGTAGATGGTAAACTATATGCAATCCCAACCAAAACGCTTCCCTCTGCAGGCGAAAGCTTGTACATCAGGCAAGATTGGCTTGATAAAGTAGGTATGAAAGCGCCTACTACATTGGATGAGCTCGTTGCCGTTCTGAAAGCCTTCAAAGAGAAAGATCCTGGCGGAAACGGAGACAAGAATATTCCGTTAACGATAAAAGGCGAAGCGATGTTCATTAATAACATCGTCGGTGCTTTTGGCATATCGACCTTCTGGAATGATGTGAATGGCAAGTTAACACCGCGAGTTCTAGACCCTGCCTACAAAGATTATGTGACCTTTGCCGCTGATCTCTTTAAACAAGGCTTGCTAGACAAAGAGTTTGCCGCTAATAAAGATGCTACCGCTAAAGAGAAATTCACAAGCGGAAGAGCAGGCATGATTATGCTTCACTGGGCTGACGTACCTGTCATTGCTGATGCATTGGCTAAAAATATTCCTACTGCGAAAGCTAACTTTATTCCAGCGCTAAAAGGTAAAGATGGAAAAGCCGGTTTAACCGCTCCATCAGGCTTTGACCGTATCACTTTTATACCAAAAGCTTCCAAGCATCCTGAAGATGCGATCAAGTGGATGAACGCTAAGCTTGAAAAAGAAACCTTCAAGACCATGGCGATTGGCGAAGAAAATAAGCATTATACCTTCAAGGATGGCGCATATACGCCGATTCAACCGATCTTCACTGATGAGCGCAATAGAGCGAACAACTTCTTGATGGGTACGGACGACACAAACTATCCGACTTACTGGCAGGCACGTGTTCGTAAGGATATGCGTTTGTTCGATGCTTGGAACTTCATGAACACCATTGAACCGGCGAATACCAGAATCAAAGATCCGTTAGGCTTCGCTCCATACTTGCCTGAGTTCTCGAAAAACTTCCAACAGTTGAATACGATGGTGGGAGACTATACGACGAAGCTGATTTTCGGAGCAGAAGCCATTAGTGGTTTGGAAGCGTTCCAACAGAAATTCAAAACTTCCGGCGGAGATGTAAGCTTCAAAGAAGTCAACGATTGGTACGGGACAGTAAAGAAATAAGTATGGCTGCCTTGCAATGGGCACAAAACAAAAAAAAATGAGATGGCAAGAATCACCTTGCCACCTCATTTTTTTTTTTGTTTTCTGTAATATCTTAAAAAAACACAACACCCTTTAAAGTTTCACCATGGAGTGTATAATTCCACCATTGTATGATTAAAATGGCCGTTTTCTTTATATTTAATGGTTCGCATTAAAAATTGAATGTCCTTCTATATTTAGAATCCCCAGTCTTTATGAAAATTTCGAGGTTTAATTTCGAATGCGCTTTCATTACGATTAGCTTAGATTAAGCATTTTATATAGGGAGGCGTTTTTATTGTTCAAGGCAAAACCTGCTAAAGTAGGCACAGCAGCGTTATCGGTAACTCTAGCACTAACCGTAGTATCCGGGTGTGTGCCGGGAAGTAACAAAGCCAGCCAGAATTCAGCTCCCAAAGCGAGTGAAGCGGCGTCTAAATTGACTTCATTATCTTATTGGTCGGCATTTAACCCATCGGCTGCGGCTACAATGAAGAGCTACAGTGAAATGGAAGCTTATAAGGAAATGGAGCGGATTACCGGGACCAAGGTAGAATTCCAGCATCCCCCTCAGGGCGCGACAGCAGAGAAGGAGCAATTCAATCTGATGCTTACGTCCGGAAGTCTTCCGGATGTGATCGAATACAATTGGAACACGTACCCGGGTGGACCGGAGAAAGCGATCAAGGACAACCGGATTATCAAGCTGAACGACTACATTGACAAATACGCTCCTAATTACAAAAAAGCGATCGCTTCCAATCCGGAATGGAAAAAGCAAGTAACCACGGATGATGGCAGTATTATCGGGTTTCACTTTATTCGTGGCGACCGTTCTTTACAGGTATTCAAAGGACCTATTATGCGGCAGGACTGGCTGGATAAATTGGGGCTGAAGCAGCCTACTACAATTGACGAGTGGTACACCGTGTTGAAAGCGTTTAAAGAGAAGGATCCGAACGGAAATGGCAAAGCAGATGAAATCCCCCTTCTCTTAACGCTCTCCGAGTTGAAGAATTCTCATGCGTTCATCGGAGCTTACGGCGTGCCGAACAACTTTTATAGGGAAGGAAATACAGTTAAATACGGTCCTATAGAACCGAACTACAAAGAATTTTTGACTACGATGAGCAAATGGTACAAAGAAGGCCTGATTGATAAAGATTTTGCAGCAACGGACGCTAAGCTACTTGACGCCAAAGTCACTGGTAACCAACTAGGTGCCTTGATTGGAAACGCAGGGGGAGGTCTGGGTAAATATATGACCTTGATGTCCCCGAAAGATAAAAACTTTAAGCTTGCAGGTGTCCCGTATCCCGTGCTGAAAGCCGGCGACAAGCCGCTTTTTGGACACCTGGATGCACCGGTACCGGGTAAATCTGCTGCGATCACGACAAGCAATAAGAATATTGTGGAAACTGTGAAATGGCTGGATATGGGCTACAGTGAACAAGGACATATGCTTTTTAATTTCGGTAAAGAAGGCGTAAGCTACAAACTTGAGAACGGCTACCCGAAATACACGGACATCATTACGAAAAATCCGGAAGGCATGCCAATGAGCCAGGCTATGGCTAAGCATAACCGTGCTACCTGGGACGGAATCATGGTACAAGATAAGCGTTATTCCGAGCAATATCAAAGCCAAATTCCGGAGCAATTAGAGTCAATCAAGGTATGGTCGCTGCCAACCAACGAGAAGGAAATGCCTCCGGTTACTCCTAATAAAGATGAAAGCACGAGATATGCGGCTGTTATGACAGACATCAATACGTACAGAGATGAGATGTACAACAAGTTTGTTATGGGGGCCGAACCTCTAGAGAACTTTGATAAATATGTAAAAACGTTGAAAAGCATGGGGATTGACGATGCCATCAAAATTCAGCAGGCTGCACTCGAAAGGTACAACAAGAGATAACAGCAGTTGTAAAGAAAGGAAGTGATCGTTATGGCGATGATGGAGAATGAGCTTCCCGTTCGTAACCAGGTAAAATCCTATGAGAAGGAAAGTAAATTAGCGTTTATTATCAAGGACTTAAATCGAAATAAGTTCATTTATATCATGCTGCTGCCGGTACTTGCCTATTATGGCATCTTTCACTATGGCCCTATGTATGGTCTGCTGATCGCATTCAAGGATTTCAGCCCTGCCCTCGGAATCTGGGGGAGCGAATGGGTCGGATTTCAGCATTTTACCGAATTTTTCAATGGATTTTATTTCTGGAGGCTTATCAAAAATACACTGC
The DNA here is from genome assembly GCF_059692155.1 of Paenibacillus sp. JT22N1. Taxonomy (NCBI): domain Bacteria; kingdom Bacillati; phylum Bacillota; class Bacilli; order Caryophanales; family Paenibacillaceae; genus Paenibacillus; species Paenibacillus sp. JT22N1. Next base: position 296,679 of record NZ_JCAUAW010000008.1, read on the forward strand.
TGATCAACATTTATGAGCTATTGTTTGCCTTCCCTGCGGCGATTGTTCTGGCTTTACTTCTGAATGAGATTCGCAGCAATATGTTCAAAAGGGTTGTTCAGACCATTTCGTATTTGCCACACTTTATATCCATCGTTGTTGTAGTGGGAATGATGGTTGACTTTCTCGCTCGTGACGGTCTGATTAACCAATTGCTCGTTATGTTTGGTTTTGAGTCCATTGCGTTCCTACGCCAGCCGGAATGGTTCCGTTTCCTCTTCATTTCCTCGGGCATCTGGCAAGGGATCGGTTGGGGATCGATCATTTATTTGGCAGCAATGGCCACCATCGATCCCACCCTATACGAAGCGGCCAAAATGGACGGGGCGGGAAGGTGGAAACAGACTCTGCACATTACGCTTCCTGGCATTATGCCAACGATTGTCATTTTGCTGATCATGAATATGGGTTCAATGCTAAGCGTGGGCAGTGAAAAAGTGCTGTTAATGTACAATGCATCAACCTATTCCACCGCTGATGTCATTTCTACTTACGTTTACCGTAAAGGGATTTTGGAGGCGAGCTACAGCTATACCGCCGCAGTCGGCTTGTTTAACTCGGTCATCTCCTTCATCTTAATCGTTAGCGCCAATAGCATTAGCAAACGCGTCAGCGAAAATAAGCTTTGGTGAGGGAGGAGTCATCATGAGAATCAGCACTAGTGAAAAGGTATTCGGCGGTTTCAATGCCCTGTTGATGGTCATTCTTTGTTTTATCACGATGTATCCTTTTCTTTATGTCCTATTCGCTTCACTCAGCGATCCCGCGAGTGTTGCTAAACACCGGGGTTTACTGCTTATCCCGCTCGGCTTCACGCTGGACGCTTATAAAGCAGTTTTAGATAACCCTATGATTAGCACAGGATATCGAAATACGATATTTTACGTAGTCGCTGGAACGGCGCTCAACTTGTTTATGACGGCATTGGGTGCCTACGCTCTTTCTAGAAGAAACGTGTATTTCAAGGATATTTTCATGTTTGCGATCGTCTTCACGATGGTGTTTCACGGCGGCTTGATTCCGACTTACCTAGTCGTTGGCAACTTGGGCCTGTTGAACACGCCTTGGGCTTTAATCGTTCCGGGTGCTATCAGCACCTTTAACCTAATTATTATGCGCACTGCCTTTCAGCAAGTGCCGATCAGCCTCGAGGAATCGGCGAGAATGGATGGTGCGAATGATTTCACGATTTTATTCCGTGTGATTATCCCACTATCCATGCCGGTTATCGCAGTTATGATCCTGTGGTATACCGTTGGTCACTGGAATTCCTATTTCAGCGCATTAATCTATTTGCGTGATCGGGAACTGTATCCACTTCAACTGATTTTGCGGGAGATCTTGGTCAACAACAACACGGACAGCATGATGACCGGGGCATCTACGCTGGACAAAATTGATGTGGGGGAAACGATTAAGTACGCCACGATCATTGTCTCCACGCTGCCCATTCTGATCCTCTACCCTTTTCTGCAAAAGTATTTCGTCAAAGGGGTTATGATCGGAGCCATTAAAGAATGAATTTAACGAGGTACAAGGAAATCGTCAGGGCATGTACGAATAGTATGGATTACTATTTCGTGGAGGTTATTTTCTATGCTGCCTTATGTAAAAGAGCTCCTTAGAAACAAAAAACGGAATAACCGCAGTGTGTTTATTGGCATGCTTATTTCCAATATACTTCTTCTGCTGCTGCCTCTAGTGATCGGATTCGTTCTGTATGCGAAGGTGGAGCAAATCATGATCCACAACGCCAGTCGCTCCAATTTAGCCATGCTGGAACAGCTTCGGCTAACGATGGATAATCACTTTAAAGAAGTTGATCAATTAGCCCAACAAATCATATTTAACCCGAAGCTCGATCTGTTGGTGAACAACGAAAGCTCGGGGGACAACACGTATAATGAAATCGAATTTATCCGTAATTATCTAAAACCTTACCAAAAAATAGACAGCGGATTTGTCAAAGACTTTTACGTGTACTTTAAAGGCAGCGACTCCATCCTCTCGCCTACCATTCGAACAGATTCCAAAACTTTTTATGATCATTATTACAAATATGAAGACATGAATTACGAGCAGTGGATCAAGGGGCTGCTGCAAAGCTATCACAACAATCAATATCTCCCAACCGCTAAGCTTTTGCGTGACGGCGGCATGGGCATGATGAACAATCTAGACAGAACGCCGATCAACGTTATCACTTATGTGCAGTCGCTGCCCGCCCGCGAAATTTCAGATATCCGAGGCAGTTTAGTTGTGCTCATCGACGAGCGCCAGATTAAAGATAGGCTGAAACAGATCGAGGCAGCCAACCAAAGCGCTCTATATATTGTTAATGATAAACAAAAAGTGATCTTGAGCACCTCTGAGGAATATAAGCTATCAGCTGATTTCTATGCGAAATTGACGGGCGGGACAGGCTTGTTCGACTATTCATTAAATGGGAAGGACATGATGATTTCCTATACGACCACGGGTCAGGCGGGGTGGAAATATATCTCGGTGATGCCGAAGGATTTGTATATGAAGCCGGTTAATGCCATTAAGATGACTGCGTTTTGGCTATTTGTCTTGTGTCTCGTAGCGGGAGCCGGATTCGCTTATCTGGCTGCCTACCGCAATTATAGCCCGGTCAAACATATGGTCAACGCTATTATGCAAAGCAAACGGACACAGAATCGCCCTAGGGGAGACGAATATGAATTTATTCGCGAATCCATTGAAGGCTCGCTTGTTGAAGAACAACAGCTGCGTGGCATTCTCACTCAGCAGGCTCCTGTCATACGAGCTAATTTCCTATCCCGTTTGATTCGAGGGCATGTTGATTTCAGCCAGAATAATTCGGAAGAATCGCTCGGATTCATGAACCTATCACCATTTATATACAACTCTTATGCGGCTCTTGTCATCCAAGTGGACGATGCTTCCCGGTTTACCGACGACAATTCCGAAAAGCAATGGGCACTCATTCGGTTTATCATTTCCAACATTAGCACGGATCTGGTCAATGAGAGCTGCATGGGATACGCCGTCGATCTGGACCGTGATCGGTTGGCGGTGCTGATTAACCTTGATAATGATCGGCACGGGCAAGCTGCCACTGACGTCAAGTTTATTGCCAGCTCGCTAAAGGAGGTCATCGAAACCCGGTTCAAGCTCATTCTTACTGTGGCCGTCAGTAACGTTCATGATAGTCTCGAGGGGATTGGCGAAGGCTATTTAGAGGCCCTGGCAGCGCTAGATTACAAAATGATCAAGGGCCAAAGTGTGATCATTTGCTTCGATGACATCAAGGAAGCGGAGCGGCACTATCATTATCCGATCGAAACGGAAGTACAACTGATGAATCTGGTAAAGAGCGGCGATTATGACAGTGTGGAAAAGCTGCTCGACAGCATTTACGAACTCAATTTCTCATCGAATCAATTGACGCCTGAACTTGGAACTTGTATTTTTTTCAACATGGTGAGTACACTGCTGAAAATTATGAATGCCACGAATGCCGGTTACGAAGCGATGGAGGAGGAAGGAACTTTCGATCCGATCAAGCAGCTGCAGGGTTGCAATACGGCTCAGGAGATGCACGCCAAGACGAAACGGTTTTACGAGCGTCTTACCGGACTGCTGCAGTCTGAACGAAGTGATCACACCGATCAGCTGCTAACCGAAATCAAGCGATTTATCCACTGTCAACGCACGGATCCAAATCTCGGTCTCGCATTGATTGCCGACCACTGCGGGAAAACGCCGCAGTACCTCTCCACCTTTTTCAAAAAAGCAAGCGGGGAAAATATAACGGACTATATTGCAAAAATCCGCATCGATCAGGCCAAAATGCTGATGGAAAACAAAGCATTAACTAATCTACAAATAGCGCAAATGGTCGGCTACTCGAACGATTTGGCTTTTATTCGCGTATTCAAAAAAACTGAAGGCGTCACGCCAGGGAAATACCGTGAAAGCCTGTGACTAGAAGGAAGGATGAGCTTATGTCAAAGTGTAAATCGGTAATCAGAACCATTCAATTTCTTTGTTTATTCGCTTTAATTGTTCCAACTGTAGGTTATGCGGCAGTAGAGAGTCCGACCATCATCGCAGATGCCGGTTTAACAGACTCTAATTTAATAGAGTCATCTGCGAACGTTATAACCGTCAATACAACGGCAGAGCTTGCAAACGCTATCAGTAATGCGACAGCCGGAACTACGATTCTTCTTGCCGATGGAACCTACAGTCAGAGCGGTTCCTTCGCTATCACTGACAAGAATGGAACCGAGACCAATCCGATTACGATTAAGGCCGCTACTCAAGGTCAGGCCATTCTAACTGGGCGCGCAGGATTCAGCATCACCAATTCTTCTTATGTCGTGATTCAGGGGATGAAGTTCACGGGAACGGCGACAGCTGTGAACATGAACAATTCCAATCATATACGGGTTACAAAGAATACCTTCCTACTAGCTGATTCCGGAAATCCTAGCGGTATCAAATGGGTACAATTTGGAGGATCCAAAAGTCATCATAATCGGATCGACCATAACGAGTTTGGACCGAGAGTGGATCTGGGGCAAATGATCGCTTTCCAAGGTAACGTTATGTCCCAATATGATGTAATTGAGTATAACTATTTCCATGATGCTGCATCTCAGTCGCAAAATGGAGGAGAGACGATTCGCGTCGGTTTGTCTGGATCATCTATGTCCAGCGGCTTTACAACGATTCAATATAATCTATTTGTCAATTTAGACAGCGATCCTGAGGTTATCTCCGTTAAAAGCGGGCAGAATACTGTGCGCTACAACACCTTTATCAACAATAAAGGTCAAGTAACGGCACGACATGGCCACGGAAACAGCTATTACGGAAACTACTTCTACAAGACGATAGATAAAGCCGGTGTAGGCGGCTTTCGAATCTACGGTAATGATCACAAAATTTATAATAACTACTTTGAAAATATACCGGGTACTATTCACATTGATGGTGGCGATTACGACGCAGGTCCCGATGGCAGCCAATATGATTCTACTGTATTGACCAAGCATTGGCGAGTGTACCGTGCTCAGGTTTTCAACAATACGATCGTAGGCAGTTCGTCTGGCATTGTTGTTAGCAAAAGCTACACGTACACGCCGGTGGACAGCATCGTAGCCAATAATATTGTTGTGGGTACAGACGGGCCGCTTTATAACGAGATGAAGACAACAAACACCTTATTTGAGGGCAATATCGGCTTTGGAGGAGCACTTTCGAACATGACGAGAAGCGCCTCGGAAATTAAAGAAGCAGATCCTATGCATACGGTCGTTGATGGGGTGTATAAGCTGTCAGCTATGAGTCCTGCTATTGATGCTGCTGTAGGCAGCTACCCGATCGTTGATGATATCGACGGACAGCCCCGGGTAAACATCGACGTCGGAGCAGATGAATACCACTCAGGACTTCAATATAGAAAGCCGCTTACACCAGCCGAAGTCGGCCCGAACGCATTGACGGCGGTGCAGGTACAGGTGGAGGGAACGACGCGGGGCGCAGGCTGGTTTTCATCTGATGTTAGGGTTAAGCTAGGTGCCCTCAATGTGGAAGAAGGAGCTGGTCGGTTAGAGTACCAGCTTAACTCGAATACAGTATGGCAGGCAGTGTACACAGACCCGATTCATCTTTCCGCTGAAGGGACACATATGATCCGGTATCGTTATGTTCTGGAAGGAGCAGCAGAGCCGGAGAAACTACTTGAGATCAACATTGACAAAACGTCTCCCGAATACCGCTTGCTAGCGAACGGGACGCCTCTGACTGATCCGGCTGTCTATCCAGACTCCGAGAAGCTCGCGCTTAAGCTTGAAGCTCAAGATGCTGTATCCGGTTTAGCTAAAGCATCCATTACCGTTGTGGGAGCTACTTACGAAACGCAGGTTGTTCTTCCATTAGCCGGAAAATTAGGCGAGCAACAGATCATTGTGAGAGTAGAAGACGCTGCGGGGAATGTCGGGGAATCCGTTCATCAGTTTAAGGTTACTCCGACACTGGAAACGCTGCTTTCCATGCTCGAACTATATTGGGCCTCAGGCGATATCAGGGGGCCGTATAAACCGCAATTCATCAACAGCTTAAAGCAGGCTTTGCATCATTATGACAAGAGCAAAACATCCACCAAGCTAACCGCTTTGTTCCTTACAAAATTCTTGCAAATCGTAGAAATGCCGGTTACAGAAAGCTATATTTCCCCCACAGCAAAGAACGCCATAATCGCATATACAGAAGCGTTGATCGCTCACATGAAACAGTAAACGTTTTGTTTCGAAAAGGATATTCCATAAGCCACGGCTTGTTTGGATTATCCTTTTTTTAGCTTGGCAAGCTAAGAAATTTGGGTTTGTGTTAGTGGTGAGGGGCTAATGTTGTACGGCGTACAACAATTCCGGAGTTTTCTTCTCTCGAAGCTGTCATTGTTGTATAATGTGCAACAATTTAGCCTAATTTTACTCCAATAAGCTATTTTCCGAAGAAAATGTTGTATTCTGTGCAACAATCGCGGGAAAAACGCGGATTTTCCAGCCAAATGTTGTAAAAAATACAACTTGCTTTGAGTATGCACGCTTGAGCAACCCTCAAAAAACACCATAAAATAACCCAACTAGGCAAAAAGATTTTACATGGTTAGATGGAAGTCAACATAGTAGAATCAAACTAAGATCAAGGAAGGGGGTAAATATGTTAAGCAAACTCAAAGAACCTGTTCAAGCGAAATATCAGAATAGGGTGCGACAAGGAAGATGGACCAACATTCGGAAAAATTGGGCAGTGTACGCCCTATCCATACCGGGAATCTTTTTTTTCCTCTTATTCAAATATATCCCTTTGTTTGGGTCGGTCATCGCTTTTCAAAACTACAATATTTTCCATGGGATAACCGGCAGTGCATGGGTAGGTCTCGAACATTTCAAAAAAATGTTTGCCTATGTGGATTTTGTCATTATTTTAAAAAATACGATTATTATTGGCTTGTATGATCTCCTATTCGCTTTCCCGGTGCCGATCATTTTGGCTTTACTCCTGAATGAATTACGTATTGCTGCTTTCAAACGATTGGTACAAACTCTCGTATATATGCCGCACTTTTTGTCCTGGGTCATTGTTGGTGGTATTGTGGTAGGATTGCTTTCACCCACGACAGGCTTTGTGAACCATGTTATTGGCATATTCGGAATAGAGCCCATCTATTTCTTAGGTGAGAACGAATATATTCGGTCGATTTTGATAGGATCAGGGATATGGAAAGACAGTGGATGGGGAACGATTATTTATTTGGCCGCTATTGCTGGCATCAATCCCGATTTATACGAGGCTGCTGTGATTGACGGGGCAGGTCGGCTGCGGCAAACCTTCTCGATTACGATACCGACTATTTTACCTACGATTATGATTTTGTTTTTGCTGCACATCGGAAATTTCTTGGATTTTGGTTTTGAAAGGGTATTCATTTTCTTGAATCCGCTGAATAACGAGTATGGTGAAATCATCGATACGTATGTTTATCGCGCAGGGCTCGTAGATCGTCAATACAGTTATACGACCGCGATCGGACTATTTAAATCAGTTGTTGGCCTGATGATGATCGTCATAGGGAACACGCTAACCAAAAAAACAACCGGTGACGGGCTATATTGATCTACTGTAACAGGAAAGTTGGTGGACGCTTGGATGATTATAAGTAAAGGGCAGCAAACGTTTAACTGGTTAAATGTAGTTTTTCTGTCCATAATTGGACTCAGTACGATGCTTCCGATTCTACATGTCATTGCGCAATCCTTCAGTGGCAACGCCGCCATTAACAGCGGGCAAGTTTCCTTCTGGCCTGTCGGATTCACAACTGGAAACTATCGTATCATTTTATCGGACCCGTCGCTTTGGAGATCGTTCCTCAACAGCGTGATCATCGCCGGATTCGGTACGCTCATCAACTTGGCAGCTACGGCTACGCTTGCTTACTCGTTATCGAGACCTGAGTATGCCGAGCGGAAATATGTCCTGATCCTGATCTTAGTTACGCTTGTTTTCAGCGCCCCGCTTATTCCTAACTATTTGCTTATCAAGGAATTGGGCTTGATTAATTCGCTGTGGGCACTGATGCTTCCCAATGCAATAAGCGCTTATAATATGTTCGTCATGCGCTCCTTTTTTCTCAATCTGCCGAATGAATTGATCGACTCTGCGAGAATGGACGGTTGCGGCGAGTTTCGTCTCGTCTGGAACATTATCCTTCCGCTGTCCAAGCCCGTCATGGCGACGATGGGAATCATTTACGCCGTTGGCCACTGGAATACGTACTCAGCCGCCATCTACTTTATTAATGACCGGTCTTTGGTACCTCTTCAAGTGAGACTTAGAGAAATAGTTTTCACGGACAATTATGGACAATCCGATCTCTCTTCTGAATGGGTTACGCAGTTGTCGCCCGAAGGTATCAAAATGGCGGTTATCGTTTTCGCTACTTTACCTATTATGATGATTTACCCTTTCCTGCAGAAACATTTCATCAAAGGCATGCTGCTGGGTTCAGTTAAATCATAGGAAAAACCAATTCCGAATCCGGTAACTATTAAAAGGGAGGCTTCATATGAAAAAGAAGTTTGTTATGTTGTCGTTGGTTGCTGTTTTGGCAACGACTTCTGTTGTCGGTTGTTCCAACGGAAATCAGACTAAAGATGTCCCCTCTGCAAGTAGTAAAACATCCGCAGCACCCAAAGGGCCGACGAAATTCTCAATTTCTTATCCAACAACGGTCAGTACCGGCTACCACACGCAAGTTGATCTTAACAAAGACAAATGGACTCTGAAGCTGGAGCAATTGACAAATACGGACCTTGATGTCAAAGTTTTAGAAGACTCAAAAATGAGTGTCATGTTTGCCGGCGGAGATATTCCTGATGTTGTCGGCAGTGTTGGCACTCCAACCAGCAAGTCGATGTCAGGTTCTGTGGAAGCAGGCGTGTTTATGCCTCTTGATGACTTATTGAAGCAGTATGCGCCGAATATGATGAAAGCGGTACCAAAAGCGGCATGGGATGCCGTAAAGTATAAAGGCAAAATCTATGGCATACCCGAATTTCTAAACAATCCGTCCAGACGCGGCACTTTCATTCGTATGGATTTGCTTGAGAAAACGGGGCTCCCGGCTCCCAAAACGGTAGACGACTTCTTGAACGTTCTAAGGGCATTCAAAAAGTTGGGTGTTGAAAACCCGTATCAAATGAGGGACAGCTTTAAATACTCCGATATTCTTTTTGGCGCATATGACGTACTTCCCTACAAGGATCAATTCGAGGTCGTAAACGGACAAGTCGTGCCGAAATTTTTCGATGTAGAGAATATGCAGAAAGCACTTCAGGGCTATAAAACGATGCTGGATGAGGGATTAATTCCCAAAGATTTCGCCTCCATTTCCTCAACCGATTATTCCAAAAATATCAACGGTGCCAAATCGGGCAGTTGGTCGGCTAATGTGACCGGGCTGCCAGGGTATCGCACCAATATTAAGCAGCTTGTACCAGACGGGAAAGTCGAGATTATAGCTTCTCCGAAAGGACCGGAAGGCAAAGGCGGATATTTTTACTATTCACCAGTTGTCCGTGCGTTCTATGTGAACAATAAAGTGAAGATGGAAACGGCTATTGAGATCATTAAGTTTTTCGATTGGATGCTTACCCCGGAAGCGGCTAAGTTCTTCACCTTCGGGATCGAAGGAGACACCTATACGGTGGATGGCAGCGGGAAAATCAATTATAAGTTTCCAACAACCAAAGAGGCAAATGATGAGGAAGGATATCGCAGTGGCACACTATGGGGCGTTCACGATTCTACCATCAACAAAATGAGAATGGAGTTAGACCCGTCCGGCAAAGATACGGTGACCGCACTTGAAAGCGTAGTGGCGAACGAAGGACTTCCAGGCATCGGATTTTATCCGGATTTGGCAGCGTTCACCAAATTCCCTGATCTGGTGGCACAAGGTGATATTGGACCTAAACTCATTGTCGATCATATGGTCAAAATGATTTACGGCAAAGAGCCGATTACGGATTGGCCGAAAGTCATTGAAGAATACAAGCAAAAAGGTGGAAATGAAGTTATTAAGGAAGCCACTGATCGTTATAACAATAAAGACGGCGTCATTATTATGGCGAAATAAAATGAGCGATGCAGCCGCATCGCTCAACATGCGGGTTGCTCCTAGATGGAGCAGCCCCTTTGCGATAAGCGCGACAACAAAGATTGATGACATCAATCCATCCGGCAAAGGAGAGGATACCTATTCATTTGCTTATTGTAGACGACGAACCTATTATCCGCCTCGGGCTGGAGAAGATGGCAGAAGCCTACTTTCCATCTTTTACGGACATTCGAACTGCTGAAAACGGGTTAGATGCTTTGGAGAAAATAGCTGCTTTTGAACCCAATATGGTTATTTCAGATATACGTATGCCGAAAATGGACGGATTGGCGCTTTGCCAAACTATCCATGATAAACATGCCCACATCCAGATGCTCGTCGTTTCCGGGTATAACGATTTTGAATATGCCCAGAAATGTATGTCTTATGGCGTTAAGCATTACTTACTCAAACCCGTGACAGAGGCGAGTCTATATGAGGTCTTCGATACGATGATCAAGAGGGAAGCTCCGGGATACATCCCCGTCACGCGTTATGTGGAATGGATCGATCGCATGGAGCAGTGCATTTGGTCCTTACAGACAGATGAGTTAAACGGGTTGATGGAGCAATGGAAGGCCTATTGTCTCAAAGCGAGCCTCTCCTTTTATCAGTTGAGAGAATTACTGAATGAATGCACGGACATGCTGCTAAAAAGATTTCAGTCACGCCATTTTGTGCCAACGATAACGCTGCAGGACGTTCAGGAGGGAAACGTAAAATCCGCCCTCGATGCTTTTGATGATCATCTACGACAAATCGCGACCGGATTGTTGAAATCTCGTAAGGGCAACTACAAAGATCCTATGCAAGAAGCCAAAGCCTACATTGATTGTCGATTGTCTCAAGAACTGTCTCTGGATGAGGTGGCAAGTATGGTGGGGCTAGCTCCTACGTATTTCAGCCTTCTATTTAAAAAGATGACGAACGAAACCTTTGTACAGTACCGCATTAACAAAAGGATGTGTAAGGCCAAGGAGCTGCTAGGGGTACCCCATCTCAAAATAATAGACATTGCGGATGAAGTCGGCTACGACGATTATTCCCATTTCACCAAAACGTTTAAAAAAATAGTCGGGACTTCTCCTTCTGAATTCCGCACCTCATTGGGGATTAAGTGATGGGTGGAACCTTATATCGGAAGCTATTTATTTATTTTTTGGTTGTCATCGTATTATCGCTCGTGAGTGTCAGTTTGTTTTCGTATCGCAAATCATCCAATGAGCTCGATGCGATGGTGCAGCACCAAATGTCACAAATGATTAACAATGCAGCTTATCAAACAGATCTTTATCTGAAAATATATGAACGAGCGTTTGTTGCTATCTTGCAGAATGATGATATTAGACAGCTGCTAGAATTACCTAGTGATGCTGATGCTTATGAATTTTATCAGTATAGGAAGAACATCAAGCAAGAGAGCATAAACCCAATCTTCATTCGTAATCCAGAAATTGCAGCCGTATATGCGATTAGCCAGAAAGGCCATGCAACTTACTACTACAATGAAGTGGTTGGGAAGCCATTCAACACGGAGGCTATTCAGGATCAAGCGGCTTATTTTATAGCCAATACGACTTCTGATGGGAAATTAAGTATCTTAAACCGCAGCATATTGGACAATACAAGTGATCAGTTATTCACCTTGGTTCGTCAAGTACGCGGATATAGATCTCCTGTCACTATGGGTATTCTAGCCATTGAAATCCGCGCAGCTGAATTATCGGCCTTGTGGAAAGGGATGGAATTAGGTAATAATGGCTATTTTTTCATAGTCGATGCGCAAGGACGTTTTATCTATCATCCAGACAAGAAAAAGCTCGGGACCCCAGTGCAAAAAGAATTAGTACAGAAAATTAATAATGCAAACCTCTCTTCTTTTGAAGAAAAAGATGGCGATGTACTGCGCATGTATTCCGTCAAGAAATCCGATTATTCCGGTTGGAGTCTTATCGTATCGATGCCGGTTGAAGATCTGCGGAAGCCGATTTCCAACATAAGAACGACTACGCTCATCGTTGGGCTGTTCACGTTTATCATTGCTTTGTTTCTGGCCTATCGATTTGGTAAATCCATTACGGACCCAATCAGAGTGCTCAAGGAGGGTATGCGGGAGACGGGGAAAGGGCAGTGGGTAATCATTCCGATTCCCGAGCGAAAAGATGAAATCGTCGAACTTATGATTCGGTATAACGTCATGGTCAATCGACTCTCGGAATTGGTAGATAAAGTCTATCAGGTCGAGCTTAACAATCAGGAAATAGAATTGGAAAGACATAAAGCCGTCATTCAATCCTTGAAGCTGCAAATCAATCCGCATTTCTTATACAACACGCTGGAAACGATCGTTTGTTACGCTTTTATTCAGAATTCCAAAGAAATCTCGGAGATTGTAGATGCCTTAGCACACATGCTCAGATATTCGGTTGGAACCAATCTGGAGGAAACGAAGGTAGCAAATGAACTCAAGCATTTGATGCATTATTTGGTCATCTTGCGCCATCGGGTTAATCCTGAATTTGAAATTGATGTTGCGATCAAACCGGAATATCTACTGCGTGACATGGCATGTCTCACGTTACAGCCTTTGGTGGAAAATATTTTTCAGCATGCTTTTGCGGACGGGTTGGAGGATTATCATTTCATTCGGATTGATGCCGGAGAAGAGAAAGACTATTTCTGGGTAAGTGTAGAAGATAATGGTACTGGAATGACGACTGATAAGCTCGCGGAGCTTCATGAGAAACTGAATGCCAACCGATTAGGCGACGAGAGCGACGGTAAAAAAGACGGAATCGGTATTCTAAATGTACACCGCAGAATTCAAATGGTGTTCGGGGAAGAGTATGGTCTACGAATTGATAGCGAGCTGGAAAGAGGGACGAAGATCAGGCTGATTTTTCCTGTTTCCATATAGAATATATTTGAATCAAGGGGAGGCAATGATGGGAATCGTTAGAACAGGGTTAGAACATCCAACTCTTATTAGGGTGATCGGGCAACCGGCAATACTTCAGCCAGGTGACTTATTTCCTACCGTACGCGTTCATACGTACGCAGCTATGACGATTCGTGTCACAGTAGAACCGGAGAAAGGTGAAGTCATTCTCCTTCCGCCACGAACCCTTCAAGTCGGGGATGAGGCAGAAATCGCGATCCCGGGTACGGTTGTGCGGTTTGGGATGCACAACGTGCGGCTAACTTTCTCACGCACTGGTTATCCGGATCTGCACGATGCCTTCTACTTTTATGTACAGGACCCGTCGGCAATTTGGAACGACCAATCTGACATTGCTTATATGGGGACAGGCGGTAAGCTTGTTTACATACCGGATTACAAAGGAAACCGGATCGCAGATTTTTCCCATGCAGGTTACATGGGCGGCGGCATACAGCTTCCAGATGTACAAACTCAAATGACCGTTGAGCCTGGAGAAGGGGATGCTACAGCACGCATTCAGGAAGCCATTGATGCTGTGTCCCTGCTGCCGCCCACGCCAGAAGGATTACGTGGTGCTGTCTTGCTGAGACGTGGAATGTACCATTTGGCTGGAACGCTGAAAATAGCAGCTAGCGGGGTTGTTCTTCGCGGAGAAGGACAGGGGGAAGACGGCACGCTCTTGTATGCGACAGGTGCTATGAAGAAAAATGTATTAGAAATTGGCGGTGCAAGAGGAATCAAGCTGTTGGAAGACACAAGTACGACGGTTACCGATCTATATGTTCCTTCAGGATCGAATTCTTTCCATGTGGCGGATGCACGTCTTCTCCAGGTCGGCGATTCGGTCATTGTACGCCGATATGGGAACGACGCTTGGATTCATGAAATCGGTATGGATGCCATAGCCCAACGGCCGTTTACCGGTGGAACCAAGATGTGGAGCCCATTCGAACTTGATTTTGACCGTATCATCGTTCATATGGAAGGTAACAAGATAACCATAGACGCACCGTTAACTAATTCGGTTGAAATGCAGTGGGGCGGGGCACAGGTGCTCAAATATGAAGATCCAGATCGAATCGAGCATGTTGGTGTAGAGAATATGCGTATTGACGTCGAATTTGATCCCTCTGTGACGGATACACAAATTGACGATCGGAAGGGAGCTCTTGATCCGTATTATGCTGACGAAAACCACACAACCAACTTTGCCGTTCTTAATCATGTGAAGAATGCTTGGGTACGTGACATTACAGGGTATCATCTCGATCATAGTCTTGTTCTTGCCGATTACGGGAGTAAGTGGGTGACGATTCAAGATTGTACGGTTATGGATATGGTCAGCATTATAACCGGTGGTCGTCGCTACAGCTTCCATGTTTGCGGACAAATGATTTTAGTGCAGCGGGCTTACACGGAAACAGCGAGGCATGCATTCGTTGTCGACAAGTGGGTAACGGGGCCGAATGTATTTCTCGACTGCAAGTCCACCACCGATTACAACACAAGTGAACCGCATCATCGTTGGTCGGTAGGCGGTTTGTACGACAATGTGAAGGCACCAATCGCCATTCAAGACCGCATTTGGCTAGGCAGCGGACACGGTTGGGCGGGAGCAAATTATGTCACCTGGAACACCGAGGGAGATTTGACGCTGCAGCAGCCGCCGACAGCGCAAAATTACGCGATTGGTCACGTTGGTGAGATCAAGAAAGGACGTGCACCGAATGACTATGATCCTCGCCCGAGAAGCGATGGATATTTGAATGCACGGGGCAAGCATGTTTTACCGCGCAGCTTGTATATGCAGCAGTTGAACGACCGACTTAACACTTAAAACGAAAAGGTGGAGATCTTATGTTTCTAGTGAAAAGAACTGTCAGCCGTTGGTTAGCCATTGTACTTTTCTTATCCCTGCTAATGCCCGTCATACTAAGCGTTCCAGTTCGTACGTCTGCTGATGTGCCAAAAGAAAATTTAGCATTAAATAGAGCGGTATCCAAGAGTTCCGAGTGTTCGGCGTGCGGAAAAGCTGTATCAGCCGTTGATGGCTCGGCAGCTACCTATTGGCAGCCTCTCAGCTCTGATAGAAATGACGGTCTGGTGTGGATCCAGGTGGATCTGGGAGGTGTTTATTCCATCAATGAAGCCGTTCTTAACTTTGCAGCAGCTAGCGGTGTTGGCAGTTACACCATTCAGACTTCTTCCAACCAGACCGATTGGCAAGATGCGATTGTCAAAGCGGTAAGCTCCGTTACAGGCAAAGTAGAAACGGCCAATTTTCCAGATGTAAGCGGCCGCTATGTGAAATTGCTTGTTTCAATTGCAAATCCCGGAACTAATTTCCAGTTGAAAGAATTTGAGTTGTATAGTTCAGCTCCAGTCCCGGCATTTTTGGACAGCGTGTATATCACAGATATTCAAGGGCGGACGATGGGAGAGTACGACACCGTAAGCATGACCAAAGGATCTCCATTTCAACTCATGCTGGCAGGTAAAATGAGTGACGGCACTCCGGCCAACTTGTCTAGTGGCGCTGTTGCTTGGGAAAGCACGAATGAGGGTGCAGTGGCTGTGAATGTATATGGAAATGTAACCGCTCTCCAAGAAGGAGTTGCCAAAGTTACCGCACGAGCAACACTAGAAAAAGTAACAAAGGAATCCAGTGTATGGGTGGATGTTTATGACCCTAGCATTCTGTTGGTCAACGCCCAAATCGATCATCCTACGATGACAAGCCAAATAGGTCAGCCAGCACTGCTTCAGATCGGGAATGTGTATCCTTCCATAAACCTGCATCCCTATGCGGACGGTTCCGTAATCGCTTCTCTTGTTTCCGTATCTGACGGAAATGTCATTACAACACTCCCATCTAACACAATGAGTGCGGGAGTAGAACAGGTTATTACCTACCCAGGAACCGTAAAGGTGCAAGGAGAATATGAACTTCGGCTGCAATACCAAATTCCAGGGAAAAATCCGGTTTACGATACATTCACTTTTACCGTGCAAAATCAATCGGATATCGGCCCGGATGAAAGCAACATTGCCTATCTCGGTCCAGATGGGAAAATGGTTTATGCCCCAGATTATCGCGGAAACCGCATCATAGATTTCTCCAATGCCGGCTATATGGGCGGCGGTGTTAAACTTCCGGATGTACAGGCAAGAATTGCTGTAGAACCCGGTGATGGCGATGATATGGCGCGTATTCAGGCTGCGATTGATCAGGTTTCGCTGATGCCTCAATCTGCAGAAGGCTTCCGTGGAGCGGTCTTATTGAAAAAAGGTACGTATGAGATTAGCGGAACCTTATATATTCGATCCAGTGGTGTTGTTCTTCGCGGCGAAGGTCAAGGGGAAGACGGCTCCATTCTATATGCCACAGGTACAACCAAACGAAATATTCTTGAAATACAGGGTCAAGCCGTAAATCTGCTAACCGATACGGCAACCAAAGTTTCTGATTTATATGTGCCATCCGGGTCCCGTTCCTTTCATGTAGATAACGCAAGCGGATTCCAAGTTGGCGACAAGGTCAAGGTACGCCGATACGGGAATGTAAGATGGATCCATGAAATTATGATGGATACCATTTTTGAACGAGACGGAACTACGCAATGGGCACCCTTCGATTTGGATTTTGAACGTGTTATCACCGCAGTTAAGAATAGCCTCATCACGATTGATGCACCTATTGCGAATGCCATGGATCGTCAGTGGGGCGGTGGAGAACTAATTAGATACGAGGATCCGGATCGTCTCGAACAAGTCGGAGTCGAGAACCTTCGTGTTGACTCGGAGTTCAACCCTAATGTAACTGCAACGAATGGAGGGAAAACTTACTACTCTGATGAAAATCATGCGGTTAGTTTTGCTGTATTGAGCAATGTGAAAAATGCATGGGTGAGGGAAGTAACAGGTCTCCATCTGAATCACGCCTTGGTTCACGTCAGTCGCAATGCGAAATGGGTTACCGTTCAAGATAACAAATCTTTAGACATGGTAAGCGTGATTACGGGGGGCAACAGATACCCTTACAAAATGAGTGGAGAGCTAACGTTGATGCAGCGGAATTACGCGGAGACAGCGAGACACGCATTTGTAGTGGATAGTCGTGTGATGGGTCCTAACGTTTTCCTAGACAGCCAATCCGTCAATGAATTCGCAACAAGTGAACCGCATCACCGCTGGTCGGTTGGCGGATTGTATGACAACGTGAAAGCAGATATTGCTATTCAAGATCGTGGATTGCTAGGCAGCGGACACGGCTGGTCTGGGGCCAATTATGTCACTTGGAATACGGAAGGCGACTTGGTTTCTCAGCAGCCTCCAACGGCGCAAAACTATGCCATTGGTCATGTTGGAACGAAAGTGAAGGGATACTTGCCTAACTCGGATGATAAAAGGCCACGCAGTGATGCCTACTGGGATCATGCTGGAAGCCATGTGAACCCGAGCAGCTTATATTTACAGCAATTACGAGATCGCCTTAGCGAGCAAGGGGTACAAAATATCCTGCAAACTCCTGTAGGCGGAGGCGCACTTGATGTTCCGAAATTACCTCAAGGTCTCCCTCTTTTGAAGGGAATCAAAATCAACAATAAGCAAATGAGCGGGTTTTCGCCGAACGTGTTTGATTACACGGTGGTGTTGCCGCTCGGAACGACGAACATCCCATCGATCAGACCTCATGATAACCGGGATGATGTAGAAGTCATCCAAGCCTCAACCCTCTATGGGACAACGATATTGAACGTTAGAGATAAGAAGAATCCGCTGCAATCGGTTAGATATAATATTCGGTTCACTGGAACAACTACGAGTGAATAATCTGTTTGAGAAAATTGAAAGCGGGCCATAGGTCCGAAGAAAGCCAGTAGACCCTATCCCTATGGGTTGCTGGCTTTTCTTGCGTTTGCCAAGCTGGAAATCCATCGCTCCAGCTATGATAATGATCAAAAGATGTACCGATTACCTCGGCGCTTTAAATAACAGGCGTAATTGTATACTAATTTCCTTAAAAGCGGATTGAAAAGTATCATTTATCGTTGTTTAAGCAGCTAGTGAAAGCGATTGCGGTTTTGTATGATAAATAGGTAGGAACAACATAGTAAAGGCGGGGGGACAGGCATGGATTATGTTCCTGTGGCAAGCAAACAAGCGGCTTTAATCAAGAAGCGACCAAGTGGGTTTACTCGGTTTATGAAGCAAATCGATATTCAGTTGATGGTTTGGCCGGCGTTAATCTTGATCCTCATTTTCAGCTACATCCCGATGTACGGTGTGCTTATGGCATTTCAGGATTATAGCGTTTTTAAAGGATTCTGGCATAGTCAATGGGTAGGGGCGAAACATTTCGAGATGTTCTTCAACACACCTGAATTCGGACACGTCATTAGAAACACGATCGTTATCAGTTTGCTGAAGTTTTGTATAGGGTTCCCTGCTCCGATCGTATTGGCACTAATGCTTAATGAAGTGAGGCACATGGTATTTAAGCGCGTAGTCCAAACGGTTAGCTACTTGCCGCACTTTCTGTCATGGGTTATCGTAGCCGGGATCGTGATGTCGATGCTGTCCACGGACAACGGCAGTATAAATATCCTGTTTAGCAAGCTGCACCTGATTCATGAACCGATCAATTTCCTGTCGATTCCGAATTACTTCTGGGCGATTCTGGTAACAACCGGCGTTTGGAAGGAAATTGGCTTCGCTTCTATCGTCTATTTAGCGGCGATCGCAGGGATCGACCCCCACTTGTACGAGGCTGCAGAAATGGATGGCGCTGGAAAGCTCAAACAGATGTTTATGATCACGCTGCCATCCATTGTTCCGGTTGTTATCATCTTTATGATTCTCGCCATCGGCAACCTGCTTAATGCAGGCTTCGACGATATCCTTCTTCTGGGTGGCAACCCCATTCTGCGGGATGTGTCCGATGTTATCGATACGTACGTATACCGGGTCGGTATCCTCAACTCACGATATTCTTATGCAACGGCCGTCGGGTTGTTCAAAGCCGTTATCAGCGTGGGGCTGCTCACCATTGCCAACTTCGTAGCCCGGAGATCCGGAAATAGCTTATGGTGATGAGTATATGTATAGCAAAGGAGGTGGGGACCGGTGATTAGGTATAGTTTCGGAGATCGCATGATGACTATTGTGATTTACTTTTTATTGGCGCTGCTGGCCTTCAGCACGTTTTACCCATTCTGGAACGCCGCGGTTATCTCTTTCAATGGCGGAACGGATACCGCGCTTGGCGGCATTACCTTTTGGCCGCGCGTGTTTACCCTTGAGAATTATCAAGTCGTGTTTAACGACAAACGTATGCTATCCGCTTTCGGCATTTCCGTGCTCCGTACCATTGCCGGAACCGTCACATCCATCCTGGTCACAGCGGTATTCGCTTACGGGATGTCCAAAAGCGAGCTGATGGGACGCAAGTTTTACATGGTTCTCTGTATAGTAACGATGTATTTCAGCGGTGGCTTAATTCCTTCATTCCTGCTGATCCGCGGCATGGGGTTGATGAACTCATTCTGGGTATTTATTATTCCATCTCTCGTCAGCGTATGGAACATGATTATATTCCGGACCTTCTTCAAGGAGCTTCCGGCTGGATTGGAAGAGTCCGCACAAATTGACGGCAGCGGGAACTGGGGAATCTTCTTCCGCATTATTCTTCCGCTTTCGGGTCCAGTTATCGCCACATTAGCTCTGTTTACGGCAGTTTATCACTGGAACGACTGGTTTCTGCCCAGCATTTACATCAATAAGGAGAAATTGTTGCCGATACAAACACTGTTAAAGCAAATTCTCAGCTCCAACATTATGTCGGACCAGCTGTCACAGATGGATTCCGCCGCACAAAGTCGTATGGATCAAATGCGCACGGTAACCACCAAGTCGCTATCCATGGCCACCATGATGGTGGCGACAGTACCGATTATGTTGGTGTATCCATTCGTACAGAAATATTTTGTCAAAGGCGTACTTGTCGGATCCATGAAAGGCTAGGAGTTGGTTTTAAAGCGAAGGCTTTAGACATATACCAAACTTGTTTGAGAGGGGTTATACCGAATGAAGATGAAGAAAAGGCTTCTGATGCCGGTAGCAGCTGCATTCTTGTTGTCCGTGTCCTTGATTGCCGGATGCACGAATAACAATGCTGCAGACACTGGGGGAGCCGCCAGCCCGGCCCAGGATGCACCGAAGAGTAATACAGCCTCTGAATTAGGCAGCAAGCCTTTGTCCTTTACGTTCTACGGGAACTATGATTGGTATACCATGCCGCCGTGGGGCGATGATGCGGCCACCAAGTGGATTAAAGACAACAAGAAAGTCGAAATCAAGGCGGTATCTTCCGGCGGGGCAGCATCACAAAAGCTCAATACAATGATTGCTTCGGGCGATTTGCCGGACGTTATCTGGATGGATCGCGGCAGCGACGTAGAGAAGCTGCGTGCAGCGGGAATGCTCGTTCCTCTCGATGATTACATCAACAAATATCCCAATCTGAAGAAGTGGCTCGGAGACGCAGGCCTGAACATGCTGCGAGCTTCCGACGGTAAAATTTACGGATTCCCGAACTGGTACACAAACCAACCGAACGGTAACGCCGGTTATGTCGTGAACAAGAAGATCTATAAAGACTTGGGTTCCCCGAAGCTTGAAACAACGGACGATCTTTATAATTATTTGAAAGACGTGAAGGAGAAATACCCCAATGTGGTTCCATTTGAGCCGACTCTTGCCAAAGACGGACAAGGCTTGGATGTGCTGTATACCGCCTTCGCCGAGAACCATTCTAACGTATTTGTAGGTAACCGTGCCGTTCCGAACGGGGAGAAGCTGAACTCGATCTTTACGGATCCGGTCTACCGGGATTCTATGCAGTATATTAGCAAGCTGTTCCGTGAGAAGCTGCTGGACCAGGACTCCATGACACATACCCTGGATCAAGTAACCGAGAAAGTCATGAAAGGCAATGTCGCGGTATTGGCGTCTTCCAGTCCGACGGAGCTTGGTCTGAAGGGCAACGCAGAGCTGTCTGCGAAAGATCCGGATGCAGGTTATTTCATGGTTTGGCCGATTCGTAAGGACGGTTTGGACAAAAATAAAATCTTCCCGGGCACTTATAACCAACTGGGCTGGAATATCAGCGTGATCACGAAAGCAGCGAAAGATCCTGAAGCGATCTTTGCCTACCTAGACTGGCTGACTGGACCTGAAGGTCAGCGTGTGGTATTTTGGGGGCCTCCGGGATTGTATTGGGATGGTGTACAGGATGACGGCATCACGCCGAAGTTCACAGACAAATATACCACCGATGACGCTGGTTTGACGAAGCTGCAAACGACCACGATTAACCTGATGTGGAACGGTAACACGGTTTATGTCGATACATCGAAATCGAAATTCGAGGGCACGCTGCCGGTTGAGAAGCAGAACTGGGCAACTCGCTGGCAGAAGGAAATCACTTGGAAGACGCAAGCGAATGCCACCGAGTTCAATAATATTAGCCCGCAGCCGGATTCTGCGGAAGGCATCATCGAGCAGCAAGTGAAAGATATCTTCCTGGAAGCAAGAGCCAAAGCTCTGTATGCAAAGAATGACCAAGAAGTAACAGCAATCCTTGATAAGGCTGAGAAAGACGCGCAAGGAGCCGGTTATGCGAAGTTGCTGGCATACAAGACCCAGAAGTGGCAGGAGAACGTGAAGAAAATGAAAACGAAGTAAGATTTCCAAAAATGTGGCCTACAGAGCGAGGGTATACTACAATGATAGTATGCCCTCGTTTGTATGCTTTGGTTGGAGATGAATGAATTGTACAAAGTACTGCTAGCTGATGACGAAAGCCTCGATTTGGAAGGAATGAAAACATTCATCCCGTGGGAAGAGCTCGGCTTGGAAGTGGTGGATGCGGTCATGAACGGCTTCGCCGCGTGCAAGGTGCTGGAATCGAAAGATATTGATATTCTGGTTACTGATGTCAACATGCCGAACATGTCAGGGATCGAGCTGGCAAGGAAAGCGTTGGAGAAATCCAAGGATACCAGGGTTATCTTCGTAAGCGGGTATCAAGACTTTAACTATGTCAAGCAGGCTCTCACCTTAAACGCATGCGACTATGTGCTGAAACCGATAGATGATTCCGAATTGATCAGCTCGCTGGTGAAAGTGTGCGGCCAGTTGGATCGGGAGAAGGAACGTCACAATACAGAGCTGGCTTATAAACAAATGGTACCGATGATGAAGAACGAGTTGATGCTGCGGTTACTCGAAGGCTTCTATCATCCTGGGGAACTCGATTTGTTGATCCAGCAGTACGGATTGGATGAAATCGGCTGGCCGATCCGGATCATTGTTCTTGAAATCGACGATTTGCCAGGGAAGGCGCCAAATGAAAGCACGATTAGGCAAGAGGCGGGCAGCGAATGGGCTGACCAGATCGTAGTTGCGTGTGGCTACAGGGGCGCCAAGCATATGTGCAAGCTGAACAACCGAAGAATTGCGCTATTCCTTGAGCCAACGGCGATGAACGGGATCGGTGATTGGATCGATGAACTGAAGAACTGCATTTCTTTCAGTATGACAGGCGGAATAGGCGAGCCGGCCGACACTCTTGCCCAAATGTCCAGGTCCTACAAGCAAGCGTTGGAGGCTCTGGATTTGAAAATGTTTAACGGGAAAGGGAAGGTTATCGAGTTCCAAGACTTAGATAGATCCGAGATTGAAAACACGAAAAGCTTAAACATTCAGCTGGATGCCTTGTTTACGGCCATGTCGAATTATGACCTGGTTCTCATTTACGATGAGCTGGATGCTCTATTTCAGCTGGCCGTCAGGATGAAGTCGAAAGTGTCCGCGCAAAATTTTGCCCTTTACATCGTCATGAGGTTATACGATTACTTGCGCACATTGAATGAGGATTTATTTCAGCTTCTCGACTTGGATTTGAAGTCCCTTGGGATCGTGCATCAATTTGAGACCATCGCAGATCTTCATGCCTGGTTAAGGCGCCGGATATTTGAACTATCCGAGCTCATGTATAGAAAAGGCCAACAGAAGAATCGGAAGCTCGTTAACGAGATGATCGAATACGTCCAGGAGCGATTGCGGGAAAACGTGAGTCTGCGGGACGTTGCTGAGTATTTCTCCTTTTCGCCGAATTATTTGGGTTCTTTGTTCAAGGAAGAAATGGGAAAAAATTTCAGCGAGTTTGTCATCATGCTCCGCATGCACAAGGCTTGCGAACTGCTCTCGCATACGAAGTTGAAAATTTATGAGATTGCAGACCAGGTAGGATACCGTTATTTGCCATATTTCAGCAGACAATTCAGGGAAACGTTCGGAATAACGCCGTTAGAGTACAGAAGAAAACATTGACCGAGGCGGAATAACATAATGAGACGATTAACTAAAGGCTTTATGCCCTTCGGCTATAAATTGATGTTGTCTTACTCGGCGTTCGTCATAATTCCGCTGCTGCTTGTTGCATATACCGCGAATTCGATTTTCGTTAAATCAATCCGCGAGCAAACTCACAGCAACTTGTCCGGAACTCTTCAACAGATCAGAGATAATATTACTTATAAGCTGGAAGATTCGGTTCGCCTGTCCGATATGCTTTATTTTGACAGAACGTTCATCTACTATTTGCGGAACGCCGATGCAGGTTGGGCCAGCTATGAGGCCACGACCAAGCAGATTCTTCCTAAGATCATGACCTCTATTGAAATGCCCAGCAGTAAATTGTGGCTGTCCGTGTATTTTCATAACGTATCGATTCCTGAAATTTATCATAACTACGAGAATCAGGACCCGATGGTTGCGAAAAGCCGGACATACGATTTATATCAGATTAGTAGAATCGCTCAAAGCTCGTGGTATCTGGATATCCCTCAAGAGAAATACGGTATTACGAAGCAATGGAAGCAAATCGAGGATGATGCGAAATACGGCCGAATCTCTCTTTTAAGACGAATCGTAGACAACAGCAATATGGGTACGCTGGAGGAAGTGGGGTTCGTCCGGATCAGTGCGCAGTTGTCCGATTTGATGGAGAGCATCGACTACGAAAAAATAGGCGAAAGCACCGCTTTGTTCATTCTTGACGAGAATGGCCGAGTGCTCACCTCATCGGGAACGGCCGATATCCAGCCCGGACAATTATGGCGGAATGACCTTGCACGATCAGATCTAGTCATACAGGAGGATTTACCGGATCCGCATTGGCGGCTTGTTGCCCTCGTTCCCACGGAACTTACGGATCGTGACACGAAGCGCTTGCGAAATTGGACGATCTTGATTTGTGCGTTATGTTTTATCGTGTTCTCGTTAGTGGGGGCATTAATTTCCAAGTATTTCTCGAAGCGGGTCTCCAAGATTGTATCTGTGTTAGATGCTTTTCATGAAGGAGATTTTGGGAAGCGAATCCACTTTAAGGGCCATGACGAATTCACGCAGATTTCCTTAGCTTTGAATGAGATGGGGCAAAACACTGGTGATTTGATCCGGGAAGTGTACGAAACGAACCTCCGAAAGAAAGAGGCCGAGCTCGCGTCTCTGCAAGCCCAGATCAATCCGCACTTCTTGTATAACACGTTATCCTCGATAAGCCGCCTTGCCATGTTCGGCAAGCTGGATAAAGTGGTGCAGATGGTCAAGGATTTGGCAAAGTTTTACCGGCTCACCTTAAATGAAGGACGAACGTTGATTCCGATTCGTGACGAGGTCGCACAGGCCAAGGCTTATTTGAACATTCAGAAGACAAAATATGGGGATCGGATGACAGTGTTTTACGACATTGATCCGCAGATCCTCTCGTATACGACGGTTAAGCTTATTCTGCAGCCGTTTTTGGAGAATGTGATGAAATACGCCTGGTGCGGCGACAGCATTCGCATGAGAATCGTTGGCGAGCTGGTTGGTGGGACTGTTGTTTTCAAAGTGATTGACGACGGGATCGGCATCCATCCTGAAACGATACGTCAAATCTTCGACCCTATTGACAGCATTAACACTGGCTACGGAATCCGCAATGTGGATCAGCGCATTCACCTTTACTACGGCAAGGACTACGGGGTTTCGATTTACAGTCGGCCCGGCATCGGAACGACGATTCGGATCGTGATTCCGGCAACGCTGAATGAGGAAGAAGTATAGCTGTGATGAATGACGAAAAAACTGAACCCTTTTTTCCAGAGGCTCAGTTTTTTTGTCATATATACGCTTATTTTTTCAATAATAAATACATAAAATACGGCGCCCCAATTAAAGCGACCATAATGCCGGCGGGAATTCCATCAGGTTCAATCACATTACGTCCAACGGTGTCGGCCATTAATAACAGCCAACCACCAATCAGAATGGCGACTGGAATAAATAATTGATTTCTGGGTCCTACCAAAGCTTTGGCCATGTGCGGAGCCATGAGTCCAATGAAGGCAATTCCTCCAGTGACAGAAACGGCCGAAGCGGCCAGGGCAACCGCTGTTAAAAGTAAGACGATACGTTCCTTTTCAACGGATACACCTACGCCGATGGCCACAGGTTCGCCTAGTCCAAGCAGATTCAAACGATTTGCTTTGTATAAGGTGAATGGAATGAGTAGGGCTAACCATGGAAGAATTGCCCAAATAAAAGGCCAGTCAGATCCCCAAATACTTCCGGCTAACCATTTTGCGATAAAATCGACTTTGGCCCGTTCAGCAGATGAAATAATGACAATCATGATCCCGGATAGCGCCATTGAAAATCCGACTCCAATTAGCACTAATCTGACGGGTTGAAGGCCGACGGTGCGGTTATACGAAAGCAGATAGATGAAGCATGCCGTAATTAAAGCACCAATAAAAGCGACAAGTGGGAGCAGATAAATAAACGATCCCGCCTTGATAGGAAAAAATAAAAAGAATACGGCAATAGCAACACCAGCCCCAGAGTTAATGCCAATAATGCCCGGATCAGCTAAATCATTTCGTGTAATTCCTTGTAAAATAGCACCCGATAAGGCAAGTGCCATTCCGGCTAGCAGTGTAATCACCATACGTGGCAGTCGGATCGAAAATAAAACAAACTCTTCTTTGAATGTACCTTGACCGAGAAGGGTGGGAATCAGCCTATCATAGGATATTGAGGAGTATCCCATTCCCATCCCGAGAACGATCGTCATCGTAATAAGTGCAAGTGAACCATATAATAGCAGCCGTTGTTTTTTAATTAAAGCAGGAGGATGAATCATGAGAATGCCTTTCCTCCCTTACGTATAATGAACAAGAAAAAGGGCAAACCCATCATTGCCACAATGGCCGCCACAGGTGTTTCATAGGGAGAATTGATCGTACGTCCAAGGGTATCCGCAAAAAGCATAAATACGGCCCCTATAATTGCCGACATTGGCACAATAAAACGATAATCGGTTCCAACAATGGCGCGAACAATATGTGGAATCATCAAACCAATGAACGCCATATTCCCAACAAGCGCAACAGAGGCACCCGCGAGTAAGACAATGATGATAAAAAGAACGGTTTTGATTTGTGTCGTCTTCTGTCCTAACCCAACAGCGACTTCTTCACTTAAACTTAGAATGGTAAGCTGCCTGGAGAGGAGTAGGGAAATCAGTGTACCGATCGTAATAAATGGCGCAATGACTTGGAGTTGGCCCCATGAAGTGCCGATCAACCCTCCTACCGTCCACATGGATACATCTTTTGAAATTTTAAAATAAATACCGATACCTTCCGAGATCGCGTATAGGAACGCAGATACAGCTGCTCCGGCTAATACTATGCGAAGAGGAGAGAAGCCGCCTTTTTTCGCTGCGCCAATACCGAAGACGATGCTTGCACCTACAGCAGCTCCAATAAAACAAGCAATCGTAATCCCGAAGTAATTGGCTGAAGGGATAAAAGCAATCGTAAACGCCAGGGCCGCGTTTGCCCCAGCGGTCAAGCCAAGTAAACCTGGATCAGCAAGCGGGTTTCTGGTCATCCCTTGCATAATGGCACCGGACACGGCCAGCGCGGCTCCAACAAAAATCCCTGCAATTTCACGGGGGAGACGGATTTCGCGAATGATCGAGATTTTATCACCTGCAGCATGAGAAGTAAGGGCCAGCAAGACATCTTTGACGGTAACATCTGCGGCCCCAAATGCCATGGAAACAATAAACATACACACAAAGACTATTATTCCAGCAATCAGTTTATAAACGAATGGGATGATCCGTTGATGTTCGGTAATCATTTACTACCTAAGTTTTTAACAAAGAAATCGAGTTGGTATTCTAATGTCTGTGGATCATTGAAATAGAACTCTTTCGCATTGACTTCAAATAGTTGTTTGTTTTTAACCGCTGGAATGTTTTTGTAGGTATCGGTTTGTTGGAACGAATTATCTGTGTCTGGGTTCTTGCTGAAGATAACGTAGTCACCTGCGTACTCCGGAAGCACTTCCAAAGACAAGGCGTAGTAGCCGGCTTTTAAAGCCATTTCTTTGACTTTTTTAGGCATTTCTAGCTTCATTTCTTGGTAAAGAATTTCGGTGCCACGACCCCAGTTATTCCCGAAGACGTAAAGCTGTTTGTCGAAATTTTCAACAACAGAAATCGTTTTGTCCGCACTAATCTTTGTTTTAATGTCTTCTCCGGCTTTCTGCGCCCGTTTTTTAAAGTCAGTAATCCAGGCTTGCGCTTCTTTTTCTTTATTTAAAAGTTTGCCGATTTCTAAGTGCTGGGTTAAATAATCTACCTTTCCGTATGTATACGTTACTGTAGGGGCAATTTGCTTCAATTTATCCACGTTTTTAACACTGGATAGACCAATGATTAAATCCGGTTTTAATTCAATCAGTTTTTCTAGACTTTCATCGGAAACTTCTTGCGCAGTTTTCAATGTTGTTTCGAAGCGCGGGTTCATTTTAGACCATGAATCGACACCAACAAGATTAACTTTTAGAGCCATTACATTACCTGCAAAAGAAGAAAGGACAACGACGCGTTGCGGATTGGCTGGAACTTCGACAGGTCCATTTTCAGATTGGTAGGTAATGGTTGTTGGTTTGTTTTCAGCTTTCGCTGCGTTCTTCTCTGTTTGGGTTGTTTGGCTGCTGCAAGCACTAAGAGCTAATGAGATGAAGAGCAGGAACGGAATGAGTCGTTTGTTCATTTTGGTTATCTCCCTTTAATAAATTGTAGGTAACGCACATAGGTTTATTTGTTCGAGGATCTCGTCCGATTTCAGCGTCAATGTGGAAAACTTTCTTGAGCACGTCATGATTTATCACTTCTTCGCAAGTGCCAGCTTTCACGATTTCACCATCTTTAAGAGCGATGATATAATCAGCAAATCGAGCTGCATGATTTAAATCATGGAGGACCATGACAATCGTGCGTTCCTGTTCCCTATTTAGTTTTTGCAAAAGCTCTAGAACCTCTAATTGATGAGCTAGATCTAAATAGGTGGTAGGTTCGTCAAGGAAGATAATCTCCGTTTCTTGCGCAAGCGCCATGGCAATCCATACGCGCTGTCGTTGCCCTCCAGATAGTGCATCTACAGGACGAAACTTAAAGTCAATGGTACCTGTAACTTCAAGTGCCCAGTCGATCACTTCATAGTCCTTTTTCGATAAGCGCCCAAAGCCCGTTTGATAAGGAAAGCGCCCATAGGATACTAACTCACCGACGGTTAAACCACTTGCACTCTCAGGCGCTTGTGGAAGGATCGCCATTTTTCTAGCGAGTATCTTTGTATGTTCTTTGGCAATATGTTCGCCATCTAGAACAATTGAACCTGATTGATGGGAAATAATCCGCGTGGCTGCTTTCAATAGGGTAGACTTTCCACAGCCATTCGCTCCGATCATGGTGGTGATTTTCTTGTCTGGAATCTCTACACTGAGATTTTTCACAATTAAACGGTCACCATAACTAATGTTTAGCTGATCTGTATACAGGCGAACCATGAGATAACCTCCATTTATTTCAAAATAGGTACTACCCACTAACTGATAATGATTATCAATTTCATTACAATACACACAATAAAGCGAACAATTTTATTTGTCAATAACTTTTTTTGTTGTCAAATGAGAAGAATAGACGTATATTTAATTGAGAATGATAATCATTTACGTTTCGTAGCCGAGGAGTGATCGGGGAATGGAAGAACAGGAATTGTATGATGTGACTGTCATTGGAGGAGGGCCAGCAGGGCTTTACTCAGCTTTTTATAGTGGACTTAGAGAAATGAAGACCAAGCTTATTGAGTACCAAACCCAACTGGGTGGAAAAATACATATCTATCCGGAGAAAATGATTTGGGATGTGGGAGGACACACGCCAATTCCAGGAGCGAAGCTGATTGAAAATCTTGTAGAGCAAGGACTAACGTTTCATCCAGAAGTTGTGTTGAATGAAAAGGTAGAGTCGATAACACGTAATGAAGAGGGTATTTTTGTCTTGCAAGCTGCTTCTGGTCAAAAGCATTACACGAAAACAGTTATCGTTGCTGTTGGAGGGGGAATATTGAATCCGCAAAGGCTGGAGATCGAAGGCGCAGAGAGATTTGAAGTGTCGAATTTGAACTATACCGTGAAGTCTTTACAGCATTTTAGAAACAAAACGGTGATCATTTCTGGGGGGGGCAATTCTGCAATTGATTGGGCGAATGAACTAGAGCCTATCGCCAAAAACGTTTATTTAACCTATCGAAAAGAGGCTTTAACAGGTCACGAAGCACAAGTAAAGCAGCTTATGGAGAGCTCCGTTGTTTGTTTCTTCCATACGTCCATAACCAAACTAGTTGCTAGCAGTAATCATGAAGTCATTGAACGTGTCGAACTTACCAACCATGAAACAGGTGAGGTGTCGTATTTGCCCATTGATGAAGTGATTATTAATCATGGTTATGAACGTGATACAACACTACTTAAGAATAGTGAAGTAAAGATTGCGATCGCAGATAACTATTACATTGCTGGTAATGCGGCTAGCGAATCTTCGATAGATGGAATTTATGCGGCTGGAGATATTTTACATCATGATGGGAAGCTGCATTTAATAGCCGGTGCATTCCAAGATGCAGCAAACGCAGTAAATAAAGCAAAGCAATATATCCAGCCTGAGGCTAATAAGGTTGCCATGGTGTCTTCGCATAATGAAGTCTTTAAAAAGCGCAATCGAGAATTAGTCAAACGAATGATGACCTAGAAATAAAAACCCCTCCTGTATGAATAAATCATACAAAGAGGGGTTTATGACGCTTGCTATTATTTCTTGTTCAGCATGTTAATAATGACCGTTACAGCTTCAGCTCTTGTTGTAGAGCCACTCGGAGTGTATTGGTTGTTTTCGTTACCGCTAACTACACCTGCCTGCTTAAGTGCAATGACGGCGCCTTTACCCCATGAAGGAATCTCCTGATCATCAGCAAAACCTGTAGCTGTAGAAGGATCAGCTTTCAGATTCATCGCACCTGCAATCATGGATGCCATTTCTGTGCGGGTAATTGGTTCATTCGGTCTGAATGTACCATCGTCGTAACCTTGGATGAAGTCTGCTTTGACAGCTTGCGCAACGGCATTCTTAGCCCAAGTACCGATCTCATTCTCATCAGCAAAAGCTAGCTTCGCTCCTTCGCCAACCGGCTTCAGACCATTCATCAGCATGACTGCAAATTCCGCGCGAGTAACATTCTTGTTCGGTTTAAACGAAGTGTCAGGGTAGCCCGAGACGATGCCGTCCTTGATTGCTTTCCCGATGGTTACCTCTGCCCAATGCTTCGCGATGTCGGACGGATCCACGCCAATACTTTGTGTTCCGTATGTCGCAAACCAGCCTTTGATCGTGTTGAAATCATTGGAGAATGCTAGTGATACAAGAAGCATAAGGCGGGCATGCTGTGCATTCAGGCTGTCACCGGCTAAGATGCCATCCGTCGTTCCCGGATACATCGTGCCTGAGCCCGTTCTTGTCGTCGTCACAAACACAACGCCTTGTTTAATTGCTTCTGCGCGGGCTGCGCTCATTTTGGCAGAAATCCCGCCTGCGCCTGTACCCGCAGTAACAATCCCTTTCGCACCGTCTGCGACGAAACCGTTAATGGCCCCGCTGCTAGCTTCTTGGTAGCTAGAGACGATCTCAACGATCGGTAGCTTATCCTTGGTGATGGTCTTTAAGTCGAATGGGGTTGCCCAGTCGGCTTTACCAGCTTTCATGGCGCGTCCATTCAATCGATAGATACGAATATTGCTCTCGTCGATATACCCAAGTGCACCAAGTATTGGAGTCGTAAATGTATCCAACCGGTGTGCGTTCGATTTGGTAACTTCTCTGGCCGCTTGGATGACGTCGTTCAGCATGATCACAGTGCCATACCATTTGGTTTTGCCGCTTCCGGCCAGCTTGATAGCGTTGTACAGGTTGGCAGGAGCGTCGGTGCCGATGACGTCCCAAGGCCGCATGGCGCCAGTTACAACCACTGGTTTAGGACTTCTCACGGTCAGATCGAGGAAATAGGCGATTTCCTCCATAGTGTCCGTACCTGTCGTAACCACGGCGCTATCGTAAACCTCAAGCGCTTGATCGACAGCTAGTGAAAGATCGTATAGATCAGCGATGGTGTAGCCGCCAGAGCCTTTGTTACCGAATTGGTAGGTCGTCACATCGGCGATTTTTTGTTTGCCTGGCAATTGGTTGACGAGGTCTTCAATCAAATACGTGCCTGCTTTATAGTTTTGAAAGCTCGTGCTATCCTCAGCTTTGCCAGCTAAGGTACCGCCGGTCCCAATAACAATCACGTTCGAAAGCGAAGATTGCTTGAACGTATCGGAAAGGGCTGGTATCGGGAAGCTGACAGGTTTAGGAGCAGCTTCTTCCGCTAAGACGGTTGTTGCGGCTCCTCCAAATGCCAACATGGTGCCTAACAAAGACACGATAAGGGGAAGAGCGAGCAGCTTTTTGACCACATAAGAAAGTATAAGTTTTCGGATCACGAAAACCGCTTTCTTATTGGCGATAAAACCTACCTCTAAACGCGGTCGCTCATCTTTGAATGGCCTCGATAAAGGTTTTCTCATACGACTATTATTGCTATGCTGAGTCCATGTCATTATGGTTTACCTCCTTGTTATGTGGATGGCCGATATTGGCATCTTTTCTGCGGTCTCGGAGGACTTAAGGAGTGGTAGGAAGCTGCGCATCGATTTTGACATCCTGTGTTCCATAATTAGCGAACCAGCTTTTGATCTTGGCTTGATCGTTAGAGAATGCTAGTGAAAGAAGAAGCATAAGACGAGCATGCTGCGCATTAAGGTTGTCACCTGCAATAATGCCATCCGCAGTTCCGGGATACATCGTACCTGAACCTGTTCTCGTCGTAGTAACGAAGAGTACGCCTTGTTTAATTGCCTCAGTACGAGCTGCGGTCATTTTGGCAGAAATACCGCCTGCACCGGTGCCAGCTGTTACAATCCCTTTGGCGCCATCTGCAACCAGGCCTTTAATTGCTCCTCCGCCTGCTTCTTGATAGCTATACACGATTTCTACGGCTGGCAGTTTGTCTTTCGTGATCGACTTCAAATCGAAAGGTGTAGTCCAATCCGTTGTACCAGCTTTCACTGCTCGGGCAGGAGCGCGGTAAATGCGGATACTATCGTCAATGTACCCCAGTGCGCCAAGCATTGGCGTCTCGAAGGTGTCCATGCGCTGTGCGTTGGTTTTCGTCACTTCTCTAGCTGCGTGAACAACATCGTTCAACATAAGGACTGTGCCAAACCATTTGGTCTTGCCGCTGCCTGCCAGCTTGATCGCATTATATAGGTTGGCCGGAGCATCAGTACCGATAACGTCCCAAGGCCGCATAGCGCCAGTTACGACGACTGGCTTTTCGCTGCGAACAGTCAGATCAAGGAAGTAGGCGATTTCTTCCATGGTATCGGTTCCAGTTGTAACTACGGCACTGTCATAAACCTGAAGCGCTTGATCCACAGTAAGGGAAAGATCGTACAAATCAGCGATGGTGTAGCCGCCTGATCCTTTGTTACCGAATTGGTAGGTTGTCACATCCGCGATTTTCTGTTTACCCGGCAGTTGTTTCACCAAATCTTCAATCAGATATGTACCAGCTCTATAGTTCTGAAAGCTTGTGCTATCTTCTGCTTTGCCGGCTAGGGTGCCGCCAGTTCCGATGACGATCACGTTGGAGAGTGATGATTGCTTAAATGAGTCCGAAAGAGCAGGAATCGGAAAGCTAGCCGGTTGAGCTGGAGCATCCGCTGCGAAAGCTAGTGAAGAACTGCTCCCCAACATGGTGATAGTAAGTAAAGAGAAAAGGACACGCTTGAAAACTTTTTTGCTTCGATCCAATGTCATGAAATATTACCTCCTGTGGATGATAATGGTATGTAAGACAAGATAATCTTATATGGTGTTAGATAAACTGACAAATTAATCAAACTCCTAGAAAGCGATAACAAATCTGTGTTATATACGATAATCTATCTTATACTCTGTTATTCTATGTTTTTTCAGGGTGATATTTTATTTCCAATGATCTGGAAAAGCAATATAATAATAGGGAATTCATAGGTTTATGTTATGTAATGTTACATTTGAAAGTCTGTAGCTTTTATTTTTAATGCCTATGGCATGGTTGCTTCCCATAAAATAAAAACATAAAACAAAATAACGATATTGTCATTTTCTTTTTGATACTTACTGTGATATCATGGAACTACTAATAGAGAGGGGGAGCAACATGTCCAATGATCTTCCGCTAACGAAGGAAACCATATTAGACGCGGCGGAACAGGTGCTTCGGCGTTATGGACCTGACAAAACTTCCGTTGTCGATGTGGCTCGAGCACTTCAAGTTAGCCATGGTACTCTTTATCGACACTTTGCAAGTAAAGCCTCATTAAGAGAGGCGGTAACTGAGCGATGGCTGCA
The DNA here is from genome assembly GCF_059692155.1 of Paenibacillus sp. JT22N1. NCBI lineage: Bacteria > Bacillati > Bacillota > Bacilli > Caryophanales > Paenibacillaceae > Paenibacillus > Paenibacillus sp. JT22N1. The sequence goes on from NZ_JCAUAW010000008.1 coordinate 330,834, forward strand.
CAAAATCATCTTAGATCCCTTAGAAGCTATTGCCGTCCAGTCTGGTGGTAGTGCTACAGAGCGTTTGCGCACGTGGTTTGAAACCTTGATCAGTACGAAGAAGGCCTATGCAATCAATGATTCCGAAATGTTTGCCATGTACGCGGCTGTTACATTAGATGCAGTCGAAATGATAAATACGCATGTCAATCAATTAATCGATCAAATTGCCCGCATTATCGAAGAAGGAATGAAGTCCCAGGAGTTCAAATCCGTTGAATCAATCGTTACTGCGAGAGCTATTTTTATCGCTACTTCCCGTTTTCATCATCCTGCACATGCGAAGGAATGGTCATCAGACACGATTGAACAGGAATTTGCTTCGGTTTGGGATCTGCTTCTCTACGGAATCTCCTAGCAGATGAATGTATAAATAAAGCCCTTCTGATGAAAGTAATCAGAAGGGCTTTTGCTTTTAAATAGGTATTTGATTGCCTTCGGGGAGCGAAGGAACTTCGTTTCACCCAAGCATCCGCTTGATCTCATCCGCAATAAGTCGTACGCCGGCTTCGATCCGCTCCTCTGATACTTGCGTTACGCTAAGACTTAACAAATGCGCAGGATTAAACGCAGGTAAGTAATAAGGTTGGAGGTCCTGCAGAATAACACGCTTCTTACGCAATCTATCCAGCAGGGTTGGGATGTGCAGATGTGCTGGGACGATGATATGGGTGTACACACCCGAAATCACTTCAGATGGAGGTAGGTATGCAGTGTCACTGTTTGCAACTAAGGATTTATTCAGATGCATCAGTCTACGCGAATAAGAATCTCTGATTTTTCGCTTGCGCCGCTCAAACATACCACTTTGAATATAAATTTCTAATGCTGCTTGCGAGAGCATGGAACTGTCGATGTCCGATAATTTCTTGTAGTTACTGAACGTGGGCGTGAGGTCTGTAGGGAGGACGGCTGCGCCCACTCGTAATCCTGGAAACAAGATCTTGGAGTAACTTTTTAAATATACAACATGGGTTGAAGCATAAGCGAAGATGGGGTCAGATTTCGTATCGTTCTCCAAGTCAGCCAGATAATCATCTTCAACGATGTAGACGTCATAGCGTTTGGCTAGTTGGGCAATTGCTTTCTTCGTTTGTTCCGAATAAGAACTGCCGAGAGGGTTATGGAAGCGGGGCATAGTATAGAAGAACTTAATATCTTCAGTACGGAACAAGCGCTCTAATTCATCTAGATCGATGCCGCTGACTGTTCTTGTGATGCCAAAAGTAGGGATTTGATAAAGCTCCAAAAGGCGTATAAACAAATAATAACTAGGTTGTTCAAGCAACACCCCTCGTCTTCCATTCGGAAAAGGCATCAAAGCCAAGACGGATAAGGCTTGCTGCACGCCTGATGTAACGTGAATGTCGCTTGGATTCGTGAACACCTGATAGTTGGCCAAATGCTTGGTTAACACCTTTAATAAGGATGGCAGTCCTTGCGGAGTTCCGTATACGAACAATTCGTTCTTATAGGTATCAATCGCTTTATTAATACAATGTTTAAAATCCAGATAAGGAAACAGCTCAGGGTCCGGAGCACCCGAAGAGAAATCATAGGCTGATTGTTCCGTAGGATGGATGCCATCTGTTCTCTTCTGTACCGCATAATACCCGCTTTGGGGGATAGAGTAAATGAGATGGCGATTCTCAAGCTCAGTATAAGCACGAATGACCGTGCTCTTATTGCAAGAATAGGTGATAGACAGCTCCCTTATTGACGGTAGCTTTTGTCCGGATCGTATTTGTCCATTCTCAATTCGCCGTTCGATGTCATTGAAAATAAGCGAATATTTATGCATATATATGTCCCCCGCCCTTTAATTGTACCGGTACAGTTGGTCCGTAAATAGTTTGTAGTTCGACAGTATTCGTTCTATGATTGTAACCAACAGCCGGCCGGCATCAATACCAATAAAGTACCATAATTCGTTAGGAAGCGGGGGGAAATTATGAATAACCGAAAAGGAATCAAACTTGCCTATATATTTGCCATACTAAATGCGGTGATCATTGGATTTTCTTTCTTGTTTGCCAAAATAGCTCTTGATCATGCCAACCCGCTCGATACGCTCACCTATCGTTTTGCCGTTTCGTTCGCAGTCTTCTCTATCCCTGTTGCACTAGGTTTGGTTAAGCTGAATTACCGTGGCAAACCGCTAATCAAAGCTCTATTGCTGGCAACGACATATCCACTAGGATTCTTCACGCTTCAAGCGTATGGGCTGCAGCATACCTCTTCGGCAGAGGGAGGCATCCTGTACGCATTCACGCCGATCGTAACGATGGTGTTGGCTTCATTGTTTCTGAAGGAAACCACAAACATCTTCCAGAAACTGTCGATTTTCCTCTCTGTATTCGGCGTACTATTTATTTTCATCATGAAGGGGAGCACGGTAGATTTGTCAAACATGACAGGGATCATCCTGTTGGTTCTTACTTGTGTGGCCTTTGCTGGATACAGTGTTCTGGCTCGTTCGCTTTCGAAGCAGTTTAGCCCAGCGGAGATCAGTTATTTTATGCTCGGTATCGGATTTGCTACCTTTCTTGTTGTTTCGCTTTCGAGTCATGCTAGTGCGGGGACGTTTGAGGCCTTTCTTTCACCATTGTCTAACCCGACATTCATTGTGGCCATTCTCTTCCTAGGCTTGATCTCCTCACTGGTGACAGCTTTGACAGGTAACTATGTCTTGTCTAAGATAGAAGCATCCAAAATGAGCGTGTTCACTAATTTATCAACCATTGTCTCCATAGCTGCGGGAGCCCTTTTTCTTGGGGAAAAAGTGACGGTATATCACTTGATCGGCTCTGTGATGATTCTAGCGGGAGTGATCGGGACGCAATATTTGGGTCGATATAAAGTGGCTTTACCAAAGGTTAAAGCTAATCGTGTAAGAGGGTGAGGATTAACCCTTTCCTAAATATGATGAGATTCTGGAGAAGCTTCTATATAAGAAAAGTAGTTGCTGCCCGCTATGACGCCATGAGGCGTCTTTTTTCGTTTTATCTTAAAAGTAACAGGGATTGGTTTTTATAATTAGATCGTTACATACAATTAGGTAAAGTATTAGCGGGAAAGGGGCACGAACTGATGGAACAAACGTTGTTTGAGCATCGATTTTGGCTGCAAATTTTAGGGGATCATGCGAGGTTTATTTATAATGCCCTTGCTCCTGTGGAGCTCAATGATATTGCTATCGCCTATTCCTACATAAACCAATATGATCAACTCCTTGGTCAAGCGCGAATGAAGGAAGATGCCAATTTGGCTCAATTAAACAAACAAGCTTACGATTTAACGGCAAATTTACGCGAGTATAAACTGAATCTTTTAGATCGTTCTTTGCTCGGGCAAATAAAGCTTGGATTAACACCGACATTTCTCAATCATATGGTGAATGAGCTTGAGGAGTACTTCAAAATACTTATCGTGCTCATGGAGGGTAAGCCGGTCCCGAAGTATGCTCCTTTGCATCATGATTTGCTTTGGCTGACTGATGCTGCTGGTCATGCGGCAATTATTGCGACGGACTTGGATGTGGTAGAGAAGAGATTAATCAAGAAAAGCGAGCAATTTGAGAAGAATTTCAATGAGTTTTATTTAAAAGCGATTGAACTTACAGGTTATTTACGTACGTTGCGAGCCAGTTACCCTTCAATTAACAAATTCCATTCGGATGTTAATATGGAAATGTCTATATTCATGGCTTTCTTGAAAGAAGTCGAGGAGCTTGGGCTAAGTGCTGAGCTGTTATCGCGGATTAACCCTCTCGTGCCGGATCATATGTATCGCGAAGAGTGCTACTATTTATTGAAGTTGTCTCAAAGCGGAGTTGTTCCCCCGCAGAATTGTGATCCCACAAAACCTAGGGTTATGTAGTTCCTAAAAAGAATCTCTATTAAGAAGACGATAAGAAAGGCGATAAGAAGACGATAAAAAAGGGCGGTTCCTAATTGGAATCTGCCTATTTTGTTTATATTTAAAAAAACATTTAAATTGGAAAAATAAAACATTGCATTACGTTCAATAACCATGGTATATTATCACTCCGGCCGCAAGACAGGCTGGTGAAAGTAACTCGAAAAAAAGTAGTTGCAAAAGAAAAATCAGTATGGTATATTACTTCTCGCTGCTTCGGTAACACGGCAGTGAACGAAAGAAATTGATCTTTGAAAACTGAACAACGAGTGAGTAAGCACGAACGAGAAATCGTTCAAAAAGAGATTGCAAAATCTCGCTAGCAAGTCAATGAGCATTTCAGCTTTCA